>NZ_JBFAFR010000003.1:502638-531885 GCF_040639675.1 Actinosynnema sp. NPDC023794 | reverse complement strand
GTCGGCGAGGCGGCGAGCGGCCTGCACGGCGCGAACCGGCTGGGTGGAAACTCGTTGATCGAGCTGCTGCCCCGACCCGCCGGTCACGTCACGCCGGCCAGTTCGGCGAACGGCCGAGCAGGCCGACGAGGCGGTCGGTGATCGGCGCGTCCTCCGGCACCGCGACCGGCATCGCGAACGCGCCTCCCGGACCCCGGACGTCCGGCGTGGTCGGGAAGTGCCGAGACATCCGGAAGGCGGCGGTGGCGAGCTCGGTGTCGAGCGTGCTGTCCACGCCGATCGCGCGGGACAGGTCCCAGGCGTGCACCAGGTTGTCGATGAAGTGCCCGGCCACCAGCTCGCGACCGCGGCGCAGGCCGTAGTTGGGGAACTCGGCCTCGCGCTCCAGCACGCCGTCCGCGCGGAACGCCTCGGTGACCGCGTCGGTCGCGATCCGGTAGGCGACGGTCAGGTCGTCGCTCGCCGGCGCGTCGACGGCCGTGCGGCGGACGGCCGCGGTGAACGCCAGCGTGGACTCGACCTGGTGGCGCAGCAGCTCGTAGACGGTCCAGCCGGCGCACGGCGTGGGCAGGTCCAGGTGCGCCTCGTCCAGTTCGGCCATGAGCTTCAGGTTGAGGTCGAGCGCCGACCGGTTCAGGTCCAGGAGATCCATGTGTCCACCCCTCAAGTTGTACGAACGATCGTACAATTAGTTTGCCGGTGGTCAAGAGGGATAGCGTGGAAGCCGTGAAGGTCGACGGACGGGTGGAGCGCGGCGAGCAGACGCGGCGGCAGATCCTGCGGCGGGCGGCGGAGATCGCGTCGGTGGAAGGGCTGGAGGGCCTGTCGATCGGGCGGTTGGCCACCGAGCTGGAGGTCAGCAAGAGCGGGGTGTTCGCGCACTTCGGGTCGAAGGAGGAGCTGCAGCTCTCGACCGTGCGCGCGGCGGCGGCGATCTTCGCGCGGCAGGTCGTGGACCCGGCGCTGGTCGAGCCGCCGGGCCTGACCCGGTTGACGGTGATGCTCGACGGGTGGCTGGCGTACTCGGAGAACCGCACGTTCCCCGGCGGGTGCTTCTTCTACGCCGTGCAGGCCGAGTTCGACGCCCGGCCGGGACGGGTGCGCGACGCGATCGCCGGGTACGGGCGCGACTGGAACTCCTACGTCCGCGAGACCGTCGCCGCGATCCCGGGGATCGCCGACCCGGACCAGCTGGCGTTCGAGCTGATCGCGTTCCTGGAGATGGCCAACGCCCAGTCGGTCCTGCACGGCGACCCGCACGCGTACGAACGGGCCCGCGTCGCGGTGCGCAACCGCTTGGCTCAGGCGGTCACGGCCCTGCGCTGAGCGGCTCTCACGGCCATCCCGATCGGCACGCCGATCAGCGTGGCCACCGCGAACGACACCAGCGTGGCCACCACCGGGTCGGTGAAGACCTGCCCGCCGAAGTAGCCGAGCGTCGCCGTGTAGGCGCTCCACAGCGTGGCGCCGACCACCGCGATCGGCGCGAACCGCCGCAGGCGCCACCGCAGCGACCCGGCCAGGACCGCGCCGACCAGCCCACCGCCCGGCACGAACCGCACCGCGACCAGGATCGACTCGCCGCGCGTGGCCAGCCTCTCCGCCGTCCACGCGATCACCGCACGCGGACCGGGCCGCCGTCCGACCTTCTCGAGCGCCCGCAACCCGACCCCACGCCCGACACCGAAGTTGACGAAGTCGGAGAGGGTGCAGCCGAGGGCTGCCACGGCGATCACCGCGGTCAGCGACAGTTCGCCGGAGGCGGCCAGCACGCCGTAGCCGATCAGCACGGCCTCGGTCGGCGCCAGTGGCACGACGGCGACGACGAACAGCACCACGAACGCGGTCATGATCTCCGAACGCGGGGCGGTTCCCGATCGTCTCCAACCTGAGAGGGTCCTCAGCAACCCGTTAGCTCGACGTCACAAATCCGCTGGTAGGGCCTCGATGATGTGATGCGCGGCACTGATCTCGCCGAGGTCTTCGGTGAAGAACGCGGACGCCAGGTGCGCGTGGAACACGACGTCCGACCCCTCCGGCATGAGGAACAACGTGAACGGCCGCGCCCCTCCCCCGACCGTGTGCACCCCGGTGGCCGTGGCGTGCAGCAGGTCGAGCACGAGGGTCGCCTCCTCGCCCCACTCGCACCGCAGTTCGGGCAGGTGCGCCTGTTGCGAGACCGTGAACAGCCGCTGGTACTCGTCCCCGAGCGCCGGTGCGCACGCCACCATGTCGGGGAACCTGACGGGCGCGTAACCGGCCTCGACCCGCTCGATCTGCCGCACCGCCCCCCGGGACCGGGCCGCCAACTCCGCGACGCTGAGCCCGGCCGCCTCCCGCAGCGCTCGGACCTCCCGCCCCAGCAGCCGCCCGCGCAATGTCGGCACCGCCATCACGCCACCTCCCGCGCGTCCGCCGACAGGTCCAGCAACGCCGTCCGCGCGAGCAGGTACTGCCGGCACGGAACGGTGGGCCGCTGCCACCACCTGCGGCCCCAGCAGGCCCGGCAGTGGCCCTCGGAGTCGGGCCGGTGGCCGTCGAGCAGCACGCGGATCGCGGTCACGAGGAGCGGGACCTCGGATCGGGCCAAGTCCGCCGCCACCCGCTCATCGCCGCCGGTCGCGACCCCTTCGACCACGGCCAGTCGGTTCCTGACCTGGAGATGCAGTTCCTGCCACACGAGCCCTCCTTGGTTGGTGAGGACCGGCCGGCTCCCGCGCGTCGTCACTCGCACGGGAGCCGGACCAGCCACGACCTTAGGTCGCGAGAGCCAAGCTAGAGATTAGCTAAGAATTTAGGTATTCCTCAATCGGGTGACTGCCGAGACTACGTCGCCACCGGGCACACTTGCCGGCGACGTGAAGGAGGACGGGTGGCTGAGCCCTCGGCGTTGAGCTGGCTGATCGGCAATGAACTGCGGGACCACCGCGAGCGGGCACGGAAGAAGGGCACCGAGGCGGCGAAGGTGTTGGGCTGCACCTCGGGCAAGATCAGCCAGATCGAGGGCGGCATGTACCGCCAACGCCCCAACGAGGTCGCGATACTCCTGGGCTTCTACGGTGCCGACCGCGCGGACATCGACCGGCTCGTCGCCCTCGCCGGCCAGGACGACGAGAGCACCTGGTGGGGCGCGTGGACCGACGTCGTCCCGGACTGGTTCCAGACCTTCGTCGGCCTCGAACGGCTCGCCGCGACCGAGTTCACCTACGAGCCGATCGTCCTGCCCGCGCTCCTCCAGACCGAGGCTTACGCCACTGCGGTGACCACGTCTTCCCGGCGGGTTCGACCTGATCACGGTGACCGGGTCGTGCACTTCCGGATGGAGCGTCAACGGCGGCTTTTCGCCGAGGAGAACTCGCTGTCACTGCACGCGATCATCGAAGAGTCGGCGCTGCACAGACCGGTCGGTGACGCCGACGTCATGAGAGGCCAACTGGAGCACCTCCTGGAGGTCGGCGAGCAGTCCAACGTAGGTGTCCAGGTCATTCCCACCGATGTAGGCGTGCACTCGGCGACCACCGGCTCGTTCGTGCTTCTCGGCTTCGAGAAGTTCCGCGATGTGGTGTACGTGGAAGTGCAGGAAGGTGCGCTCAACGTGCAGGAACCGGCGCAGGTCCGGGCCTATAGCATGTCAGCGAAGAACCTTCGCGCTGTCGCGCTCGACCAGCGCGAGTCCGCTTCCTTGATCACGTCACTGCTCAAGGGATAACCGGAGGTCGCGATGACCGCCAACGCCCGTTGGATCAAGTCCAGCTACTCCGCCGACAACGGCAACTGCGTCGAGGTGGCCGTCACCGCCGCCGTGACCGGGGTCCGCGACTCGAAGAACGCCGACGGCCCGGTGTTGACCTTCCCGACCGACCGCTGGGTGGCGTTCCTCGCTAAGACCTCCTGACCGCCCGCAGGCAACGGTCGGCGTGCGCGCTCAGCGCGTCGACCAGCTCGGGCGGGCCGTCGGTCAGGGTGAAGTCGACGTCCACCGACGTGATCATCCAGACCAGGTCCCCTGCGGTCTCCGCGCCGACGTGCAGCAGGCACGCGCGGTCGTCCACGGGCTCGACCACGCCCATGCCCGGCCAGAGCCGGTCGGCCACGGCGACCGCCGGTTCGTGCAGCGTCACGGTCGCCCGCACCGGCCACGCGCGGGACGAGAGCCGGTGCTCCAGGTACGCCCCCACGTCACCACCAGGTGGTTCGCGTGGCGCGAAGCGCGGGCCGTTCGGGGTGCGCAGCGCCAGCCGGTCCACGCGGAAGCTGCGCCAGTCGTCGCGGTCGGTGTCCCAGGCGACCAGGTACCAGTGCCGGGTGAAGCTGACCAGGCTGTGCGGCTGCACGGACCGGGTCGTCGCGCCGCCGCGCGGGCTGGTGTAGTCGAACCGCAGCGACTCGTGCCGGCGGCAGGCGTCCGCGATGGCCACGAGCACGTCCGGTGCCACCTTCGGCCCGCCCGCGCCGACGCGGACCGTCGCCGAGTGCAGCGTGCCGACCCGGTGCCGCAGGCGCGCGGGCAGCACCTGTTCCAGCTTGGCCAACGCCCGCGCCGACGTCTCCTCGATCCCGGCCACCGAACCGCCCGCCGCGGTGCGCAGACCCACCGCCACGGCCACCGCCTCGTCGTCCTCCAGCAGCAACGGCGGCAGCGAGGCGCCAGCCCCGAGGCGGTAACCGGCGGTGCCCTGCGTCGCGTGCACGGGGTAGCCGAGGTCACGCAGGCGTTCGACGTCACGGCGGACCGTGCGGGTGGTGACGTCGAGCCGTTCGGCGAGCTCGGCGCCGGACCAGTCGCACCGGGCCTGCAACAGCGACAGCAGCCGAAGCAGCCGCGCGGACGTGTCCACCATGGCGTCGAGCCTGCCCGATCGTTAGGACCGGAACTGTCCCAAGGGCCTCCTACCGTCGCCGCCATGACCGAGATCCACCCGTTCCGCATCGACGTGCCCCAAGCTCAACTCGACGACCTGAACGCCCGCCTGGCCAACACGCGCTGGCCCGACGAGCTGCCGGGCGTCGGCTGGAGCCGGGGCGTCCCGGTGGACTACCTGAAGGACCTGGCCGAGCACTGGCGCACGACCTACGACTGGCGCGCGCACGAGGCCGCGATCAACGCCCACCCGCAGCACCTCGCCACCGTCGGCGATCAGACCGTGCACTTCCTGCACGTCCGCTCACCCGAACCGGACGCCCTGCCGCTCGTGCTGCTGCACGGCTGGCCTGGCGGGTTCACCGACTTCCTCGACGTCGTCGGACCGCTGTCCGACCCCCGCGCGCACGGCGGCGACCCGGCCCGCGCGTTCCACCTGGTCGTCCCGTCCCTGCCGGGCTTCGGCTTCTCCACCCCGCTGGCCGGGCCGGGCGTGGACGCGGCGCGGATGGCCGGCGTGCTGGTCGAGCTGATGGCCGCGCTCGGGTACGAGCGGTACGGCGTGCAGGGCTACGACACCGGCGCGTGGGTCGCGCCCGAGATGGGCAGGCAGGCGCCCGACCGGGTGGTGGGCATCCACCTGAACGCCCTGCTGACGTTCCCCGACGGCGAGGTCGAGGGCCTCACCGAGGTCGAGCAGCGGCGGTGGGAGGCGATGGAGGACTTCAACGACGGCTACCTGCAGTGCAATTCGAAACGGCCGCAGACCGTGGCCTACGGGCTGCACGACTCGCCGGTGGGCCAGCTCGCGTGGGTCGTGGAGAAGTTCAAGGAGCTCACCCACCCGGAGGACGGCCTGCCCGAGGACAGCGTCGACCGGGACCGCGTCCTCACCGACGTCTCGCTGTACTGGCTGACGGGCACGGCCGCGTCGGCGGCGCAGATCTACTACGAGGAGATCTCCGCGAAGGGGTGGTCCGACACCGACCGGACCACCGTGCCGACCGGAGTCCTGGTGTCGGCCCGCGACGTGACGATCCGCCGGTGGGCCGAGCGCGACCACCACGTCGTCCGGTGGACCGAGCTGGACCGGGGCGGCCACTTCCTGGCCATGGAACAGCCGGACTTGCTGGTCGAGGACGTGCGAGCGTTCTTCGCGGACCTGCGATGAGAGATCGCCCCGCCGGCACGACGCCGGCGGGGCGATCTCTCATCGAGCTACCGGTGGGCGCGGTTGATCGCCGACACCAGGGCGCGCAGCGACGCGGCGACCGTGGAGCTGTCGATGCCGACGCCCCACAGCACGCGGTCGGAGACGGCGCACTCGAGGTACGCCGCCGCACGCGCGTCGTCACCCGACGACATGGCGTGCTCGAAGTAGTCCAGCACCCGCACGTCGTAGCCGACCGTGGCCAGGGCGTCCACGAACGCGGCGATCGGGCCGTTGCCGCCGCCGGTGATCTCCTGCGCCTCGCCGTCCACCACGACCACGGCCTTGATCGTCTCGTGGCCGCTGCCGTCGCCGGACACCTTCTGGCGCAGCAGCTTCAGCGGCGCGGTGGCGTCCAGGTACTCCTCGGAGAACGCGTCCCACATGTCCTTGGGGCCGATCTCGCCGCCCTGGGTGTCGGTGACCTCCTGGATGACCTTGGAGAACTCGACCTGGAGCCGGCGCGGCAGGTCCAGGTGGTGCTCGGTCTTCATCAGGTACGCCACGCCGCCCTTGCCGGACTGCGAGTTCACCCGGATCACGGCCTCGTAGTTGCGGCCGACGTCCTTCGGGTCGATCGGCAGGTACGGGACCTCCCACGGGAACTCGTCCACGTGCTGCCCGGCGGCCTTGGCGGCGTCCTCCAGGGCCTCGAAGCCCTTCTTGATCGCGTCCTGGTGCGAGCCGGAGAACGCGGTGAACACCAGGTCGCCGCCGTACGGGTGCCGCTCGGGCACGGGCAGCTGGTTGCAGTACTCGACCGTGCGCCGGATCTCGTCGATGTCGGAGAAGTCGATCTGCGGGTCGACGCCCTGGCTGAACATGTTCATGCCCAGCGTCACCAGGCACACGTTGCCGGTGCGCTCGCCGTTGCCGAACAGGCAGCCCTCGATCCGGTCGGCGCCCGCCAGGTAGCCCAGCTCGGCGGCGGCCACGCCGGTGCCGCGGTCGTTGTGCGGGTGCAGCGACAGGATGATCGAGTCACGGCGGGCCAGGTTGCGCGACATCCACTCGATCGAGTCGGCGTAGACGTTCGGCGTGGCCATCTCCACCGTCGCCGGCAGGTTGATGATCAGCGGCTTCTCCGGCGTCGGCCGGATGATCTCCGACACCGCGTCGCAGACCTCCAGCGCGTACGACAGCTCCGTGCCGGTGTAGGACTCGGGCGAGTACTCGTAGCGGAACTCGGTCTCCGGGTAGTCCTTCTCCTGCTCCAGGGCGAACGCGGCGGCGTCCGTGGCGATCTTCTTGATGCCCTCGCGGTCGGACTTGAACACGACCCGGCGCTGCAGGATGGACGTCGAGTTGTAGAAGTGCACGATCGCCTTGCCCGCGCCGCGCAGCGACTCGAACGTGCGGCTGATCAGCTCGGGGCGGCACTGGGTCAGCACCTGGATGGTGACGTCGGGCGGGATCGCGCCGTCCTCGATGATCTCGCGGACGAAGTCGAAGTCGGTCTGCGACGCGGCCGGGAAGCCGACCTCGATCTCCTTGTAGCCCATCCGCACGAGCAGGTCGAACATCTTGCGCTTGCGGGCGGGCGACATGGGGTCGATCAGGGCCTGGTTGCCGTCGCGCAGGTCGACCGCGCACCACAGCGGCGCCTTGGTGATCCGCTTGGTCGGCCACGTGCGGTCGGGCACGTCGACCGTCTCCACCTGCTCGTGGAACGGCCGGTAGCGGTGCACGGGCATGGACGTGCCGCGCTGCGGGTTCCAGACCGGCTGGTCGGCCACGGGACGGGCCGGCGGGCGGATGCGGCTGGCGCCGGAGGTGTAGGCGTCGGGAGTCGCGCTCATGTTCGAAATGCTCCTGCTGGTGCCGGTGGGAAGACGACCGGCGGGCAACGCTCGTCCCGCGACGGGGGGCCGGTCCGATCAGACCCCGTCACGGCGGCGAAGCAGGAGGGCGCGTGCCATGACGAACAGGTTAACCGGATTCCGCGCCGAGGTGGAACCGAGCGCCCAGATGGTGGAACTTCACCCGTCCGAGTTTCACTCGATCGTGGGGCGGGCACCTTCTTGACATGTCCAGATGGCGAACCTCAACGCGCAGTGGCAACTACACCGCTGCCCGAGTGATCCGCGGCGTAGGCGCCGTGTTCGCGGGCATCGAGGTGCTGTACATCCTCATGCTCCTCATCGGGGTGAACACGGCGAACGCGTTCTTCCGCTTCATCCAGCAGCTCGCCGAGCCGCTGGCGCTGTTCTTCCCAGGGCTGTTCCAGACGGGCAACGCCAACCTCGACGTGATCCTGAACTACGGTCTCGCCGCGGTGTTCTGGCTCGTCGTCGCCGGCCTGCTGGCCCGCGTCGTCGCGCGCTAGCCCCGTTCCTCCCCGGTCCCCGCCGTCCTCCCCCCTGCGGCGGGGTCCGGGGGTTCCTCCGCAAAGGCGGGCTGACCCCACCTACCTGCGAAAACAGTCTCGCTCAACGGTTTGCGCACGCGTGGTCGGCGTTCCCTGGCCCGCAGGTCCTCGGGCAGCTGCTCGTCGTCGCCGAGCAGCCCGACCGCGATCACGACGACCGGCCGCACGTGCTCGGGGAGCCCGAACTCCTCGCGCACCGCGTCCGGCGAGAACCCGCCCATCTGGTGCGTGACCAGGCCCAGCTCGACGGCCCGCAGCACCAGGTTCTGCACCGCGAGCCCCAACCCGAACTCGGTGTTCGGCATCGGCCCGCGCTCGTCCGACTCGGCCACCGCGCCCACGAGCAGCACCGACGCCCGGCCCGCCCACGCCTGGTTGCCCGGCCGCAGGGCCGCGAAGATTCGCCCGAACGTGTCGTCGCCGCGGTAGCCGACGAGGAACCGGGCGGGCTGGGTGTTGCCGTGCGAGGCCGCCCACCGGGCCGCCTCCAGCAGTGCGCGCACGGTGTCCGGCGACACCTCGGCCGCGCCGTCGAACGCCCGCGGGCTCCAGCGCCGCATGATCAGGTCGTTGCCGTCCACCGACCCATCCTGTCGATCAGATCGCGTACGGCCAAGCCGTGATGGCGTAGGCGCCGAACCACGCGCTGAACACCGACACGCCCACCAGCACCGCGACCACCGTGCCGGTGCGCCGCCGTGCCAGCGCCAGCGCGATCGGCACCAGGAGCGTGAACGCGGGCAGCAGCAGCCGCGCCTTCGAGTTCATCAGCCCGTTCGACCCGAGGTCCATCGCGAGCACGCCGGCGCCGTAGACGACCAGCGGCCACTCCAGCCCGCGCCGCAGGCTCAGCACCACCAGGGCCAGCGCCACCACCAGCAGCCACACCGTGGCCAGCTCCAGCACCGACCGGGGCTCACCCAGGATGAGCAGCGCGAACTTCCAGGTGGCCGCGCCGCCGTCGAACCGCGAGTCCCACCCGATCTGCTGCACGGCGAACCAGCCGTCCCACCGCCCGGTGCGCGCCGCGACGTACCCGAGGTAGCCGACCAGCCCCAGCGGCGCGACCAGCGCGCCCACCCACGGCCGCCAGTCGTCCCGCCGCCGCCACGCCGCGACCAGCGCCGCCGCGCACACCGCCAGGACCAGCGCCGCCGCCGTCGGCCGCACCAGGCCCGCCGCCGCGCAGCACACCCCGGCCAGCACCCAGCGCCGTTCCACCACGCCGACCAGCGACCAGACGGCGAGGGCGCAGAACGTCGCCTCCGAGTACGTCATCGACAGCGCCACGGCCATCGGCGACGCCGCGAACAGCACCACCAGCACCAGCCCGGCCCGCTGCGACCCGCCGGCCACCCGGGAACCGAGCCGCGCCAGCCCGTAGGCGCACAGCACGCCGCTGACCAGGCTCACCGCGAACGCGGCGCCGACCGTCGGCACGCCGGGCAGCCCGTCCACCCACCGCACCAGCGTCGGGTAGCCGGGGAAGAACGCCAGCGGCGTCTCCGCCGTCCGCCGCCCGAACGCGTCCACCAGCCACGTCGGCACGTTCGCGTAACCGCCCTCGGCGATGCCCAGGAACCACTGCCCGTCCCACGACGTGAGCGCCCGCGTGACGTCCTTGTCCCACCGCGCCGCCATCAGCTGCAGCGCGAGCAGGCCGAGCTCGCGGACGGCCAGGTAGAGCAGGGCGGGGGCGAGCGCCGCGGTGACCCGGTGTCTGGCCACGCGCGCCAACCGCCCACGCGCGCTGGGCGCGTCCTTCGGCTCCACGCGAACGGCCTCCAGGGTCGACACGGGGTCGAGAGTAGTGGCCGTCACGGCGACCGCTGTCCACTCCTTGGGCCAGGTAGTCTCCCCGATGAGCTGGGCTTGAAGCACCTGGGAGGAGTGGGTCTGTGGCGCTCGTCGTCCAGAAGTACGGCGGTTCCTCGGTCGGGAGCGCCGAGCGGATCAAACGGGTGGCCGAGCGCATCGTCGCGACCCGCAAAGCGGGCAACGAGGTCGTCGTCGCCGTCTCCGCGATGGGCGACACGACCGACGAGCTGCTCGACCTCGCGCGCCAGGTGTCCCCGGTGCCGCCCGCCCGCGAGATGGACATGCTGCTCACGTCCGGTGAGCGCATCTCCATGTCGCTGCTGGCGATGGCGATCAGCTCGCTGGGCGCCGAGGCGCGCTCCTACACCGGCTCGCAGGCCGGCGTGATCACCACGTCCGTGCACGGCAAGGCGCGCATCATCGACGTGACGCCGAGCCGCATCCAGGACGCCCTCGCGGAAGGCGCCATCGCGATCGTCGCGGGCTTCCAGGGCGTCAGCCAGGACAGCAAGGAGATCACCACGCTCGGCCGCGGCGGCACCGACACCACCGCGGTGGCGTTGGCGGCGGCGCTGAAGGCCGACGTCTGCGAGATCTACACCGATGTCGACGGCGTGTTCACCGCCGACCCGCGCATCGTGCCGAACGCCAAGCGGCTGGAGACCATCACCTACGAGGAGATGCTCGAGATGGCGGCGTGCGGGGCCAAGGTGCTCATGCTGCGCTGCGTCGAGTACGCCCGCCGCTACGGCGTCCCGGTGCACGTCCGATCTTCGTTCAGCAACAAGCCCGGGACCATCGTGTCCGGGTCAGTGGAGGACCTTCCCGTGGAACAGGCGATGATCACCGGCGTCGCGCACGACCGGTCCGAGGCCAAGGTCACCGTGACGGCGGTGCCCGACCTGCCCGGCATGGCGGCGCGGATCTTCCGCGTCGTGGCCCAGGCCGAACTCGACATCGACATGGTCGTGCAGAACGTCTCGCAGGCCGTGTCCGGCCGCACCGACGTGACGTTCACCCTGCCGAAGGACGACGGCCCGCGCGCCGTGGCGGCGTTGGAGAAGTCGCGCGAGGAGATCGGCTTCGACCAGGTGCTCTACGACGACCACGTGGGCAAGGTGTCGCTGGTCGGCGCGGGCATGCGCTCGCACCCCGGCGTGACCGCGCAGTTCTGCGAGGCGCTCGCGTCGGCGGGCGTCAACATCGAGATCATCTCCACCTCGGAGATCCGGATCTCGGTCATCTGCCGCGACACGCAGCTCGACGACGCCGTGCGCGCGCTGCACGACGCGTTCGACCTCGGTGGCGACGAAGAAGCTGTGGTGTACGCGGGGAGTGGGCGATGAGCGGACCTGTCCTGGCTCTTGTGGGGGCCACCGGTGCCGTCGGCACCGTCATGATCGACATCATCAACGGCCGCGAGTCCGTGCCGTGGGGTGAGGTCCGGCTGATCGCGTCCGCGCGCTCGGCGGGCAAGAAGATCACCGTGCGCGGCGAAGAGCTGACCGTGGTCGCGCTGTCGCCGGAGGCGTTCGACGGCGTGGACGTCGCGATGTTCGACGTGCCGGACGAGGTGTCGGCCGAGTGGGCGCCGATCGCCGCGGCCAAGGGCGCGGTCGCGGTGGACAACTCGGGCGCGTTCCGGATGGACCCCGACGTGCCGCTGGTGGTGCCCGAGGTGAACGCCGACCAGATCGGCGTGCGCCCCAAGGGGATCATCGCGAACCCGAACTGCACGACGTTGTCGATGATGGCCGCGCTGGGCGCCCTGCACCGGGAGTTCGAGCTGCGCGAGCTGGTCGTGGCGTCCTACCAGGCCGCGTCGGGCGGCGGGCAGGCGGCGATCGACCGGCTGTACGCGGAGATCTCGGCGCTGGCGGGCAAGGAGGTCGGCGTGCGCGCGGGCGACGTCCGCGAGACGTTGGAGGCGGCCGGCCTGCCTGTGTCGGACTCGCCGTTCCCCGCGCCGCTGGCGTTGAACGTGGTGCCGTGGGCCGGGTCCTTGAAGGACGAGGGGTGGACCAGCGAGGAGCTGAAGGTCCGCAACGAGTCCCGCAAGATCCTGGGCATCCCGGACCTGAAGGTGTCCGCGACCTGCGTGCGCGTGCCCGTGGTGACGACGCACTCGCTGGCGGTGCACGCGACGTTCGCCCGCGAGGTGACCGTCGAGCAGGCGCACAAGATCTTCGGTGCGCAGCCGTCCGTCGTGCTGGTCGACGACCCGGCGGCCAAGGAGTTCCCGACGCCGGCGGACGTCGTCGGCGGCGACCCGACCTACGTGGGCCGGGTGCGGCAGGCGTTGGACTTCCCGAACACGCTGGACTTCTTCGTGTGCGGTGACAACCTGCGCAAGGGCGCGGCGCTGAACACCTACGAGATCGCCGAGGAGCTGGCCACCAGGCTCTGACCCGGCCGAGAGCACGCGGCGGTCCCCCGAACCGAACGGTCCGGGGGACTGTCGCGTGTTCGACGACGAATCCGCTTGCCGCCGTTGAGTTGGTTCGCGTGTCGTCGGGTGCGAACGCCGACCGCGCTTTCCTCCTGGTGGTGGGTTTCGAAACCGGACGCGTCGGCGGTGTCGACGAGGTCGTGCGAGTGGCGCCGGTTCCGGCGCGTCAGCACCTGCGCGACAGGTGTCAGCAGATCATCGACAAGACGCTGCCAGGTAGGTTCACCCCTATGGCGGACGTAGTGCTCGCGATCGACCTCGGGACGACGTCGACCAAGGTCATCGCGGTGGACCGGGACGCGGGCGTGGTGGCATCGGCGGAGCACGGCTACCCGATGCGCACCACGCCCTCCGGCGAGGCGACCCACGACCCGGTCGAGGTGTGGGGCGCGGCGCTCAAGGCGTTGCGCGAGGTCGCGGCGCGAGGGCTTGCCGTGCGGGCGTTGTCGTTGACCGGCGCGATGCACACCCTGCTCGGGCTGGACTCCTCGGGCACGCCCGTCACGCCGTCGTTGTCGTGGGCGGACAACCGCGCGCTGGAGCAGACGGCGCGGCTGCGCGGCACGGCCGACGGGATCGCGCTGCACCGCGCGACCGGCACCCCGATCCACACCATGTCGCCGCTGGTGAAGCTGGCGTGGTTCCGCGACCAGGGGTTCGCCGCGGCGCGGTGGTGCGGGCTCAAGGACTTCGTCGCGCTGCAGCTGACCGGTGTGCTGGCGACCGAGCACTCCTCGGCGTCCGCGACCGGGTTGATGGACCTCCGGTCGCTGGACTGGCACCCGGACGCGCTGGCCTTCGCGGGCGTGGACGCCGGGCAACTCCCCGACCTGCACGCGCCGGTGGACTCGCTGCCGTTGGCGCTGGACGTGCCGGGCCTGCCCGCCGGCCTGCCGGTGGTGCTGGGCGGCGGCGACGGGCCGATGGCGAACCTCGGCGTCGGCGCGGTCGTGCCGGGGGTGGCGGCGGTGTCGTTGGGCACGAGCGGCGCGCTGCGGGTGGTGCGCGACGAGCCCGTCGTGGACGAGCAGGGGCGGGTGTTCTGCTACGCCGTCGCCGAAGGGCTGTGGGTGCTCGGCGGGGCGGTGAGCAACGGCGGCGTGGTGGCGCAGTGGGCCGCCGAGACGTTCGGCGTCGACGTGCGCGACCTGCTGGAGGAGGCCTCCGGGGCGCCGGTGGGCGCGGCCGGCGTGATCGCGCTGCCGTACCTGCTGGGGGAACGCGCGCCGTGGTGGGACGCGGACGTGACGTCGGCGTTGATCGGGCTGCGGCGCGAGCACGGGCGGGCCGAGATCGCCCGCGCGCTGGTCGAGGGCGTGGCGCAGCAGTTGGCGCTGGTGCTGGACGCGGTGCGCTCGGTGGCGGAGGTGCACGCGGTCCGGGTGACCGGCGGCGCGTTCCGCAGCGACCTGTGGGCGACCGTGCTGGCGTCCGCGCTGGGCCTGGAGCTGGAACTGGCCGACGACAGCGAGGGCTCCGGCGTCGGCGCGGCCCTGGTCGCCTGGCGGGCGCTGGGCGAGATCCCGTCGCTGACCGTCGCCGCCGAGCTGATCACACCGGTGAAGACGATCCCGCCCGACCCGGACGCGGTCCGCCACTACGCCAGGTCGCGTCCCACCATCGACCGCCTCTACCAGGCCCTGCGCGACCTGGGGCGGCGGCCCTAGCGCGCCCGCAGCAGGAAGCCGTGCTCCACCAGGCTGGTCAGGCCGAACTTCTCGACCATCCGGTGCTCCGGTCTCGGCTCCGCGGCCACGTGCTCGACGTCGAACGCGCGCCCGAAGCGCTCGACGACCTCCTCCGGACCGACGGAGAACGGCGGCGACGGCAGCCTCGGGTGGTACTCCAGGGTGTTGATGAAGTACCTGGCGCCGGGTCGCACCAGCCGGGTGATCGTGTCGGCGTAGCGCTGCCGCATGTCCTCGGGGAACGCGATCAGCGAGGCCCGGTCGTACACCAGGTCCACCGGGCCGATCTGCGCCGGCCCGAGCTTGAAGATGTCCTGGCGGCGGATCACGAGGTTGCCGCAGCGGAACACGTCGGGCTCCTCCTCCACCGGGTCCAGGCCGTTCTCGGCGAAGAACTCGGCGACGGCCCTGGGCACCAGTTCGACGCCGACGACCTCCGCCGCGGACTCGGCGAAGAACCGCAGGTCGGTCGTCTTGCCGCACAGCGGCACCAGTACCCGCGCGCCGGCCACCAGGCCGAGCCGGTCCAGCAGCCGGGCGTGCTCGTGCACGTCCCGGAGGTGGAAGCTCGTCTTCGTGCCGCCCTGCTCCCAGGAGTCGAACCAGAAATCGGATTCCATGGTGGAGAAGAGGTGCGCGGAGCGTGGTGGAGACGGGTCCGAACGGGTGATGTCCGTCCCGATCAGCCCACCGCGACCGGCGCCGTGCGGCGGCCCAGCGCCACCGTGCCCGCCGCGACCACGACCGCGCCCGCACCCGCCACGGCGAAGCCCCACGCCGGCGACGAGTGGTCGATCACGAAACCGGTGACCGGCGCGCCCAACGCCACACCCAGCGTGAACGCCGAGCTCTGCAGGCCCATCGCCACACCGCGCGCGGACACCGGCGCGTACTTCGTGATCAGCTCACCCGTCGCGGTGATCGTCGGCGCGCACAGGAAGTTCGTCGGCACCAGCGCCAGCGCCAGCCACCACGGCGACCAGCCGACCAGGCCGATCGGCACGGCCAGCAGCCCCATGCCGCCCATCAGCGCCCACAACGGCGGCACGCGCGTCAGCCCGCCGTAGAGGAAACCGCCCGCCAACGACGCCACGCACATCACCACGATCATCACGCCGGTCCACCCGGTCAGCCCGAGCCCGCGCATCGACGCCACCACCGACACCTCGACGCCCGACAGCACGAACGTCGCACCGCCCGCGCTGATCAGCACGCCGAGCAGCCGGCCGTCGAGCCACTCCCGCCGCGGCACCCGCGCCCCGGTCTCGCCCTCGTGCCGCACCGGCGGGTTCACCGCGTACAGGATCGCGCCGATCAGGACCATGGACGCGCCGATCGCCCACATCGCCGTCCGGCTCGACGCCTGCGTGGTGAGCGCCACCCCCAGCGCCGGCCCGGCCATGAACGAGAGCTCGACGGCCATCGAGTCCATCGCCAACGCGGTGCGCCTGCGGTCGTCCGGCACGAGCGCGGTCAGGATCTGGCGGCCGAGCGACATGACGGGCATCACGGTGATGCCGGTGATGAAGCACGTGACGAGCAGCACCTCGTAGGACAGCAGCGGCGCGACGAACCAGAAGACGCCCTCGGTGACCATCGACAGGACCAGCATCGCGCGCAGACCACGCCGGTCGACCAGGTGGCCCATCAGCGGCGAGCCCAGCGCGATGCCGACCGTGCTGACCGCCCCGACCAGGCCCGCGGCGCCGTAACCCCGTTCCAGGCCGAGCAGGACGTGCATGGTGATCGTCATGCCCGCCGCCGTCGGGGGCACGCGCGCCAGCAGCATCAACAGCATGAAGCCGGGCACGCGCGGGGTCCGGAGGACGGCCAGGTAGTGAGAGACGTTCACGTGCCCATCTTCACTGGCGCGGGCAACAGGTTTAACCGTTCGTTTTCTTGACTCGTTCCAGAAAGCGTGGTGGAGTGGTGGAGCCATGACCCCAGGACCACGCGAGCTGCTCAAGGACGCCGGGCTGCGCATCACCGCGCCCCGGATCGCGGTGCTCGAATGGCTCGCCGAGCACCCCCACGCCACGGCCGACGCGGTCGCCGAGGGCGTGCGGGCCAGGTTGGGGTCCGTGTCGACGCAGGCCGTCTACGACGTGCTGCACGCGTGCGCGCGGACCGGGTTGCTGCGCCGGATCGAACCCGCCGGGCACCCGGCGCGGTACGAGACGCGGACCGGCGACAACCACCACCACCTCGTCTGCCGGGACTGCGGCCGGACCGAGGACGTCGACTGCGTCCACGGCGCCGCGCCCTGCCTGGAACCCTCGGACACGGTCGGCTTCGCCGTGGACGAGGCGGAGGTCCTCTTCTGGGGTCTGTGCCCCGACTGCCGAACCCCTCAGAAGGAGCTACCAGGGTGACCGAAGCGCGTCCCACCACCAACAACGCAGGCATCCCGGTCGCGAGCGACGACCACTCGCTGACCCTCGGCGCCAACGGCCCGATCCTGCTGCAGGACCACTACCTGATCGAGAAGAACGCCCAGTTCAACCGGGAGCGGGTGCCCGAGCGGGTCGTGCACGCCAAGGGTGGCGGTGCGTTCGGCTACTTCGAGACGACCGAGGACATCAGCCGCTTCACCAAGGCGGCCCTGTTCCAGCCCGGCGTCAAGACCGAGACGCTGCTGCGCTTCTCCACCGTCGCCGGTGAGCTCGGCTCGCCCGACACCTGGCGCGACCCGCGCGGTTTCGCGCTGAAGTTCTACACGACGCAGGGCAACTACGACATCGTCGGCAACAACACGCCGGTGTTCTTCCTGCGCGACCCGATCAAGTTCCCGGACTTCATCCGCTCGCAGAAGCGCCGCGCCGACACCGGCCGCCGCGACCACGACATGCAGTGGGACTTCTGGACGCTGCAGCCGCAGACCGCGCACCAGGTGACGTGGCTGATGGGCGACCGGGGCATCCCGAAGACGTGGCGCCACCAGAACGGCTACGGCTCGCACACGTACCTGTGGGAGAACGCCGCCGGCGAGCGCTTCTGGGTGAAGTACCACTTCAAGACCGACCAGGGCATCGAGACCCTGACCTCGGAACAGGCCGCGAAGATCGCCGGCGAGGACGCCGACGCGCACCGCGCCGACCTGTGGCACGCCATCGAGCGCGGCGAGTTCCCGTCGTGGACGCTGCACGTCCAGGTGATGCCCTACGCGGACGCCGCGACGTACCGCTTCAACCCGTTCGACCTGACCAAGGTGTGGCCGCACGCCGACTACCCGCTGATCAAGGTGGGCAAGCTCGTGCTGGACCGCAACCCGGCGGACTACTTCGCGGAGATCGAGCAGGCCGCGTTCGAGCCGACGAACCTGGTGCCCGGCATCGGCACGTCGCCCGACAAGATGCTGATCGGCCGGATCTTCTCCTACCCGGACGCCCACCGGTACCGCATCGGCGCGAACTACAACGAGCTGCCGGTGAACCGGCCGAAGTCGCCGGTGAACTCGTACTCCAAGGACGGCGCGATGCGTTTCACCAACGCCGTCGACCCGGTGTACGCGCCGAACTCCTACGGCGGCCCGCATGCGTCCGTCGAGGCGGCCGGCGAGGTGGCGTCGTCCTACGGCGTCGAGGACGCGGTCACCCGTTCGGCTTACAAGCTGCACGCGGAGGACGACGACTTCGGCCAGGCGGGCACCCTGATCCGCGAGGTGATGGACGCCGGCCAGCGCGAGCGCCTGGTGCAGACCGTGATCGCGCACGCGTCCAACGGCGTGTCCGAGCCGGTGCTGGAGCGCGTGTTCGAGTACTGGCGCAACATCGACAAGGAGACCGGCGACAAGATCGCCGCCGCCTTCGGCAAGTGACCGTGCTACCCGAATAGTGCACCCCTGATAGTGCACACCCGACAGGGCCGTCCGGATTCGTCCGGGCGGCCCTGTCCTGTCACGGACCGGTCTCCCGGCCCTTCTGCCACGGGTAACGCGGCACGACCAGCTCGAACGAGTCCACCAGCCACGTCGTCCGCGTCTCCGGCTCCGACCCGGTCCCACCATCGGCGGAACGCGGCGGCGCGGCCACGGCGGCGCGCCGGGTGGCCCGGACCCAACGGGGCTCACTGTCCGTGATCGGAATGGCAGGCGGCGGCGGGTCACCCACCCTGACCCGCACCCAGTAGCCCACGATCTTGAGATTACCGTAATGAATAACGGAACCAGGCTCGGTTGATCTTCGTCCGAACGGGGACGCCGTGCCGCCGATCGGGGGTCGCGCGCATGACGGATCAGCCTTCACTGGACGAGCTGGCGGCCCGCGCCGAACGACTCGACCAGGCGCGGCTCGCGCTCAAGCGCGACCTCGCCGACCGGGTCGTCTTCGGCCGCGACGACAGCGGCCTGGTCGAGATCGGGGTCGACCACACGGCCAAGGTCGTCGAGGTCGCGGTCAACGCGACGCTGGTCGGCCGGGTCGACCCGAAGGTGCTGGCGAACGCGGTCCTCCAGGCCGCGTCCGAGGCGCAGCGCCAGGCGCGCGAGCTGGTTGCGGAGCGGCGTTCGTACTACCTGGGCGCGCGGTAGCGGCCAGAGGAGCGAAGGGGGAGGTCATGGCAGGTTTCAAGGTCGACAGCGACCGGATGCGCCGGTCCGCCGACGGGTTCCGGCGCGCGGGCGACCACGCGGACACGGTGGCGAGCGCGTTGGGCGACACCACCGTCCCGAGCGGCGCGTTCGGCGTCTCCGGCCCGGGCGCCGGGCTCGCGGCGGACCTGGACGCGATCGTCGGGCGCCGGCGGGACGGGATCGCGCGCCGTCGCGACCGGCTGGCCGAGATCGCCGACAAGGTGCGCCGGGACGCCGACGAGTACGACCGGTCGGACGCGGACAGCGCCGAGGGCGTCAACCGCTCCGGAGAGGGCCTGCGATGACCCACCCGGCACTGCAGAAGGCGATGGACGGCTGCACGCGGCTCGCCCAGGCCGCCGCCACGGTCGGCTCGCCCGACCCGATCGGCGCGATCCGGCAGATCGACTACGACCCGCAGGCGGTCCAGGGCTACGTCGACCGTCTCCGCACGGCCGCCGCCGACCTCGACAAGGCGATCGAGCAGCAGGAGGCCGCGATCGCCGAGCACGAGGCGAGCTCCGAGGGGTCCGCGTCGGACTCCGCCCGCGCGGAGATGGACAAGGAACTGGCCGAGCTGGTCGACGAGCGCAAGCGGCTGGAGGAGCTGGTCAAGGAGGTCGACCGGATCTCCGCGCGGATGGACCAGCTCGCCGTCACCGCGGCCGACCAGGTCCTGGCGATCGCCGCCCACGCCGACCCCGCCGTCTCGATGGTGCTGGACGGCAGCTGGCTCGACGACGTGACCGGCGAGGGCGCGGAGGCGGAGGAGACCGTGCACACCGCCGTCGCCGACGTCATCAAGGTGTGCCGGTCGGTCCAGGACCAGGTCGCCACGCTCCGGGCGGAGCTCAACGCCACGATGGACGACGCGGAGAGCAGCGGCGCGTCGGCGGGCGGCACGTCGGGAGGCGCCGAAGGCGGCGTCCCGCAGGGCGGGGGCGAGGTCGGCGCGCCGGAGGGCGGGCAGGCGGGAGCAGGCGGGTCCGGCGGCGCCGCGGGCAGCGGCGACTGAGCCGAAGGGGCCGGTCGCCCCACCCCGGGCGACCGGCCGCACGTCACGCGGTCTCGGGGATGTCCTGCCGCGTGTTGGCCAGCGCCAACCCGGTGCGCAGCGACCCGACCGCCTCCGCCACCGCCTCCCGGAACACGCCGCCGACGCCGAGGATGTTCGCGTAGCCGTGGAACAGGCCCTCGTACCGCCGCAGCACCACCGGCACGCCCTGCCGCGCCAGCTTCTCCGCGAACGCCTCGCCCTCGTCCCGCAACGGGTCGAACCCGGCCGTCGCCAGGTACGTCGGCGGCAGCCCGCTCAAGTCCTCCGCCAGCAGCACCGACAGCCGCGGGTCGGTGTGCGTGTCGCGTGACGGCGCGTAGTGGTCCAGGAACCAGTCCATCTTCTGGTCGGTGAGGAAGAACCCGTTGCCGAACAGCTCCCGCGACCGCCGCCGCACCGACGCGTCCACCGCCGGGTAGAACAGCAGCAGGAACACCGGCTTCACCTCGCCCGCGTGCAACGCCGTCACGGCCGCCAGGTTGCCGCCCGCGCTGTCACCGCCCAGCGCGATCCGCCGCGGGTCGACCTTCAGCTCCTCGGCGTGCGCCACCGCGTACTCGAACGCAGCCCGCGCGTCGTCGGCCGCCGCCGGGAACGGGTGCTCCGGCGCGAGCCGGTAGTCGGCCGACAGCACCCGCACCCCGCCCTCGACGGCGAGGAACCGGCACAGGTTGTCGTGGCTGTCCAGGTCGCCGCTGACCCACCCGCCGCCGTGGTAGAAGACCAGCAACGGCGAGCCGGCGGCCAGCCCGGTCGGCTCGTAGAACCGCGCGCCGATGCCGTCCAGCGACAGCGAGCGCACCGCCACGCCGCCGATGACGGGACCGCACACCAGCGCGTTGCTGCGGGTCAGCGCAAGGCGGTTCGCGGCGGGCGTGGTCGTCTGCCAGTCCTCGCCGCTGAGCTGCTGCAACCTCAGCAGCAGTTGGGCTTCCGGGTGGAGCCGCTGGCCGTCCACCGTGATGGGGCGGCCGGCGATCAGCCTGCGCAGCGGCGCGGGCAGGCCGAACACGAAGCGCAGGGCACCGGCCAGGACGCCGGGAGGGATCGACTCGGCGAGCTTCGACATGAGACGTACGTTACTCGCCGGTAGGGGTTGGTGCGAGCATCTGGACCTCCAGTTAGGTCCAGGTGGCAGGATCGGACACCATGACGGTCACCGTGGTGGGCATCGGCGGATCCCTCCGCCCCAACTCGCAGTCCGAGCGCGCGATGAGGATCGCCTTGGAGGGCGCCGTGGACGCGGGCGCGAAGGTCGTCGAGGTCTCCGGACCCGACCTGGTGCTCCCGTTCTACGACCCGGCCATCCCGGACCGCACGGAGAACGCGCACCGGTTGGTCGAGGCGCTGCGCGGCGCGGACGGCGTCGTGCTGGTCTCGCCCGGCTACCACGGCACGGTGTCCGGCCTGGTCAAGAACGCCCTGGACTACATCGAGGACCTGCGCGGCGACGAGCGCCCCTACCTGGACGGCCGCGCGGTCGGCTGCGTCGCCACGGCCCAGGGCTGGCAGGCCTCGGTGACCACGTTGACCGCGTTGCGCTCGATCGTGCACGCCCTGCGGGGCTGGCCCACGCCGTTGGGCGCGGCGGTGAACTCGCGGGAGGTCGAGTTCGACCTGGAAGGCGGCTGCACGGTGCCGTCCGTGGCCGACCAACTCCGCACGATCGGGCGACAGGTGGCCGAGTTCGCCGTGTCGAGGGCGGGCTGAGCGGGTACGTGTGAGGGGGCGTGAGCTGCCACACGACCGGGTGTGGTTCGGCTTCGGCCGGGTGTTGGGCTGATCGACGGGCCCGACCACCAGCTCGAAGGAGAGCGTTGAAGATGCAGGTGCTCTACACCGCGGAAGCCATCGCAGTCGGGGACGGTCGCAACGGAGAGGTCCGCTCCTCCGACGGGGTGATCGACGAGCAGCTCTCGACGCCCAAGGAGCTGGGCGGCCCCGGCGGCGACCGGACCAACCCCGAGCAGCTGTTCGCGGCCGGGTACGCGGCGTGCTTCCACAGCGCGCTCAAGGTCGCGGCACGGCAGGCCAAGGTCAAGATCGGCGAGACGTCGGTGACCGCGAAGGTCGACCTCGGCGCCAACGGCAGCGGCGGCTTCCAGCTGGCCGTCGAGCTGGTGGCGCACATCCCGGGCGTCGAGCAGGCCGTGGCCGAGCAGCTGGCCGCCGCCGCGCACCGGATCTGCCCGTACTCCAACGCTACGCGAGGCAACATCGAGGTGGCCCTCACGACCACCGTCTGAGGAGGCGTCAGACCCATGAGCAAGTCGCAGAAGTCTCCGATCACCAGCCCGCTGTCCGACGCGGACAAGGCGTCGGTCGGGGCGGTGCTCCAGGCCACGCTGGTCGACCTGGTCGACCTGTCCCTGGTGGCCAAGCAGGCGCACTGGAACGTGGTCGGCAAGAACTTCCGCAGCGTCCACCTCCAGTTGGACGAACTCGTCACGACGGCCCGCACCTACACCGACGAGGTGGCGGAACGGGCCGCCGCGCTCGGCATCTCGCCGGACGGCAAGGCGAAGACCGTGGCGGAGGGCTCGGGCGTGCCGGAGTTCCCCGGCGGGTGGTTGAAGGAGGACGAGGTCGTCGCGGCCGTCGTCACGGCGCTGGGCGAGCTGATCGGGCGGCTGCGCAAGCGCGTCGACGAGACCGACAAGTCCGACCTCGTCACCCAGGACCTGCTGATCGAGATCACGAAGAACTTCGAGCAGGCGCACTGGATGTGGCAGGCGCAGCAGGCCTGACCCGCCCTGCCCGACCGAGCGGCAGGCCCGACCCGCCGACCTGATCGCGCTGATCGCGCGGCAGGCTCGACCGGGCGGCAGGCTCGACCGACCTTTCGGGGGCCGCCGGACATCCGGCGGCCCCCGAAGATGTCGGACCTCATCGGTAATATCGAGAACAGGGATCCCCTGGGCGGGGACTCCTGCGCAGCTTCGCCCCGCAGGCCGGTGCCCGCCCGGTTCGGTCCGCCCGGCCCCGCCGCGTCTAGAGCACGCGCTGCACGAACGCGACCTCGGCGGCCGTCTGCCGGATCGTCTCCGCGACCACGAGCGAACCGTGCCCGGCGTCGTACCGGTACACCTCGTACGCCGCCCCCCGCGCCGCCAGCCGCTCCAGGTAGTTGTCGATCTGCCGGATCGGGCAGCGCGGGTCGTTCTCCCCCGCCAGCACGAGCACGGGCGCGCGCACCGCGTCCACGTACGTCAACGGCGAGCACTCGCGGTACCGGTCGGGGAGTTCCTCCGGCGAACCGCCGAACAGCGCCCGGTCGAACGCGCGCAGCGGCTCCATCTCGTCCTCGTACGCGGCCAGGTAGTCCGCCACCGGCACGCCCGCGACACCGGCCGCCCACCGCTCCGGCTGCGTGCCCAGCGCCAGCAGCGACAGGTACCCGCCCCACGACGCGCCGTTGACCACGCACTTCGCCGGATCGGCGAACCCGGACCCGACGGCCCACTCGTGCACCGCCGCCACGTCCTCCAACTCGGTCAACCCCGGCCGGCCCTCGATCGCGTCACGCCACTTCGACCCGTACCCGGTGGACCCGCGGTAGTTCACGTGCACCACGGCGAACCCGGCGTCCAACCACACCGCGCGGTACGCGGAGAACCGGTCCTCGTCCGCCGAGTGCGGCCCGCCGTGCAGGTGGAACACCGTCGGCAGCGGACCGTCGGGCGCGCCGGCGGGCCGGGCGACCAGGGCGTGCACCTCGCCCACGAACACGTCGGTCAGGTCGACCGACGGCGGCGCCTCGTGACCGGGCGGCTCCAGCAGCACGCGCTCGTCGCCGTCCACGTCCAGCACCCGCACCACGCCCGGCCGCGCGGCCGACGACCACGAGTACTCCACCGCGCCGTCCGGCCGCACGTTCGCGCTGCCGACCGTGCCGTGCGGGGTGTCCAACGCGTGCAGCACGCCGGTGGCCAGGTCGTAGCGGTGCAAGGTGTTGCGCGCCTGGAACGTGTGCACGACCAGCAGCGACTTCGCGTCCGGGTACCAGTCGGCGCTGATCTCGCCGGGCAGGTCGATCACGACCTCGGTCTCGGTGTCCGCCGCGACGTCCCAGATCAGCAGCTCCTCCTTGCCGCGCCGCTCGTGCCCGACCAGCAGCCGGTTGTCGCCGCGCACCGGGCTGAACGCGATCGCGTCCAGGCCCTTGCCCGGCCCGTCCCACTTCTCGGCGACCTTTTCACCCGACGGGGTGACCACGCGCAGCGCCGCGTGCCGGTTGTCGCCGTGCTCCGAGTGCGACAGCACGACCAGCGTCTCGTCCTTGGACAACGCCGACACGCCGCCGTCGTTCTCGTGCGCGTAGATCACCTCGGCCGGTGCGCCGCCCCGCGCCACGTACACGGTGGTGCCGTCGTCGGTGGACGTGCCGACCGCCACGACCTCGTGCCCGATCTCCAACCCGGCCGGGTAGCCCGCCCGCACGCCGTCCACCGCGGGCTTCGGGTCGCTGCCCGGCTGGAACGGCTCGCTGACCCACGTGCCGAACTCGTCACCGTCGGTGTCGGCGAACCACCAGATCGTGTCACCGTCGGGGCTGAGCGCGCCGTGCGACGTGCCGTTCGGGCGGTCGGTCACCTTGCGGTGGGTGTCGCTCGCGCGGTCCCAGGCGTAGATCTCCCACACACCGCTGGAGTTCGACAGGTACAGGCTGCGGTCGGGTGCGTCGTCGGCCCACCCGGGCAGGCTCACGCGCGGGGCCGTGAAGCGGGCCCGCCAGCGGGCTTCGGCCTCGGCGTCGGCGAACAGCGGGTCGGGCACTTCGGCGGTCGGGTGCGTCGTCACGCACCCGATCCTGCCGGCTTCCGCGCGGTGACCAGGTAGTAGTCCATGAGACCCTGCTCGACGGCGCGCAGCCAGTTGCGGTCCCAGTGGTCGGGGCGCGGCCCCAGCTCGAGCCACCGGTCCAGCCCGCGCCACACGTGCTCTCCGACACTGCGGGCGGTGACGTCGGCGAACCCCGCTCCACGCAGGTCGCGCACCACGTCGTCGACGCGGTGCGCGTGGTCGAGGCCGGAGGCGAACGTCTTCAGCAACCCGGCCAGCCGCTCGGGCGCATCATCCGTCCTGGTGAAGAACGTGGTGACGGCGAACCGGCCGCCCGGCGCGAGCACGCGGGCGCTCTCGCGCGCGAACCCCGTGACGTCCTCGAAGTGCTGCGCGGCCTCCACGGACAGCAGCGCGTCGAACGAGCCGGCGGGGAACGGGAGGTCGTCGCACGCGCCCTGGACGAACGCCACCCGCGGGTCGTCGTTGGCCCGCGCCGCCCGCGCGACCTGCTCCGGCACCAGGTCGACGCCCCGGACCACCGCGGGCCCGCGGCGCAGGACGCGACGCGCGCCCAGGCCGCGCCCCGAGCCGACCTCCAGCACCCGGTCGCCCGGCCCGATCGAGAGCGCGGCCACGACCAGGTCGTACAAGGCCTCCTGCGAGGCGATCCGCTGCTCGACGGTCAGCCCGCCGTCCAGCGGGATGCCCGCCCAGTAGCCGAAGTTGATGAAGCCGCCCGCGAACACCGGCAACGCCGCCAGGTCGCCCGTCCCGTACACCCGCCGCACCTCGGTGAGATCTCCCATGCGTCGATGTTCCCGGCTAGCGTGCGGTCATGACCGGGGACGGGTACGACTTGGCGCAGGTGAACATCGGCCGGATGCTCGCGCCGCTGGGCAGTCCGCGGATGGCGGGTTTCGTGGCGGCGTTGGAGCCGGTGAACGCGGTCGCCGACCGCGCGCCCGGCTTCCGGTGGCGGTTGCAGACCGAGGACGGCGACGCGACCGCGATGCGGATCTTCGACGACGAGTGGCTGCTGGTGAACATGTCGACGTGGGCGTCGCACCGGGCGCTCGTCGACTACGTGTACGGGCCGGAGCACGTGGCCGTGCTGCGGGAGCGCCGGCAGTACTTCGAGCGGCCGGCCGAGGCGATGACCGCGCTGTGGTGGGTGCCGGCCGGCCACCGGCCGACCGTGGCGGAGGCTCAGGACCGGCTGGTGCGCCTGCGCGAGGACGGTCCGACGCCGTTCGCGTTCACGTTGCGTGAGACGTTCCCGGCGCCGGATGCGACGGAGCGTGACCTGGTCGTGCGCGACCTGACCGGCTGCGGGGTGGACTAGCGGTCGAGTTCCTCGGCCAGGATCCGGTCCAGCCGGCGTGACGCGCGGAGCAGGGCGCGGCACGCGAGGGCGATCAGCGCCACCGCGGTCGCGACGACGACGGCCGTGGTGGGCGAGGCGAGAACCGCGACCAGACCGGCTAAGCCGAGCGTGACCTGGATCGAGGCGACGACGGGGACCCAGCTCTTGACGGCGGCGGTGGTGGTCATCGGGCATCTCCCTGCTGGCGGTGGCGGCGGCGCGACGCGTTGACTCGTCGTCGCCAGGGCCCCGCCGGTCGTTACGCAACGTCACTTGAACCGTCAACATTCACTCGAACGGTGTAACCGAACGTGACGATGGTTCACGGAAGGCGGCGCTGGACGAATTAAGAAACAGCGAGGAGTAGTTCGTAACGTCCGCGTTGGTCCGAACGAATCACGGATTACACGGGTGGCAGCGCAGGGAGGTCTGACCGATGATCGAGAACACGGTTCGGCAGGGCGGTCGCGTCGGGTGCGTCGATGCCCTGGGTCGTCGGCGGACGCTGGAGGTGTCGCTCACCGAAGAGGGCAACGTCTGCATCCACACCCCGCCCGGCGAGTCCGCGAAGCTCGACTGGAACGAGGTCGGCGAACTCCTCCGGCGCCTCGCGGAGCTGCGACCGCACGTCAAGTGACGTCCGGTCGACGCGCGGCCGGGAGGATCGGCGAGAACCCTCCCGGCCGCCCCGGCGCGTGAAAAGCGCTCGCCGGCGCGCGGACGAGCCACTCCAATGGGCGGATGATCGACCACACGGAACTCAACCGCCGTCACTGGGAAGACACCGCCGCCGCGGCGCACGGGCCGCTGGCCCGTGAGCACTGGGCGAAGACCGAGCCGCAGTGGGGCCTGTGGGCCACCCCCGAGTCCGAGGTCTCCATCCTGCCGCCAGACCTGGCCGGCATGGACGTCATCGAACTCGGCTGCGGCACCGCCTACGTGTCCGCGTGGCTCGCCCGGCTCGGCGCCCGTCCCGTCGGCATCGACATCTCGGCCCGCCAACTCGACACCGCCCGCGAGATGCAGGCCGAGTTCGGCCTCGACTTCCCGCTGCTCCTCGGCGACGCCCAGCGCGTGCCGCGCGACGACGCCACCTTCGACCTCGCGATCAGCGAGTACGGCGCATCCCTCTGGTGCGACCCGCACCGCTGGATCCCCGAAGCCGCGCGCCTGCTCCGGCCAGGCGGCCACCTGGTCTTCCTCCACCGGTCGCCGCTGTTCGCCCTGTGCGCCCGGGACGGCGCGACGGCGTCCACGTCGCTCGTGCGCCCGCAGTTCGGCCTGAGCCGGGTCGACTACGGCGACTCCGCCGAGTTCACCCTGCCGCACGGCGACATGCTGCGGCTGCTGCGCTCGTCCGGCTTCACCGTGGACGACCTGATCGAGATCCAAGCGCCCACCCCGGCCAACCGCGAGTTCCACGAGGTGTCGTCCACGTGGGCGAGCCGGTGGCCGAGCGAGGAGATCTGGAAGGCGCGACTGACGTCTCCCCAGGTCAGGTAGTCCTAGCTGCCTGGTCGAGCAAATCTGTGATCGCTGGAGTAGACATTCGCACCTCGACGTGTGTAGTGTTCTCCTTGTACGAGAGAGAACGTCAGATCGGCACGGGAGATGACGAACTACCCGTGATGCGAGGGCGGTCGGCGCGTGCAGTACCGGGAGTGCAAGCGATTTACGCAGGACAGCAAGTCGCACTCCGAGCCGACAGACCCGCGCGCGCAGTGGCAAGGCGGTCAGGCGAGCTGGAGCCGATCAGTGGAAGGGGTTCCAGTGCGGTGGCCGGGCGGTCGGCGAGGTGAACCGGAGCAAGCGAGAAGTCCGGTGTCGGCCGCCGAACGAGTGGCGAGGAAGTCCGGAAACCAGAGAAGAAGGGAAGGGTTGAACACCATCGGATCGCCTGCCTCGGGCTGAAGTCGGGCCAGGCGGGTACCGCAGTCCAGAAAGATTGGAAGGTGGTCTCCGGTTACGCAAACGCGATCCACGCAGTCTCCGCCGCTGTACGGGCGGATGACGCGGACACGGTAAACCGGCCGCGAGGCCGGATGGTGGGAACCCATAACCCTGGGGCCCGGTGCCGACAGACGGCACCGGGCCCCTCGTGGCGCGGAGGTGCGATGACCCCAGAAACGAACGAGCCGCGACCCGCGGCGGACAACTTGGACGACGACCACTACCCCGCCTTCACGATGGGCAGGGCCGCGGAGATGCTCGGCACCACGCCGGGTTTCCTGCGGGGCCTCGACGAGGCGAAGCTGATCGAGCCGGAGCGCTCGTCAGGCGGCCACCGCCGCTACTCCCGGTACCAACTCCGGTTGGCCGCACGGGTCAGGGAACTGGTCGACCAGGGCATGAGCCTCGACGCCGCGTGCCGCATCGTCACCCTGGAGGACCAACTCCAGGAAGCCAGGAACCTGAACACGCAGAACGCGTCGCCCGAGCCGGACCAGCCGTACCCGCCACTGCGGGGCGTGTGACCGAGTCGGGCCGTCGACCCGACCGAGCAGAGAGCGCGCGTCACGGCCTCACCACCCGTGACCGCGCCCGCCGCTGACTCAAGCCCTCACGAACCCGTCACCGTTTCTTCTTCTTCCGCTTGCCGGGCCCGTGCCACATCACGCGGCCGCCTGAAGCGGGCACAGCCAGCCTCATGTCCTTCAGGTTCTTCCTGGTCGTTCTGGTCACGGGGTGATCGGACCCGAGCAGTCTTTCCTGGACGGTGAGAACCGCCCGCATCTCCGCTTCCGCTTGCTTGCGTCGACCCATCATGAAGTAGGTGCCGGCCAAGTTGTGGCGGGTGGTCAGAGTGTCAGGGTGTTCTTCGCCGAGGATCCGACGCTGCAGGCCGAGGATCGCGCGGTACTCGCTTTCGGCCGCGCCGTGGTCGCCTTGGTCGTTGAACACGCTGGCCAGGTTGTGGCGGGTGGTCAGGGTGCTGGGGTGTTCGTCGCCGAGGATGCTCCGTCTGATGTCGAGGATGACGCGTAGTTCGGCTTCGGCGGTGACGCGGTCGCCTTGGTCGTGGAACACGCCGGCCAGGTTGTGGCGGGTGGTCACCGTGCTGGGGTGTTCGTCGCCGAG
>NZ_JBFAFR010000003.1:0-502540 GCF_040639675.1 Actinosynnema sp. NPDC023794 | reverse complement strand
AGGATGCGTCGTTCGATGTCGAGGATGGCGCGTAGTTCGGCTTCGGCGGTGACGTGGTCGCCGCGGCTGCTGAACACGCTCGCCAAGCTGTGGCGGGTGGTCAGGGTGCTGGGGTGTTCGTCGCCGAGGATGCGTCGTTCGATGTCGAGGATGGCGCGTAGTTCGGCTTCGGCGGTGACGTGGTCGCCGCGGCTGCTGAACACGCTCGCCAAGCTGTGGCGGATGATCAGGATGCTGGGGTGCTCGTCACCGACCGTGCGCTGTTGCAGCTCGAGGATCATGCGGAATTCGGCTTCGGCGGTGAGGTGGTCGCCGCGGTCTTTGATGATCCCGGCCAGGCTGTGGCGGGTTGACAGGGTGCTGGGGTGTTCTTCGCCCAACATGCGGTTCTTGATGTCGAGGATGGCCCGTAGTTCGGCTTCGGCGGTGACGTGGTCGCCACGCCCGCTCACCACGCTCGCCAGGCTGTGACGGATGATCAAGGTTGCCGGGTGTTCGTCGCCGACGATGCGTCGTTCGATGTCGAGGATGGCGCGTAGTTCGGCTTCGGCGGTGACGTGGTCGCCGCGGTCTTTGATGATCCCGGCCAGGTTGTGGCGGGTGGTCAGGGTGCTGGGGTGTTCTTCGCCCAACATGCGGTTCTTGATGTCGAGGATGGCGCGTAGTTCGGCTTCGGCGGTGACGTGGTCGCCGCGGTCTTCGATCACCCCGGCCAGGTTGTGGCGGGTGGTCAGGGTGCTGGGGTGTTCTTCGCCGAGGATGCGTCGTTCGATGTCGAGGATCGCTCGCAGTTCGGCCTCGCCCGCCACTCGATCGCCGCGATCGATGAACATGCGGGCAAGGGAGTGGCGGGTGGTCAGGGTGCTGGGGTGTTCGTCGCCGAGCACACGTCGTTCGATGTCGAGGATCGCTTGGATCTCGGCTCGAGCCGCCCCGCGATCGCCGCGATCGTTGATCACCTCGGCCAGGTTGTGGCGGGTGACGAGGGTGCTGGGGTGTTCGTCGCCGAGGATGCGTCGTTTGATGTCGAGGATCGCTCGCAGTTCGTCCTCGGCCGTCATGTGGTCGCCGCGGTCTTTGATCACCCCGGCCAGGTTGTGGCGGGTGACGAGGGTGCTGGGGTGTTCGTCGCCGAGCAAGCGCTGTTGCAGATCGAGGATCATGCGCAGTTCGGTCTCGGCGGTGACGTGGTCGCCGCGCTCTTTCACCACGTTGGCCAAGGCGTGGCGGGTGGTCAGCGTGCTCGGGTGCTTGTCGCCGAACATGTGGTGCTCGATGGCGAGGATCGCGCGCAGTTCGGTCTCGGCGGTGACGTGGTCGCCGCGGTCGTTGATCACTTGGGCGAGGCTGTTGTGGGTGGTCAGGGTCGCAGGATGTTCGTCGCCGAGCACGCGCCGTCGCAGGCCGAGGATCGCGCGGAACTCGGTTTCGGCGGTGACGTGGTCGCCGCGACTGCCGACCACTTCCGCCAGGCTCTGACGAGTGGTCAGCGTGGTGGGGTGCTCCTCGCCGAGGGTCCGGCGTTCGATGGCGAGAATCGCCTGGAACTCGGCTTCGGCCGCAACGTGGTGGCCGCGGTCCCTGACCACGTCCGCGAGGTTGTGTCGGGTGGCCAGGGTGTCCGGGTGCTCGTCGCCGAGGATGCGTCGCCGTAGACCGAGGACCTCCTCGAACTCCGCCTGAGCCGCGACGTGGCGGCCGCGGTCGTTGATCATCGTGGCCAGGTCGTGACGAGTGGTCAGGGTGTCGGGGTGTTCGTCGCCGAGAGTGCGTCGCCGCAGGCCGAGGACTGCTTCGAACTCCGCCTCGGCTGCCGGGTAGTCGCCACTGCCACCGATCGAGACGGCGATCCCGTGCCGCGCCGCCAGAGTCCGAGCGTGCTCCGGGCCGAGGAGTTCGTGGCAGACCCGGTGCATGAAGTCGTACTCGGCCCTTGCCTGGGCGTGCAGCCCACGAACGTGCAGGTAGCGGGCGGCGAGGTCGACGACGTGTGCCACCCGGTCGATCAGCGAGGTGTCACCGATCGCCTTGGCCGAGACCGACCGCAAAAGGTGGAACGCGTGCGGCGCCAGCAATTGCCAGACCGGCCACTTGCGGTTGTCCTCGGCGGACGAACCGGATTCCCCGGTCACTGCCCCGAAAAGCAGTTGCGCAGCCAGTGACAGGTATTCGTCGTCATCGTGGGCCGGGTCGCGGTACCGGTAACTGGCATCTCTCATCAGGGGGTGGACGTACAGCAGGGGAACATCGTCTTCGGCAGACGAGGTAGTGGAAGTCAGGTCGATCAGATCGAGGTTCGACGCGTTCTGCAGCAACGACCTGATCTGCACGTGGGTGAGGTCGGCGAAGATCGGCGAGCCGGTGAGCGTTTCCCTTTTCAACATCAGCCGATAAGGAATCGGAGCGGCCGCGAACTGCGCCAGTAAACGCATGAACGGACCCGCCGACGGCAACTTCCGGCTTTCGAGCAACTGGATCGTCAACTGCCAGATGCGGTCGATCAGCAGCCGGGACGCCCGTTCCTCCGACTGATCGCCATCACGGTCGTCACGAGGCTCCAAAACGTCGACGCGACCCTCGTCGAGCGCGGCCCGATAAGCCTGGAAGGTCGTGACCGCCGTCGACTCGGGCCAGGGGTCATCCACCGACGCGGCGAGGTACGACCCGGCCAACGACAACGCCAACGGCAGCCCGCCGAGCCGTTCGGCAAGAGCCTGAGCCTCGGCCGAACCGCCACCGCGACTGCGCGTGTGGTCGAACAGCACCTGTGCGCCGTCGGCCGGATCGAGCATGCCGACGGCGTGCGGCACGATCCAATTGCCCCACTGGCCGGGATCAGCACCACGCCTGCTTGTCAGGAGGACGAACCCCGGGCTGTTCAAGAATGGCCTGACCCATCCACGCCCGTTCCTGAGCGTGTCGGATCCGCTGTCCGGGGACACGTCCAGCGTGTCGAGGTCGTCGGCGTTGTCCACCACCAACAACCACGGCTTGCGCAGCGCGTTCAACCAACGCCAGACGACGTCCGCACTGGCCTCGGGCTGCAGCTCGTCGGCGTCGGCGCCCGCCAGTCGTGCGACAGCGTGCAGTCCCGCTACCAGGCTCGCGCTGTCGACCGCCGACACCCACCAGACGTCAGCGCCCGTCGCCGACACCCGCCGCGCGACCTCTGCGGCGATGGACGTCTTGCCACTGCCACCAAGACCGTGCAGCAGGTGGACACGCCCACCGCCGTCGCGATCGTCGAACAGTCGGATCAACGCGTCGACGATCACCTCACGGCCACGCAGACGTCCCGTGACGTCCATGACCGCCAAAGGCGCGGTCACGGACTCGGAGAGCGCGGCCATTTCCGCGGAAACGACCGGGCTGCCCGAGCCGCCGTTTCCGATCAGCTCACCGGCCGCGACACCACCGGACGTGGCCACGACTGCGTTCCGGGCATAAACATGCGTGACCCCGGGAGCGGCTAGCCCTGACCCGCGCCCGGCTGCGGAGGGTTTGGCGACGTCGACACGTTCCCGTGGATCACGCCGGCGGACACACCACCGGTGCGCGAGACATTCGACATGTCCCGCCCCACGACCAGGCTGTGGTCGCCGGTCCTCGCCGACACCGCCACCCCGGCCGCGGCCAACTCGTCGAGCACCTCGCGCAACGCGTCGGCGGAATCCGGGTGCTCCTCGAGCGTGTCCCGCAATCGCGTCGTCCACTCGGCGGCGCGGACCTCACGGGCCCGTTCCAACTCCACCCCGGACAACGGCTCCAACTCCGCACGCGTGCTCTCGAGGCGCCCCTCGATCACAGCGACGCGGCCCTCGTCGCCCCGGCCGAGCATCCGGGCGAAACCGGACTTCGCCTTCTGCCACGCGTCCGTGGTCGCCGCCTCCACCAACGCTGTGCCACCCGCCGCGGCTAACGCGATCAATGCCTCTGCCAGCACAGAACCCTCCAGCGCGCTCGAACCGCCGTCAGCAGGCGGAAAGTGGACTACACCGCTATTCGGCCCGATGACGCCCGTCGTTACGGAGAGCCACATCGAAGACGACTCAGGGCCTGTCCGAAGACTTCTCGGACAGGCCCTGAGCTGCGTCGGGGTGACAGGATTTGAACCTGCGACCTCTTCGTCCCGAACGAAGCGCGCTACCAAACTGCGCCACACCCCGGCTTGCGATCGAACGAGGAGAACTCTACCTGACGTTCCCACCCACTCCGAACCGGGTATCCCTTTTCGCGTCGGACACGTCCTGACCTGCGTCGACAGGACGCGGCACCAAGGTCAACAGGCTCGCCTCCGGCGGGCACGCGAAGCGCACCGGGGCGTACGGCGACGTGCCCAGGCCGGCCGACACGTTCAGCCACATGCGCGCGCCCCACCGCGAGACGCCGCGCGCACGCGAGCGGTCCAGTTCGCAGTTCGTCACGATCGCGCCGTAGCCCGGGATGCGCAGCTGGCCGCCGTGCGTGTGGCCCGCCAGCACCAAGTCGTAGCCCTCGGCCGCGAACGGGTCCAGCACGCGCGGCTCGGGGGAGTGCGTCACGCCCAGCCGCAGCGGCACGTCCGGCAGCGGGCCGCTGATCTCGTCGAACCGGTCGCGCTTGAGGTGCGGGTCGTCCAGGCCCGCGGCGAAGACCTCCAGGCCGTTCACCTCGAACCGGCGGCGCGCGTGGGTCAGGTCCAGCCAGCCGCGCTCGATCATCGCCGCGCGCAGGTCCTTCCACGGCAGCGGGATGCCGTGCACGCGCCGCGTCTTCGCCGACGGCAGCAGGTAGCGGGCCGGGTTCTTCGGGCGCGGCGCGTAGTAGTCGTTGCTGCCGAACACGAACACACCGGGGCGGTTCAGCAGCGGACCCAGCGCGCGCACCACGGCGGGCACGGCCTGCTTGTGCGCCAGGTTGTCCCCGGTGTTCACGACGAGGTCCGGCTCCAACTCGTCCAACGCCGCGACCCACCGCTGCTTGGACTTCTGGCCCGGCATCATGTGGAGGTCGGAGATGTGCAGCACGCGCAGCGGCGACGAGCCCGGCGCGAGCACCGGCACCGTCGCCTCGCGCAACGTCCACCGCCTGCGCTCGATGCCCGCGGCGTAGGCGAGCGTGGCGGTGCCCAGGGCGGTCGTGGCAAGCAGCGTTCGGACGAGCGTGTTCACGTAGTCGAGGGTAGGGGGTTGACCGATTCGGGGTGAGACGGGCTTCCCGGTACCGTTCCGGCTCATGGCGGAGTTGAAGGCGCGGTTGCAGGCGGACCTGACGGCGGCGATCAAGGGCCGGGAGACGGTGCGGGCGGGCGCGCTGCGGATGACGTTGGCCGCCCTGACCACCGAAGAGGTCTCCGGCAAGAGCGCGCGCGAGCTGAGCGACGACGAGGTGCTCAAGGTCATCACCCGTGAGGTGAAGAAGCGCAAGGAGGCGGCGGAGGCGTTCGCCGGCGCCGGGCGGACCGAGCAGGCCGAGTTGGAGCAGGCGGAGTCCAAGGTGCTGGAGGCCTACCTGCCGGCGCAGCTCGACGACACCGAGTTGGCGACCTTGGTCGACGCCGCGATCGCCCAGGTGGCCGAGCAGCTGGGGGAACAGCCCGGCCAGCGGCAGATGGGCCAGGTCATGAAGATCGTCAACGCCCAGGTGGCGGGTCGCGCGGACGGCGGCCGAGTCGCCGCTGCGGTCAAGGCCAAGCTGGCCTGAGGCGCCGCTGACCGCGGTATCTTTGGAAGCGTCCGCGGACGACTCGCCTGTGCCCGTGCGGTAGGCCGAGAGGTCTGCGGTCGAGCGGTCGGCGCGTGCCCCTGTGGCCGGGACGGTCAGGGTGTACACGATCGGGTGATCATCGCCCGAGAATGTACGGGAACGCTGTTACCGCACCTCGGTTGAAAACCAGCGGAACCGCCGAAACCACCCCCGACCGCCCACCGCCACCGCCGCCACGGCGACCGCCCCGCCGCTACGGCCACAGCCCACGTCACCGGGCCGACGAGCCGACGAGCACTGCCGGCGGAAGAGACGAGCACTGCCGGCGGAAGCCGCGTCACGCTCGCCGGTGCCCGAACCACCACGCCGGACCCCGGAGCGAATGGGGCGTCCGCGTGTTCGGACCCCGTGCCCGCGCCACTGCCTCGCGGCCCGGCCGCAGCCAAGGCCCGGGTCCCCGATGGGCGCTGGAGCCCGCGGGCGACGGCGGGGTTGGTGCGGCGGTGTGGTTGGTGCGCCGCACCAGGCCGGTGGGGGCGGTCAGCGGCGGGGTGGGTCGGTGGGGATGGTGATCTGTGGCGGGCCCGTGGGGCGGCCCGGATCGCCTGGGCGGCCCGGTTCGCCTTGGCCCGGGTCGGGGGATTCGCTGGTCGGCGCCGGGTCGCTCGCCTGCGGTGGGGGGACGTAGCCCGTGGAGACCAGCAGGGTGATCACGGTGCCCTTCAGGGCGCTGCCGCGTGGCGTTTGGCTGACCACCTGGCCCTTGGGCTGCTCGGAGTTGCGGTTCTGCGCGGAGACCTTGTAGCCGGCCTGTTCGAGGATCCTGGTGGCGTCGTTGACGTTCCGGCCGACGACGTCGGGCACGCGGATCTCGCTGCCGCCCTTCAGGTAGCGCTCCTCGACGGCCGGCATGCCGCGCACCGGCAGTCCTTCGTGGACCTTCGTCATCATGTCGAACCACGTCCGCGCGGGAACGGTGCCGCCGTAGATGTCACCCTTGCCGCACAAGCGCGGCGGGCCGCCGTTGACGCAGATCCCGCGCGGCTCCACGCCGTCGTTGAACGTCTGCACCGCACCGGCGAAGTCCGGGGTCGCGCCGATGAACGCGGCCGACTTGTAGTCCTCCGTCGTCCCCGTCTTGCCCAGCATCGGCCGGGTCCACTTGAACTGCCGCGCCGCGGCGGCGGCGGTTCCGCTGCCCTGGTCGTCCTTCGACATGCCGAGGGCCAGACCGTTCGCCAACGGCTCGGCCACGACCTGCTCGCACGGCGCCTCGTTGATCGCCACCGGCTGGCCGGAGCGGTCCACGATCTGGGCGATCGGGGACGGCGGGCACCACACGCCGCCGCTCATGATCGTCGCCGCGACGTTCGCCAGCTCCAACGTGCTCACCGGGGCCGGGCTCAAGGTGAACGAAGCGTTGCCGCCGTTGGACTTGTAGAACTCGGTCTGCGAGATCCGCAGCTCCTTGCTCTTCGCCTTCGGGTCCGGCCGCACGCCCGCGATGTTCGTCGCCATCGTCTCGCGCATCCCCAACCGCGACGCCATGTCCACCACCGGGTCCATGCCCAGCTGCTCTTCCAGGATCACGAACCCGGTGTTCGGCGAGGTCTGCAACGCCGTCTGCAACGACATCTGCGGCGGGTACGTCGACGACGCGTTGCCGAGGCAGTACCACCGCGTGGCCGGCTCGGGGGCCGGCGGGCACTTGTCCCCACCACCCTTGAACACCCGCGACACGTACGAGTTCGGCGTGGCCATCGTGCTCTCGATGCCCATGCCCTTCTCCAACGCCGCCGCGGCCGTGAACACCTTGTAGACCGACCCGGCCCCGAACTTGTTCTCCACCCCGGACGGCAGGTCGAACTGCGTCTGGAACTGGTCGGCCTTCAACCCGTAGTCGCGGTTCGCCACCAGCGCCACGACCTCGTGCCGCTCCTTGCCCGGCCGCACGACCGCCATCGTGTTCGCGATCCCGTCGGTCGACTTCGCGACCTGACCCTCCGCCGCGCGCTTCGCGTGATCGGTGATCGTGCGGTCCAAAGTGGTCCGGATCGTGTAGCCGCCGGTCTTCAGCTGCTCCTGGCTGAAACCGTTGCGCTCCAAGTAGTTCAGCGCGTAAGAGCAGAAGAACCCGTGCTCCGGCCCGGCCCCGACGCACCCGCTCGGCGGCGTCCGCACCGGCGTCGCCAGACCGAGCGGCTCGGCCTTCGCGGCCTCGGCGGCGTCACGCGACAGCTTGTCGTTCTCGACCATCTTGTCGATCACCTGGTTGCGCCGCTCCAACGCCTTCTCCGGGAACACCTCCGGGTTCAGCGCGGACGGGCTGTTGACCATGCCCGCGAGCATCGCCGCCTGCGGCACGGTCAACTTGTCCGCCGTGGTGTTGAAGTACGCCTGCGACGCCGCCGCGATGCCGTAGATCGTCGAGCCGAACGGCACCACGTTCAGGTACCGGGCGAGGATCTCCTCCTTGCTCAGCTGGCTCTCCAGCTGCAACGAGATCCGCCACTCGCGGGCCTTGCGCGCGACCGTCTGCTCCTGCGCCTTCTGCTGCTCCACCTGGTTGTTGCGCGCGACGACGTGCACGAGGTAGTTCTTCACGTACTGCTGCGTGAGCGTCGACGCGCCCTGCGTGACCGAGCCGCTGAACTGATTCGTCAGCCCGGCCCGGATCGTGCCCCGCCAGTCCACGCCCTGGTGCTCGTAGAACCGGCGGTCCTCGACCGAGACCAGCGCGGCCTTCATCGTCGGCGAGATCATGTCGGGCTCGACGAGCACGCGGTACTGGTCGTACAGGTAGGCGATCGGCGCGCCGTCCTTGTCGGTGATCGTGGAGATCAACGGCGGGTCGGTGGTGACCAGGTCGGCGGAGATGCTGTCGACCGTGTCGCTGGCTCTGTTCGACACCATCCCCAGCGAGCCGACGACAGGGAACAACATGCCTGCCAGCAGCACTCCCGCCAGCAGACACAGTCCGAGCAGTTTCAGCACGCCGTTCCTGGCTCGCATGCAGGTCAGCGTACGCGGCACCTGAAGAGGTGATCGGATTCGCGCACAGTTGATTACACAGGATGAGTACTCGTACTCAAGACAGGTAACAGGTGCGCAACCCAGGGTTGGAGGTGGAACCGGAAGGCTCTACAGTCCGTCACTGTCCAAGACAGCAGCCAACGGCATGACCACTCGATGGTGAGCCTACGGCATCCGCGGCAGGGGTGTGGCGGATTTAGAACGTCTGGGCACTGTGTGAACTGAGGTGGGGGATATGCAGCAGGTGCAGGGGGATTGGCGTATCAAGGCCTCGTGCCGTGACGAAGAGCCGGACCAGCTCTTCGTGCGCGGCGCCGAGCAGCGCAAGGCGAAGGTGGTGTGCCTGGGATGCCCGGTGCGCACCGAGTGCCTCGCCGAGGCCCTGGACAACCGGATCGAATTCGGTGTGTGGGGCGGCATGACGGAGCGTGAACGGCGGGCGTTGCTGCGGCGACGCCCGGACGTCACCTCATGGCACGAGCTCCTCGACACCGCACGTCAGGAGCACCACGAGGAGTCCGCGGTCGGCTGACCGGCCGGACTCCCTACTCGCCCGCCAACCGCCGACCGATCTCGTGCAGGCCGTCCAGGTCGTGCACGTCGGTAGGCAGCGCGGGTACCCCGATCAGCGGAACACCGGGGTGCGCACGGGTGAACCGCGCGAGCAGTCGCTTCTCCCGATCGGCGACGGCCACGCGATCCGCGTGCACCCGCAACACCGCGGCAGCCAGCGGAGCGTCCCCAGTGCGCTCGAGCCGGTCCGCCGCCGCCAACGCGCCTGGTGCCGGCAAGGGGGCCAGCACCGGGTGCGTCCGGTTCGCGACCAGGCCGGTCAACGGCATCCGTTCCGCGCTCAACCGCTCCACGAAGTAGCTGGCCTCGCGCAACGCGTCCGGTTCGGCCGCCGCGACCACCAGAAATCCGGTTCCGGGTGATCGCAGCAGCTCGTAGGTGGCCTGGGCGCGTTGCCGGAAGCCACCGAACATGCTGTCGAACGCCTGTACGAACGTCGAAGCGTCCTGCAGGAGTTGGCCGCCGACGATCGTGGACACGGCTTTGGTGAACAGACCGAAGCCCGCGCCCACGATCTTGCGGATGCCGCGCCCGCCCGCCCGGGCGGGCGCCGACAGCATCCGGATCAGCTTGCCGTCCAGCACCGTCGACAACCGCTGCGGCGCGTCCAGGAAGTCGAGCGCCGACCGGCTCGGCGGCGTGTCCACGACGACCAGGTCCCACTCGTCGCGCTCGACCAGCTGGCCCAGCTTCTCCATCGCCATGTACTCCTGCGTGCCGGAGAACGACGTGGAGATCGTCTGGTAGAACGGGTTCGCCAGGATCTGCTCCGCCCGCTCACGACCGGCGTGCTGCCACACCATGTCGTCGAACGTGCGACGCATGTCCAGCATCATCGCGTGCAGCTCGCCCTTGACACCCTCCACCTCGACGCGCCGCGGCTGGTTGTCCAGCTCGCCGAGGCCGAGCGACTGCGCCAGCCTGCGCGCCGGGTCGATGGTCAGCACGACGGCACGCCTGCCGCGTTCGGCGGCGCGCACGGCCAACGCCGCCGCCGTGGTCGTCTTGCCGACGCCACCGGACCCGCAGCACACCAGCACCCGGGTCGCCGGGTCGTCCAGCAACGCGTCCACGTCGAGCCGGTTCACCGCACACCCCGCCCGACCAGCACCTCGGCCAGCTCATAGAGCGCGGCCACGTCCACCCCGTCGGTCACCTCCGGCAGTTCCAGCGTCGGCAGGTCCGCCTCAGCCAGCTTCTCCTTCGCCCGTTCCTCCATGCGGACGCGCAACGCGTGCTCCACGGTCTGCTCGACCAGCCCGTCCAGCACGTCGCCGTCCACGTCGAGACCGGCCGCCTCCAGCCCGGTGCGCACCCGGCCGACGTCGACCCGCCCCTCGGACGCCGACGCGACCGACCGCGCGGGCAGCCGCGGCGAGCTGACCCGGTTCACGAACACCGCGCCCGGCCGCAGGTCCGCGGCGTCCAGCTCGGCCACCGCGTCCAACGTCTCCCGCACCGGCATCTCCTCGAGCAGCGCGACCAGGTGCACCGCCGTGTCACCGGAGTGCAGCAGGTTGACCACGCCGTCGCTCTGGCCCTTGATCGGCCCCACCTTGGCGAGGTCGGCCATGGCCCTGGTGACGTCCAGGAACCGGACCACCCGACCGGTCGGCGGCGCGTCGAGCACGACGGCGTCGTACTCGTGCCGCCCCGTCTTGCCCGCGCGGCGCACGCACTCCTTGACCTTGCCGGTGAGCAGCACGTCCCGCAGACCGGGGGCGAGCGTGGTGGCGAACTCGATCGCGCCCATCTTCTTCAACGTCCGGCCGGCGAAGCCGAGGTTGTAGAACATGTCGAGGTACTCGAGCAACGCCGCCTCGGGGTCCACCGCGAGCGCACGCACCTCGCCGCCACCGGGCGCGGACGCGATCCGCTCCTCGGAGTACGGCAGCGGCGGGCGGTCGAACAGCTGCGCGATGCCCTGCCGGTTCTCCACCTCCACCAGCAGCACGCGCCGTCCACCGGTGGCCAGCGCCAGCGCGAGCGCGGCGGCGACCGTGGTCTTGCCGGTCCCGCCCTTGCCCGTCACCACGTGCAGTCGCGCACGGGCGAGTTCGTCGGTCCAGCCGTTCACCAGATCAGCCTATGCGCGCCGCCCTGAGGACCGCTGGCCACGCCGCCTGCCACGGTCAGTCCCACATGGTGACGAACACCACCGCGATAGCGGTCGCCGCGACCACGCCCCACGCGAGGACCGACGGCAGCACGTACGCGATCAGCACCGCCACGACGGCGACGATCACCGCCCCGACCAGCAACGCCCGCATCACGTCGGACCGCTTGGCGCCCTTGCGATCGCGCGCCTGCGCCATCCCGACCAGGATCATCACCAGCCCGCCCAGCAGGAACGCGCTGGTGGCGACGATCCGCCACGTTTCCACGTGATCAACGCTAGCGCCGCGTGATGGTCCAGTCACGTCACGCTTCGGGGCTCCGACACCACCTCCGCCCCCTCCACCCACACCAGGCGCGCCCGCGCCGTCCTGTCGATCGCCGGCCTGCCGAACGTGACCATCCAAGTCCTGCCGTACAGCCGTGGGGCGTACGAGGCGCAGGCCGGCGGGCTGCACCTGCTGGACTTCGCCGAGTCGGACGAGCCCACCACGGCCTACGTGGAGGCACTGACCGGCCTCGCGGCGGTGGAAGATGAAGATGCCGAGGTGCTGTCGGCTGTGTGGGACGACGCGGCACGCCTCGCGCTCACGGCCGAGGACTCCGTGGGCCTCATCAAGGACTAGGAGATTCGTGACCGACCGAAGATGGCGGAAGAGCAGCCGGAGCGCCTCCGCTGCGCAGTGCGTCGAGTTGGCGATCGGTGAGCAGGTCGCCGGGGTGCGGGACACCAAGAACCGGGACGGCGGGACGTTGGAGTTCGGCGTGCGGGCCTTCTCCGCGTTCCTGGCCGAAGTGAAGCGGTCTCGGGTCTGAGCACGGCGTGACACGAATGGGGGTACTCGGACGGGTGCCCCCATTCGACACCCCGCTAGGCTGCCGCTCATGCAGAAGTGGGAGTACGCGACGGTCCCGCTGTTGATCCACGCCACCAAGGCGATCCTGGACCAGTGGGGTGACGACGGCTGGGAGCTGGTCACCGTGCTGCCGAACCCGAGCGGTGAGCAGCACGTCGCCTACCTGAAGCGGCCCAAGGCATGAGCTGGACGGCACGTCTGGCCGAGCTGGGTGTCGAACTGCCCGAGGTCGCGGCTCCGGTCGCGTCCTACGTGCCCGCCGCGCGCACCGGGCAGCTGGTCTTCACGTCCGGGCAGCTGCCGTTCGTCAAGGGCTCGCTCGCGGCCACCGGCAAGGTCGGCGGCGACATCAGCCCCGAAGAGGCCAAGGCGCACGCCCGCACCTGCGCGCTGAACGCGCTGGCCGCCGTCGACTCGCTGGTCGGCCTGGACAAGGTCGTGCGCGTCGTCAAACTGGTCGGGTTCGTCGCCTCCGCCGACGGCTTCACCGGCCAGCCCGCCGTGATCAACGGGGCCTCCGACCTGCTCGGCGAGGTGTTCGGCGAAGCCGGGCGGCACGCGCGGGCCGCGGTCGGCGTCGCCGAGTTGCCGTTGGGCGCGCCGGTCGAGGTGGAACTGATCGTCGAGATCGGGGAGTGAGATGTCGGACACGTGCCACGAGCTGTTGCTGAGGCTGGCCGGACGGCTGCCGGACGACCTCCTCTGGAGGTTCCGGGACTGGGCCGCCACGGACGCCGTCGCGGTGCTCGCGAGAGCCCTCCCGCGCACGTTGCTGCACGACAGGATCGGTCTGACGGACTACGAGCAGCGCCTGCTGGCGGACGCCCTCGTGCCGCACGGGGCCGACCGGTCCACGATCAGTTCTGTCAAAGGGCTGGACGAACTGCCCGAATCCGGCTACACCTTCTCCCCGGAATCACCCGATCGGGTGTTGATGGGTGATTCCGCGACCGTGGTGCTCGGAGCGACCTTGCGGGGACGCCTCGGGGTCGGCGAAGTCCGGTCCTCGTGGCGGCTGGGCGAGGGCGGCCCCAGGAGGGTGATCCTGGTCACCGCCTCGACCGGCGAAGCCCGGCTGACCGGTGAGCTCCAGCGAGTGCTGCGGGCGCTCGGCGAGCACGACCCGTGTGTTGAGGTCCTGCCCGCCGGACTGGACCTGCCGCCCTACCACAGGGCGGCGTTGGCGGCATCGGAGCTGGTGTGCGCCGGCGCTGACGCCGACGGGCACTTGGTGCCCGTATAGAGCTCGGCGCTCCCGCGCGGGCCGGAAGGAGAACAGGCGTGACGAACGACGGAGTGGGACTCCCCGTCCGTTTACACGACCTCCTGTTGGCGTTGGCCGGACGTGTCGACGACGACGCGTTGACACAGGCTCGGGAGCTGCTGGCGGTCGCTGAGCTGGACAGAGCCGTGGAGCTCGTCGTCGGCTGCCTGCTGGCCGGCCGCATCCCGGTGTCGCCGGAGGAACGCCACGAGATCGGCTGGCTGCTGGGCGAGGTCCGGTCGGACCGGTCGCTGGCGGACAAGCTGTTCGCGGTGGAGCGCGTGCCGGTGGTCAAGCACCGGTTCAGCGTGGAGTCCGACCCGGCCGAGGGCCTGGGCGACGTGCTGGGCAAGACCGTGTCGGTGCTGCCGGACGTGCGCGGTGTGCGTGCCACGTGGCGGTCCACCCCGGCCGGCGCGACGCCCGGACCGCTGCCGCAGAGGCTCGTCCTGGTGGACATCGGCCCGGCGGGTTTCGCGCCCGCCACCGCCTACCGGGTGGACACCGTGCTGCGCAAGGCGGGCATCCGGGCAGCGGTCGAGGTGCTGTCCGTGGGCACGCAACTCGGCGAGTACCACGCGGCGGCCGTCACCACGGCGCGCGAGGTGTTCTTCCCGTCGGGGTCGACGAACCCGCAACCACCACCGGACTCGGCCGCCTGGTTCGACGGTGAACCGCGGGGCCAGGCACCGGTGGTCGAGCCGGAACCGGTGCCTGTCGAACCCCAGAACGGCTCCAAGTCACGTCGGGCGCGCGTCGAGTCCTATGAGGGCGTGCAGCCGTTCCCGCCCAAGCCGGTGAAGCGGTTGCCGGTGCGCGAGCCGGTCGAGGACGTCCACGTCGAGGAAGCGCGCGTCGAGGACGTCCACGTCGATGACGTTCGGGTCGTCGACGAGGTTCACGTGGTCGACGTTCACCCGGACGAGGTGCTGGACGTGCGCGTCGAGGAGACGCCCGTCGAGCCGCCGCCCGTCGTCGACGAACGGCCGCCGGCGCCGATGTTCGCGTTCCCGGACGACCACCCGCTGTCGCGGGCCGAGGTCACCACGGAACTCGGGCCGGACGACCTGGCCGCGTTGCAGGCCGCGTTGGCGGAGGGGCAGGCGCCCGCCGCCGTGCAGCTGCCGCCGACCGTGGACGCCAAGCTCAGCGACCGGGAACGGGCGTTGCTGCAGCAGCTGCACGAGGAGCTGGCGCAGCGGGAGCAGCAGTCGTGGCCGGGTGGTCCCGAGTTCGTCAACGGGACGCCCAAGCCGACGAACGGCAAGTACCCCGGCTAGAGGTTCGCTAGCTCGGCCCTGTCGTCCCTGGTGAGGGGCGGCAGGGCCGAGCTGCTTCACGCCTCCGCTTTCCTCCGCGCCAGGTCGATGATCCGTTGCAGGTGCAGGCCGCGGCGGACGTCCAGCGGGTGCTCGGTGGTGCCGCTGTCGATCATGGCCACGAAGTCGTCCAACAGGTTCGTGAAGGCCTGTTGCGCGGTCGTGCCGCGGTCGGCCAGCACGCGGTGGCCGTGCTCGCCGTAGACGATCACCTCGGCGATGCCCGGGTCGAGCGGCAACGTCATCGTCATCGTCGCCACGCTGGTCGCGCCGCCCTCGTGCTGGAACACGATCTGCCACAGGCCGTGCTCCGAGCGGTTGGCCGCGATGACGTCGGTGATCGTGCCCAGGGTGGCGTCGAGCAGGTCGAACGCGTGCGGGCCGATGTCGTCCAGCGGGCCGCGTTCGTGCCGCCACGGCGAGTGCGAGAACGGGCCGCCGAGGAGCGCTCCGGTCAGCCAGCGCGCGCTGCCGCCCACCCAGCCGCCCTGTTGCTCGAGTTGGGCCAGTTGTTCGCGGGTTTCCGGGGCGTAGCGCTTGGTGAGGACGACCAGGGACGCGACGCCGTTGGCCTTGACGGCGTCGGCGAGGCGTTCGGCGTCCGCGAGGGTGGCCGCGATCGGCTTCTCGAGGATGAGGTGTTTGCCCTGCTCGGCGGCCTTGACGGCGATCTCGGCCTGGACGCTCGGCGGGACGGCGAACGCGACCGCGTCCACGTCGGCGATGAGCTCGTCGGGGGTCCTGGCGACGGCCGCGTCGTGAGCCAGGGCCAGTTCGGTGGCTGCCTCTTCACGGCGGGCCCAGATCGCGGTCAGGCGGGTGCCGGGGTGGTCGGCGATGCCCGGCGCGTGCACCATGGTCGCCCACGGGCCGGCACCGACGAGTCCTACGCGCAGCTGTTCGTCCACTTGACCCATCCTGCCTTTCATCGGCCGCCGACGTAACTCGATTCCGGGACGAAGATCCGGCCGCCGTGGTCGAACCGCAGCTCCACGCCCTCGGGGCGGCGTTCGACCTCGGGCGTGGTGTCCCAGCCGCTCGGGATCTCGACGACGTGGCCGTAGTCAGGTGTCCGGCCGAGCCAGACCTCGTGGTGCGTGCCGCCGATCAGGCTGGAGCGCTCCTTGACGTAGACGTTCGGCGAACCCTCGTCCGTGCTGGTCGTGGTGCTGCCGGGGAGGAAGAGGATCACGGCGGCCGTCGCCGTCAGGGCAGTGCCCAGGATCGCGCCCGTGACGAACAGCAGGACGTTGAGGAGGCAGCCTTTGCGCGTGGTGTCCACATGCGGATGATCCTCGTAGGCTCGGGTCGTGCGCGAACTCCCCGATGAACTCGTGTTGCCTGCCTCCGTGGTGCCCCCGGACTTCAGCGGGCCTCCGGTGCAGCCGCGTGACGCGGCGACCGTGGTGCTGGTGCGTGATGGCGCGGCGGGGTTGGAGGCGTTCCTGCTGCGGCGGGTGGCCGGGATGGCGTTCGCGGGTGGGATGACGGTGTTCCCCGGTGGCGGGGTCGACCGGCGTGACGCGGACACGTCCGTGGCGTGGAGCGGGCCGCCGCCGTCGTGGTGGGCCTCGCGGTTCGGGTGTTCCGTCGAGTTGGCCACGGCGTTGGTGTGCGCGGCGGTGCGGGAGACGTTCGAGGAGTCCGGGGTGCTGCTGGCCGGGCCTTCGTCGTCGTCGGTGGTGGCTGACACGGCTGCTTATGCCGCGGCGCGTGCGGCGTTGGTGGGGCGGGAGTTGTCGTTGGCGCAGTTCCTGGCATCGGAGGGGTTGGTGCTGCGGGCGGACCTGCTGCGGCCGTGGGCGAACTGGTTGACGCCGGTGGAGGAGCCTCGGCGGTATGACACGTATTTCTTCGTGGCGGTGCTGCCCGAGGGGCAGAGTGCCGATGGGGTGACCACGGAGGCTTCGGACGCGGCTTGGCAGCGGCCCGCGGATGCGCTGTCGGACTGGAAGGGCGGGCGGCGGGCGTTGATGCCGCCGACTTGGGTGACGTTGTCGGAGTTGGACGAGTTGGGGTCGGTGGCGGCGGTGGTGGACGCGCCCCGGACGGTGTCGAAGGTGATTCCGAAGCTGGTGCGGGAGGGGTCGGTGTTCCGGGTGGTCGTGCCGTGAGCGGGTTGGCTTATGGGGTGTTGCGGCCGGTCACGCCCACGGCGGCGGTGCTGCTGGCGGAGAACCCCGGTGTGATGACGTTGGAGGGGACGAACACCTGGGTGCTGCGCGCGCTCGGGTCGGCGTCGTGCGTGGTGGTCGATCCCGGGCCCGCGGACGACGTGCATCTGGGGCGGATCGCGTTGGAAGCGCCGGTGGAGGTGGTGCTGCTGACGCACGGTCACCCTGACCATTCGGACGGGGCACGTTCGTTCGGGCGGCTGGTGGATGCGCCGGTGCGGTCCGTGGATCCGGCGTTCCGGTTGGGCGGGGAGGGGTTGGCGGAGGGGGACGTGATCTCGGCGGCCGGGTTGTCGATCCGGGTGTTGCCGACGCCGGGGCACACGGCTGATTCGGTGTGCTTCCTGTTGGACGACGCGGTGTTGACCGGGGACACGGTGCTGGGTCGGGGGACGACCGTGGTCGCCCATCCGGATGGGCGCCTCGGTGACTACCTGGAGTCGTTGCGGCTGTTGACCACGCTTCCGGTGGGCACGATCGGGTTGCCGGGGCACGGGCCGGAGCTGCCGGACGTGGTGGCTGCCGCTGGTGGGTACCTGGTGCACCGGGAGCAGCGGTTGGCGCAGGTTCGGGCGGCGGTGGAGGCGTTGGGCGGCGCTCCGACGGCGCGTGAGGTGGTGGAGGTGGTGTACGCGGATGTCGATCGTTCGCTGTGGCCGGCGGCGGAGTGGTCGGTGCGGGCGCAGTTGGAGTACCTACGCGATGCCTGACGGGTTGTCGATCGCGTAGCGCCAGGCTCCGTCGGGGCCGCGGCGTGCGACGTCGGTGGCGGTGCCGGTGATGTCGGTCGCGGTGCCGGTGACGTCGCCGATGCGCCAGTCGACGATGAGCAGGGCCAGGTCGTTCCTCGTGATCACCTTTCGGGTGACGACGGTCATTTTTTGGGTGAGAGCGAGGTGTCCGGCGAGTTCGGCGGGCTGTGCACCGGCCTCGTAGAGCCCGCTGGGGTCGCCGGCGTTGAAGGCCTGCGCGAACAGCGGGGGCAACTCTTCAGGGGTACGGGCGATCATTCGGGTGACGCTAGGAGGACGGCGCGTGACCAACCAAACGGTGAGTGCCGGGCCGCGCTCCGAGGCCACCGCAACCATCGCGGACCCATCCGCCGCCATCCCCGCCGCTGACGCCATCACCGACCGCGCGGCCATCGCCGAGGCCGCTGCCCCGACCAGTGCCTGGGCGGGCGACCCGCACGGCCAGGTCGATCACCCGGTGCCCGACTGCCCGGTGGAGGTGACGTTGCGGGCGTTGCGCGGTCGGTGGACGACGTTGGTGGTGCGGGAGCTGTTCGCGGGCGAGCGGACGTTCGGCGACCTGGCCGCCGCGCTGCCTGCGTTGTCGGACAAGGTGCTCAGCGACCGGCTCGGGCAGCTCGTCGCGTGCGGCGTCGTGGTGCGGGTGCGGGAGCCGGGGATGGCCCAGCCGGGTGCGGTACTCGCTCACGTCGCGTGGGCACGCGCTGCGTGGGGTCCTGGACGCCATGTGGGTCTGGGGCGCTGCCGCGACGTAGGTGGCTCAGGCCCGCGTGGTCAGGCAGGGCGGTCGTGTGGCGCTGGCGGCGTGTGGCGGTGGCGCTGGCGGCGGTGGGGTGGCTCCCGGGTGGTGTGGTGGGTGGGGGTAGTGGGTCGGGGGGTGGTCGAGGCGTTCCGCTGGTTTTCAACCGAGGTGCGGTAACGGTGTTTCCGTACACTTCTCGGCGATGATCACTCGATCGTGTTCGGCGGGGCCTAGGAGACGGTTCGGAGGGGGACGACCAGGTAGGTCAGTTCCACTCCGTCCGGCCCTGCTTGGCTCGTCAGAACGGTGGAGCGCAGGCCGTCTTGGATTCGCAGTTCGACTCGGCGGCCGCTGAAGGCGCGCAGGGCATCCGCCAGGTACTTGGCCTGGAAGGTCTTGGTCACGCGGTTGCCGTCGATGGTGGCTTTGATCGACTCCTCGGACTCGCCGCTCTGCGGATCGCTGCCGCGCACGCGCAGCTCACCGTCGTCCACCTGGATGGTGACCGAACCATGCGGCCCGGCGTACGGGACGGCACGTCGCACCGCGCCGGCCAGCACGTCGGCCTCCACCACCACCGTGCTGTCGATGACCGCCTCCAACAGCTTCCGCACTCGATCGTCGGGGAACGGGGCCGCCAGCAGCGCCGTGCTCACGCTCCCGCCCGCCCACGACAAGGCGATCCGGTCCGCGTCGGCGTGCACCGCCACCTCCGCCCCGCGGTCCGGCTGCCTGGACGCCTCGGCCAGCACCACCGCCGGCGCCAGCACGTCCAGCTCACCCGTCGGCGCCCAAGGTAGCGAAGCGAACGCCATGCGGTAGCGGTCCGTCGCGATCAGCTCCAGCCGCCCGCTCGGCGCGCTGTGCATCCGCACGCCGGTGAACATCGGGAGGGCGTCGTCCTTCGACGCGGCCGACGACACCGGGGTCAGGGCGGCGGTCAGGGTGACGGCGGGGATGACGCCCACGGCGGGCGGCAGTGGGGGGATGCCCGGGTGGGACGCGAGGTCCAGCAGCGGCAGGGCGAAGCGGGCCGTCGAGGTGCGCACGGCCAGTCGTGATCCCTCGACCACCAGTCTGACCTGAGGGTCTTCCAAGCCGCGGAGGGTCTCGGCCAGAGGGCGGGCCGGGACGACCACGGCGCCATCGGTGTGCACGGTCGCCGCTCGGGTCAGGCGGACGGCGTGTTCGCGGTCGCTGCCCGCCAGCTCGACGCCGCCGCCGGACGCGCGCAGCACCAAGCCGGCCAGCACCGGGTCGTAGACCCTGGTCGGCAGGAGGCGGGCGACGTCGGCAGCGGCGGCGGCGAGGTCGGCGGTGGTGGCGGTCAGGTCCATGCCGGTGAAGCTAGACCCGACCACCGACAATTCCGGGGCCCGACGAGGTCAGCGCGAGACCAGGGCCAGTTCGTCCTGGCGCAGCGGCACGCCGGCCGCCACCGTGCCGCGGAAGATCCACACCAGCGCCGCGATCACCAAGCCGGCGCCTGCCGCCGCGACGAACGCCACGCCGGTGCCGTAGACCTCGACCAGCTGACCGCTCGCCGACTGGCCGATCGCCAACCCGACCGTCACCGCCGTCACCACCCAGCCGAACGCCTCGGTGGCCGTCCCGGCGGGCGCGACCTGCTCGATCGCGGCCGAGTGGGTGGTGGCCTGCGGCGTGATCAGCGTGCCGACCACGAACAGCGCCGCACCCAGGCCGATCAACGTCGTCGGCACGGCGAGCAGCAGCGACAGCACCGCGAACCCGCCGAGCAGCACGGGCAGCCGCAGGTGCATCGCCCGCGGGAACGGCTTCATCGAGTACAGGATGCCGAACAGCACGGAGCTCACCGACCACAGGCTGAGCAGCAACCCGCCCATGCCGACGTGACCGGCCTGCGCCGCGGCGGCGGGCACGGCCACCTCGATGAACCCGATCGTCACGCCGAAGCCCAAGGCCGCCAACGCGACCGTGCGCATGCCGGGCGACGCCAGCGCGCCGAGCAGGTTCCGGCTCATGGGCGCCGGACGGACACCGCGCACGGTCGGGTTCAACGCGAACCACAGCGCGCCGACCGCCATCGACGCCGCGCCGATCACCACGCCGGTCCCCGCCCACGGCGCCGTGACCAGCAACCCGGCCAGACCGGGACCGAGGATGAAGAAGACCTCCATGCTGATCGCCTCGTAGGCGTACCCGGCGAGCCGCGTGGGCCCGGCGGGCAGCACGTGCGACCACAGGGCGCGGGACGCGGAACCGACCATCGGCTCGGTGATCCCGACCAGGAACGCCACCGGCACCAGCACGGCCAACGTGGCGCCGGCCTCGACCGCGCCGATCGCCAACGTGACGAACACCGCGAACAACGACACCGCGGCGAGCAACGGGCGGGTCGGCCCGTGCCGGTCCATCAACCTGCCCTGCACGATCGACCCGACCGCGACACCCACCAGCGACGACGCCGACACCAGACCGGCCGCGGCGAACGAGCCGGTCTCGCGCTGCACGTAGAGCAGCAGCGACAGACCGACCATCGCGATCGGCAGGCGGGCGAGCAGGGACGCGACCACGGGGCCGCGCATGCCGGGGGTGGTGAGGGCGGCTCGGTAGTCGGAGAGGCGGGCAGAGTGGGACATGCGTACCAGTATGCCCGACACTGGTACGCCCGTACCAGTCATTGCGCGGTGTGATCCATCACCTGGTCGCCGCGGGTGTGCCGGATGGTCTTGAACCGTCCATCGGCTGGGAGTGGGTTGCAGTTCGATTACAACAATGGGATGACCGGGTGAAACCACCCGGAGAAACCGCTGAACAGAGGGTCCTTGAGGGTGAACGGGCTTGAGTTGCGGGGGAGGTGGCGTGCGATCGTGGAAGCAGTCACCAGCACATCACACCCAGCCGCTGCCGCGCCGTTTCATGTGCGGTAGCAGCGGGTAACCAAGCCTCCTTCCGGCGCCACGAGGGTCGGGGCCTGCGGGTGCCGGAGGTGTGGAAGGCGCGGTCTGTCGGGGGATGGGCCGCGCGGCAACAAGACCGGTGCGCCGCGTCGGGGGCGGCGCCCGGTCTTGTTGTTCCTCCGGTGCTGTCAGCGGGCGCGGCGGGCCAGGCGCTCCGGGTCCAGGATCAGCACGCTCTTGCCTTCCAGCCGCAGCCAACCGCGGTGGGCGAAGTCGGCCAGGGCCTTGTTCACCGTCTCGCGCGAGGCGCCCACGAACTGCGCGATCTCCTCCTGCGTCAGGTCGTGGGTGACCCGCAGCAGTCCGGCCTCCTGGCTGCCGAAGCGCTGCGCGAGCTGCAGCAACGCCTTGGCCACCCGGCCGGGCACGTCGGTGAAGATCAGGTCGGCCAGCATGGAGTTCGTCCGGCGCAGCCTGCGGGCCAGGGCCCTCAGCAACTGCTCGGCGATCTCCGGCCGGTTGGTGATCCACTGCCGCAGCGCGGGGCGGTCCATGCTGACCGCGCGCACTTCGGTCACCGTGGTCGCGGTGGACGTGCGCGGACCGGGGTCGAAGATCGACAGCTCGCCGAACATGTCGGACGGTCCGAAGATCCCCAAGAGGTTCTCCCGGCCGTCCGGCGACTTGCGGCCGATCTTCACCTTGCCGGACTGGATGATGTAGAGCCGGTCGCCCGGCTCGCCTTCCGCGAAGATCACGTGGCCACGCGGGAATTCAACAGACTCCAGCGTCTGCGCCAGCGCCTCCGCTGCGGCCTGTTCAACCCCCTGGAAAATGCCCGCGCGGGCCAGGGTCTCGTCCACCTCGTCCCTCCTGTCGAGACGCGGCGGCATGGTTGAGCGCGTTCCGCCTTCTGGCGGATCAGCGCCTGCCGCCGATCACTGAGTGCAGTCTAAGGGCTGTGGTCGGGATCGCCTTTCGGCGCGCCGCCCATCGCAGCCCGGACAGCCCGATAAGGCCCGCGGGGGTTGACCCCGTGGGCCTCGCCGGTCCTTCCCGCTTAGCGGCGGGTGCGCCGCTGACGCAGGTTCCTGGCACGACCGCCCAGCCTGCGCAGCCGGAACAGCTCCAGCGCGCGGCCGATGCCGTGCCCGTAGAGCGCCCTGACCTCGTCGGGGCGCGCCGACTCCAGGAACTCCTCGACCTCGTCCTCCTGCACGGCGACGTGCCGCAGACGAGCTTCAACGCGCTCCATGAAGAGCGCGAAGAACATGATCACGATCGGAACGGCGATGACGAACCAGGCAGTCATGATGGCTCCGATCCTTGCGCATCCGGTTCGGCGCGCGGTCAAGGGGGTCACTCTGGCGTGTCGGTTCGAGGTCGTTCAGACGGTCAAAGGACGTGTGCGGTCGGCCGATGGTTGCCTGCCCACGATCGTCGCGCGTCAAACCGGACGTCGCCCGCCGGACCCATCCCCCGCGAGGGTGGGACTTCCCGGAGACCCGCGGAGAACTCCCGCGGGACTTCGCGGACGACCGAGCCGCCGTGCGCACGGCGCCGGCCAGTAATCTCGTCCGCATGGCGAAGAGCGCGGTGAAGCAGCCGGAGACGCGGCTGGGGCTGGTCCGCCGGGCACGTCGCATGGTGCGGGTCCTCGGTGAGGGTTACCCCGACGCGCACTGTGAGTTGGACTTCACCGAGCCGCTGGAACTGCTGGTGGCCGTGGTGCTCTCGGCGCAGACGACGGACGTGCGCGTGAACCTGGTCACGCCCGCGCTGTTCAAGCGGTACCGGACGGCGGCCGACTACGCCTCCGCCGACCGCGCCGAGCTCGAAGAGCTGATCAAGCCGACCGGGTTCTACCGCAACAAGGCGACCTCGCTGATCGGCCTCGGTTCCGCGCTCGTGGAGCGGTTCGGCGGCGAGGTGCCCGGCCGGTTGGAGGACCTGGTGACGTTGCCCGGCGTGGGCCGCAAGACCGCGAACGTGGTGCTGGGCGACGCTTTCGGTGTGCCGGGGATCACGGTCGACACGCACTTCGGCCGGCTCGTCCGGCGCTGGGGCTGGACCCGGGAAGAGGACCCGGTCAAGGTCGAGCACGCGATCGGCGCGCTGGTGGAGCGCAAGGAGTGGACCTTGCTCTCGCACCGCACGATCTTCCACGGCCGCCGCGTCTGCCACGCCCGCACCCCGGCGTGCGGCGCGTGCCTGCTGGCGCCGCAGTGCCCGTCCTACGGCATCGGCCAGGTCGACCCGGTCAAGGCGCAGAAGCTGGTCAAGGGCGAGGAAGCGCCGCACCTGATCGACCTCGCCGAACGCGTGCGTGCGGGGGAGAAGCTGGCGTGAGCGCGGCAGCGCGGTGGGCCGTCGTCGTCCTGGTGCTGGCGGTGGCGGGCGTGGTCGCGCTGTGGCCCCGCTCATCCGACCCGGTCGACCAGCGCGCGATCCCGACCCGGACCGAGCGGACGATGGACGTCGACGCGGCCCGCGCACAGGCCGCGCTCAGGCCCTGCCCGCAAGGCGCCCCGGACGCCCAGGGGCCGGAGGTCCTGCGCGGTGTGACCGTGACGTGCCTGGCCGACGGACGACCGGTCGACGTGGCGTCCACCGTGACGGGCCGCGCTGTGGTGAACTTCTGGGCCACCTGGTGCGTTCCCTGTCAGGAGGAGCTCAAGGTCCTCGACGCCTACGCGCAGGAGCCCGGCGCGGTTCCGGTGGTAGCGGTCCTGGTGGAGAGCAAGGAGGCTGACGGTCTGGAGCTGTTGGCGAAACTCGGCGTGCGCCTGCCGTCGGTGGTCGACCCGCCCGACGCGGTGCGCAAGGCCGTCCGCGCGCAACGGACGTTGCCGATGAGCTACGTCGTCGGCGCGGACGGCGCGCTGACCCAGGTGACCGATCCCATCGCCTTCACGTCGGTCGAGCAGGTGCGCGAGGTGGTCGGATGACGGCCCTGGTCGATCCGGACGACGTGCCGGAGTGGATGGGCGGGCTGGTCAAGGCGACCGCCGAGATCGACGCCCGCGCGTTCACCCGGATCACGCCGCCGCCCGACGGCACCGGACGTCCCGCCGCCGTGCTCATGCTGTTCGGCGACGGTCCGAGCGGTCCCGACGTGCTGCTGCTGCGGCGTGCCGACACGCTCGGCTCGCACCCCGGGCAGGTCGCGTTCCCCGGCGGCGCGGCCGATCCGACCGACGACGGCCCGGTGGACACGGCGCTGCGCGAGGCGTTCGAGGAGACCGGCGTGCTGCGCGAGGGCGTGCGGCCGGTGGCGACGTTGCCGCGGCTGTACGTGCCGGTGTCCGGGTTCGTCGTCACGCCGGTGCTGGCGCACTGGGACGAGCCGTCGCCGGTTGCGCCCGTCGACCCGGGCGAGACCGCCGCCGTGGCGCGGGTGCCGATCTCGCACCTGGCCGACCCGGCGAACCGGTTCCGGGTGAGCCACCCGTCCGGGTACATCGGCCCGGCGTTCGCCGCGCCCGGCATGCTGGTGTGGGGCTTCACCGCCGGCCTGCTCGACGGCCTGCTCGCGCTGGGCGGGTGGGAACGGCCGTGGGACCGCGCGGACGTGCGCGATCTCGACCTGGCCTTGCGAGCGGTGGAGGTGTCGTGAACTGGGTCGACCTGCTCGTGCTGGCGCTGGCAGCCTTCGCCGCGGTCTCCGGCGCGCGGCAGGGCATGGTCGTGGCGCTGCCCGCGTTCGTCGGGGTGCTGATCGGCCTGGTGCTGGGCACGCAGCTCGCGCCGCTGGTCGTCTCCCGGGTCGACAGCGTGGTGACCAAGGTCGTGTTCGCGGTCGGCATCGTGGTGCTGCTGGTGGCGCTGGGCGAGACGCTGGGCGTCTACATCGGCCGCAGCATCAAGCCCAAGGTCAACTCCACCCCGTTGCGCGGCGTGGACAACGCGCTGGGCGCGATCGTGCAGGGCGCGGTGGTGTTCGTGGTGGCGTGGATGATCGCGCTGCCGCTGACCATGGTCGCGGGGCTGCCGTCGTTGGCGAAGGCGCTCAACCAGTCGGTGATCCTGTCGACGGTCGACGACACCATGCCGCAGGCCGCGCGGACGTTGGCCGACGACTTGCAGAACCTGTTCGACGTGTCCGGTTTCCCGGCCGCGATGGACCCGTTCGACCGGACGCCGTTGCGGGACGTGGGTCCGCCGGACCCGGCGCTGAGCGCGAACCCGATCGTGCGGAAGCTGGAGCCCAGCGTGCTGAAGGTGCGCGGGCGCGCGCCGTCGTGCTCGCGGGCGTTGGAGGGCACGGGTTTCGTCATCTCGCCGGAGCGGGTCATGACGAACGCGCACGTGGTCGCGGGCACGACGGACGTGACGGTGGAGGTCGGCATCGGCGAGTTCGACGCCACGGTCGTGCACTACGACGCGCAGACCGACATCGCGATCCTGGCCGTGCCGGACCTGGAGGCGACGCCGCTGCAGTTCCGCACCGACGAGATCGCGCCGGGCGAGGACGGGATCGTGCTCGGCTACCCGTTGGACGGGCCCTACACGGCGTCCGAGGCGCGGGTGCGCGAGCGGATCAGGATGCTGCGCGGGCCGGACATCTACGACGCGCAGACCGTGACGCGGGACGTGTACACGGTGCGGGCGAAGGTCCGCAGCGGCAACTCCGGCGGGCCGTTGGTCGACCCGCAGGGCCGGGTGATGGGCGTGGTGTTCGGCGCGGCCGTGGACGACCAGGAGACCGGGTTCGTGCTGACGGCGGACGAGGTCGCGGAGGAAGTGGCGAAGGCGCCGACGATGGTGCGGCGGGCGTCCACGCAGACCTGCGCGTCGTGACCGGTGCCGTGACCGGCGCTAGACCTTCGCCAGGAAGTCGGTGATGTGCCGGCTCGTCGTGTCCGGCGCCTCCTGGTGCGGGAAGTGGCCCACGTCCGGCAGCACGAAGTACGCGGAGTGGCCGCCCGCCCACAGCCCCGAGTCGGCCGCGGTCTGCTCCAGCATCACCGGGTCGAGCGCGCCGTGCAGCTGCAGGACCGGGACGTCCAGCCTGCGGTCCACCGCCTCGGCGAAGCGGCGGCCGTCGCTGCGCAGTTGGGACCGGACGGCCCAGCGGTGGTACTCCATGGAGCTGTGCGCGACGCCGGGCACCAGGACCGCCTCGCGGTTGCGGCGCGCCACCTCGTCGAACTCGGGCGACACCCTCCACTTCGGACCGCCCCACCCACCCAGCATCCCGGCGACGGCCGCGCCGCGGTCCCTGGTCAGCCACCGCTCCGGGTACACCGGGAGCTGGAAGCGGAACAGGTGCGCGCTCGCCCGGCCCTGACGGCGCGGGTGGCGGCGGATCGCGCGGCGCAGCGCCAGCGGGTGCGGCGCGGACACGGCCGTCACCGAGTAGACCAGCCGGGAGTGCATGGCGGCGACCGTCCACGCCAGCATGCCGCCCCACGCGTGGCCGACGAGGTGCGCCCGCGGTTCGCCGAGCGCCTTCACCAGGCCCGCGACGTCACCGGCGAGCGTGAACCCGTCGTACCCGCGCGGTGGTTTGTCGGAGTCGCCGTAGCCGCGCAGGTCGACGGCCACGGCGCGGTAGCCCGCCTCGGCGATCGAGACGAGCTGGTGCCGCCACGTCCACCAGAACTCCGGGAAACCGTGCAGCAGCAGCACGAGCGGGCCCTCGCCCAGCTCGGCGACGTGCAGGCGGATGCCGTTCGCGGACACGTCGCGGTGCGTCCACGGGCCGGGCACCCGAGCGGTCGACGGGTCCGGAGGCAGCCGCACGGCGCGGCTCAGCGGCCCTCGCCGCGGTGCCGGAGTGCCGCGACGGTGTCCTTGGCCGAGTCGATGGTCCGCTGCGGCGCGCGCAGCTTCTTCACCTTCCGGTACCCCAGCAACGCGAACAGCACCGCGGTGACGAGCATCAGCCCGAAGACGATGAGGAACGCCGACCAGCGCGGCAGCCACACGTCCAGCAGTTCCGCGCCGAAGAAGAAGAGGAAGAACGAGCTGAACAGCAGCACCGTCAGCGCGATGATGAAGTAGACGCTGCCCTTGAGGCCCTTCTTGACCTCGCCCGCGACCTCGGACTTGGCGAGCTCGACCTCCGCCCTGACCAACGTGGACAGGTGGGCCGTGGCGTCGCGCACCAAGCCGCCGATGGACGTTTCCTCCGCGATCTTGGCCGCGCTCTCCGCGGTCAACGGGATCGACGGAACAGGTGGCAGTCCGCTGCCGTTGGTGTTCTCCCGAGCGCTGGTCACCGGCTCATCGTGCCATGCACGCGGGGCCGAGGCTGCTCGACCGGCTGAACCACTGCGGTTTACTCGTCCTCGTCCTCGTCGGCGCGTCGGTGCACCCGGCTGCGCCGCACCAGCAGGACCGCCGCGAGCAACGACGCCGTCAACGACGCCAGCAGCACCGCGGCCTTGGCCTGCTCGGCGGCCGGACCGTCCAGCGCCAGGTCCGCGATCAACAGGCTCACCGTGAACCCGACCCCGCCGAGCATGGCCACCGCGACGATGTCCCGCGGTCCCGCGCCGCTCGGCCACCGGGCGGCCTTGACCAGCACCGCCAACGCGGACGCGCCGACGATGCCGACCACCTTGCCCACCACCAGTCCGAGCATCACGCCCAGCGCCAGCGGATCGGTGAACAGCGAGCCCAACGCCTCGCCGTTCACCGGCACGCCGGCCGCGAACAGCGCGAACACCGGCACCGCCACGGCCGCCGACCACGGCTGCAACCGGTGCTCCAGCCGCAACGCAGGCGCCTCGTGCTCGTAGCGGTCCTTGCGCACGCGGGTCAGCAGGGCCAGCGCGACGCCCGCGATGGTGGCGTGCACGCCCGCCGAGTGCACGGCGACCCACGTGGCCACCGCGATCGGGACGTACAGCCACGGCGTCGTCACCCGCTTGTGCTGCAGGAACGCGTACAACGCCAGCAGCGCGACCGCGGCCACCGCCGCGACCAGGTCGAACGACGCGGTGAACAGCACCGCGATCAGGAAGATCGCGCCGAGGTCGTCCACCACGGCCAGGCTGAGCAGGAACAGCCGCAGGCCGGTCGGCAGCCCCGAGGCGGTGATCGCCAGCACGCCGAGCGCGAACGCGATGTCCGTGGCCACCGGGATCGCCCACGCCCGTTCGATGCCGGGTTCACCCCAGCCGACGCCCAGCGCGATCAACGCCGGCACGACCATGCCGCCGAGCGCGGCCACCACGGGCAGGATCGCCGACTTGACGTCGTTCAGCTCGCCGATCACGAGCTCGCGCTTGAGCTCGAGCCCGGCGACGAAGAAGAAGATCGCGAGCAGGCCGTCCTTGGCCCAATCGCCGACGCTCAGGCTCAAGTGCAGCGACTCGGGTCCGACGTGGAAGTCCCGCAACGCCGTGTAGGAGCCGGAGATCGGCGAGTTCGCCCAGATCAACGCCACGGCGGTGGCGGCGAGGAGGATCATGCCGCCGACGGTCTCGGTGCGCAGGTAGCGCGCGAACTCGGCGGCGGTGGGGCGAATGCGGTTCAAGATCGACTCCGGTGGTTCGGCAACGACTCATCCTCGTGCCGACCAGGCTTCCCGGCTCACCGGAACCGACCCTAACCCAAGGAGGGGCCCGCCGACGAACCGGCGGACCCCTCCTGGCGTGCTCAGTCCTGCCGCGTTCACTCCTCCTGGGAAGCGCCCGACTTCAGGCCGCTGGAGATCAGGTCCATCACCGACGAGTCCGCGAGCGTGGTCACGTCGCCGACCTGCCGGTTCTCCGCCACGTCGCGCAGCAGGCGGCGCATGATCTTGCCCGAGCGGGTCTTCGGCAGCTCCGGCACGACCATGATCTGCCGCGGCTTCGCGATCGGGCCGATCTCCTTGGCCACGTGGTCGCGCAGCGCCTTGATCGCCTCGGCGCCGTCGGAGCCCTCGGCCACGCCGCCGCGCAGGATCACGAACGCCACGATGCCCTGGCCCGTGGTCGGGTCGGTCGCGCCGACCACCGCCGCCTCGGCCACCGTCGGGTGCGAGACCAGCGCGGACTCGACCTCGGTGGTGGAGATGCGGTGCCCGGACACGTTCATCACGTCGTCCACCCGGCCCAGCAGCCAGATGTCGCCGTCGTCGTCGTACTTCGCGCCGTCGCCGGCGAAGTAGTAGCCCTGCTCGGCGAACCGCGACCAGTACGTGTCGCGGTAGCGCTCCTCGTCGCCCCAGATGCCGCGCAGCATGCCCGGCCACGGCTGGTCGAGCACCAGGTAGCCGCCGCCACCGTGCGGCACCTCGTTGCCCTGGTCGTCGACGACCTTCGCACCGATGCCGGGCAGCGGGCGCTGCGCCGAACCGGGCTTGGCGGACGTCGCGCCGGGCAGCGGCGAGATCATGATCCCGCCGGTCTCGGTCTGCCACCAGGTGTCCACGACGGGCGTCTTCCCCGCGCCGATGGTCTCCCGGTACCAGATCCACGCCTCGGGGTTGATCGGCTCGCCGACGCTGCCGAGCACGCGGAGGCTGGACAGGTCGTAGCGGGCCGGGATGTCCGCGCCCCACTTCATGAACGTGCGGATCAGCGTCGGCGCGGTGTAGTAGACCGACACGCCGTACTTCTGCACGATCTCCCAGTGGCGGCCCTCGTGCGGGGTGTTGGGCGTGCCCTCGTAGACGACCTGCGTGACGCGGTTGGACAGCGGCCCGTACACGATGTAGCTGTGCCCGGTGACCCAGCCGATGTCGGCGGTGCACCAGTAGACGTCGGTGTCCGGCTTGAGGTCGAACACGTTGTAGTGCGTGTACGACGCCTGGGTCAGGTAGCCGCCGGAGGTGTGCAGGATGCCCTTGGGGCGGCCCGTGGTGCCCGACGTGTAGAGGATGAACAGCGGGTGCTCGGAGTCGAACGCCTCCGGCGTGTGCTGGTCGGACTGGCGGTCGACGACGTCGTGCCACCAGACGTCGCGGCCCTCGGTCCACTCGACGTCGGTGTTCGTGCGCTTGACCACCAGGACGTGCTCGACGCTCGCGGCCTTGGCCACGGCCTCGTCCACGGCGGGCTTGAGCGCCGCCGGGTTGCCGCGCCGGTACTGGCCGTCGGTGGTGATCACCAGCTTGGCCTGCGAGTCCTCGATGCGGGTGCGCAGCGCCTCGGCGGAGAAGCCGCCGAACACCACGCTGTGCATCGCGCCGAGCCGTGCGCAGGCGAGCATGGCGAAGATCGCCTCCGGGACCATCGGCATGTAGATGGCGACCCGGTCCTCCGCGCCGACGCCCAGCTCGACGAGGGCGTTGGCGGCCTTGGAGACCTCGCGCTGCAGGTCGGCGTAGGTGATGGCGCGGCTGTCGCCGGGCTCGCCCTCCCAGTGGATGGCGACCTGGTCGCCGTGGCCGGACTCGACGTGCCGGTCGACGCAGTTGTAGGCGACGTTGAGCTTGCCGCCGACGAACCACTTGGCGAACGGCGCGTCGGACCAGTCGAGGACGCGGTCCCACTTGGTGTCCCAGGACAGCCGCTCGGCCTGCTTCGCCCAGAACGCCTCGCGGTCGGCGTCCGCCTCCTCGTACAGCGCGGAGGTGGCGTTGGCCTGCGCGGCGAAGTCCTCGCTCGGCGGGAACGTCCTCGTCTCCGTCGACAGGTTGTCCAGGGCGACTTGCGGCTCTGTCATGGCGGGCGGACCTCCTGAATCCGTGGGGGTGCGCACTGACCGTAGTGCGATTCAGCTCACTGCGCACCCAAAAGGTTCAGACCAATTGTGGCCGAGTTCGAAACGCGTGGGTAACTGTGTAACCCGTGGCAGGCCCCGTGACCACCGCGATTCCGCCGAACGACACCTGGGTTGCGACCAGCGGCACCTCTCGTGACTCACGTCACGTCGTGAGCTTGGCCTTCAGGTGCGGCCACTCGTTCGAGGTCATCGAGTACACGACCGTGTCGCGCAGGGTGCCGTCCGGTCTGATGCGGTGCACGCGGAGGACGCCCTCGCGGGTCGCGCCGAGGCGTTCGATGGCCTTCTGCGAGCGCTCGTTGCGCAGGTCGGTGTGCCAGCCGACGCGGAGCGCGCCCAGGTCCTCGAAGGCGCGGCGGAGGAGCAGGAGCTTGGCGTCGGTGTTGAGGGCGGTGCGCTGCCAGCGCGTGCCGATCCACGTGTGGCCGATGTAGAGCCCGCGGTTCTTCGGGTCGATCTCGTAGTACGACGTGGTGCCGGCGACCTCGTTCGTCCGCGGGTCGATCTGCGCCCAGGCCAGCCGGGTGGGGTCGGCGAGGCTGCGCTCGACGTACGCGCGGGTCTCGTCCAGCGTGGCCGGTTGGTGGGAGCTCAGCCAGCGCCAGACCTCGGGGTCCTTGCCCGCCTCGTGCAGGCCCTCCCCGTGGTCGGGGGTGAGGGGTTCGAGGCGGACGTGGTCGCCGGTGAGCACGGGGCGGTCGTACCAGTTCATGCTTCGACGATAAATCGATCAGTGGCTACTTTGCAGGTCCATTTTCGATCCGTTCCAGATAGCCACTTACCGGCGGGTAGTGTGCTGCGGCGTGACCGATCCGCTTGCCCCGCTGCTGGACCTGCCCGGTGTGGCCGACGCCGTCGCCGGTGCTCGTGACGCCGTGTTCCAGGTGCACCGGCACCGGGTGAACCTGCGCGGCTGGGCGACCACCGCGGCCGAGGCGTCCGTGCGCGCCGCGCGTGCGTCGGCGGCGTTGGACGGCGGGCCGACCGCCATCCCGTCGGACGGGACCGTGTCGGATCCCGTGCTGGCGGGGGCGTTGCGGGTGGCCGAGTCGTTGGGCGTGGTGTTCCCGACGTGGCAGCGGGCGCCGTTGCAGGCGTTGGCGCGGTTGCACGTGCTGGCGGGTGCGGACCTGGGCGGTGAGCTGGGCCGTCCCCGTTCCGCTCCGGGCGTGTCGGAGCGCCTCGGCATGCTGTCGCAGCTGGTCACCGGCGGCACGTCCGTCCCGGGTCCGCTGCTGGTGGCCGTGGTGCACGGCGAGCTGATGTCGCTGGCGCCGTTCGACACGGCCAACGGCGTGGTGGCGCGCGCGGCGTCCCGGCTGGCGTCCATCGCCACGGGGCTGGACCCGAAGTCGCTGGGTGTGCCGGAGGTCTTCTGCCTGCGCCGCCAGAACGACTACGCCTCCGCCCTGCACGGCTTCTCCACCGGGGACCCCGAGGGCATCACCCGCTGGCTGCTCTTCTACTGCGAAGCCCTGACCGCCGGCTCCCGCGAAGCCCGCAGCATCGCCGACGCCGCCTCCACGTAACCCGAGAGTCCAGCGTTCGCGCCGCGAGAGTCCTACGTTCAAGCACCCCGAGTTCACCATTGAGCGTTGAATTCAGGTGCGCTGGGCGTAGGACTCTCGACGTCTGGACGTAGGACTCTCGCGGGGGTTAGAGGAGTTCTTTCAGGGTGGCGGCGGCGCGATCGGCGTCGGTGAACGTGTTGTAGAGCGGGGCGAAGCCGAAGCGCAGCAGGTCCGGTGCGCGGTGGTCGCCGATGACGTTGCGCTCGACCAGCTCGCCCATGATCCGCTCGGCCTCGGGGTGGCGGAGGGTGATCTGGTGGCCGCGCCAGTCGTCGGCAGGGGTGATCACCTCGATGCCCGGCAGGTCCTCGACCAGCGACCGGAAGTGCGCGGTCAGGGCCAGGCCCTTGGCGCGGACGTCACGCAGGTCCACGTGGTCCCAGACGTCCAGCGCGGCGTCCAGGGCGAGCATCGAGATGATGTCCGGCGTGCCCACGCGCGCACGGGAGACGCCCGGGTCCGGCGTGTACTCCGGCGACATCGCGAACGGCACCTCGTGGCCCGTCCACCCCGTCAACGGCTGCTCGAACGTCGCCTGGGCGTGCTTCGGCACGTAGAGGAACGCGGGCGAACCCGGCCCGCCGTTGAGGAACTTGTACGTGCACCCCACGGCCAGGTCGACGTTCAACGCGTCCAGCTCGATCGGCAGCACGCCCGCGCTGTGGCACAGGTCCCACACGACCTTCGCGCCCACCGCGTGCGCCTGCTCGGTCAGCTTCGCCATGTCCAGCAGCCGACCCGTGCGGTAGTCGACGTGGTTCAGCAGCACGACCGCCGTCGTGTCCCGCAGGTCCAGCTCCTCCGGCGGCGCCGGCCGCAACGCCAGGCCGGTCAGCTCCGCCACCGACCGGGCGATGTACCCGTCGGTCGGGAACGTCCCCGCGTCCACCACGATCTCCATGCGGTCGGTGTTGCGCACCGCCGCCATCAGCGCCTTGAACAGGTTCACGCTGGTCGAGTCCGCCACGACGACCTGCCCTGCCTTGGCCCCGATCAACCGGCCGACGCGGTTGCCGACCCGCTCCGGCGCCTCCCACCAGCCCTCGGACCAGCTGCGGATCAGCCGGCGGCCCCACTGCTCGCGCACGACGTGCTGCACGCGTTCGGCGACGGCCTTCGGCGGCGCGCCCAGGGAGTTGCCGTCCAGGTACACCACGTCGTCGTCGAGGTCGAACAGGTCGCGGAGGTGCGCCAACCGGTCGTTCACACGTAGCTCCTGGCCGTCCACAGTTCGGGGAAGACGGAGCGTTGCGTGCGCTTCTCCAACCACGCAACCCCCGCGGAGCCGCCGGTCCCGGTTTTCGCGCCCATCGAACGGCGGGTGGCCAGCAGGTGGTCGTACCGCCAGCGCGCGAACTCCTCGGCGATGTCGGTCAACGCCTCGCCCAGTTCGAGCAGGTCACGCGACCCGCCGCGGTAGATGTCCGCCCACACGGCCTCCACCTCGGCGTTCGGCTCGTACGGCCGGCTGACGTCACGCTCGAGCACCTCCGACGGGATCGGCAGGCCTTGGCGGCTCAAGGCGGCGAGCACGTCGTCGTACAGGCTCGGCTCGTGCAGCAGCCGTTCGAGCGCGTCGTGCTGCTGAGGCACGGCCCGGTGCGGCACGAGCATCGACCGCGACTTCTCGCCGAGCAGGAACTCCACCTCGCGGTACCGGCCCGACTGGAAGCCCGAGCCCTCGCCGAGGGCGTCGCGGAACGAGTTGAACTCGGCGGGCGTCATCCGGGCGATCGGCCGCCACGCCGCGTTGAGCGCCTGCATGTGCAGGTCGCTGCGGTGCAGCGTGCGGACCGCCGCACGCAGGTCGTCCGCGCGCAGTTCGGCCTTGGCCTGCCGCCACTCGAAGCACAGCAGGCCGAAGTACAGCTCCATGACCTGCGTGATCACCAGGAACGACATCTCACGCGGGTCCTTGGACCACTGCTGTTGCAGCGAGTGCAGCACGGAGGCGTGCACGTAGTCCTCGTAGGGCGTCGTGCCGCCGAAGTCGAGCTTGGGTGAGACGGGGCAAGTCATGCCTTCCATGATGACCGCGTGATCGGGGTAGTTGAATGGGTGACAGACAGTGATCCAGCGGAAAGTTCTTATGAGTGAAAGGTGTTCGCCCGAGTAGCTTTGCGATCGTGAGCATCGAACTGGACGGCGTGGACTGGGCCCTGCTGGAGGCCCTGCAGGAGGACGCGCGGCTGTCGTACAACGAGCTGGCACGGCGCGTGCACGTATCGCCGCCGACCGTCGCGCAACGCGTGCGGCGGCTGGAGAACGCGGGCGTCATCACGGGGTACCGCGCGACCGTCGACCCGACGGCGGTGGGCCGGTCGGTGGTCGCCCTGGTGCGGATGAAGTGCTACGGACCCCGGTGCATCACGGTGCACCCGGAGCTGCTCGACGACTGCCCCGAGGTGGTGGAGGTGGTGCGGCTGACCGGCGACATCTGCTCGGTGGTGAAGGTGGTGACCACGTCGATCAGCGAGCTGGAGCGGTTGCTGGTGCGGCTGGGCGGCTACGGCGAGACGTCCAGCGCGATGGTGTTGTCGACGCCTATCCCGTGGCGCCCGGTGCTAGCTGGCTGAGCGCCATCCGGACGTGCCCCTGGGTGCGTTCCAGCGCCTCGGCCGCCAGCGCCGCGGGCGCACCGGACAGCAGGTGCACCAAAGCGACCTTCAGGTCGCCGCCCGAATCGGCCAACGCCGTCGTGCACTCCTGCTCGCCCAGGCCCGTCGCCTCACGCAGGATGCGGACCGTGCGACCGCGCAGCTTGGCGTTGGTCGCGCGCATCGACACCATCAGGTTCGAGTACGTGCGGCCGAGCCGGACCATCACGGCGGTCGAGAACGACGTCAGCACCAGCTTCTGCGACGTGCCCGCCTTCATCCGGGTGGACCCCGCGATCGCCTCCGGTCCGGTGTCGACCGCGATCAGCACGTCCACCTCGACCGGCGCGGGCGCGGTCGGGTTGTTGGACACCAGCACGGTGTGCGCGCCGAGCGTGCGCGCCTCCTCCAGCGCCGCCATGACGAACGGCGTGCGGCCGGACGCCGTGACGCCGACGACCAGGTCGCCCGCCGCCGCGTGCTTGCGGATCTCGGCGGCGCCGTCGGCCCCCTGGTCCTCGACGTCCTCCACGGCGTTGACCAGGGCGTCCCGGCCTCCCGCGTGGTGGGCGACGAACCAGTCCGGCGGCGCGTTGAACGTCGGCACCAGCTCGGCGGCGTCGAGCGTGGCCAGCCGGCCGGAGGTGCCCGCGCCGACGTAGTGCACGCGGCCACCGCCGCGCAGGGCGCCGACGGCGAGGTCCGCCGCCCGCGCCAGCTCGGGCAGCACGGCGGACACGGCGTGGGGGACCAGGTGGTCCTCGGCGTTGATCAGGCGGAGCACGTCCAGCGTGGAGAGCCGGTCGATGTCCTGCGTCCGCGGGTTCCTGGCCTCGGTGGGTGAGTCCACGCGGACCGCGACACCGTCCGGGGGCGGGGTCATTTACCGGACTCCCGACGTCGCCTGCCGTCCGGCCGGGCGCCGAGGCGGTGCCCCGACACCGCGTCGTACGTCGCCTCGAGCGCCGACTTGGCGCTGTCCACGTGCCGTTGCGCGACACCGATGAACAGGCAGTCGATCACGGTGAGCTGGGCGATCCGGCTGGCCATCGCGCCCGAGCGGAACGTGGTCTCGCGCGCCGCCGTGGTCAGCACGTGGTCGGCGACCTCGCTGATCGGCGAGCGCGGGAAGTTCGTCAGCGCCACCGTGGTCGCGCCGTGCTCCTTGGCCACCCGCAGCGCCTCGACGGTCTCGGACGTGGAGCCGGTGTGCGATATCCCGACCGCCACGTCCGCCTCGGTGAGCACGGCGGCCGACGTGAGCGCGATGTGCGTGTCGTTCCAGGCGAAGCAGGTCCGCCCTATCCGGTGGAGCTTCTGCTGGAGGTCGAACGCGACGAACGCGCTCGCCCCGAACCCGTAGACGTCCACCCGGCCCGCGCCCGCGACCGCCTCGACCACCGCTTCGAGCGTCTCCACGTTCAGCTGCTCGGCGGTCTCCTCGACCGCGCGCGCGTCGGCGAACGCCACCTTGCCGACGACCTGGCGCAGGTCGTCACCCGGGCCGATGTCGCCGCCGAGGTCGCGGTCGGGGCGCATGGACGTGCGGGCCGTGTCGGCGGCCAGCGCTATGCGCAGCTCCGGGTACCCGCCGACGCCGATGGCCTTGCAGAACCGGGTCACCGTTGTCTCGCTGGTGCCCGCGGCCTCGGCGACCTCGGTGATGCTGCGGTGTGCGACGGTCGCCGGGTTGTCCAGCACGACCTTGGCGACCCGTTGCTCGGCCCGGGCCAGGCCGGGCAGGAGCGAACGGATCTTGACCAGGGGACTGGAATCGGCGGTACTTTCGGTGGACACGTGGGAAACTTACTAACCGCTCAACGTACGGTCAACGCGGGGTGGGGGTAACTCACCCCAACCGTGACCCAATCTCACCGCTTGGCGGGACCGGGCGGACCGAATGTCACTAACGGTCCGCGGTCCGCCACCCTTCGAGCCTCATAGCCGCTGGTTCGCGCTCCGCGTCCAGCGCCACGCCGCGCGCGTCGGTCACGCGGACAGCGTCCACGTACACGCCGCGCCCGCCGTAGCCCGTGCCGCGCACGTACCGCCAGCGGAACTTCGTCGCCGACTCCGTGTCGACCTCGACCTTCTGCCAACGCCGTTCCCCATAGCCGGCCAACACCCGGACCTCGCGCCAGGTGGACCCGTCGTCACTCGCCTCCACCACGACCTGGTCGCCCGGGTCGAGGTCGACGAACGCCCAGAACGACAGCTTCTGCCGCTCGGCGCGCCGCGGGAGGTCACGCGTGGTCAACGTGCCGCCGGCCGCCTCCGGCGTCCACGCCGTGCCGTGCCGCGGGCGCACCGCCAGGGCCTGCGCCAGACCGTTGGCCGCCACGCGTCGGGCCGGGTTGATCGAGCCCCAGTTCCGGCTCGGGTGCACGCGGTTGGTCAGCAGGATCGCGATCGACCGCGACAACGGGTCCAGCACCAGCGTGGTGCCCGTGTAGCCGGTGTGCCCGGCGGCCCTCGGCGACGTCAGCGCGCCCATGTACCAGCGCTGGTCCAGCTCGAAGCCGAGGCCGTGCGAGTTGCCGGGGAAGCCCTGGTTGAAGTCGGTGAGCATCAGCTCGACGGTGTCCTCGCGCAGGATCCGGCCGCCCGCGTGCGCGCCGCCGTTGAGGATCGCCTGGCCGAGCACGGCCAGCTCGCGCGCGGTGGAGAACATGCCCGCGTGGCCCGCGACGCCGCCGAGCGACCAGGCGTTCTCGTCGTGCACGCTGCCGCGGATGATGCCCCGGCCCGCCTGGTACTCGGTGGCCGCGATCCGGTCCAGCTTGGCCACCGGCGGGTTGTAGCCGGTGTCCACCAGGCCCAACGGGCGCGTGATGTCGTCGTGGACGAGCTGGTCGAGCTTCTTGCCCGACCACTTCTCGGCCAGCACGCCGAGCGTGATCAGGTTCAGGTCCGAGTACAGGTAGGTGGTGCCGGGCGTGCTGCGGGGCGTCGTGTCCATCACGGCCTTGAGCCGGGACGGGATGTCCGGGTACTGCGACCACAGCGGCAGCCACGCCACCAGGCCCGAGGTGTGGGTCAGCAGCTGCCGGACGGTGATGGACTCCTTGCCGTTGACGCCGAACTCCGGCAGGTGGCGGGCCACCGGGTCGTCCAGGCCGAACTTGCCGAGCTCGTGCTGCCGCATCACCACGATCGAGGTGAAGAGCTTGGAGATCGACGCCAGGTCGAAGATCGTGTCCCGGGTCATCGGCACGCGTTGCGCCTCGGGCAGCTCGGTGCCGGCGGCGTCGGCGTAGCGGACCGCCCAACCCGTCGGCTCGTGGGTGACCACGACGCCGTCGTGCGCGAACAGCGTGACGGCGCCCGCGAACAGCGGGTGGCCGGTCGCGTCCGGCACCGTGTACCGCTCGATCTGCGCCAGTGCGGCGGCCAGCGGCGCCGGGTCGAGTCCCACGTGGTGCGGGGTACCCGTTCGCAGCACGCTGCTCGACCAGCCCTCGTGCGGCTGGTCGAAGCGGGCCTCACGGCCTTCGGCGTGCGCCGGCAGCGTGACGGACACTGCCATGGCGGTCGCGATCAGCAGGGCGGGGATGCGCATCGCTGTCTCCCTCTACCGGTAGCGCAGGTACGGCTGGCGGGTGCGGTCGAACGCGGCCAGCTCGTCGGCCCAGGCTCCGACCACCTCGTCGGCGCCCGCGCCCGCGTCGACCATGCGGCGCAGCCGGTCCGAGCCGCTGAGCTTGTCGATGTAGAGGTCCGGGCGCCACGCGAAGACCTGGGGGTAGCGGGCCTTCGCGGTGACGATCATGGCGACGGCCGTGCGCGGCGCGTCGAAGCGGTGCGGGTCGGTGAGGTGCAGGACGACACCGCCGCACAGCTTGTTGGCGTGCTTGTTGAACGTGGGCGTGAAGTAGGTCTCGCGGAACCGGACGCCGGGCAGCCCCAGCGCGTTCAGGTCCTCGGCCCACCGCCAGTCCAGGCCCGGCGCGCCGATCGTCTCGAACGGGCGGGTGGTGCCGCGGCCCTCGGAGAACACGAGCCCTTCGAACAGGCACGTGCCGGGGTAGACCAGCGCGGTGTCGTGCGTGGGGACGTTCGGGCTCGGCGGGACCCACGGGATGCCGGAGTGCAGGTCGTCCCGCTTCCAGCCCTTCACGTCGACCACTTCGAGGCTGCTCACCCGGCCGCCGTCGGTGGGCAGGAACGCGCCGTCGAACAGCCGCGCCAGCTCGCCGATCGTCATGCCGTGCTGCTGGGCGATCGGCTTGCGGCCGACGAACGTGGCGTAGGCCGGGTCGAGCTGCGGGCCGCGGGCCGTGCCGCCGACCGGGTTGGGGCGGTCGAGCACGACGAACCGCACGCCGGTCGCGGCGGCGGCCTGCATGACGGCGTACATCGTCCAGATGTAGGTGTAGAAGCGCGCGCCGATGTCGGCGATGTCGAACACGAGCGTGTCGACCCCCGCCTTGGTGATCATCTCGGCGATCTTGGCGGTGCTCGCGCCGTAGGTGTCGTAGACCGGGATGCCGGTGCGCGGGTCGAGGTAGTTGCCCTCCGAGCCGCCTGCCTGCGCCGTGCCGCGGAAGCCGTGCTCGGGACCGAACGCGGCGTGCGGCCCGATCCCGGCGGCCACCATCGAGTCGACGATGTGGGTGTGGTCGCGCAGCACGCCGGTCGGGTTGGTGACCACGCCGACCTTGTGGCCCGCGAACCGCCGCCAGCCGTCCTCGGCCAGCTGCTCGGCGCCGGTCTTGACCAGCCGCGGCCGGTCGGGGTGCTCGGGAGCGCTGTCGAAAGCGCTGAGGGCGGGGACGGCGAGGGCGCCGGCGCCCGCGGCGAGGAAGTGCCTGCGGTCCATGTCGCTCACCACTCCAAGCCGTGGCCGAAGGGGTACGGGGTCGGTCCGGGCACCACTACCGGCAGCTTGCCGACGGGGCTCACCTCACCGGTGATCACCCTGGCCAGCGCTTCCATCGACACCGCGCCGTAGGAGTAGGTCGCCAGCCAGGTCGGCGCGGCCGTGTGCGCCACGTCGTACGGGTTCTGCACGGCGACCGCGATCACCGGCTTGCCGGTGGCCAGGAGCCTCGTCAGCAGGGTCTGCTGCGCCGGTTGGCGCGACAGCGCGTTGGTGAGCACGACGACCACGTCGGCGTTGGCCGCGGCTTGGACGGCGGCCGTGACCTGGGCCTGGGTCGGCGCGCTGCCGGTGGGTAGCGCGGTGCCGCCGAGCACGCCCGCCAGGGTGCGGGTCGTCGTCTCGCCCCAGCCCGTGACCAGGGCGGCGGTGGGCTTCGCCCGGAGGGGCAGCACGCCCGCGTCGTTGCGCACGGCGGTGACGGTCCGGTCGGTGATCGCCCTGGCGGCGGCGAGGTGCTCGGCCGGGCCGACCGCCGAGTCGACCTCGTCCACGTCGACGAGCGGGCCGGTGAGCATGCCGCGCAGGAACTTCATCCGCAGGATCCGCAGCACGCTCCGGTCGACGCGCTGCTCGGTGATCTCGCCGCTGCGCACGGCCGCCAGCACGCTGTTCACCGCGAGTTCCAGGTCGACCGGCATGAGGAGCTGGTCGACGCCCGCCTTCAGGGCCAGCACGGGGATCTCGGCGTCGTCGTGCAGCTGCCGCACGCCCGCCATGGCCAGCGAGTCGGTGATGACCACGCCGTCGTAGCCGAGGTTCTCGCGCAGCAGGTCCAACGAGGGCTTGGACAACGTCGCCGGCTCGCCCGACGGGTCGATCTTCGGCATCTGGATGTGCGCGGTCATGACCGAGTCGACGCCCGCGGCGATGGCGGCCCGGAACGGCGGCGCGTCCACCTCGTCCCACTCCGCCTCGGTGCGGTCTACCTTCGGCAACGTCGTGTGGCTGTCGGTGTCGGTGTCGCCGTGGCCGGGGAAGTGCTTGGCGGTCGCGCTGACGGTGTGCTTGGCCAGGAAGCGGCCCTGGTAGCCGCGCACCTGGGCGGCGGTCAGCTCGGCCGCCAGCGCCGGGTCGCTCGAGTAGGAGCGCACGCCGATGACCGGGTTCGCCGGGTTGGAGTTGACGTCCGCGTCCGGCGCGAAGTTCTGGGTGATGCCCATGGCGCGCAGCTCGCGTGCGGTGATGCGGGCGGCGTGCTCGGCGTTCTCCGCGCTGCGGCCGGCGCCGAGGGCCATGTTGCCGGGGAACTGGGTGGCGGGCGCGCCGATGCGGGTGACGATGCCCATCTCCTGGTCCGTGGCGATGGCCAGTGGAACGCGGCTCGCCCGTTGCAGGCCGTTGGAGAGGGCGGCGATCTGGCGCGGGGTGTCGATGTTGTCGTAGCTGGAGTTGTTGAAGTAGACGACGCCGCCCGGCTGGAACTTGGCCACCACCTCGGCCGGGGTGGCGACGCCGAAGTCGCGCAGGTTGCCGGGGTGCGCCTCGTCCGGTGACTGGCCGTGCAGGTAGGTGACGAACAGCTGGCCGACCTTCTGCTCCAGCGACATGCCGCGGACCAGGGCGGTGATGTGCTGCGCCTGGTCCGGCGAGGCGTGCGCCGGTGGCGCCGCTGCCGGTGAGGTCACTGCGGAAGCCGCGGCCACGGCGACGGCGACGAGCGGACGGAGCACTGCGGCCTCCCCTCTGGGAACTTTCCACCACTCGGTGGTGCGTTTGGCAAGTTACCCACGTCACAGTGGCGGGTCAACGGGTTGCGCTGTGTGGCCATTGTGCGGAGGGGGACCGACAGGACCAGGGGGTTCGCGCTTCACTCGTTCGGGCAGTGTTTCGGTGTCCGGGCGCGGAAAGACGGTGGGGCCCCTCAGCTGAGGGGCCCCACCGTCGTCAGCGCGGGCTTCTGAGTTACCAAGCGTGCAACTCGTGTCGTACCGACCTGGCCTCGGCGTCCGGCGTCCCGGTACGCAGGCCCTAGACGACAAGCCTCCCGCGGCGTGCTGCGCGTGGGTGTCTCGAAGTCCGCGCACGGAGCTCTGCCGGGGTGGACGCTGCTTCTCTTCCGCTTCGTCCCTGGCCGACCCGAGGTCCGCACTTCCTTTGTAGTGCGTGTCCGGCGTCACAGCAAGGGCTCGATGGGGTGCACCGTTCAAGCGACGTTCAGTAGCGGAAAGGCTTTTGTGACAGTGATTCCGACGCGCTCGGGACCACTGGTACCGCTGACCGGGGCACGGCGGGGTGAACTAGCTCCGGCGCCGCCTGCGCAGGCCGTACCAGGCCACGCCCGCGGCCGTCGCGGCGCCCAACCCGATCGCGGTCACGGCGACCGCGGCGCCGGACGGGCGGGGGATGCGGGCGCGCAGCGACACGGGGTCGGAGAAGGTCAGCACCGGCCAGCCGCGCTGGGTGGCGATCCGGCGCAGCGCGCGGTCCGGGTTGACCACCGTGGGGTGGCCGACGGCCTCCAGCAGCGGCAGGTCGGTGATGGAGTCGGAGTAGGCGTAGCAGCTGCTCAGGTCGTAGTCGTGCTGCTCGGCGAGCTGCTTGACGGCGATCGCCTTGTTCTCGCCCGCGCAGTAGAAGTCGACCTCGCCGGAGTAGCGGCCCTCCGCGACGACCATCCGCGTGCCGACGCTGTGCGTCGCGCCGACCATGGTCGAGATGGGCGCGACCAGTTCCTCGCCCGAAGCGGACACGACGACCACGTCGTGCCCTTCGCCCTTGTGGTCGGTGATGAGTTGCGTGGCCTCCTTGTAGACGAGGGGGTCGACGATGTCGTGCAGCGTCTCTTCGACGATCGAGCGGACCTGCTCGACGTCCCAGCCCTCGCAGAGCGCGGTGATGTGCGAGCGCATCCGGTCCATCTGGTCGGCGTCCGCGCCGGCCAGCATGAAGACGAACTGCGCGTAGGCGCTCTTGAGCACCGCACGCCGGTTGATCAGGCCCTCTTGGAAGAACGGCCGGCTGAACGCCAGCGTGCTCGACTTGGCGATGACGGTCTTGTCCAGGTCGAAGAACGCGGCGACCCGACTGCCTTCGGTGGCGTGCTCGGTCACCGGTCAAGCTTAAGCGGGGAGCGGTCGGCGGGCCGCCGCCAGTGCTTCGCCACTTTACGAAGTAGGTGTGCGGTCCGTCGAAATTTGGTCTCCCTCTGACGGAAGACACGCAAGACCCTGTCCTGTGGGGATACAGTAGACGGGTCCGGCTCGACCGGACGGGTTCAGTCCGACCCCCCGGGACTGAACCAATGACGACCCCCGTCCCTCCCCCCTGGCGGGGGTCGTCCCATGTCCGGGGTCGGTTTTGCCGGTGCTCCGCGCTGGACCTCCGCGCGTTCGCGCCGCTTCTTGCATCAGCCTCTGATCTTTCGCCGCCGCGCCCGTGCCGGCTGCCGTCCGCCTGCGTGCGGCGCGTCGAGTTGTCCACAGGCAGTCCGGTTGTCCACATGTTGATCATGTGTCGTTGTGTCGTTCCTCACCGCCCGACACCGTGGAACCCGTAGATCCACCACGGAAAACGGGGAGAGCGGCATGAAGCGACCGGTGGCACTGCTGACCGATGCGGGCTTGGTGGACGAGGTGCTGAACGCGGCGGCGGTCGTCGGCTGCGAGGTGGAGCGCGTGGTCGACGTGACGGCGTTGCGCGGGCGTTGGCACGGCGCGGCGGCGGTGGTGCTCGACTTCGAGGCCGTCCTCGCGTGCGGTGGATTCCCGCGCAGAGCGGGAGTCCACGTCGTCGGCGCCGGTCCGCCCGGCGCGGAGGTGTGGCGGCGTGCCCTGGCTTTGGGGGCGGAGCAGGTGTTGGAGCTGCCCGCCGACCAGGAGCGGCTGCGGGCGGTGCTGGCCGATGCCGCCGAGGGCGCGCCGGTCGGTGAGGGGAAGGTGCTGGCGATCCTGGGCGCCCGTGGTGGCGCCGGGGCCTCGGTGCTGGCGGTGGCGGTGGGCCAGGCCGTGTTGGCGGCCGGCGGCCACGGCCTCCTCGTCGACTGCGACCCGCTGGGCGGCGGCCTGGACCTGACGCTGGGCGCGGAGCGGCAGGAAGGGCTGCGGTGGCCGACTTTGCAGCTGACGGGTGGCCGCGTGCCCGCGGCGGCGCTGCGCACGGCGCTGCCGGGCCGTTCGGGCAGGCACGGCGGCCTGACCGTGCTGTCGTGCGGCCGGACGGGGCCGGGACCGGAGCCCGACGCCGTGGTGGCGGTCGTCGAGGCGGGCAGGCGGGCCGGTGGCACGGTCGTGTGCGACGTGCCGCGGCAACTGACCGAGGCGGCCTGCGCCGCCCTCGACCGGGCCGACTTGGCGGTGCTGGTGGTGCCGGCGGACGTGAAGGCGTGCATGGCGGCCAAGACGGTGGTCGACCGGGTCGGTGAGCGGGGCGTGCGGCTGAAGGCGGTGGTCCGCGGCCCGGCCCCGGGCGGCCTCACCGCGGCGCAGGTCGTCGCGGCGACAGGCGTTCCGCTGCTGACCACCATGCGTCCGGAGCCGAGGCTGGCCAGGGCCCTGGACAACGGCCACTTCCCCGAAACCACGCGCGGCCCGTTGGCCAAGGCCGCCCGAAAAGTCCTGGAGGCCCTCCATGCGCACTGATCAGCGAACGCTCGCCGACAACCGCAACCACCACCGTGGCCCGACAGCCGACGAACGACGACCGCTTGCCCGCGGCCCGGCGCACCGGTTGTCGTGCCACGCGACCGGGGCTGTTCTGCTCTGGCTGCCTGGAGCGCGACGCCGGACCCCGCAGTTCGCCGCGGTCGTGGGCGATGGGGTTCGCGGCAAGGCGGTGGCGGCGCGTTGGTCGTCGGGCCCGTTCCGCGATCTCGTCCACCCACCCCATCGGCACGATCCGGCCGTTCCTCGCCTGCCCTCGGGAAGAAGTCACGGGATGGGCCGGGACAACGGTCGTCGTGCGGATGTCGGTGGTGGCGCGGATGTTCCGCGCTGGATCGGCGGTGGGCTGTGAGTTGTGATCGCGGGCCCACGGTGCGGCGGCATCCCGGGTTCCGGCCGCCCGCGGGGTTTCGGAGCTGTCGGCCCGTGTCGCTGTCGGAGCTGGTGCTCGCCGAGTTGTCCGCGCCGTTCCTGGGCGAACCGGGCGAGGGCGGGCAGGGGCTGGTCGAGGCGGCTCGGGAGGCCCTGGGAGGGCGTCGTCGAGCCTTGAGGGAGGGTGGTCGTGAACGATCTGGTTGAGCGCGTTCGGCTGCGGCTGGCCAGTGGGCGCGGCGACCTCACCTCCGCGGCCGTCGCGGCGGCCGTGCGTGGTGAGGCCGGTGGGGTGCTCGGTGACGAGGACGTCCAGCGGGCGCTTTCGGTGTTGCGGCAGGAGTTCGTCGGGGCCGGGCCGCTGGAACCGCTGTTGCGGGACCCGGACACGACCGACGTCCTCGTCACCCGGCCGGATCAGGTGTGGGTCGACGGGATCGGCGGGTTGCGGCGCACCGACGTCGCGTTCGCCGACGAGGCAGCCGTTCGTCGGCTCGCGCAGCGGCTCGCCGTGGCGGCTGGGCGGCGGTTGGACGACGCCGCCCCCTACGTCGACGGGTGGTTGCCCGGCTCGGTGCGGTTGCACGCGGTTCTGCCGCCGATCTCGCCGTTCACGTGTCTGTCGTTGCGGGTCCTCCGCCCGGCGGTGCACGACCTGGAGACCCTGGAGGCTTGCGGCACGTTCGACCAGGTGGCGGCCGACCTGCTGCGGGCGATCGTGGTCGCCCGGCAGGCCTTCCTGGTCGTCGGCGGCACGGGTTCGGGGAAGACGACCCTCCTCGCCGCCTTGTTGGGGTGCGTGCCGCACGACGAGCGGGTCGTGTGCGTTGAAGACGCGGGGGAACTCCAGCCCGACCACCCGCAGGTCGTCCGCCTGCTGGCACGGGGCCCGAACGTCGAGGGCGCGGGCGAGGTGACGATGCGCGACCTCGTCCGGCAGGCGTTGCGGATGCGGCCCGACCGCATCGTGGTCGGGGAAGTGCGGGGCGCGGAGGTGTGCGAGCTCCTGTCGTCGCTGAACACCGGGCACGACGGCGGCGCGGGGACGTTGCACGCGAACTCGCCGGCCGAAGTCCCCGCCCGGCTGGAGGCCTTGGCCGCGCTCGGTGGGCTCGACCGGCACGCCCTGCACAGCCAACTGGCCGCGGCGGTGAAGGTCGTGCTGCACATGCGCCGCGCGGGCGATGGCACGCGCTACTTGGCCGAGATCGGTGTGCTGGAACGGTGGTCCGGTCATCTCGTCGTGCGGCCCGCGTGGCGGCGTGACGGGGGTTGGCAGGAAGCAGGCACGGTGCTCAAGGGCCTGGTGAGGGCGTCATGAGCCTGCTGTTGCTGGCCGCCGCGTTGGCGGTGCTGCCGTCGGCCGGGGCGCGACGGCGGCTTGCCGGCCCACGGCGCAGGGCGCGGTGGAAGTCGGTGAAGCCCAACCGGGTGTTGGCGGTCCTGGTGGGGCTCGCGCTGGGCACGCCGGTGGGAGCCGGTGGCGCGATCGCGGGTGCGTTGCTGGCCGCGACCGTGTGGCGGACGTACCGCGAGACGATCCGGCAGCGCGACCGGATGGCGGCGTCCGTCGCGCTCGCCGACGGGCTGAAGGCCTTCGTCGCCGAACTGCGGTCGGGCGCCCACCCGGCCAAGGCGGCGATCGGCGCGGCGGAGGACGCGGAGCCGCCGGCGACCGACGTCCTGCGGGCCATCGCGGCGACGTCGGCACGTGGTGGCGATGTCGAGGCGGCGCTGGCCGGGTTCCGCGACGCCGACCACCTGGCCAGGGCGTGGCGGCTGTCGGCGGTGCACGGCGTGCCGTTGGCCGACGTGGTGGACGCGGTCCGGCGGGACCTCGACCGGCGCACCGCGTTCGCCGGGCAGGTCCACGCCCGCATGGCCGGTCCGCGGGCCGGCGCGGCGGTGCTGGCCGGGCTGCCGCTCTTCGGCGTGGTGCTCGGCGAGTTCGGCGGCGCGGGACCGTTGGCCGTCCTGTCGGGCACTCCGCCGGGACAGGTGCTGCTGGTCGCCGGGGTGGTCCTGATCTGCGCCGGGCTGCGGTGGAGCGGCCGGTTGACCAGGCAGGTGATCGCATGAGCCTGCTGCTGCTCGCCCTGGCGGTCATCGCCTTCCCCGCGCCGTCGAGAGCCGCGGCGCGGCTGCGACCGAGGACCAGGCGAAAACCCGTGCCGAAGGCCGGACCGCCGGACCCGTTCGCCGCGGCGGCGACGTGGGACCTGCTGGCCGCCGCCTTGCGGGCGGGGCTGCCGGTAGCCGGTGCGGTGCGGGCCGTCCTGCCGGGTGTCCCACCGGGGCCGGCCGAACGCCTCCGCGAGGTGGTCGACCTGCTCACGTTGGGCGCGGACCCCGTGCACGCGTGGGCCAAGGCGCTCGTCCACCCGGACACCGCGCCGCTGGCGAGAGCGGCACGCCGGACGGCCCGGTCGGGCGCGGCGCTGGCCGGGGCGGCGGCGGACCTGGCCGCGGAGGCGCGGGCGAGGGTGGCCGACCAGGCGGAAGCGCGTGCGCAACGTGCCGCGGTCCTCGTGGCGGGACCGCTGGCGCTGTGCTTCCTGCCGGCGTTCCTGTGCCTGGGCGTCGTGCCGGTGGTGATCGGCATCGTCGCCGGTGTGAGTGACAACTGGTGAGTGTCCACAATGGACTCAAAGGAGAGTGGGAGATGGTGGTCGGCAGGCGGGATGTGTTGGGCGACAGCGGGATGTCGACGGTGGAGTACGCGATCGGCACGCTCGCCGCCGCGGCGCTCGCCCTGCTCCTGTACTCGCTGATGAGCGGGACCTGGGTGCAAGGGCTCCTCCAGGCCTTGTTGCGGCGGGCGTTCACGGTGGACGCGTGAGGCGGGCGGTGCTGGGCGACGACCGGGGCGGGGTGACGGTCGAAGCGGCGGTGGCGGTGTGCGGGTTGGTCGCCGTGCTGGTGCTGGGTGTCGCCGCGGTGATGGCGGTCGTGGCTCAGCTCCGGTGCACGGACGCGGCACGGGAGGCGGCACGGCTGGTCGCCCGCGGTGACCCGGCGCGGGTCGACGGCGTGGTCGGGGCGATCGCGCCGGAAGGGGCGCGGTGGGCGGTGCGGAGGGACGGGGACACGGCGTCGGTGGAGGTCGCCGTCTCGCGGCTGGGGGTCGAGCTGCGGGCACGTGCCTACGCGGTGGTGGAACCGGGGGTGGTCGGTGGATGACCGTGGGTCGGCGTCCGTCATGGCGGTCGCGGTGGGTGCTGTGTGGTTCGGGCTCGTGGTGGTCGGCGTGCACGTCGGCGAGGCCGTTGTGGGCAGGCATCGGTTGAGCGCGGCGGCCGACCTCGGGGCGTTGGCGGCGGCCGGGCAGTTGGCCGGTGGGGTCGGGCACGCCTGCGGCCGGGCCGAGTGGGTCGTCGAACGGATGGGCGGTCGGTTGGCCTCGTGCCTGGTGGAGGGGTGGGAGGTGAGCGTCCACGTCACCGGCGGGCCCACGGTGTTCGGCGCGCCCAGCGCCCGCGCCCGTGCAGGTCCGGCCGAACCGTGATCCCCACCCGGCACGACGAACGGTCGTCCGTCGGCGGTGAGCGGACTCACACGACCGCAGATTCGCGGCTTCGCGGTGGGCGGACGGCTCGCACGCCGTTCTGCCCCACGCCCGCGCCGGCGGCGTTCGCCGTGCCACAACGACCAGTTGTCGACTGGCGGGTTACCAAAACCCCCGGTCATGGCGTTAGTTCAAGTGGTGGCACCGACGCGGTGTCGAACAACACGCGACACGGTGTCGTGGACGCGGAACGCAGGAGGCGAACGAAAGATGGAGTGGTCGGATAGCTGGCGCGGGGCCTTCCGCATCGAGCTGCGCGCAGAGGCGGTCAACCTCGCGTGGCACGGGTGGCCTGTGCTGCCGGGCACCTATCCGGCGGGTGAGCGGTGGGCCGGGCGCGACGGCGTCGAGGACCGCGGGCCGGTCCCGGTGCACCGCGACTGGCAGGAGCGCATCGGCACCAAGGCGGAGCAGGTCGCCACCTGGTGGGCCGGCCACTCCTACAGCATCCTGCTGGCCACCGGCCACGGCGTGGACGCCGTCGAGGTGGGCGCCGACCTCGGCCGCCGCGCCGCGGTCGAGCTGCGCGCCGCCGGCATCCCGGTGCCGATCGTGGCGACCCCGGAGGGCCGCTGGATGTTCCTGGTCGCCTCGGGTGGCACGCCGGTGACCGACCCGGACGTCAAGCACCACGGCCAGGGCGAGTACGTCCCGCTGCCGCCGAGCACGGGCCAGGTCGGCGTCGTGCACTGGCGGGTCAAGCCGCAGATCTGCGCGTGGCACCTGCCGCACGTGGACGTGGTCCGCGACGCCCTGCTCCAGGCCGCCGACCGCACCAGCGCCTACGGCCTGGTCGCCGCCGACCGGTCCTGATCGACTCGGCCGTGCCGGACGTCGTGTCGGCTCTCCCCGACCACCCCGAGCACGACGTCCAGCACGGCCATCCCGCCCGCCTTGTCCAGCGGATCGTTGCCATTCCCGCACTTCGGCGACTGCACGCAGGACGGGCACCCGGCCGGGCACGCGCAAGCCGCGATGGCCTCCCTAGTAGCGACCAACCACGGGACTACCGCGTTGAACCCGCGGTCGGCGAACCCGGCTCCCCCGGGATGACCGTCGTGCACGAACACCGTCGCCTCCCCGGTGTCCTGGTGCAGTGCGGTCGAGACTCCGCCGATGTCCCAGCGGTCACAGGTCGCGAAGAGCGGTAGCAGGCCGATCGCCGCGTGTTCGGCGGCATGCAGTGCGCCGGGGACGCGCGCCGGAGCCAGACCGGCGCCCCCCGGCGCACTGCGCCCACCACCAGCGCCCGGCAACCCGGTGCCCAACAGTTCGGCTGACACCGTGTACCAGACCGCCCGTGTCACCAACGTCTGCGCGGGCAGCGACAGCGGCACCGAGTCGACCACCTGCCCGGACGGCAGTTTCCGCAGGTAGCCGACGACCTGCGAGGTCACCTCGACCTCGCCGAGGCACACCGTCACCCCGTCGAACGAGCGCTTCTCCAGCACCCGCACCACCGAGATGTCCTTGGTGTCACGCGCGGTCGTCGTCCAGTCCGGCTTCTCCGCGTGCACCATCGCGAGACCGCTGTCCAGGTCCAGCTCGTCCACCACGTACGACTCGCCCTGGTGCAGGTAGACGGCGCCGGAGTGCACCTGCCAGCACGCCGAACCGGGATCGACCGTGCCGAGCATCCGCCCCGAGTCGGCCTCCACCACCACGACCTGCTCGCCGCCGGACCCGCGGATGTCCACGGACGCGTGCGGCCGGTCGTGCGAGGTCCAGTACCAGCCGTTCGGCCTCCGCCGCAGCACCCGCCGCGCCACCATGTCCTCCACCACGGCCAACGCCGCGTCACCGCCGAACGACTCCAGCGACTCCGGCGTCAGCGGCAGCTCCGCCGCCGCGCACGCCAACTGCGGCTCCAGCACGTACGGGTTCGAGGGGTCCAGCACCGTCGCCTCGACCGGCTTGTCCAGCACCGCCGACGGGTTGTGCACCAGGTAGGTGTCCAACGGGTCGTCCCGCGCCACGAACACCACCAGCGCGTCGGTGTCCTCCGTCCGCCCCGCCCGCCCGGCCTGCTGCCAGAACGACGCCAGCGTGCCCGGGAAACCGGCCACCACCACGGCGTCCAACCCGACGATGTCGACGCCGAGCTCCAACGCGTTCGTCGTCGCCACGCCGAGCAGCTCGCCCGACGACACCGCGCGCTCCAGCGCCCGCCGCTCTTCCGGCAGGTACCCACCCCGGTAGGCGGCCACCCGATCGGCCAGCGACGGGTCGACCTCCGACAACACCCGCCGCGCGCCCAACGCGGTCAGCTCCGCGCCCACCCGCGACCGCACGAACGCCAACGACCGCGCGCCCTCCACGACCAGGTCGGCCAGGATCCGCGCCGTCTCCGCGCCCGCCGAACGCCGCACCGGCGCCCCGTTCTCGCCCTCCAGGTCGTCCAGCAGCGGCGGCTCCCACAACGCCACGGTCCGCCCCGCGCGCGGCGACCCGTCCTCCGTCACCGCCTCGCACGGCGCGCCGAGCAACGCCGCCGCCGACGCCGCCGGATCGGCCACCGTCGCCGACGCCAGCACGAACACGGGATCCGCGCCGTACCGCTGCGCGACCCGCCGCAGCCGCCGCAGCAGCAACGCCACGTGCGAGCCGAAAACTCCCCTGTACGTGTGACATTCGTCGACCACCACGTAGGACAGCCGGCGCAGGAACCTGATCCACCGGGCGTGGTTGGGCAGCACGCCGCGGTGCAGCATGTCCGGGTTGCTGAACACCCAGTTGGCGTGCGCGCGCACCCAATCGCGTTCCGCCATCGGCGTGTCGCCGTCGAACGACGCCGCGCGCACGCCCGGCACGCCCAAACCGCTCACCGATCTCAACTGGTCCGCGCCCAACGCCTTCGTGGGCGAGAGGTACAGAGCCGTTGCCTTCGGATCACCTGTCAACGCGCTGAGGACCGGCAATTGGTACGCCAGCGATTTGCCCGACGCGGTGCCCGTCGCCACGACGACGTGTGATCCGGACCACGCGTGCGTCGCCGCTTCCACCTGGTGCCGCCACGGTCGGGTCACACCCCGTTCCACCAGCGCGGACACCACCGGATCAGCTGCCCACGCCGGCCACTCGACGGGTTGCGCGGGCCGCGGGGGCTGCTCTTCGGTGTGCGTCAACGGCGATTCGCCCGCAGGTACCCCGGCGAGGACCCGGTCCAGCAAACGACGTCCCTGGTTCGCCACGGGCGCAGCTTCGCACACCCGGCCGAGATCTGAACCCTACCTCTGCGGATAACGGTGTGTGCACGGATCGGGACGCGTTGTTGCCTGGTTGCGCACTATGAATAGACTCCGCCGCTATCGCATCCAATGAGGGGTGCATCACGTTGTGTCGGGGCTGACAGTCGCGTGAGTGACCCGCCTCACATCAGCGGGGTGGCCCTGACATTGGGCTTGGAAAACTCACCAGGAGGACGGATGTCCCGGCAATTCCTCGCGGAGGGCCTCGAGCTCTCCGGAGGTGATCGCGGCCTCGTCGCCGTGGTCGCCGTGGTCGCCCTGGCTGCCCTGGCCGTGGGCTACGTGCTGCTCCGGGAGGTGCTGGCCGCGGGCCAGGGCACCTCCAAGATGCAGGACATCGCCAAGGCGGTCCAAGAGGGCGCAGCGGCCTACCTCAACCGGCAGTTCCGAACGCTCGGCATCTTCGTCGTGATCGTGTTCGTCCTGCTGTTCGCGCTTCCTGCCGAGGACATCGGCGAACGGATCGGCAGGTCGCTGTTCTTCCTCGTCGGCGCCGGCTTCTCCGCCGTCATCGGCTACCTCGGCATGTGGTTGTCGACCCGCGCGAACGTGCGCGTCGCCGCCGCGGCCAAGGAGACCGGCGGCCGGGAGAAGGCCATGCGGATCGCGTTCCGCACCGGCGGCGTGGTCGGCATGTTCACCGTCGGCCTCGGCCTGTTCGGCGCGGCCCTGGTCGTCTTCGTCTACGTCGGCCAGGCGCCCAGGGTGCTGGAGGGCTTCGGCTTCGGCGCCGCCCTGCTCGCCATGTTCATGCGGGTCGGTGGCGGCATCTTCACCAAGGCCGCCGACGTCGGCGCGGACCTGGTCGGCAAGGTCGAGCAGGGCATCCCCGAGGACGACCCGCGCAACGCCGCGACCATCGCCGACAACGTGGGCGACAACGTCGGCGACTGCGCCGGCATGGCGGCGGACCTGTTCGAGTCCTACGCCGTCACCCTGGTCGCGTCGCTGATCCTCGGCACGGCCGCGTTCGGCGCGAAGGGCCTGCTGTTCCCGCTGATCGTGCCCGCGATCGGCGTGCTCACGGCGGTCATCGGCGTCTACATCACCAGTGCCCGCACCGGCGAGAACGGCCTCACCGCGATCAACCGCTCGTTCTACATCTCGGCGGTCATCTCGGCGGTGCTGTGCACGGTGGCGGCGTTCGTGTTCCTGCCCAGTTCGTTCGCGGGCCTCGCCGGCGTGTCGGAGGAGATCGCGGGCACGCCGGGCAACCCGGCCCTGATCGCCGCCGTCGCGGTGATCATCGGCATCGTGCTGGCGGGCGTCATCCTGTGGCTGACCGGCTACTTCACCGGCACCGAGCACAAGCCGGTCAAGGAGGTCGGCCGCACCTCGCTCACCGGCGCGGCGACCGTCATCCTGTCCGGCATCTCGGTCGGCTTCGAGTCGGCGGTCTACACCGCGCTGGTCATCGGCGGCGCGGTCTACGGCGCGTTCCTGCTGTCCGGCTCGGTGGTCGTGTCGCTGTTCGCGGTCGCGCTGGCCGGCTGCGGCCTGCTGACCACGGTCGGCGTCATCGTGGCCATGGACACCTTCGGCCCCGTCTCCGACAACGCGCAGGGCATCGCGGAGATGTCCGGCGACGTGGACGGTGAGGGCGCGCAGATCCTCACCGAGCTGGACGCGGTGGGCAACACCACCAAGGCCATCACCAAGGGCATCGCGATCGCCACCGCCGTGCTGGCGGCGACCGCGCTGTTCGGCTCCTACAAGGACGCGATCGAGCAGGCGCTGCGGGACGTGCAGGTGGGCCTCGGCGAGGTGCCGGTGTCGTTCACCAACGTGGTGTTCAGCCCGAACGTGCTGGTCGGCCTCATCATCGGCGCGGCCGTGGTGTTCATGTTCTCCGGTCTCGCGGTCAACGCGGTGACCCGCGCGGCGGGCGCGATCGTGTTCGAGGTGCGCCGCCAGTTCCGCGAGAACCCCGGGATCATGGACGGCACGGTCAAGCCGGAGTACGGCAAGGTCGTCGACATCTGCACGAGGGACTCGCTGCGCGAGCTGGCGACCCCCGGCCTGCTCGCGGTGCTGGCGCCGATCGCGGTCGGCTTCGGCCTCGGCGTCGGCCCGCTGGCCGGTTACCTGGCCGGCGCGATCGCCACCGGCACGCTGATGGCGGTGTTCCTGGCCAACTCCGGTGGCGCCTGGGACAACGCGAAGAAGCTGGTCGAGGACGGCAACCACGGTGGCAAGGGCTCCGACGCCCACGCCGCGACCGTCATCGGCGACACCGTCGGCGACCCGTTCAAGGACACCGCCGGTCCGGCCATCAACCCGCTGATCAAGGTGATGAACCTGGTCTCGGTGCTGATCGCGCCCGCGATCGTCGGGTTCTCCGTCGGCTCGGGCGAGTCGGCGGGCATCCGGTACGCGATCGCGATCGTGGCGGTCGTGGTCATCGTGGGCGCCGTGGTCGTGTCCAAGCGGCGCGGCACGGCTATCTCGGACACCCCGGCGGAGGTCACCACCTCCGCGTGACGTGCGAGTGGAGGGCGGGGTGCCGCGGTCGGGGGCACCCCGCCCTCCCACGTCCGGGTAGCCCGGGTGGGCGCGCCCGGATGGGGGCACACTGTCGGTATCGCCCGGGATCGGAGTCGCACACAACGATGGGGAGCACCCTGATGAGACTTCTGCCGATGGTCGCCGCGACCGCCCTGGTCGTGGCGGTTGCCGGGTGCGGGTCCGGGGACGACTCGACCGCGCCCACGTCGTCGTCCGCGGCTCCGTCCGACGCGGCGGCGGTGGCGTACATGGACAAGGTGTGCACGGCGGCGGCGGCGTTCGCCACGGTGCCGAAGACACCGCCGCAGCTGGACGCGAACGACCCGGCGAAGCTGAAGGCGGACATGGGCGCGTACATGGGCCAGATGGCCGACGCGTTCACCCAGACCGCGACCAAGCTGCGCGACGTGGGCCCGTCGCCGGTGGCGGGCGGTGACCAGCAGGTCGAGCAGATGGCGGTGACGTTCACCGGGATCGCGAAGAACTTCAGCGACGCCAAGGCGGCCATCGAGGCGGCGGACGCCAACGACCCGGTCGGCGGGTTGCAGGCCGCCGGTGAGGCCATCACACGGCTGGATGATTTCGTCGCGCCGCTGAAGCAGCTGGAGGCGTCGCCGGAGCTGTCGGCGGCGGCCGAGAAGGCGGCGGCCTGCCAGGACCTGCGGACGTTGAGGCCGTCGGAGCCCGTCACGCCGACCTCGTAGTACGTTGCCCCCTCACCTTTTCACCCGATTTGGGGGGCATTTCCGTGAAGCACCGTGTCGCGCTCGCCGGCGTGTTCGCCGCAGTCCTGGTCACGTCCGCGTGCGGGGGTGGCGGCTCGTCCTCGTCGTCCGGTTCGACCGCGACCACCACGACCACGACCGCGGCGGCCACCGCCGACCCGGTCGAGTGGACCGGCACGTTCTGCGAGGGCATCAGCCCCACCATCGAGGGCGTCGTGGACCTGCTCAAGGCCATGTTCGAGGGTGGCGCGCAGGACCCGGCCGCGCAGAAGACCGCGATGCTGGACTACACCTCGAAGGCGGGGAAGTCGCTCACCGAGGCCGGCGAGAAGCTGGCGGACCTGGGCGCGCCCTCGGCGGAGAGCCAGGCCCTGCACGACGAGCTGGTCAAGTTCTTCACCGACTCCGGCAAGGAGATGGTGACGGTCAACGGCGAGCTGGCCGCGCTGGACCCGGCCGACCCGGAGTTCTCCACCAAGCTCGGTGAGCTGGGCAGCGACGAGGCCGACCCGTCCAAGCTCCAGGAGCAGATCAAGAAGCTCCAGGACGACCCGAAGCTCGGCGAGGCGTTCAAGCAGGCCCCGCAGTGCGTGGCGATGGCCGAGACGCTGAAGAGCCTCGGCAGCTGACACCGCTGGGACGCCTGAGGCCGATGGGGTACGTGGTTCAGCCCTTCGGAGACTGGCCGTGGTCGAACGTGTGTTCTACGCTGCGTCTTCGTGGGGCAATTGTCCTTCTACTCGGCCGAGGCGAGACAGCCTTGCCTCGGTGACCTGGCGGGCCTGCTGTGCGGGCCCGGCCGGGCGCTGGGCTTCGCCCGTGGACGTGCGGCCCGGGTGTCGGTGGGTCTCGACACCCGGGACCGGGCTGCCGCGGTGGTGGCGGCGCTGGCCGAGCGGGGCGTGCAGGCGCAGGTCGAACTGGTCCGGACGGTGCAGGTCGGGGCCGAGGACGAGCCCGAAGCGGCTGGCTCGGCGTTGGACGAGCCGGCCGGGATCGAGGCCGCGGACGAACCCGCCCCGGACGAGCTGTCGGATGAGCTGGTCGAACCCCTCGACGACCTGGACGATCCCCCGCCCGACCTGGACGAGCCCCTGGACGAGCTGCTCGACGACGAGCCGGACGGGTTCGCGCCCGTGGTGATCGGGTCGGGCCGGCGCGGACCGCCGGAACCGGAGCCGGAACCCGACATCGAGCCGGAGCCCGAGCCGGGAGCGGAGTCGGCCGAGATCGAGACCGAGACGGCCGAACCGGTGGTCATCGAGTCCTGGCAGGTCACGACGGCTTTCCGCACCGACCTGGCAGGGTTGGCGGGGCAGTGGTTCGACGGCGACCGCAAGGTCGTCCCACCCGATTTCACGCTCGACGGCGCGGCCCTGCGGCTGTGGGCGCTCACCTCCGGCCGGTGGGTCGAGTCCGGCTCCGGGTACCTCCTCGGCCTCGACCCCGAGGCGCCCGACACGCACGAAGCGTTGCGAAAAGCATTGGCCACGTCGGGCCTCCCCTCGACACTCTTGACCGGGAAAGCCGGGGGACCGGCGTTGCGCGTCGTCGGCAGACGGCGGCTCGAACGGCTCGCCGAGCTGGTCGGACGCGCGCCGACGGGCGTCGCGGAACGCACCTGGCCGGCCGCGTAGCGCGTCCTCCTGGCAGAGGATCCGGCACAGTTGTGTCACCCTGTCCCGACCAGGGCTGCCCAGCGGCGACGAAGGACAGTGCACACTGGCGGGTCGGGACACAGTGTTCGAAGAGAGCGGGACGGCGTGGCTGGATCGACACGGGCGAGGAAGACAAACGGGGGATCAGCGAGCGGCAACCGGCGGTTGGTGATCGTCGAGTCGCCCGCGAAGGCGCGGAAGATCGCGTCGTACCTCGGCAGCGACTTCGTCGTGGAGTCATCCAAGGGACACATCCGCGACCTGCCCCGCGGCGCGGCCGACGTGCCCGCGAAGTACAAGGGCATGCCGTGGGCCCGCCTCGGGGTCGACGTCGACCACGGCTTCGAGCCGCTGTACGTCGTCACGCCGGACAAGAGGTCGACCGTCTCCGAGCTGAAGGAGCTGCTCAAGGACGTCGACGAGCTCTACCTCGCGACAGACGGCGACCGCGAGGGCGAGGCCATCGCCTGGCACCTGCTCGACACGCTGAAGCCGAAGGTCCCGGTCCGGCGGATGGTGTTCCACGAGATCACCGAGCCCGCGATCCTCGCCGCCGCCGCGAACCCGCGCGACCTGGACCAGGACCTGGTCGACGCCCAGGAGACCCGCCGCATCCTCGACCGCCTCTACGGCTACGAGGTCAGCCCGGTGCTCTGGAAGAAGGTCATGCCGAAGCTCTCGGCGGGCCGCGTCCAGTCCGTGGCGACCCGGATCGTGGTCGAGCGCGAGCGCGAGCGGATGAAGTTCGTCACCGCCTCGTACTGGGACGTCTCGGCGACCATGGACGCGGGCGAGGACGCCGCGCCCCGCACGTTCGGCGCCCGGCTGATCGCGGTCGACGGCACGCGCCTGGCCTCGGGCCGCGACTTCGGCTCCGACGGCAGGCTCAAGGCGGGGCCCAAGGGGACTCCCAGCGACGTCCGCGTGCTGGACGAGGCGCAGGCCAGGGCCATCGCGGACGGCCTGGTCAACGCCTCGATGACGGTCTCCTCGGTCGAGGAGAAGCCGTACACGCGCAAGCCGTACGCGCCGTTCATGACCTCCACGTTGCAGCAGGAGGCGGGCCGCAAGCTGCGCTTCTCCGCGGACCGCACGATGCGCACCGCGCAGAAGCTGTACGAGAACGGTTACATCACCTACATGCGCACCGACAGCACGACGCTGTCGGAGACCGCGATCGCGGCGGCACGGGCGCAGGCCACCGAGCTGTACGGCTCGCAGTTCGTGTCCAAGGAGCCGCGCCAGTACACGCGCAAGGTCAAGAACGCGCAGGAGGCCCACGAGGCGATCCGCCCGGCCGGCGAGGTGTTCCGCACCCCCGGCCAGGTGGCCCGTGAGCTGGAGTCCGACGAGTTCAAGCTCTACGAGCTGATCTGGCAGCGCACGATCGCCTCCCAGATGGCCGACGCGCGGGGCAACACGACGTCGGTCCGCATCTCCGGGACCACGGCGGGCGGCGAGGACGTCACCTTCGCCGCGTCCGGCCGCACGATCACCTTCGCGGGCTTCCTGAAGGCCTACGTGGAGACGGTCGACTCGGAGGCGGGCGGCGAGTCCGACGACGCCGAGTCGCGCCTCCCGCAGCTGGTCAAGGACCGGGCGCTGCTGGCGGCCGAGCTGTCCGCGGACGGCCACTCGACCTCACCGCCGCCGCGCTTCACCGAGGCGAGCCTGATCAAGACGATGGAGGAGCTCGGCATCGGCCGGCCGTCCACCTACGCCTCGATCATCAGCACCGTCCAGGACCGCGGCTACGTGTGGAAGAAGGGCTCCGCCCTGGTCCCGTCGTGGGTGGCGTTCGCCGTGGTCGGCCTGCTGGAGCAGCACTTCGGCCGGCTCGTGGACTACGACTTCACCGCCGCGCTGGAGGACGAGCTCGACGGCATCGCCGCGGGCCGCCAGGAGCGGACCACGTGGCTGTCCGGGTTCTACTTCGGCGGCAACGTCGGCCCCGAGTCGTCGGTCGGCCGTTCCGGCGGGCTGAAGAAGCTGGTCGGGTCGAGCGTCGAGGCGATCGACGCCCGCGAGGTCAACTCGATCCCGCTGTTCCCCGACGTCGAGGGCCGCACGGTCTACGTCCGGGTCGGCCGCTACGGGCCGTACCTGGAGCGCGAGGTCGAGGGCGAGGACGGCACGACCAGCGCGCAGCGGGCGAACCTGCCCGACGACCTGCCGCCGGACGAGCTGAACCGCGAGATCGCGGACAAGCTGTTCGCCACGCCGCAGGAAGGCCGCTCGCTGGGCAACGACCCGGTCACCGGGCACGAGATCGTGGCCAAGGAGGGCCGGTTCGGCCCGTACGTGACCGAGGTGCTGCCCGAGGCGCCGGAGGGCACGAAGAAGGCGCCGAAGCCGCGCACCGGCTCGCTGTTCAAGTCGATGTCGCTGGACACGGTCACGCTGGACGACGCGCTGAGGTTGCTCTCGCTGCCGCGCGTGGTCGGCAAGGACCCGGAGACCGGCGCGGAGATCACCGCGCAGAACGGCCGGTACGGGCCCTACCTGAAGAAGGGCACCGACTCGCGGTCGCTGACCAGCGAGGACCAGCTGTTCACGGTCACCCTCGACGAGGCGCTCAAGATCTACTCCGAGCCGAAGAAGCGGGGCCGGGCCGCCGCCGCGCCGCCGTTGAAGGAGCTGGGCGAGGACCCGGTCTCCGGCAAGCCGATGGTGGTCAAGGAGGGCCGGTTCGGCCCGTACGTGACCGACGGCGAGGTCAACGCGTCGCTGCGCAAGTCGGACAGCGTCGAGGGCCTCTCCGACGAGCGGGCGGCCGAGCTGCTGGCCGAGAAGCGGGCCAAGGGGCCGACGACGAAGAAGAAGGCCCCGGCGGCCAGGAAGGCGCCCGCGCGCAAGAAGGCTCCGGCGAAGTCCAAGAGCTAGGGGAGGCGGGGCGGTGGACGGCTCGGGCGCAGACCGGTTCGGCTACGACGGCACGCAGCCGCCCCCGCCCCCTCCGCTGTTCCCGGACCCGCTCGCGGGCCTGGTGACGGGCGAGCGCCACGTGACGGAGGTCGTGCCGCCGGTCGTGCCGCCGACGCCGGCGCCCGTGCCGCAGCCCGGACCGGCGCACGTCCAGCCGAACCGTCGTGCGCCCGCGCGCAAGCCGGTGCGCACCGCGGCTCAGCAGGTGTCGGGCGAGCCCGCGGCGCACGTGCCGCACGCCGGGCTGGGCAGCCATCAGCCCAGGCAGGACGCGGTGCAGCCGACGTCCGGGCCGTGGGAGGGGCCGGGTCGGCACCAGTCCGGGCGTGTGGTCGTCGAGCAGGGGCCGAAGAAGAGCAAGAGTGGACTGATCGGGTGCTTGGTCGTGCTGGCCGCGCTCAGCGGGCTGCTGTTCAACGTCGTGCGTGAGATCATCGAAGCGGTGGTCGACCTCGTGCGCTGATGTCGCGCAGGTCACCCGAACGGCGGATGTGGTCAGACGGGTGAATCGGTCCGGCTACCCTTACCGCCTGCACCATCGGCGGGGGTGAGCACCATCCAAGACGGCGGCACAGCGGCCTCGACCAGCCACCGGATTCGCAGCGTGTTGGCGATCCGGCCGTTCCGCAGGCTCTGGGGTGTCACCTATCTGTGCAGCGTCGGTGACTGGTTGTCACTGCTTGCCTTGACCGGCCTCGTCACCAAGATGATGGACAGCTACCAGTGGCAGAGCTTCTCGCTCAGCCTGGTCGTGCTGACCCAGCTGCTGCCCGGGATCCTGTTCGCCCCGCTCGGCGGCGTGCTCGCGGACCGGTTCGACCGCCGCAAGATCATGGTGGTCTGCGACCTGCTGCGCGGCGGCCTGTTCATCTCGATCGCGCTGGTCGGCACGGCGTGGTGGTTGTTCATCGCGAACTTCCTGGTCGGCTGCTGCGCGATGCTGTGGATCCCGGCCAAGGACTCGGCGGTGCCGAACCTGCTGCGCCGGCCCGACCAGGTGGAGACGGCCAACCAGCTCGGCCTGGTGATGACCTACGGCATCTCGGTCATCTCCGGCGCGGGCCTGTACTCGATCATCTCCGGCATCCCCGGCTACCTCGGCCTGCAGAACAGCGACCTCGAGTTCCGCATCGCGACCATCGCGGTCATGGTCAACGGCGCGCTGTACGTGACGTCGGCGATCATCGTGGCGACCCGCATCCCGGAGCTGTCCGGTCGGATCGCCGCGGTCAAGCACACCCGCGAGAACGGCGAGGCGCCCGGCTTCTTCGCCATGCTGCGCGACGGCATGAAGTACGCCGCCCGCACGCCGCTGGTCCGCGGCCTGGTCATCGGCATGATCGGCGCGTTCGCCGCAGCCGGCGCGGTGATCGGCACGGCCACTCCGTACTCCCTGTCGCTGCTGGGCGGCGACTCCACGTTCGGCCTGCTGTTCGTGGCCGTGTTCGCCGGGTTGGCGCTGGGCATGGCGACCGCGCCGAGGATGGCCCGGCGGCTGCCCTACGACCGCCTGTTCGGCGTGACGATCCTGGTCGCGGGCGTGAGCCTGCTGTTCGTGGCGTTCGCGCCGCACCTGTGGGTGGCGCTGGTCGCGGTGGCGTGCGTCGGCGCGTCGGCGGGCATGGCGTTCCTCACCGGCCTGACCATCGTCGGCTCGCAGGTCGAGGACGCGATGCGCGGCCGGACCGTGGCGCTGCTCCAGTCGTTGCTCAAGATCGTGCTGTTCGCCGCGTCGGCCGCCGCTCCGCTGCTGGTCACGCTGGTGCAGAAGCGCACGGTCACGGTCTTCGGCCACCCCATGGTGGTGGACGGCACCCGTCCGGTGCTGTTCGGCGCGGGCGTGATCGCCGCCCTGCTCGGGCTGATCGCCTGCCGGCAGATGGACAACCGGCGCTCCGAGCCCTTCCTGTCCGACCTGCTCGCGGCGCTGCGCGGGCGGGCGCGGCGGACCGCCGGCGTGCTGATCGCGGTCGAGGGCGACACCCGGCAGGACACGTCCGTGCAGGCCAGGCGGCTCGCCGAGGCGTTGCGCGAGACCGGCCGCGAGGTCGTGCTGGCCTCCGACCCGGACCTGGACGAGCAGCGGTTGCGCAACCTGCTGACCACCGCCGACCTCGCCGGGGTGCGGGCGCACGCCCTGGTGGCCGCCGCCGTGCGGGCCGACGTGGTGGAACGCGAGGTGCGGCCCGCGTTGGACAACGGCGCGCTGGTCGTCATGGAGCGGTACGTCGACAGCCCGCTGGCGCACTTCAGCGCGGCGGGCAGCGTGGAGCCGCGCGAGGTGGAGGGCCTGGTCGACTGGGCCACCGGCCGGCTGCGGCCGGACATGACCGTGCTGCTGGACCGGATGCCGCCCACCGTGCGGGCCTCCGGCGGCACGCTGGACACCGTCGAGCACCACTGGCGGGTGCAGAAGCTGCTGACCGACATGGCCTCGGCCGACCCGGAGCGGTACGTCGTGGTCGACGCCGACGGCACCGAGGACGAGGTCGCCGCACGGGTGCGGTCCGCCGTGCTGCCGCTGCTGGCCCGGCGGACCAGGATGCCGGTCAAGCCGGTGGCGGAGACGCCCTGACGGATCGGTACGGTCGCCTGGTGAACCGTGGTGTGTGGGGCGACGTCGTCGGCCAGCCGGAGGCGGTCGCGGTGCTGTCGGCGGCGGCGGAGGCCGCCGCGTCGATCGTGGCGGGCGGCACGCCGGCTTCGGGCGCGATGACGCACGCGTGGCTGTTCACCGGGCCTCCCGGGTCGGGGCGCTCGGTCGCGGCACGGGCGTTCGCCGCCGCGCTGCAGTGCACCGCCGTGGACGACCGGCCGGGCTGCGGCTCGTGCGCCGGGTGCCACACGACGGTGGCCGGCACGCACGCCGACGTGCGGGTGGTCGCGCCCGAGGGCCTGTCGATCTCGGTGGCCGAGATGCGGTCGCTGGTGCAGGTCTCGGCCCGGCGGCCGACGTCCGGGCGGTGGCAGGTGGTGATCATCGCCGACGCCGACCGGCTCACCGAGGGCGCGGCGAACGCGCTGCTCAAGGCGGTGGAGGAGCCTCCGGCGCGGACCGTGTTCCTGCTGTGCGCGCCGTCGGACCACCCCGAGGACGTGTCGGTGACCATCCGGTCGCGCTGCCGGATCGTGTCGCTGGCGACCCCGCGCGCCGCGGCGATCGCGTCGGCGTTGGAGCACGAGGGCGTGGCGCCGGAGGTGGCGTCGTGGGCGGCCTCGGTGTGCGGCGGGCACGTGGGCCGGGCGCGGCGGTTGGCCAACGACGAGGACTCGCGGGCCCGGCGCGAGGCGGTGCTGCGGATCCCGACCGCGTTGCGGCGGCCCGCGGACATCTTCACGTGCGCCGACCAACTCGTGTCGGCCGCCGAGGGTGACGCGCTGACCGCGAACGAGGGCCGTGACGTGGCCGAGCGCGAGGCGTTGGAGACCGCCATGGGCGGTGGCGGCACGGGCAAGGGCACGGCCGCCGCGTCCCGCGGGGCGAAGGGCGCGCTGAAGGACCTGGAGAAGCGGCAGAAGTCGCGGGCCACCCGGACCCAGCGCGACTCGCTGGACCAGGCGCTGGTCGACCTGGCCGCGTTCTACCGGGACGTGCTGGTGACCTCGACGGGCGCGCCGGCCGTGCTCAACCACCCGGACCGGGCGGAGGACGCGCGCGCGGCGGCGGCGCAGTGGTCGCCGGAGTCGACGTTGCGCCGGCTGGAGGCCGTGCTGAACTGCCGGACCGCGCTGGAGCTGAACGTGAAGCCGCGGATCGCCATCGAGGCCATGCTCACCACGCTCCAGCGGGGCTGACGCTCACCCGGACGGCTTGGTCGTCGTCCGCGCCGGGCGACGGGCCGGCAGGGCGGCCACCAGGACGACGCCGACCAGCAGCAGCGCGGTGCCCGTCCAGAAGATCGGGACGGTCCGGTACGCCGCGTTCGTGTAGGCCAGCGGCTCGCCCTTCTTCGGCGGCGCGGCCTGTCCGCCGCCACCCGGCGGCTGCTGCGCCGGAGCGCAGACCACGCCGCCGTTCGGGGCCGCCGCGCGCACGATCTGCTCACCCAGGGACACCTGTGCCAGCGCCGACGGCAGGTTCGGCAGACCGAGGGCGTCGGTCGGCAGCAGCTGGAGGTCGAGCAGGCGCGCGGTGGCCCCGAGCATGAACCCGTTGATGGTGGGACCGCCCTGCTGGAGCGGGCCGTCGATCACCACGTCCTTCTGGTTGAGCTGGGCGATCTGCAGCCGCAGCACGCCGATGTCGAGCTTGGGCAGGCCCTCGGCCAGGGCGCCGACCAGCGGCAGGTCCCGGCCCGGCGCGACGCCGATGGGCACGTCCAGCTTCGGGTTGGCGGCGTCGAGCGTGCCCAGCTCCTTGCCGCCCTGGCTGACCCGCAGCACGGGCGCGGTGTAGGTGATCCCGGACGTGGCCCGGTCGCCGGTCGACAGGGCGACCAGCGTCGGCTGACCGACCACGTCCACGCGGATCTCCGCCGGCGTGCCGGCGAGGAGGCGGACGCTCGCGGCCTGGAGCGTGGAGGTCGACCGCACGGCCTTGTTCGGGCTGCCGGGCAGGTCGACGAGGTCGACGGTGGAGCGGGCGCTGAGCGTCTCGGGGAGGCTGAGCAGCGAGCCGTTCGCGCCGGTGTCGGGCGTGCCGGAGAGCAGGCCGCCCAGTTGGCTGAGCGGCGCGGTGAGCTGCTTGACGTTGTCGATCAGGGCCTGCCGGGCGGCGGCGTCGAGCTTCGGCGCGTCCCCGGCGAGCAGGTCGGTCAGGTCCGGCGTGCTGGGCAGGGTCGGGATGGCGTTGAGGACGCTCAGGGACGCGACGGAGGTCTTCGCGTCGGCGAGGGGCTGCACGCACGGGCCCAGCTCGTCGTCCCAGCGGGCGTGCACGCTGCCGTCGAGCAGACCGACCTTGAGCAGGGCGTCCAGCGGGGTGGCGGGTGGCGTGAGGCCGCCGGTGACGGGCGCGGCGTTGTCCGGCGACGCGGTCTGCACCAGCGTGCCCGGCGTCTGCGGCGCCCGGCCCTGGACCGCGAAGCCGAGCGGGGACGCCTGCGCGATCGCCCGCTCGTAGGACAGGAACGCCTCGGTGTTGGCCTGGGCGGAGGCGAGGCCGACGCCGATCTCGGCCGCCGACTGCTCGGGCAGCTGCTCGCCGAAGCCCGGCAGGATCGTGCTCGTGGGCGTCGAGCCCGGCGCGAGCCTGACCACGGCCAGGCCGGTGCCCGCGTCGCCGATCGCGTGCGTCCGGGGCGCCGGTCCGGCGGACACCGGCGGCTGGCCGGGGTCCCGCGGACCCGGCACGGGCGTCGTGGGCTGGGCGAGAGCGGGGGCGGCGCAGAGCGCGACCAGCGCGGCGGCGGGCACGGCCATCAGGCGCATGTGGTCGGACCTCCAGGACAGCGGCGGTCATCGGCGACGCTCGCGTGAGCACCGTCACTTGTCGCTCTAACGACCATCCCCCTGTTCGGTGACGCCGGAGGGGTCGGCTATAGTTGTCGCGTCTCGCCGCCTTAGCTCAGTCGGCCAGAGCGGCTCACTCGTAATGAGCAGGTCATCGGTTCGATTCCGATAGGCGGCTCGCGAGATAGGGACCAGGTCAGCGCGTCTGACCTGGTCCTTTTTCATTCCCCAGGTTGGTGACGAGCTGTAGGGCTGCACCGTCTCGGGCGTCGTGTGTGCCCGAAGTGTGCCCATCGGTCCCGGTGGACCTGCGCGGGACGAGTTGGGCCGCTGCCTCTGCCGCCCGGTGTGCGACCTCGGGCAACACGCTGGTGTAAATGTCCGACGTGATCGTGATGGACGAGTGGCCAAGCATCTCCTGCACGGTCTTCAGGTCAGCGCCACCAGCGAGCGCGAGCGTGGCCGCACCGTGCCGGAGGTCGTGCAGCCGGACCGGAGGCAGGTCCGAGGTCCGCACGATCTTCTCGAACGCCTCGGACACCTTGCCGGGGTGCAGCAGGGTGCCGTCAGCCTCGGTGAACACGCGGCCGGTGTCGATCCACGCTTCGCCCCACTTCAGCTTCTCGGCGGCCTGTTGTGCCTTGTGGGCACGCAGCACCTTGACCGTCTAGCCGTCCAAGGCGATCACGCGAGCGCCGCTCGACGTCTTCGGGTCGCCCTCCTCGACCTCCCAGCCGTCGAGCACGAGCTGAGTCGCCACCGTCGCCGTCTTCGCGTTCAGATCGACGTCAGCCCACCGGAGGCCGCACGCCTCGCCTCGGCGCAGCCCTCGGAAGGTGATCAGGTGGTAGAGCGCGTACAGCCGGTCCTCGTGGACCAGGTCGAGGAAGTCGCCGGTCTGCTCCGGAGTCCAGACCATGACCGGTGACGGCTTCTCCCCGGTCCGCCGCCACTGCTCGACGCGGTCAGCCGTCCACACCAGCGCCTGGGGACGCTTGGCGGTGTCAAGCTCGACGTGGGCGGCAGGGTTGAACGTGATGATCTGCTGCGCGATGGCATCGTTCAGGGCTGCTCGCAGCGTTGCGCGCAGCCGGTGCTGTGCGGCCGGTCCGGTCGTTCGGCGGAACGGCGGCATCTCCCGGAGCTGCGCGCGGAGTGCGCGCTGTTCCGCTCGCCTGGTGGCCTGCTTGCGAGCGTCATCCACTGCCCGACGTGCGGCGTTCGCCGAGATGATCTCGTCGTTGTTCTCCGCGATCTTGGCGAACATCTCGTTCAGGTGGCTCACCCGGAGCCGGTTCAGCGGGACGTGCCCGATGAGCGGCTTCAGGTGCACCCTGATCGCCGATTCGTAGTGCCTGCGGCTGGTCTTGCGGATGCGCTTGCCCGGTAGCCACTGGTCCAGCCACTCGCCGACCGTCATCCGGCTGACGAGGCTCTGACCGGTTCGCAGACGGCGGGTCATCTCCTCGTGGTCAGGGATCGGCTGCTTGCTGTCAGCGGCCACCTGGACGAGCAGTGCGGCGATGGCGTCGCGGCCCTCGTCGTCGTCCTTGTCCGGGATTGCCAGGAGCGCGCGCACCTTGTCGAGGTCGGCTCGACCTGGCGACGTTGGAACATGCCGCACAGCTCACATGGGGTGCGGCGGGCGTCGAGGTGGTCGGTCGGGACAGCGGCGCAATCGCCGAGGTCGAGCGGTACGTGCGCAGCGCCCATGAGCGCTACGCCCTTGCAGAGGTCGAGCACGCGCGTCACATGGCGCGGTGGGGCCTCGGTGATGCCGCGTGACGCTGGCCTACGGCACCGACCCGCCGAACATCGAGACGCCACCGGGTAGGCACATCAGGCTTACCCCGGCTTCCGGCTTCCGGCTTCCGGCTTCCGGTATCCGGATGCGTGCGGTGCGCTAGATCTGGCAGGACAGGGTCCCCGCGGGCTCCCTGTCGCTGGTGCCCGGTCGCGAGGGCATCGGCAAGAGCCAGTTCGCCTGCTGGCTGGCAGCGCAGGTCACCAACGGAACGTTGCCGGGTGCTCTGCACGGCGAGCCGCGACCGGTCATCTACGCCGCAACCGAGGACTCTTGGGCGCACACTGTGGCGCCCAGGCTGGCCGCTGCCGGTGCCGACCTCGACGCGGTCTACCGGGCCGAGGTGGACGTGGACGGCATCGTCACGGGGCTGACGTTGCCTCGGGACTGCGAGGCGCTGGGCGAGGAGATCACGGCGCGTGGCGTCGGCCTGCTGATCCTCGACCCGCTGCTGTCCGCCATCGGTGCGGGGATCGACACCCATCGGGACCGGGAGCTGCGCCAGGCCCTCGAACCGCTGGCGCGCATGGCCGACCGAACCGGGTGTGCGGTGGTCGGGCTGGCCCACTTCAACAAGTCGGCGAGCCCGGACCCGCTGAACCTGATCACCGGCAGTCGGGCGTTCTCCGCTGTGGCACGCGCCGTGTTGGCGGTCGCCCGCGACGAGGAGAGCGACGACGGCGCGTGCGTGATCAGCCAGGCCAAGAACAACCTCGGGCGGTTGGACCTGCCGTCACTGGGCTACCGCATCGAGTCCGCCGTGATTCCGACTGACGACGGTCCCGCCGAGGTCGGTCGGTTGGTCATGATGGGTGAGACAGAGCGCAACGTGCGCGACATCCTCGCCGAGACGGGTGCTGATCCCGAGGCGCGCTCCGAGCGTGACGAGGCTGCCGGGTGGCTGCGCGACTACCTGATCCAGCACAGCGGCAGCGGCAAGGCAGCCGAGATCATCAAGGCCGCACGCGCGGACGGCATCGCCGAGGCGACGTTGAAGCGTGCCCGCAAGCGCGCCGGTAACGCCACCACCCGGCAGGGCTTCGGACAGGGATCGGTCTGGTCGCTCGACTTGTGACCCGTCATCCGGATCACCATTCGGCCCGTTCGGATCACGTCACGGGTGCTGATCCGAATGAGCCGAATGGTAATCTGAACCGGCACGGTCACGACCGGTCGGCAGCCTCCCCGCGCGCACGCGAGCAGCCCCGACCAGGGGTGGGGGATGACCTCCCGACTGCCTTCCTCCCGACCGGTACGTCATAGCAGCTCGCGCTGTGTACGAAACTCGGGGATGCGGGGCGTCGTTCCCAGCCCACGCCGTGCGCTCCTCCTTGTTTCACCCGCTGGTGATGGGAGTGCCTTTGCGGTCCGTCGAGACCAAGGCGATACCGAGAAGGCCATCCTGATCGAGTTCTCCGGTGCCTTCACCTATTGTCTGTGGACAAGCCGTGCATGTTTCGGTCGGACTAACTGTCCGACTTCTCCCTAGACAGTCTCTCGGTCAACTCTCTGAAGCATGGAATACTCATCCTTGTGCATGGGGTGTCATAGTCGATCACGTCGGTAATGATCCAGTTCTCAATCCTGCCGGCAGTAATTTGAAGGCTCGCCGCTAGCAGGGGCGGTACTTTTTCGAATCTCTGAATGTACTCTAAGATTGGATTCGACTCTGGCTTGCTTGGGTCCGATTGATAAATGACGGTCGCATCAGGGTTTGCCTGAATCATTGCATATATTCGTCTGAAGGTCTCGTCTGATGCCAGTTCTCGGAACTCCTTTGGCTTGTTGTCTTTGGCGACCCTCTTCCAGAACCTTCTCCTCACGGGCTTGTCAATCCTTGCGTCAATTCGGGCGAACCTTACTAGCATTAGCCGTGCCTCTTCGTAGTCGTCTGGCATCGCCTCAAGATGCTTCAGGTTGACGCCGTCGAAAGTGGTCCGGAATAGCCACTTCAGGGCTGGGGCGAGGTGGTCGTAGTGCAGTGAGTGCTCGCGAAGTCGGTCGATCCCTGTGGACAGCGTCGTTTTGATCTTTGTGAGCAGTGATGGCCACTCTTTTTCCCAGTCGAACGGTGGAGGTTGGGACATATTGGATAGTTTGAGATGGCAGCGATAGTGCCACGCAAGATCGAATGCGCCGAGGTCGTGTCATAACCGCGTTTCAGTGCTTCGGCGCGGCGCTGTTCGCTTTGTCCGACAAGTTCGAGTCTTTTTGTGTGCACGGTCGCAAATGCGGCAATAAGTGCCACGATGAGTGCTACTGTGCCGGCGATTATTGCTGTGGCCACGCGTTCATGATGGCCCGGTGGGCGGCACATTCTGTACGAGCGTTCCTGAAACCACCTGATCGGTCTAGTGCTAGTCCCATGTCGGCACGCCCACGGGTCGCATAGAACATGGCCGCCATGGGGCGCTGCTCGGGTGCGAACCGGCGCAATCACAACGTTAAGGATTGCGACTGGTCCTCGGTTTTCGTGTGCCGTTCGATGGCCTGTCGCCGGATGCGCCCTCGTTGGGTTGACAGCGGCGGCACGCTGAGGCAAGAGCGTCGATGGAAGAGGTATGTCATTGCGACTCGCACCGTGCCCGAAACTCGGGTGACCTGGAGCTACCGCTGTGCCGACGACGGCGCGAGCTGATCGGTCAACCGTTGGAGAGCTGCGCGACCGTCCGCACTGATCTCGGCAAGACCAGCGTCGTCGGCTGCTCGGATCGTCCGTTGCACCTGGTGCGGCAACCGGTGGACCTCGGCAGCGGTCATCGCCGCTCGGAACGCCTCCGTAGCGCCGTCTCGATGCCGGGCAGCGAGCAGCACTTGCCCGGCGGTCACCCGCTCGATGATGTGCCACTGCGGCGCGACAGGTGGGCCGCTGACGTCGGTCTGCAACGCGCGCACGGCCTCGGCGGCGCGGCCCGTCGAGATCAGGCCGCGTAGCTCGATCTCCCGGAACGTGAACCGGTTGAACAGCATCCCCCGCCCCGCTTCCGCGTCGAGCAGGTCGCGGTAACCGGTGATCGCCTGGTCGAAGAGGCCCGCGTTGCCCTGTTGGCCTGCCGCACGCGCGAGCAGTGCGAACGCCGCGCCCTGGCCTTCCCGATCACCTGACACGGCCACAGCTCGACTCAGACGCGCGATCGCCGCGCCGACGTGGTCGGCCTTGCGCAGCTCGTTGCCGTGCATCCGGAGCGCGTGCGCGAGGAACACGGGATCGCCCAGCCGCTCGGCGATGACGAGGGCCTTGCCGGTCCAGCGCGCCGCAGCGGCCAGGCGTTCCTCGGGCAGGACGGTGCCCAGCGAGACGCCCAGGGCCGCCCGGCCCTGCCCGAGCAGGATCATCGTGTCGCGCTCGGCGCGGCCCTCGGCGGCGCGTGCCTCCAACCTGGCGACGAGTGGCCACAGCTCGTTGACCGCGTCGACCGCGCGCCCGGACTGGCGGGCGATCTCGGCGAGTCGGATGGTCGAGTCACCGAACTGGATCATCGCGGCGAAGTCGGCATCGTCGTTGTCCGTCACGCCGAGCACGTGCATCGGCAGGCCGAGCGCGCGGGCGATGTGGCGTCGGGTGGTGACGTCGCTGATGGTGCGCCGACCGGTCTCGATCATCGACACGTAGGTCTTGTCGTAGCCGAGCAGCGCGGCGAGCCGTTCCTGGCTGAGGCCGTTCACCCGGCGGTAGACGCGCAGGATCGTCGCCAGGTCACGAGTCCTCAGCGCCGCTGCCGCCTCGGGAGCCGACCACAACCACACCGCTGGTGTCAGCGGACGAACCGGCATGATCGGCGGCGCGTGACGTGCGCTCGCGTGGCACGTCGGACAGACGGGCTCGACCGCGAGCCTGCTCAACTCGGCTCCGCACGACTCGCAGCGTCCGCCCGTCATGAGCGGCTACCGGATCAGTTCCCGGTCGGTCTCGCGCAGCCGCGCGAACCAACTCCCGATCGAACGCTTGTACCCGTCCGGCATGTTCAGCTCGCGTACCTCGGACGCGGTGAACAGCCCGATCTCCTTGTGCTCGTGGGAGAGCACGGGTTCAGCGTCACCGTCCGGGTAGCAGCCGTAGGTCACGATGAACACGTTCTTCTCCGCCACGTTGATGTAGTACATCCACGTGTCGAGGATCGGGCCGGTGGTCACCTGCCACTGCGTTTCCTCGGCGATCTCGCGCGCCACGCACTCCTCGGGCGTCTCGCCGGGTTCGATCCGGCCGCCGGGCAGCTCCCACTCGTCGCGTTCGTTCTTCAGCAGCAACACCCTGTCGTCACGCACCACCACGCCCTTGATCGAGACGGGGTAGACGGGCTGGCTCATCGGCGTTGACCTCCGGAAGGCGTGCGCGATCTGCTCACCGCAACGTAGCACCTGATCATCGGCCACCAGGCGACGCTGTGTTGACAGCTTGTCACTGGACGTGCCGGACCGGATCGCGCTCCCATGATCTTGCGGAACAAGCGTTTCGGGAGGTAGAGACGATGGACAACCCCGTTGATGGCGGTTGGATCACGGCCGACGACGAGTCGGCAGTGGTGGGCGCTCTGAGCCGTCACGGCCTGGTGTTGGTGGAAGGGCTCGCCGACTCGGCGGACCTGCTCCGTCTCGCTCGCTCCGTCGCCACGGTCGTCCCGCATCGGGACAGCGCGTCGGACGGCGTCACGACGCTGGTAGACCTTGGTTCCGACCAGAACGGCGCGTTCGCCGGGTTCAGCTCGTGCGCGCTCCCGCCGCACACGGATCGCTCCGGTGTCGCCAACCCGCCCGCCTTGCTGGTCTTGGGTTGTTCGCAGCCCGCGACGAGCGGCGGTCAGTGCGTGCTGATCGACGGCCAGGCGGTGTACGACACGCTCGCAGACACCGCACCTGACGCGCTGGCGGCGCTGTGCACGCCCCGGTCAGTGCTGTTCGGCGGTGCGTCCGGCCACCTCGGCGCGATCTTCACCGAGTACGACGGCGGACGGGTCACCATCAGGCTGCGCCAAGACGACCTCGTGCACTTCTCGCCCGAGGTGAGCCGGTGGCTGCCGACGCTGCGAGCGGCGATCGCCCGGCACATGCACGAGCTGGACCTGAGCGCCGGACAGGGCTACATCCTCGACAACCACCGATGGCTGCACGGCCGGCGAGCGTTCACCGGGCACCGCGTGGTGCACCGCGTCAACGCCAACCCGCTGCCTCACCTCGGCATCCGGACCGGCATCCCCACCAGCGCGCGGAGCAGTGCGGTATGAGCGACGAGGCGGCGGTACGTGCGTTCCCCGCCTTGGCGGGACTGGTCGCCATCCGTGACGCGGGATGGCAGTTCGTGCACCAACGGGTCGTTGACGGCATCCCCACCGAGGTGGACGGGTTCCGGCTGTGGCCGGACGGGTGGCACGACGCCATCCGCGTGCGCAGCAGCACCGACGCGATGGCGCTGCGCGCGGACGGCGACGAGCCGCCCGGCATCGTGTGGGAGCGCACAGGCTCGCTGTCCGAGGTGGTCGAGGGCCTGTTGAGCCTGCCCGCGCCGACTCAGCGGCACGCGCCCCGCCTGGTGGTCGCGTCGGCCCCCGTGCTGTGGGTGCCATGACTCGACCGGACCTCAGCGACCGCCCCGCGGCGCACCTCGCGTGACCAGATGTGCGTCTGCGGCTGGCAACTGATCGCCGTGACGTTGGCGTTGGTCGTGCTGGTCATCGGCTATGGCGAGATCGAGGGCCGCCGCCGAGCCCGCGCCCATGACGCCCGTTCCGCGACAAGACCACCTGACCGCTTCGGCAGCACCGGGCGGAACCTCTCCCGCTCCCGGCCGTCCGGCCGCCGAGGCACCCGGCGCGGTGGGAGGGCAGCCCGTCCCGACCCGGACAGCCCTCCCTCCGCGTCCTCGGACACCACCCACCAGAAGGGCTAACAACTCCCCATGATCCCCACGGATCTGCCCGTTCACATCGAGCAAGACAAGACCGCTCGCGCGAAGGTGATCGACGCCTGCGGTCTGACGTGCACGTTCTGCCACAACGAGGGCACACCCGTTGCAGTGGACAACCGCCGTCGTCCCGTTGGCGACTTCACGATTGCCGGTCCGAGCGGGCGCATGTCGATCTACGCCGCCACCAACGACGCGACCTTCCTTCCTGCCCCGATGCCCGCGAACGAGCAGTTCGGGCGCGCGCTGATCGCGTTATGCGAGGCGCTGCACCTGACCGAGGTCCACCTGACCGGCGGTGAACCTTCCAAGCATCCCGCCATCGCGCGGCTGACCAAGATCGCCACCGAGGCGGGTTTGCGGGTCGGGATGACGTCCAACGGCGAGAACGGCGCGGAGGTGTTGCCCGCCTGCGCTGACGCTGGATTGGACCGAGTGAACTTCTCGATCTTCGGCACCACGGCCGCCGAACTCGCCCAGACCCAGCACGCCCGCTACCGCGACCCCGAACGCACGCAGCGCAAGATCGACGCACTGAAACGCTCGATCGCCGTCTGTGAGGCGCATGGGGTCAAGGCCAGCGCCAACATCGTGGTACTCGACTACAGCCACGCGCCGCGCGTGCACCGCCTGCTCGATGAATACTCCCCGCACCTGTCGGTCCGACTGCTCAACTCGCTGGACCACGGCCCTGCCTCCGTCGAGGCGATCGAGCGCATCCTGGCCGAACGCGGGGCGGTCGCCGAAGCGCACTACATCACCGCAGGCGTCTCCGGGGCGCGCACCGCCTACCGACTCCCGGACGGACGTCGGGTGTACTTCAAGCAGATCCGCCGCGTCCGGCTGCCCGAGACGTGCGCCGGATGCCGGTTCAACAACGACACCGACTGCCAAGAGGGCTTCTACGGCGTGCGGCTCTACTACGACCGCAACGGCCGGTACCAGGTCGGTGTCTGCATCCAACGGATGGACCTGACCATGCCCCTTGACGACTTCCTCACCGGGCCGGTGCCGGCAGAAGTGCTGGCTCTGCGTGAGGTCGAGTACGACCGACTCACCCGCCGCCACGCGGCATAGCGTCGGACCAGCACCGATCAACCAGGAAGGACGGCCGCGAGTGCCGATCGAGCACGAAGCGAAGATCCTCGACGTCGACCCCGCCGAGATGGAACGGCTCATCCTCGACAAGGGCGGGCAGAAGCTCGGCGAGCGGTTCATGCGCCGCTACGTCTACGACGTCACGCCCGGCGACCAGTCGAAGTGGATCAGGCTGCGCGACACCGGGGACGAGGTGACGCTGACGGTCAAGCAGATCACCAGCGACGCCATCGACGGCACCCACGAGACCGAAGTGACCGTGAGCGACTTCGCCGAGACCAACGCGCTGCTCGGCGCGCTCGGTTTCACCGCGAAGTCGTACCAGGAGACCAAGCGCACGAGCTTCCTGCTCGACGGCGCGCAGGTCGAGATCGACACGTGGCCGCGCATCCCGCCCTACGTCGAGATCGAGGCCGGATCGAAGGACGAGGTCGTTCGGGTCGCGGCGCTGCTCGGCTACGCCGAGGAGGAGCTGACCGGGGAGAACACGATCAAGGTTTACGCCCTCTACGGCATCGACCTCAACACCATCTCTGACCTGCGCTTCTAGGCGTCAACGAGTGTGCTCGGCGTGTGCCCGAGGTGTGCCCGGACGCATGATCACCGAGCGACAGGGATCGTTCCGAAACGGCAGCCGCCCCGGTCTGACCTGCACGGATCAGACCGGGGCGGTACTACCTGTCAGCGCTCGACACGATCACTGGAGAACTCGTAATGAGCAGGTCATCGGTTCGATTCCGATAGGCGGCTCGCGAGATATGAAGGCCCCGGGCGTCCGTCCGGGGCCTTCGTCGTGTCCGGTGCACCCGTCCGCTCCCGTGCCGGCTACGGCCGGGTGTCCGGCGCTGCTCCATCGGGGTGACCTTTTCACCATTGGCGTCAGCTGTGGGTCACCGTGTCGTTGCCACCGTGGAGGTGATGGCGATGGTCACGATGGTCGTGCTGACGGTGCTGGCCCTGCCGCTGGCCGTGCTCGCGGCACGCGTCGGGCGTCGGCGCTGGGTGCGGAGGCGGGCCGTGGCGCGGGTCCGGGCCGAGTTGTTCCGGCACTGGGTGATGCGGGACGAGCCGAGCGGTCGGCACCTCATCCGGTCCTGACGACCGGCGCCGCGATCCTGGTGATCACGTCGCCGTAGCGGCGGGTCAGCTCGGCCTTCGCCGCGGCGGGCGTGCCCACGACGGCGAAGGCGGCCAGGACCTCGTCGGTGACGGCGGCGGCCATGTCGTCCCACCGCCCCCGCCGGGACAGGTGGTGCAGCTCCTCGTGCAGGTCGCCCCAGCCGTGCAGCTCCAACACCCGGCGGTAGGCGGGCGTCGAGCCGTAGAACGCGATCTGCCGCCTGACCTCCGCCACGCCCACCTCGTCGCACGCCACCATCGACGGCCCGCTGATCTCCAGCCCCGCCAGGGGTTTGCCGGCCTTGGCCCGGCCGCGCGCCAACGAGGGCAGCGTCACCTCCCGCAGGTACCGCTCGGTGGTGAAGGAGTGGCACAGGAACCCGTCCGCCACCTCGCCCGCGACCTCGGTCATCAGCTCGCCCACGCCCGCCAGCCACACCTTCGGCGGACCGTGCGGGTTGGGGCCCGGGTCGAAGAACGGCGTCATCAGCGTGTGCGTGTAGAACTCGCCGCGGAACTTCAGCCGCTCGCCGGTGTCCCAGCTGCGCCAGATGGCGCGCAACGCCAGCACGAACTCGCGCATGCGTGCGGCCGGCCGTGACCACGGCATGCCGAACCGCTTGGTGACGTGCGGTTCCACCTGCGAGCCGAGGCCGAGGTGGAACCGGCCGCCCGACAGCAGTTGCAGGTCGTTGGCCTGCACCGCGGTGCTCATCGGGTTGCGCGCGAACGCGACCGCGATCGCGGTGCCGAGCTCGACCCCCTCCACCTGCCCGGCCACGCGGCCCAGCGCCAGGAACGGGTCGTGCCTGGTCTCCGCCAGCCAGAACCCGTCGCAGCCCTCGTCCGCCGCCGCACGTGCCGCGGCCGGCACGGTCCGGGGGTCGTACTCGATCTCCAGCCGGTCCACCTTCACGTCGGTGGAACCTACTCGCAGGCCACGCCGTCCTTGTTGCGGTCCAGGGCCGCCCGGTAGCCGGGCTGGCCGGCGTAGAGCGGCGCCTTGCCGGCGGCCCGGACGGCGTCGCAGTTGGCGTAGTAGGCGTCGGCCGGCGGGGCCGGCTGCACGGGTTGCGGCGGAGGCGGGTCGTACGTCGGCTTCGGCGCGGGCGGGGGAGGTGGTGGCGGTGCGACGGTGTCGGCGCCGGCGCACGGCGCGCCCCACAGGCCGAGACCGGCGGCCTTCGCCGCGTCCTGGGCCGAGGCGAGGGCGGCGGACGCGGTCTGCTCGGCGCGGGCCATGCCCTGGCCCACCACGTGCCCGGCCAGGTCGACGCCGTCGGGCAGCAGCACGGTCGCGCCGACGACCCGCAGGTCCTTGCCCGCCAGCGTGGTCTTCAGGAAGTCCGCCGCGAGCGCGGCCCAGCACTCGCCGGGCTGCGCGAGCCCGGCCAGCTGGACCCGTCCGCCGCCGGACACGGTGATCGTGCGCCCGTCGACGACTTCCGCGACCCTCACGGGAGGAGGCGTGGTCGTGGTCGTGGTGGTCGTCGTCGACGTGGCGGTGGTCGTGGTCCCCGTCGCGCTGAGTCCACGTGGGGTGCTGTTCCCGGACCCCAGATTCGCGAGGCCGACGATGAACAGGAGCAGCACCACCACACCGACGGTGATGAGGAAGCGGCGCTCGCGGGGGAGCCTGCGCCAGGAAGCTAAGGGGCCCGAATCCGCCGGGCCTGCGGGTCTACCTGCCATGTCCGCCTCATCGTCCGTGCGACGACTGGGTGTTACCTACATCACATGGCACGCCCGGCCGGTCACGCTGAGTCAGCGGTTCGGGCGCAGCGTCCACACGACGGTCATCTCGCCGGTCGTCACGCCGTTCGCGTCGGTGATCGTCACGGCGACGGGGAACTCCGGCCGCGTGCCCGCCTCCAGCTCGGCCACGACCTCCGCCGCGGGCCGTCCCAGCACCGCCTCGGCGCGGAGGTCGCCCAGCGCCAGCTTCTTGTAGACGATCTCGGACCGCGCCACCAGCGGGGTGGCCTTGCCCAGGTGCGGCGCGAACGCGGCCATCACCACCGCGCCCGACGCGGTCTCCGCGACGCCGAACATCATCGCCGCGTGCGGTCCGCCGACGTGGTTGCGCAGTTCCTCGCGGTCGGGCAGCTCGGCGACCACCCGATCGCCCGCGACCTCGGTGAACTCCACGCCCGCGGTCCTGACCCACGGCACGGCCTGCTTCATCGCGTCGGCGACGAACGAGTAGTCAGCGCTCATGGCGACTGATGCTACCGGCCGGTAACCATGAGACCCGAGTCACCGGCAATTCGGTTGCCTCATCACCCGTTCGAGCGCATGCTTGTAGTCAGCAACTAGTTGGTTGATGCAAGCAAACGGAGTGTGCGATGACGACCCCGGTGGGTGACGAGGTGCGGGCCGACGAGCTCGCCATGGCCGACCGGCTCGGCATGGCCTTGGTGCGGATGAACAAGATGCACGCCTGCGTCGCCGCGCACATGAGCAAGGCGGGCCTGGACAAGGCCTCCTTCGTGCTGCTGGCCAACCTCAACCAACTGGGCCCGTCACGGGCCGGCGCGCTGGCCGAGGCGGTGTTCTCCGACCCGTCCACCGTCAGCCGCCAGGTGGCGACGCTGGTCAAGGACGGCCTGGTGGAACGCCGGGCCGACCCGGAGGACGGCCGGGCGAGCGTGCTGGCGGTGACCGAGGCGGGCGCACGGCTGCTCGCCGAACGTCGCGCGCAGCGCAACGTCGCGCTGGCCCGCCTGTTCACGGACTGGTCCCCGCAGGAGTGGACGCAGTTCATCGAGTACTTCGAGCGCTTCGTGGGGGACTACGAGAAGGCGCTACCGGATTTCATCGCTGAGAGCGGACTGGGGCCGCGCTCAGAAGGGGAGAAGTGATGTCGGAGACGACAACCCGAGCGGACGCGCCGCCACCCGGCGCCGCCCTGCTCACCCACCGGCAGATCCTGACGATCCTGTCGGGCCTGCTGCTCGGGCTGTTCCTGGCCGCGCTCGACCAGATGATCGTGGCCACCGCCATGAAGACCATCGCGGACGAGCTGCACGGCCAGACGCTCCAAGCCTGGGCGACGACCGCGTACCTGATCACCGCGACGGTCTCCACGCCGCTGTACGGCAAGCTGTCCGACATCTACGGCCGCAAGCCGATGTACCTGACCGCGATCACCCTGTTCCTCGCGGGCTCGCTGCTGTCCGGCATCGCGAACTCGATGTACGAGCTGGCCGCGTTCCGCGCGGTGCAGGGCCTCGGGGCCGGCGGTCTGATGTCGCTGGCCATGGCGATCCTGGCGGACATCACCTCCCCGCGTGAGCGCAGCCGTTACACGGGCTACTTCATGGCGGTGTTCGGCATCTCCAGCGTCGCGGGCCCCGTGGTCGGCGGCCTGTTCGCGGGCATGGAGTCGTTCCTCGGCACGGCCGGCTGGCGCTGGGTGTTCCTGATCAACGTGCCGATCGCGCTGGTCGCGCTCGTCGTGGTGGCGAAGGTGCTCAACATCCCGCACCAGCGGGTGAACCACCGGATCGACTTCGTCGGCGCGGGCCTGCTGACCACCGGCCTGGTGCCGCTGCTGATCGTGGCCGAGCAGGGCCGCGGGTGGGGCTGGGCGTCGGGCACCTCGATCGCCATGTACGTCATCGGCGTGCTCGGCCTGGTCGGGTTCGTGGTCACCGAGCGGCGGATGGGCGACGAGGCGCTGCTCCCGCTGCGGCTGTTCAAGCGGCAGACGTTCGCGCTGGGCAACGTCATCAACTTCCTGCTCGGCGTCGGGATGTTCGGCGGCATGGTCTCGCTGCCGCTGTACCTGCAGATCGTGAAGGGCTACTCGGCCACCGAGTCCGGCCTGATGATGCTGCCGCTGACGTTCGGCATCATGGCGGCGGCGGGCACGAGCGGCAACATCACCGCCAAGACCGGCCGCTACAAGGTGTTCCCGATCATCGGGTTCGGGCTGATCACCGCCGCGCTGTTCGTCTTCAGCACGGTCGGCACGGACACGTCGATCTACCAGGCGCTGGCGCTGATGTTCTTCCTGGGCGCCGGGCTCGGCCTGTGCATGCAGACCCTGCTGGTGGCCATCCAGAACGACGCCGAGCCGCGCGACATGGGCGTGGCGACCTCGTCGGCCACGTTCTTCCGCCAGATCGGCGGCACGGTCGGCACCGCGGTGTTCCTGTCGATCCTCTTCAGCACGGTCGGCGACAAGATCGGCAACGGGTTGCGCGCGGCGGCGGCCACGCCAGACTTCCAGGCGGCGCTGGCCCGGCCGGAGAACCGCGAGTTCGCCGCCGGCCTGCAGGGCGGCGGCCCGGCGTTCGACCTGGACAACACCGAGTTCCTGACCAAGCTCGACCCGGTGCTGGCGAGGCCGTTCCTGGACGGCTTCTCCTCGTCAATCGACCTGGTGTTCCTGGTCGGCGGCCTGGTGACGGCGATCGGGTTCGCGGTGATCTGGTTCCTGCGCGAGGTGCCGCTGTCCACCCGGTCCGGCCTGGAGCGGGTGCAGGACGCGGCGGGCGAGAAGCCCGCGCCGATCGCGGCGCACTGACGCCCCGGAAAGCGGAAGAGGCCCGTCCCCGGTGAACGGGGGCGGGCCTCTCGCGTGTCAGCTCAGTGGTCTTCGCCGCGCGCCACGGCGTCCTTCAGGCGCTGGTACGAGCGGACGATCTCGGCCTCGGCCTCGGTGCGGCCGACCCAGGTCGCGCCCTCGACGCTCTTGCCCGGCTCGAGGTCCTTGTAGACCTCGAAGAAGTGCTGGATCTCCAGCCGGTAGAACTCGTTCAGGTGGTGGATGTCGCGCAGGTGCTCGGAGCGCGGGTCCTCCGCCGGGACGCAGAGCAGCTTGTCGTCGCCGCCCTTCTCGTCGGTCATCCGGAACATGCCGATCGCGCGCGAGCGGATCAGGCAGCCGGGGAACGTCGGCTCCTGGACCAGCACGAGCGCGTCGAGCGGGTCGCCGTCCTCGCCCAGTGTGTTGTCGACGAACCCGTAGTCCGCCGGGTACTGAGTGGCCGTGAACAGGGTCCGGTCCAGCCGGATGCGCCCCGTCTTGTGGTCCATCTCGTACTTGTTGCGGACCCCCTTGGGGATCTCGATGGTGACGTCGAACTCCACTGCGCGGTCCTCGCTCGTCTTCGCCGTTCGTTACGCCACTAGTGTGGACTACGTCGTCTCGTCAACCCCTTGCCGAGGGTGTGACGTTGCCCGTACTCGACCGCGGAGGACTGCGTGCCCGACGAGCCATCGTGGCCGACCTTTGACGGTGACGAAGTCGATCACGAGCCGCCGACGGTGCAGGTCAGGAGGCCTGACCCGCCCACGATGCGCATTCCGGCGCCGGTGCCCGCCAAGCCCGTGAGGGTGCCGCCGAAGCCCGTCGCGCCGCACCCGCCCGCGCCGCCGACCGAGATCAAGTCGGAACCTGAACCGGTCCCTGAACCGATCACGGAACGTGAAGAGCCACCAGCTCCGACGCGGCGGCGGAAACGCCCGTTCGTGTTGGGCGTGGTGGCGCTGGTGGTGCTCGCGCTCGCCGGCACGGCGCTCGTCGGGACCCGGCAGGGGTGGTTCGACGCCACGCCCGTGCCGACGACCGCCGCGCCGCTGCCGCCCGCGCAGGTGTCGTTGTCGATGAAGGGCGTCGGCGCGGACGGCAAGCCGGCCACGGCGGCGGGCGTGCGCGCGGTGCTGGCCGGTCCGGCCGCGAACGGGCTGCTGGCGCCGTTGTCGGGCGTGGTGGTGGACCCGGTGGCGGGCACGGCGCTGTGGAACCAGGGCGAGACCACGCCGCAGACCCCGGCGTCCACGATCAAGGTGCTGACCGCGGCGGCGGCGCTGCTCGCGCTGGACCACGGGGCCCAGTTCTCGACGAAGGTCGTGCGTGGCGCCCAGCCGGGCTCGGTCGTGCTGGTCGGCGGCGGCGACCCGACGCTGTCGTCCCGGCCCGCCGGCGAGCTGACGGTGTACCCCGGCGCGGCCACGATCGACGACCTGGCGGCGCAGGTGCGCGCGTCGGGTGGCCAGGTGACGCAGGTGCAGTACGACGTGTCGCGGTACGCGGGCCCGGGCACCGCGCCGGGCTGGGACCCCAGCGACGTGCCGAACGGGTACGTCGCGCCGATCGAGCCGGTGATGCTGGACGGCGGGCGTGGCGACCCGACGAAGTACGACACGCCGCGCACGGCCACCCCCGCGGCGGCGGCGGCGCAGGCGTTGGCTCAGCGGTTGGGCGTGGCGGCGGTGGCGGCGGGCGTGGCGTCGCCGGGCGCGGAGGTGCTCGGCGAGGTGAAGTCCGCGCCGGTGGACCAGCTGGTCGAGAACCTGATGCAGATCTCGGACAACGTGCTGGCCGAGACGATGGCGCGGGAGGTGGCGAAGGCGCGTGGGCTGGAGCCGTCGTTCGCGGGCGCGACGCAGGCGGTGCGGGACGTGCTGACCGAGAGCGGGTTCGACCTGTCGACGTCCACGATCGTGGACGGCAGCGGGCTGTCGCCGAACGACAAGGTGCCCGCGAAGCTGCTGGCGGACGTGCTCGTGGCGGCGGCGAAGCCGGACGCGTCCGACGCCAGGACGGCCAAGCTGCGGCCGTTGCTGACGGCCCTGCCGGTGGCGGGCGGCAGCGGCACGCTGGCGACCCGGTACGAGCAGTGGGGCGCGGGCGGCCGGGGCTGGGTGCGGGCCAAGACAGGCACGCTGACCTCGGTGAACACGCTCGCCGGCGTGGTGGTGGACGCGGACGGCCGGCTGCTGGTGTTCGCGTTCATGTCGTTGAGCCCCGAGCAGAACAACAGCTTGGTGCGCGGCGGGCTGGACGAGATGGCCGCCGCCCTCCGGACCTGCGGCTGCTGACCGTCCCGAGCGTGGAACTCGGCGTACCCGAGCGTTCGACACGCGCGCTCTGAACGTTCGACACGCGCGACGCGAACGTAGGACACGCGCGCGTGTCGAACGCTCAGGTACCGCGCGTCGAACGTTCAGGTACCCCGAGTTCCACGCTCAGGACGTGGACGGCGGGAGTGTCGGCCGAGCGGTCCTCGCAGGTAGCGTCAGAAGGGTGAACCCGGCGACGCAGGACCGCAGTGCCCCGGTCGATTGGGCCCTGGCCGTCACCACGGCGACCAGGCTCGTCCGACCCGGCCCGATCGTGCCCAGAGCCGAGGCCGACATCGCCGTGCACCGCCTGCGCGAACTCGCCGTGGACGCCGAGGTGCACGTTCGCGAGCTCACCGGTCTCGGCCACGGCATGCCGCTCCAGCAGGGCGAGGTGGTCGACCGGCCGGGCTGGATCCGCGCCGCCGTGCAGGGCCTCGCCGCCCTCACCGACGGCGCGCTGCCCAAGCAGTCCGGCGCGCTCAGCGGCGTCCTCGCGGGCACGGCGGGCGTCCAGGCGGGCGTCGTCATCGCGTTCCTCAGCGGCCGGGTGCTCGGCCAGTACGACCCGTTCTCCGAAGGCGGCAGGCTGCTGCTGGTCGCGCCCAACATCGTCGGCGCCCAACGGGCCCTCGACGTCTCCGGCGAGGACTTCAGCATGTGGGTCTGCCTGCACGAGGGCACCCACCGCCTGCAGTTCACCGCCGTGCCGTGGCTCGCCGAGCACTTCGCGGGCCTGGTCGCCACCCTGCTCGGCAGCATGGAGGAGGGCTCCGCGCCACGCCTGCGCGACCTGCCGAAGCGGCTGCGCGAGTCGGGAGGCCTGGTGGAGCTGCTGCAGAGCCCCGGCCAGCGCGAGGTGCTCGACCGGCTCATCGCCCTGTCGACGTTGCTGGAAGGCCACGCCGACCACGTGATGGACGCCGTCGGCCCGGACGTCGTGCCGTCGGTCCGCACGATCCGCGAACGCTTCACCGCCCGTCGTCAGGGCGGTGGCGTGCTGGACCGCGTGCTGCGCACGCTCCTCGGCGTCGAGGCGAAGGTCCGCCAGTACGCGGAGGGCGCGGCGTTCACCGGGCACGTCGTCGACGCGGTCGGCATGGACCGCTTCAACACCGTCTGGACCAGCGCCGACACCCTGCCGACGCGCGCGGAGATCGCCGACCCGGCCGGTTGGCTGCGTCGCGTCCAACCGTGAACGGACCGCTCGCCGAGGTGCGCACGGCCGTCAAGCGCTTCCTCGCCGAACACCGGCCCGACCGGGTCGCGGTGGCCGTCAGCGGCGGTGCGGACTCGCTCGCCCTGGCCGCCGTCACGGCCGGGCTGACCGAGGCGCGTGCCGTCGTCGTGGACCACGGCCTGCAAGCCGACTCGGCGCAGGTCGCCGAACGTGCCGCGGGTACGTGCCGCGAGCTGGGCCTGGCCGCCGAGGTGCGCCGGGTCGAGGTCACCGGATCGGGTGGACCTGAGGCCGCCGCGCGCAAGGCCAGGTACGCCGCGCTGAGACCGGAGCGCGGCCTGGTCCTGCTCGGCCACACCAGGGACGACCAGGCCGAGACCGTCCTGCTGGGCCTGGGCCGCGGCTCCGGGCCGCGCAGCATCGCCGGCATGCGCGCGCACGACCCGCCGTGGGGCCGTCCGCTGCTGCGGGTCTCCCGGGCCGTGACGGAGGCCGCATGTGACGAACTCGGCCTCACCCCGTGGCGCGACCCGCACAACGAGGACCCGCGCTACACCAGGGTCCGCCTGCGCCGCGAGGTCCTCCCGCTGCTGGAGGACGTGCTCCAGGGCGGAGTCGCCGACGCCCTCGCCCGCACCGCCGCCCACCTGCGCGAGGACAACGACGCGCTGGACGAGCTGGCCGAGGCGTTCGACGGAGACCACCGCTCGGTGGACGACGTCGGTCGCCTGCCGACCGCCCTGCGCCGCCGCGTCCTGCGCCGCTGGCTGCTGGAGGAGAACGTGCCCGAGTTGTCCGACTCGCACCTGCGCCGGGTGGACGCGCTGGTGAGCGAGTGGCGCGGGCAGGGCGGCGTGTGGCTGCCCGGCGGCTTTGTGGCGCGGCGCGCGCATGGCAGGCTGCGAGTGGAACCAGTGCAGTCATGACAAAAGGGGAACCGTCCGTGTACGACGGCGACATCAGTTCCGTGCTCATCAGCGAGCAGGAGATCAGCGACAAGGTCACCGAGCTGGCCAACAAGGTCGCGGCTGACTACCCGGCCGACGGCGGGAACGACCTGGTGCTGATCACCGTGCTCAAGGGCGCGGTGATGTTCATGACCGACCTGGCCAGGGCGTTGCCGGTGCCGGTGCAGCTGGAGTTCATGGCGGTGAGCTCCTACGGCTCGTCGACCTCGTCCTCCGGCGTGGTGCGCATCCTCAAGGACCTCGACCGGGACATCGCGGACCGCGACGTGATCATCGTTGAGGACATCATCGACTCCGGCCTCACGCTGTCGTGGCTGCTCAAGAACCTGGCGTCGCGCAAGCCGCGGTCGCTGGAGGTCTGCACGCTGCTGCGCAAGCCGGACGCGGTCAAGGTCGAGGTGCCGGTGAAGTACGTCGGGTTCGAGATCCCGAACGAGTTCGTGGTCGGCTACGGCCTGGACTACGCCGAGCGCTACCGCGACCTGCCCTACATCGGCGCCCTGGACCCCAAGGTCTACTCGGTGTAGCTGGCCGCTGCTCCGCCGACGGCGGCTCGGTCGCCTGGAAGTCGATCGACGCGACCTCGCGGGGGTGGCCCGGTAGGGCCGCCCCCGTTCACCCGCCTCACTCAGCAGTTCGGTCGGCAGCGGCGCTGGGAGATGCCGTCCAGCAGGACGCCGCGGATGTCCTCCGGCTCCATCGCCTGGTAGGCCTTGCCGCCGGTGGCCTCGGCGATCTGCCGCAGCGCGTTCATGTCCGCGTCCGCGCCCAGCCCCACCATGATCATCGGCACCGGCCGCGACGGGTCGGACTCCTGCTTCAACGTGGCCAGCAGGCCGGGCAGGTCGATGCTGGAGATGTCGTCGTTGCTGCCGTCCGTGATCAGCGTGACGGAGTTGATCTTGGACGGGTCGTAGGTCTGCTGCACGTGCCGGAACGCGGCCAGCGCCGTCTCGTGCAACGCCGTGCCGCCGCCGACCAGGGCTGGCAGGTTGCCCGCGCCCTTCTGCAGCTGCACGCGCCGCGGCGCGCCGCCGATCGGCTCGCCGAGCGGACCGACCGGCACCAGCTCGATCCAGTCGTTCGGCGGCTTCTTGTTCGTCGAGAACGCCCACAGGCCGATCTCCGAGGTGTCGGGCAGCATGCCCAACGCGGTCAGCGCCGCCTCCCGGGCCGCCTCGACCCGGGTCTGGCCGTTGCTCATCTTCTCGGCCATCGAGCCGGACACGTCCAGCACCGCGAGCAGCCGGGTGTCCAGGCTGACCGCGCCCCACGTGCGCAGCAGCTCGGAGACCTGGTCCGGGTCCGGCGTCTTCAGCACGGCCACGTCGTCGCCGCGCACGCCGTGCTCCTCGTTCGTCCAGCCGCCGGGCGCCTTGCCGTCGGGCGTGCGGAAACCGGCCTCGGCGAACCGCTGCGCGGTCCGGCCGGTGCGCAACGCCTGCTCGAAGCCCTCCGCGGCCTGCGCGGTGCCCGCCTGCTCGCTCAACCGGCTCACCCGCACCAGGGGGTAGTCGAACGAGACCGTGCCCTCCTTGGGGTAGGAGGCGACGACCCGGCGCGACCCGGCCGTGCGGTTGGCGGACAGCACGGACTGCTCCGAAGCGGTGAACACGGGCGCGTCCTCCGCGCCCTGCACGACCTTGCCGAACGCGTCGCGCACGGACGGCAGCGCGTTGCGGCCGACCCGCAGCAGCGCGCCGATCAGCTCCGGCTTCGGCGTGCCGTCCGGGTTGCCGAGCTGCGCCCGGATGACCGCGAGCGTGGCCAGGCCCTCGGTGGACGTGGTCGGGTCGCTCAGCGTCACCGGCACCTTCGGGTCGACGACCTTCGCCCACGTCACGGGCGTGATCGGCCAGCCCAGCGGGGTCATGGCCTGCTCCGAGCCCACGATCACCAGCGGCGAGCTCGCCAGCGGGTCGTGGATGTCCAGCCGCGGCGCCTCCGCGCCCTCGTCACCGGCCTGCCGCTGGGTCTCGGCCGCCCACATGGACGAGTCCGGCACCCACAGCGCGGGCGGGTTGATCTGGGCGGTCGGCAGCTCGTTGGCCACGTCGGCGGCGCCGCGGGCCTCGACCTGCACCTGCACGCACTTGCCGTCCACGATCGGCTGGGTCGCCTGGTAGTCGTCGGCCGCGCCGCGCACGACCTCCTCGATCGCCGGGGTCACCGCGATCTTGAGGGGTAGGGTGCCCTTGCACTCGGGTCCGCTGGTGGCTCGCAGCGCCACCACGGTGACGCCCGCGGCGGCGACGACGCCGAGCAGCGCGCCGACGGGCAGGATGACGCGGCGGAGGCGGCCGGGGCGGTCCGGGTTGCGAGCTGACATTGCTTCGTACCTTCGGTCGGTGTTCACCCTTTCGGGTGGGCGAGGAACACTCGGTTGGTTGCCGAGGATGACACGGCTCACTCACATGACAAACTCTCGTGTTCTACGTCACTCGAGTGGTCGTCGAGTTGTCGCTACCTGCTAGTGCCGGATAACCCCTCGTGAGTGGTTACGGGATCGAGCCCGCACCGGTTCACGATCGAGTCAGTCGATCGGCTGAACCTCGTTGACCTGGGATCCGTGTTCGCGGTCACCACGGGAACACCGGACGCCCCTCGCCCGTTGGTCCGGCAAGACGCGACAGGGCCCGCACGCGGAGCGCTTCGCCCGAGCCATGGGCGGTAGTCTGGTCGGACGGGTGTGCCCGTCTACGCCCGTCGACAAGTCAGGGAGGGTCGAGGCCGCCCGCCGGCCGTAAGTGCATGGACCGCAAGCGCCTGCTTCGCAACCCGCTGCTGTGGATCGTGGCGGTGTTGTTGCTCTTTTACGCCTTCAACGTGCTCTTCGACGACAACCGGGGCTACACCCCGATCAAGACGTCCCAGGCACTGCAACAGATCCGGGACGGCCAGGTCAAGGAAGCCACGATCGAGGACAAGGAGCAGCTCCTCAAGCTCACCCTCAACGACGGGGTGACCGTCGAGGGCAGCAACCGCGTGCGCGCCCAGTTCCCGGCGAGCTCGACGGACGAGGTCTTCACCATCCTCGACCAGGCGGGCAACAAGCCCGTCGTGGAGACCAAGGTCACGCAGGACTCGTTCCTGATGCAGATGCTGCTGTACATGATCCCGCTGGGTCTGCTGCTGCTCCTGCTGATGTGGATGATGAACAACTCGCAGGGCGGCGGCAACCGCGTCCTGAACTTCGGCAAGTCCAAGGCCAAGCAGCTGTCCAAGGACATGCCCAAGACGACGTTCAACGACGTCGCGGGCGCCGAAGAGGCCGTCGAAGAGCTCTACGAGATCAAGGACTTCCTGCAGAACCCCGGTCGCTACCAGGCCCTGGGCGCGAAGATCCCCAAGGGCGTGCTGCTGTACGGCCCGCCCGGCACCGGCAAGACGCTGCTCGCGCGTGCCGTGGCCGGCGAGGCCGGCGTGCCGTTCTACTCGATCTCCGGCTCGGACTTCGTCGAGATGTTCGTCGGCGTCGGCGCCTCGCGCGTCCGCGACCTGTTCGAGCAGGCGAAGCAGAACGCGCCGTGCATCATCTTCGTCGACGAGATCGACGCGGTCGGCCGCCACCGCGGCGCCGGCCTCGGCGGCGGGCACGACGAGCGCGAGCAGACGCTCAACCAGCTGCTGGTGGAGATGGACGGCTTCGACTCGCGCGGCGGGATCATCCTGATCGCGGCGACGAACCGGCCCGACATCCTCGACCCGGCGCTGCTGCGCCCCGGCCGGTTCGACCGGCAGATCCCGGTGTCCGCGCCGGACCTGAAGGGCCGCAAGCAGATCCTGCGCGTGCACGCCAAGGGCAAGCCGTTGGCCCCCGAGGCGGACCTGGACGGCCTGGCCAAGCGCACCGTCGGCTTCTCCGGCGCCGACCTGGCCAACGTGATCAACGAGGCCGCGTTGCTCACCGCGCGCAAGAACGGCACGGTGATCAGCAGCATCGAGCTGGAGGAGTCGGTCGACCGCGTGATCGGCGGTCCGGCCCGCAAGAGCCGGATCATCTCCGAGAAGGAGAAGAAGATCACCGCCTACCACGAGGCCGGGCACGCCCTGGCCGCGTGGGCGATGCCGGACATCGACCCGGTCTACAAGGTCACGATCCTGGCCCGCGGCCGGACGGGTGGTCACACCCTCTCCGTGCCCGAGGAGGACAAGGACCTGATGACCAGGTCCGAGATGATCGCCCGGCTGGTGTTCGCGCTGGGCGGCCGGTCCGCCGAGGAGCTGGTCTTCCACGAGCCGACCACGGGCGCGTCCAACGACATCGAGCAGGCGACCAAGATCGCCCGCGCGATGGTCACCGAGTACGGCATGTCCGCCCGGCTCGGCGCGGTCAAGTACGGCCAGGAGCAGGGCGAGCCGTTCCTCGGTCGCACGGCCGGCCGGCAGGCCGACTACTCGCTCGAGGTCGCGCACGAGATCGACGAGGAAGTCCGCGAGCTGATCGAGGCCGCGCACACCGAGGCGTACGAGGTGCTCAACACCTACCGCGACGTGCTCGACGCGCTCACGCTGGAGCTGATCGAGAAGGAGACCCTGCACCAGAAGGAACTGGAGCGGATCTTCGCCGCGGTCGAGAAGCGCCCGCGGATCACGAAGTTCAACGACTTCGGACACCGCACCCCCTCGGACAAGCCGCCGGTCAAGACCCCGGCGGAACTGGCCAAGGAGCGCGGCGAGCCGTGGCCGCCGGCGATCGAGGACACCCTGGACGACGAACCGCCGGTCCAGGACCCCGTCCCCACGCCGCCGAACGGCCACCACGGCGTGCTGCCCCAGAGCCCGCAGCCGCAGGCCTACCCGCAGCAGCAGCAGCACCCGTCGTCCGGCCCGCCGAACTACGGCGCGCCGCCCGGGTGGACGCCCGCGACGGCGCCCGGCGGCGCACCGCAGCCACCGCAGTGGCGGCCGGAGCCGACGGACGCGGAAGCGGGGAAGCGGTCCTTCGACACGGACCCGGACAACCGCACGTGACCGAGCACGGCACCGCGATCGACCAGACCGGCCTCTCCGTCAACGGGGAGGCCGGTCTCGCGCGCCCACCCTTCGACCAGAAGCGGGCCGAGGCGGCGGTGCGTGAGCTGCTGCTCGCGTGCGGTGAGGACCCGGAGCGCGAAGGGCTGCGCGACACGCCGGCACGGGTGGCGCGGGCGTACCGGGAGCTGTTCGCCGGCCTGCACACCGACCCGGACGCGGTGCTGGCCAAGACGTTCGACGAGAGCCACGAGGAGCTGGTGCTGGTCACCGACATCCCGATGTTCTCGTTCTGCGAGCACCACCTGCTGCCGTTCCACGGCGTCGCGCACGTCGGGTACATCCCGAACGAGCACGGCCGGGTGACCGGGCTGTCGAAGCTGGCCCGCCTGGTCGACCTGTACGCCAAGCGGCCCCAGGTGCAGGAGCGGCTGACGTCGCAGGTGGCGGACGCGCTGATGCGGCGGCTCGAACCGCGCGGCGTGATCGTGGTGGTCGAGGCCGAGCACCTGTGCATGGCCATGCGCGGCGTGCGCAAGCCGGGCTCGCGGACCACGACGTCGGCGGTGCGCGGGCTGCTGCGCAGCTCGGCGTCGTCGCGGTCGGAGGCGATCGAGCTGATCAAGGGACGTTTGCGGTGAGCGTGCCCAGGCCGGGGCACTGCGTGGTGATGGGCGTGCTCAACGTCACCCCGGACTCCTTCTCCGACGGCGGCCGGTACCTCGACCTGGACGACGCGGTGGCGCACGGCGTGGCCCTGTTCCGCCGCGGCGCGGACTTGGTGGACGTCGGCGGCGAGTCGACGCGTCCCGGTGCGGACCGGGTGTCGCCGGAGGTGGAGGCCGCGCGCGTCGCGCCGGTGGTCCGGGCGCTGGTCGCGGAGGGCGTGCCGGTCAGCGTGGACACCACGCGGGCCGAGGTGGCGCACGCGGCGCTGGACGCGGGCGCGTCGATCGTGAACGACGTGTCCGGCGGGCTGGCCGACCCCGCGATGGCGCCCCTGGTGGCGTCGGCGGGCGTGCCCTACGTGCTGATGCACTGGCGCGGGCACAGCAGGCGGATGGACCGGCTGGCCGTGTACGACGACGTGGTGCGCGAGGTGCGCGACGAGCTGTGCCGCCAGGTGGACGCCGCCCTGGCCGCCGGTGTGGCGTCGGACGACATCATCCTCGACCCCGGGCTGGGTTTCGCGAAGGACGCCACGCACAACTGGCAGCTGCTGCACGGGCTCGGCTCGTTGCTGGAGCTGGGTTTCCCGGTGCTGGTCGGCGCGTCGCGCAAGCGGTTCCTCGGCGCCCTGCTCGGCGACCGGGCGCCGGACGGCCGGGAGGACGCGACGGCGGCGGTGTCGGCGCTGGCGGCGTTCGTCGGCGCGTGGGGCGTGCGGGTGCACGACGTGGACCGCTCGTTGGACGCGGTGGCCGTGGCGCGGGCGTGGAGGCAGGGCCATGCGGGCTGACGGAGCGGGCTCGGCGGAGGTGGGCGGGATTTCCGACCGGATCTCGTTGCGCGGCCTGCGGGTGCGCGGGTTCCACGGCGTGTTCGAGCACGAGAAGCGCGACGGGCAGGACTTCCTGGTCGACATCACCGCGTGGCTGGACCTGTCGCGCGCGGCGGCCACGGACGACCTGCGGGAGACGCTGCACTACGGCGAGCTGGCCGAGCGTGCGGCGGCGATCGTGGCCGGCGGGCCGTACGACCTGATCGAGACGGTGGCGGGCAAGGTCGCCGACGAGGTGATGACCGACCTGCGGGTGCGGGCGACCGAGGTGACGGTGCACAAGCCGTCGGCCCCGATCCCGCTGGCGTTCGAGGACGTCGCGGTGACGATCCGGCGCTCGCGTGACTAGGGCGGTGCTGTCGCTCGGCTCGAACCTGGGCGACCGGCTCGGCTACCTGCGGCTCGCGGTGGCCGGGTTCGCCGACGTGCTGGTGGCGGCGTCACCGGTGTACGAGACCGCGCCGTGGGGCGTCACGGACCAGCCCGACTTCCTCAACGCGGTGCTGATCGTCTCCGGTGACGTGGACGAGTGGGGCTGGCTGCGGCGCGGGCAGGCGGTGGAGCGGGCCGCCGGACGGGTCCGGGAGCTGCGGTGGGGTCCGCGCACGCTGGACGTGGACGTCGTGACGGTGGACGGCGTGCGGTCGTCGGACCCGGAACTGCTGCTGCCGCACCCCGGCGCGCACGACCGCGCGTCCGTGCTGGCGCCGTGGGTGGACGTGGAGCCGGACGCGGTCGTGCCGGGGCACGGCCCGGCACGCGACCTGCTCGCCGGCCTCGACCTCGGCGGCGTCACCCGACGGGATGATCTTCGGCTGAGGTGATCAGCCCTGCGGCGTCCGCGCGGCGGGGTTAGCGTTGGCGCGGAGGTGGCGCGATGAGCAACGCGGTCACTTACGACGCCGCACGGCGGCGGATCATCAGCCTGGTCACCGGCGGCGATCCCGACGCGCCGGTCGGGGCGTGCCCGGGGTGGACGGTCCGGGACGTGGTCGCGCACCTGGCCGGTGGGCTCGGCGACTTCACCGAGCGGCGGTTCGAGGGCGTCGACGACGGCTCGTGGGGCGAGCGTCAGGTGCACGACCGGCGTGGCCGCACGCTGGGCGAGCTGCTGGTCGAGTGGGAGCGGAACTTCCAGATCGCCGAGGGGCTGTTCGACTCGCCGATGGGCGCGGTGCTGATCGCCGAGATCATCTCGCACGAGCACGACATCCGCACTGCCCTGGGGCAGCCGGGCGAGCGGGACAACGTGGCGGTGCGGGCGGCGTTGACGCGACCGCTGCAGGACCTGGACAAGCGGCTGCGGGCCAAGCACCTGCCCGCGCTGCGGATCACCTTGGAGCACGGTGACCGGGTCGTCGGCGAGGGCGAGCCGGCGGGCGCGCTGCGGACGTCGTCGTTCGAGCTGCTGCGCGTGCTGGGCGGGCGGCGTGACGACGACCAGGTGCGCGCGCTGGACTGGGACACCGACCCGGGGCCGTGGCTGTCCGAGCTGTCGCTGTTCGGCAGGCGCGACACCGCCTTGGTCGAGTAGTCGGGGACGATGGTGGGGTGAGGTTCACCAAGCCCCGTGACCTGCTCGCCGCCGGACTCGTCGCGGGCCTGCTCGCGCACCTGCTGATCAGGCTCGCCTACGACACGCTGCCGCCGCTGCCGACGTTCGCCGGGTTCACCCTGCTGGTGATCGCCGCGGTCAACCTGTGGCTGGCGTTCTCGCTGCGCGCCCGCATCCTGCGCAAGCCGGGCGCGCGGCCCGTCGAGCCGTTGACCGCGGCCCGGGCGGTGGCGTTCGCCAAGGCGTCGTCGCTGCTCGGCGCGATCATGCTGGGCGCGTGGGCGGGCGTGCTGGTGTACGTGCTGCCGGCGCGCGGCGAGTTCGAGGCGGCCGACCACGACGTGCTCAGCGCGAGCGTCGGGGCGGGCTGCGCGGCGCTGCTCATCGCCGCCGCGTTGTGGCTGGAGCGGTGCTGCAAGACGCCCGACGACCCGCACCTCGATCAATAGATGCGGACGCCGAGGTCTCAATCGGGTAACTGACCGGTACGGTAGACGCCATGACCGGGCGAGGCGCGTCGGACGATGACGAGCAGCAAGATCACGGTCGTGGCTCTGGGCGACTGCTGCTGGTAGCGGCGTTGACGCTCGCACTCGGTGCCGCGGCGGTGTTGGTGCTGAGCGACAACGCCCGCTGGCTGCGGCTGGCCGTCGTCGCCGCGCTGTGGGCGGCGCTGGTCGGCGCGTTCCTCGCGGCCCGCTACCGCAAGCAGGTCTCCGAGCGCGAGGACGAGGTCGCCGACCTGCAGTCGGTCTACGAGCTCGAGCTGGAACGCGAGATCGCCGCACGGCGCGAGTACGAGCTGGAGGTCGAGGCCGAGACCCGCAAGCGGGTGCGCGAGGAGGCCAAGGACGACCTGGACGCGCTGCGCGGCGAGTTGCGCGCCCTGCGGGAGAACCTGGAGGCCCTGCTCGGCGGCGAGGTGCTGGTCGAGCGGGTGGCGCTGCGGGCCGAGTCGACCCGGATGCGCGCCCTGTCCGACCAGTCGCGGTTGATGGCGGTGGGTGACCAGCGGATCATCAACGCCGGCGCCGCCGTGCCGGTGACGAAGAAGGCCGCGGAGACGCCGCAGGTGGAGCGGGTCGAGCGGACCGAGCTGATCGAACGGGTCAACGTCGACACCTCGCGCAAGGACCAGGTGCGGCGTCCCGAACCGACGCGCCCCGAGCCCGCGCGGCGCGAGCAGGCCCAGCCGGTGCGCCGTGAGCCCGCCCGCGCGACGGCCCAGCCCCGCCCGACGCCGCCGGTGGTGGTGCGGCGGGAGGCGCCCAAGCAGGAGCCGACGGAGCGCGTGGGCCGTGACCTGGCGGCCCGGTTGGCCCCGCCGGCGGCGCCGGCCGCTCGGCCCGCCGAGCCGTCGAAGACCGAGCACACCGTGCAGCGGCGCAGCCGGGTGGCCGACCGGACCGAGATGATCAGCCGGGACGCGTTGGCCGAGGATCCCGTGCGGCGGCCCGAGGGTGCCGGCGGCGCCGTTCGGCGGACGGGTGAGCAGCGGGCCGTGCCGAGGACCGAGTCGACCGGCGAGCAGCGCTCGGTGCCCGCCGAGCCCCGCCGACCGTCGACCGCGCGGGTGGAGCTGACCGGTGAGCACCGCCCGGTCGAACCCGTCCGCCGGCCGGCTGCGCGGCCGGACCTGACGGGCGAGCACCGGCCGGTGGGCCGTCCCGAGCAGACCGGTGAGCAGCGGTCCGTCGCCGGTGGCGAGGCCGGTCGTCGGATCGGCACGACCGGTGAGCAGCGGTCGGTCGGCCGCCCCGACCCGGCGCGCCGACCCGTGACGCGGGCCGAGCTGACCGGTGAGTACGTCCCGGTGGCCGAGACCGCGCGCCGGGCGCAGCCCGAGGACGACGCGCGCCGGTCGCGCCGCGCGGCCGAGCCGACCGGCGGCCACCGCCCGGTGGTCGAGCCGGAGTCGATCGGCGGTCGTTCGGCGGATTCCGCGTCGGCCTCCGTGACGCCCGAGGGCCGTCGCCGGGCCGCCGAGCCCGCGGCCGAGTCGGGTGGCAGGCGTCGGGCCGAAGAGCGCTGGGACTCGTGGGAGGACACCCCGAAGCCGGCCGGCAGGCGCAGCGCGCCGGAGCCCGCCGAGCCCGCCGGGGCGCACGCGGACGGCAAGTCGGTCAGCGAGCTGCTCGCCGCGTTCGGCGGCGGCGACTCGCCGCGCCGCCGCCGTCGCCGCGAGGACTAGCCGCACCGACTACTTGTCGATGTCGCCGACGACCACGGCGAACGACCCGAGCACGGCGGGCAGGTCGGCCACCTTCGTGCCGGGCAGCAGCGCGGACAGGGCCTGCACGTTGTTGAACGACGGCGTGCGCAGCTTCAGCCGCCACGGCGTCTTCTCGCCCCGGGACGCGAGGTGCACGCCGGACGTGCCCAGCGGCGCCTCGACCCACGTGTAGACCGAGCCCTCGGGCGCCTTGACCGCCTTGGGCAGGCGCAGGTTCACGGGCCCTGCCGGCAGGTGGTCCAGGCACTGGTTCGCGAGCGCGACGGAGTGGCGGACCTCGTCCACCAGGCCGCGGACGCGGGCCAGCGCGTCGCCCCCGGTGCGGACCACGGGCCGCACGTCCAGGTTCCGGTAGCCGGGCAGCGGGTCGTCGCGGCGCAGGTCGAAGTCCACACCGGACGCCCGGCCGATCGGACCGGTGACGCCGTACGCGAGCGCGGCGTCGCGGTCGAGCACACCGAGGCCCGCCAACCCCTCCGGCGCCTCACCGGGGTCCACAGTGGACAGAACCTCGCGCACCCGGCCGGTCCAGCCGGCGGGCACGTCCTCGCGCAGGCCGCCGATCCGGTTGGCCATGAAGTGGATCCGGCCGCCGGACGCCTCCTCCAGCACGGCCTGCACGGCGTCGCGGTCGCGGGCGCCGGTGAGCGGCGCGAGGAACACCAGGTGCGCCATGATCCGGTTGAGCTCGCACAGCAGGACCCGCAGCGCCTGGGCGCGCGGTGGGACGTCCATGCCGGTCATGCGCTCCACGGCCAGCGCGACGGCCAGCTCGTTGCAGAAGGCGGCGAGCCAGTCGTGCCGGTTGGCGAGGGTGAGGACCTGCCGGTAGTCCCGGACCTCGAACAGCTTCTCCGCGCCCCGGTGCAGGTGGCCGACCAGGGGAGCGGCGGCGGTGATGACCTCGTCGTCGCGGACCGTCAGGCGCAACCGGTACGCGCCGTGCGCGGACGGGTGCAGGGGGCCGAGGTCGACCACCCGGTCCACGCCGAGGTGGCGTGCACCGGCGCCCACGCCAACGGTGATCTCCACCCGGTCATCGTCGCACGGCCGTGCCGCCGTTCGGGGGCAAGGGCCGATCGCGGGTGATCGCGAACAGGAAGCAGCCGTGGGACACGCTGCGGACCTGGATCTCGGCCACGTCCGGGTCGTCGAGCAGCGCGGCGACGCGGTCGGCGAGGTGCTCTGGGTCGGCGATCTCGCCGCCGTGGATGCGGCCTTCGGCGGTGTAGGCGCGCAGGGTCCGCGGCGCGTGGCGGAACGCTTCGGGGAACGCCGCGGTGGTCGCCGGCCCGTCGCACGGCTCGGCGTGCGCGAAGACCGGGCCGAGCTCCTCGTACGGTCCCGCGCCCGAGGCGGGGCGGTGGCGGAAGAGGACCACCGGCTCGCCCGGCTCGGCCTTGCGCAGGCAGCAGCGCAGCGGCGCGCCGGGTGACTCGGCGTGCCACTCGTGGTGCTCGTCGGCGCCGGCGCGCTCACGGGCGCGGTCCAGCACGTCGTCCGGCAGCGCGTGGATTCTCATGCGCTCGACCTTCGCCCGGACCGGATGTCGTCGCCGGCGGTCTTCGGCCGTCGCACTGGGCGATCACCAGACGGGGCGGATGCCCTCCGCGTCGGCGTCGGCGAGGTAGGTCTCCAGGGCTTCGCGCAGGACGGCCAGCCGTTCCGCGCCGACGACGGAGGCGAACTCGTCCTCCAACTCCGACCAGAGGGTGTCGGCGAACCGGAGGTAGGACCGGCCCTTGCCGGTGAGGGTCAACGCGTGGGCGCGGCGGTCCGTGGGGTGGGGCGCCCGCCGCACGTAGCCCCAGTCGACCAGCTCGGCCACGGTCTTGGTGGCGGCCTGCTTGGAGACGCCCAGGTGGGCGGCGAGGTCGACGGCGGTGGCCGAGGGCTGCGCGGCGAGGTAGCGGAAGACGAAGCCGTGCGCCGGGCGCAGTGGTTCGAGGTCGCGATCGGCCAGCCGTTCGTGGAAGCGGTCGGTCATCGCGCGGAACGTTCTGGCGAACAGCATCGACACGGGTTCCACGGTCGCCTAGTCTGCAACTAGACAACTTGATTGACTAGTTTGGAGAGCGATGTTCGAGCGCCACGGCTTCGTGTTCCACCCCCACGCCGGCCCGTCCAACGGCGGCAGCACGCAGATCGCCCTGTGGACCGTCGAGGTGCCCGCGGACGCGAGGAGCGAACGGCACCAGGTCGACAAGGAGGAGGTGTTCCACGTGCTGGAGGGCCGGGTGACCGTCAACGACGTCGAGGCGGGCGCCGGCGACACGGTCGTCGTGCCGCCGCACGTGGAGTTCCAGCTGGTCGGTGGGCCGGCCAAGGTCCTGGTCGCCACGTCGGTCGGGATCACCGGCCTGGTCGGTGACCAGCGCATCACCCCACCCTGGGCGTTGTAGGCCTCAGGGCCGCCACGGCGGCAGGGGCGGGAGCAGGGACGACACCGGCACGTCGACGCCGTGCAGGAGCCAGCCGAACGAACCCAACCCGCCCTCGGCCCGCAGCTCGGCGATCCGGGACGCCCGCTCGGCCGCGCCGAGCCAGTCGGGCGCACCGGGCGACACCGTGCCGACCAGGCCCAACGCGGCCAACGCGTCCCGCTGGGAGACCAGCACCCACTCGCCACCGGCCGCCTCGGCGCACGCGTCCAGCGCCACGTGCGCCGTCAGGTCGCACGTCCCGTCGAACACCGGCTCCACCCGGCGCCCGCCCCGGTACGCGGCGAACGTGCCCGCCGCGTACCTCCCCGCCACCCGGTCGGCCCGCACGTGCCCGTAGTCCACCGCCAACGCCGCACCGCGCGCCACCCGCGACACGGCACCCGCCCACGCCACGTCCCGCGGCTGCCCGATCTCCGCCCGCTCCCCCTCGCCCACCGGCCACCACCGGTCCAGCCAGGGGTGCGACGACGGGCCCGTGACCAGCGGACACGGCACCGCGTCCAGCCACTCGTGCCCCACCAACAACCCGCACACCGAGTCCGGCAGCGTCGACGTCCACCGCACCCCGGGCACCGACCGCGCCGGCCCCACGTCCACCGCCGTGACCACCAACCGCGCCGCCAGCGCACCCGACGCCGAGGACCGCACCGCACCCGCCAGCTCACCGCCACCGGCGCCCACGTCCACGAAATCCAGCCGCGGGGGCCGACCGAGCGCGAGGTCCACCCGATGGAGCAGCACGAGCAGCGCTTCGGCCAGCTCAGGACCCACCAGCGGCGCGGTGCGGAAGTGGTCGGCCGGCACCTCACCACGGGTGAAGAACCCGGTCGGCCCGTACAACGCCGCCCGCCACAGGGCTTCCGAGTCCACCACCGGTCAAGTGTCCCTTTAAGGTTTCCCACCGTGACCACTCCCGCCCGCAAGCGCGTCGACCAGCAGCGCTGGACCGTCCTGCTCCCGGTCCTGGGCCTGATCGCGTTGGGCGTGTGCGGCCTGGTCCTGCTCGGCCTCGGCACGTCTCAGACCGGACTGCTGCCGATCATGGTCGGGGCGGTGGCCGCGCTGCTGCCCGTCCTCGCGGTGATCGGCGCCTACCTGTGGGTCGACCGCTGGGAGCCGGAGCCCGCGAAGATCCTGCTGCTGGCGTTCCTCTGGGGCGCGTGCGGCGCGACGATCACCTCCCTGGTGTTCAACCAGAGCGCGCACGTGCTCGGCCAGCTCATCGACGGCGGCGACGGCAGCACGTTCGCCGCCGTGGTCGGCGCGCCGATCACCGAGGAGGCCGCGAAGGCCGCGTTCATCGTGGTGCTGTTCCTGCGCCGCCGCCAGGAGTTCGACGGCGTGGTGGACGGCGTGGTGTACGCGGGCGTGACGGCCGCCGGCTTCGCGTTCACCGAGAACATCTGGTACTTCGCCCGCGTCTTCTCCGACAGCGGTTTCGGCGACCTGAGCAGCGGCGTGATCGCGCTGTTCATCCTGCGCGGCGTGCTCTCGCCGTTCGCGCACCCGCTGTTCACGTCGATGACCGGCATCGGGATCGGCATCGCGGCCATGACCACGAGCCGGAAGGTGCGGATCGCCGCGCCGGTCCTGGGCTACCTCGGCGCGGCCGGCCTGCACTCGCTGTGGAACTTCTCCACCACCGTCGGCACCGGCTCCACCTTCATCAACCTGTACTTCCTGATCATGGTGCCGATCTTCGCCGGCATGGTGCTGATGGTCGTCTGGCAGCGCCGCCGCGAGCAGCGGATCGTCGCGGGCCAGCTGCCCGCCATGGCCGCCAACAAGTGGATCGCCTCCAGCGAGGTCACCCTGCTGGCCAGCCTGCAGGGCCGCAGCCGGTGGCGGCGCACGGTGCGGCGGCGCGTCGGCGACCAGGCGGCCAAGGCGGTCGCGGGCTACCAGGTCGCCGCCACCGAACTGGCGTTCCTGCGCCACCGCATGGCCAACGGCACCGCGGGCCACGACGCGGAGGAACGTCACGAGAAGCTGCTCGCCGCCCTCGTCGCCGCACGTCAGGCCGCCGTGGACGCGCCGGGCGCGCTGAAGGCCGCGGGTGGCGTTCGTCGCAGTTGACGGCCCACCGCAGCACACCGGATTACGCTCGCGGCCGTCGTCCGGTACCCGAGCATCGGGACTGGAACGCCGCGGTGAAGGAGTACGTCGCATGGACGCGACCCCCCGCCCCGCGCGGTTGGCCGTGGGAGTCATCTCGGCCGGCCGAGTGGGTTCGGTGCTGGGCGCCGCGCTGTCCCGGGCGGGACACGTCGTGAGCGCTGTCTCCGCCGTTTCCCGCGACTCGCTGCGCCGCGCCGAAGAGCTGCTGCCCGACGTGCCCGTGCTGTCGCCGCCCGAGGTGGCCGCCTCCGCCGACCTGGTGCTGCTCGCCGTGCCGGACGACGAGCTGCCCGGCCTGGTCCGCGGCCTCGTCGCCACCGGTTCGCTGCGCGCAGGGCAGATCGTCGTGCACACCAGCGGCGCGCAGGGCGTGGACGTGCTGCGGCCCGCCGCCGCGCTCGGCGCGCTGTGCGTGGCCCTGCACCCCGTGATGACGTTCACCGGCCGCGCCGAGGACGTGCAGCGGATGAACGCCTGCTCGGTCGGCGTCACGGCGGCCGACGACGACGAGGTCGCGTGGCACGTCGGCGAGGCGCTGGTGGTGGAGATGTCCGCCGAACCGGTGCGCGTGCCCGAGGCCGCCCGCCCGCTCTACCACGCCGCCCTCGCGCACGGCGCCAACCACCTGATCACGCTGGTCGCCGACTGCGCGGACCTGCTGCGCGACGCGGGCATCCAGGACGCCGAGCGGATGCTGGGCCCGCTGCTGTCCGCCGCCCTGGACAACGCCCTGCGGCACGGCGACCGCGCCCTCACCGGCCCCGTCGCGCGCGGTGACGCGGGCACCGTGGCCAAGCACCTGGCGGTGCTCGCGGACACCGAGGCGCTCCCCGCGTACCGAATCCTCGCGCTCCGCACCGCGGCCCGCGCCCAGGCCGCCGGGCTGCTCAAGCCCGAACTCGCGTCCGAAGTCCGCACCACCCTCGAGGGACAAGCATGACCAAGCCGCTCACCAAGGACGACTACACGCCGAACGACGTGACGGTGCACCGCGACCCGGATCGGCTGCGCCGCGTCACGAAGGCGTTGAAGGCGGCCGGCCGCAACATCGCCCTGGTGCCGACCATGGGCGCGCTGCACGCGGGTCATCGTCAGCTGATCCGCGAAGCGCAGGTCATGCAGAACACCGTGGTCGTCGTCTCCCTCTTCGTGAACCCGACCCAGTTCGGCCCGAACGAGGACTTCGACCGCTACCCGCGCAGCTTCGACTCCGATGTGGACCTCTGCCGCGAGGAGCGCGTGGGCCTGGTGTTCGCCCCGTCCGCGGACGACATGTACCTGCCGGGCAGCACGGTGACGGTGGACCCCGGCCCGCTCGGCGACGAGCTGGAGGGCAGGACCCGCCCCGGCCACTTCGCCGGCGTGCTGTCCGTCGTCGCCAAGCTGTTCAACATCGTGCAGCCGACCTACGCGGTGTTCGGCGAGAAGGACTACCAGCAGCTCACGCTGATCCACCGGATGGCGCGCGACCTGAACTTCGGCCTGGACGTGGTCGGCGTGCCGACCGTGCGCGAGCCCGACGGCCTGGCGCTGTCCTCGCGCAACCGCTACCTGTCCGACGAGGAGCGCGCCGCCGCGACCGCGTTGTCCGCCGCCCTGGTGGCCGGCGCGTACGTCAGCGGCCAGGGCGCGGAGGCCGTGCTCAAGGCCGCGCGCGACACGCTCGCGGCGGAGCCCGGCGTCGACCTCGACTACCTCGAGCTGCGCGCGCCCGACCTCGGCCCGGCGCCGGAGAACGGCGACGCCCGCCTGCTGGTGGCCGCCCGCGTCGGCTCCACCCGACTGATCGACAATGCCGCCGTGCTGCTCGGCACCGGTGACGAGTAAGGGGACCGCCATGTTCCGCACCATGCTCAAGTCGAAGATCCACCGGGCCACCGTCACGCAGGCCGACCTGCACTACGTCGGCTCGGTCACGGTGGACGAGGACCTGATGGAGGCCGCCGACCTGCTGGCCGGCGAGCAGGTCGCGATCGTGGACGTCACCAACGGCGCGCGCCTGGAGACCTACGTCATCCCCGGCGAGCGCGGCACCGGCGTGATCGGGATCAACGGCGCGGCGGCGCACCTCGTCAAGCCGGGCGACCTGGTGATCCTCATCGCCTACGGGCAGATGGACGACGCCGAGGCGCGGGTGTACGAACCCAAGGTGGTCTTCGTCGACGCCGACAACAAGGTCGTCGAGCTCGGCGCGGACCCGGCGCACGCGCCGGAGGGCTCGGGCCTGGTGAACGGGTCGGCGACCGCGCTGCCGGAGCCGGTGGCGGCGGAGACCGAGGACGCGGCGGCGCTGGACGCGTTGATCCAGGCCGAGGACTAGGGGGAAGCGCTGTGCTGCTCGCCATCGACGTCGGCAACACCAACATCGTGCTCGGCCTGTACGACGGCACGGGCGAGTCCGCCGCGCTGATCCGCGACTGGCGGATGCGCACCGACGCCCGGATGACCGCCGACGAGCTGGCGCTGACGATGCGCGGCCTGCTCGGCGAGTACGCGGACAAGATCACCGGAATCTCGGCGCTGTCCACCGTGCCCGCGGTGCTGCGCGAGCTGCGCGTGATGCTCGGCCGGTACTACGCGGGCGTGCCGAAGGTGCTGGTGGAGCCGGGCGTGCGGACCGGCGTGCCGCTGCTGGTGGACAACCCCAAGGAGGTCGGCTCCGACCGGGTGATCAACACGCTGGCCGCGCACCACCTGCACAGCACGGCGTGCGTGGTCGTCGACTTCGGCACGTCCACGAACCTGGACGTGATCTCGGCGAAGGGCGAGTTCCTCGGCGGCGCGCTGGCGCCGGGCATCGAGATCTCCGTCGACGCCCTGGCGGCCCGCGCCGCGCAGCTGCGCAAGGTCGAACTGGTGCGGCCCCGGTCGGTGATCGGCAAGAACACCGTGGAGTGCCTGCAGTCCGGCATCGTCTACGGGTTCGTCGGCCAGGTGGACGGCCTGGTGCGCCGGATCGTGGACGAGCTGCAGCTCAGCGAGCCCGGCCCGGTCACGGTCATCGCGACCGGCGGCCTCGCGCCCTTGGTGGTGACCGAGTCGGCCACCATCCAGGCGCACGTGCCGGACCTGACGCTGCTGGGCCTGCGCCTGGTCTTCGAGCGGAACCGCGTTTGATCGCCCCTGCCCCCGCGAGGTCGACTTCCCGGCGACCTCGCCGCCGTCCGCGGAGCAGCGGCAATCAAACTCGGCGCGCGCGCGTCACGTAGGCGACCAGGGGGAGGTCGAACTCGCCCTCGGCGGTTTCGGGGCGGGACTTGAGGAACGCGAGCATCCGCGCGTTCAGCTCGGCCCGCTCCTCCTCCGGGATCACCAGGGCGTGCGAGTGCGTGTTGACCATCGCCACCAGGGACTCGGCGGTGCGCGGGTGCACGTGCGGGAAGACCCGCCGCACCGCGTCGGTGAACAGCTCGTGCCTCGTCATCGGGTCGAAGGCCAGCTCGTCCTGCGCGCTGACGCTGGACTGCGCGGTCCGGACGAACTCCGCCATCCACGGCGCCGAATCGTCGTAGTCGTTCCACATCGCCGCCAGCACGCCACCCGACCGCAGCGCGCGGGCGATCTCCGGCATCGCGCGCGCCGGGTCGAACCAGTGGAACGCCTGGCCGACCACGACGGCGTCGACCGTGCCGTCCGGCACCGGGATCCGCTCCGCGCTGCCGGGCAACGCGCGCGCCGCGCCGTGGTGCCGCACCAGTTCCGACAGCATCGCCTCGTCCGGCTCGACCGCCGTCACGTGGTGCCCCTCGGCGAGCAGCCCGCCGGTCAGCTTGCCCGTGCCCGCACCGAGGTCGAGCACCTGGTGCGGCCCTTCGCCCAGCGGCTCCAGCACCCAGCGGATGGCCTCGGCGGGGTAGTCCGGTCGGTGTTGCGCGTACGCCGAGGCGTGCGCTCCGAAGGAGTTCGCCCGCCGGGCCCGCAAGTCATCTCCCGTCACCCGCAAGAGCCTAGTGAGATCCGGTTCGATTTCCCGAGTGGTCTTTCCGTACTCTTCGTCTTGTGAGTGAGCAGCCAGCGACCGGTTCCGCGACCAGCGACGACGATCTCCCCGAGCAGCTGAGGGTGCGCCGGGAGAAGCGGGCGCGACTGCTGGAACGCGGGGTCGACCCGTATCCGGTCGAAGTACCGCGCACGCACACGTTGCGCGAGGTGCGCGAAGCGCATCAGGGACTGGAACCGGACACCGCGACCGGTGTTGAGGTCGGTGTGACCGGCCGGGTCATGTTCATCCGCAACACCGGCAAGTTGTGCTTCGCCACGCTGCGCGAGGGCGACGGCACCGAACTCCAGGCGATGCTGAGCCTGAACGGCGTCGGCGAGCAGTCGCTCGGCGAATGGAAGTCCGAGGTCGACTTGGGCGACCACGTATTCGTGCACGGCGAGGTCATCACGTCCCGCCGCGGCGAACTGTCGGTGATGGCGGACCGGTGGTCCATGGCGGCGAAGGCGTTGCGCCCGTTGCCGGTCGCGCACAAGGAACTCGCCGAGGAAACCCGCATTCGCCAGCGGTACGTGGATCTGATCCTGCGCGAGCAGGCCCGGAACACGGTGCGCAACCGGGCCGCCGTGGTGCGCTCGTTGCGGGAGTCGTTCCACCGGCGCGGTTACATCGAAGTCGAGACCCCGATGTTGCAGACGTTGCAGGGCGGCGCGAGCGCCCGGCCGTTCGTGACCCGGTCGAACGCGCTCGACATCGACCTGTTCCTGCGGATCGCGCCCGAGCTGTACCTCAAGCGGTGCGTGGTGGGCGGTATCGAGAAGGTCTTCGAGATCAACCGCAACTTCCGCAACGAGGGCATGGACTCGTCGCATTCGCCCGAGTTCTCCATGCTGGAGTACTACGAGGCGTACGCCACCTACGACACGAACGCGGTGCTGACCCGGGAGCTGATCCAGGAAGCCGCGATGGCGGTCGCCGGTTCGCACGTGGTGACGCTGGTCGACGGCGCCGAGTACGACCTCGGCGGCGAGTGGACCACGTTGAGCATGTACGACTCCTTGTCCGAAGCGGCGGGCGAGGAAGTCACGCCCGAAACTTCTTCGGAGCGGTTGCGCGAGCTGGCCGACAAGCACGGCTTGGACGCGGACCCGAAGCTCGGGCACGGCAAGCTGGTCGAGGAGCTGTGGGAGCACCTCGTCGGCGACACCCTGCACGCGCCGACGTTTGTGCGCGATTTCCCGGTGGAGACCTCGCCGCTCACCCGTCAGCACCGCACCCGGCCGGGTGTGGCCGAAAAGTGGGACCTGTACGTGCGCGGTTTCGAGTTGGCCACGGGATACTCGGAACTGGTGGACCCGGTGGTCGAGCGGGAGCGGTTGGAAGCCCAGGCCCGCCTGGGGGCGACCGGTGACACCGAGGCGATGCCGGTCGACGAAGACTTTCTGCGATCACTGGAGTACGGAATGCCACCGAGCGGTGGTGTGGGAATGGGCATCGACCGGCTGCTGATGGCGCTCACCGGTCTCGGTATCCGGGAGACGATCCTGTTCCCCCTCGTGCGCCCGGAATGAGTAACTTCTCGGACTCCAGGCGGCGCATTCCTCCAGTTGTGCGCTAACCTGCACTCGCCAATGCTTTAGGTCGCGGTCGGGGAACACCGCGCATTCGAGTCCAGGAGGATACGCATGGCGCAGAAGGTCACCGTGACCCTGGTCGATGACCTGGACGGTGGGAAGGCGGAGGAGACGGTCGGCTTCGGATTGGACGGCGTGTCCTACGAGATCGACCTTTCCGCGAGCAATGCGGGCAGGCTCCGCGACGCTCTCGCCGACTTCGTCGCCAGTGCCCGCAAGGCGGGCGGCCGCAAGCGCGGCCCGGGTCGTCCGGCCGGTGTGAAGGCAGCTCGTCCGGCTTCGGCGGATCGCGAGCAGAACCAGGCCATTCGGGAGTGGGCGCGCAAGCAGGGGATGAAGGTCTCCGATCGCGGGCGCATCCCGGCCGAGGTGCTGGAGGCTTACCACCAGCAGGGCTGACGCGAGTTGTGCGCGTGGCGCAGGCCACGGCAATTACGTCAATCGACGAAGGGGCGCCGGAATCCTCCGGCGCCCCTTCGGTTGTTTTTCGGACTCGTCGTCGGAGTTGTGAAGATCCATTGTGCGGATCGGCGGTCGCACTCAGGTGATCAACGACTCGACCGTTCGGCGGCACGGAGCGTGCTCGGCGGTGATCGGACCGTGTTCGGTTAGGCTCACCTCACCAAAGGTCGGGTAGCCGTGGGAGGAGCGAGCGCCGTGGCCCTCCGCCTCGCCCGCCTGGCCCTGCTCGTCGGGCTCCTGGCCCTGGTCGGGCTCGCCAGCGTCGCCATCGGCGCGAAGGACATCCCGATCGCGGACGTCTGGCACGCGTTGACCGCGCCGACGGGGCTGGAGAACGACCTCGTCGTCCGCGAACTGCGGGTGCCGCGCACGTTGCTCGGCATCGCGGTCGGTGTCGCGCTGGGCGTCGGCGGCGCGCTGATGCAGGGTCACACCCGCAACCCGCTGGCCGACCCGGGCATCCTCGGCGTCACGCAGGGCGCGGCGTTCGCGGTCGTGCTGTCGATCTTCACGCTGGGCGTGACCAGCCTCTACGGGTACGTGTGGTTCGCGTTCGGCGGCGCGCTCGTGGCCAGCGTCGTGGTGTTCCTGCTGGGGTCGGGGCGCACCGGGCCGACGCCGGTGACGTTGGCGTTGGCCGGCGCGGCGGTGAGCGCGCTCATGCACGGCCTGGTGTCCGCGATCGTGCTGCTGGACCGGCAGAGCCTCGACGCGTTCCGGTTCTGGCAGGTCGGCGGCATCGCCGGGCGCGACCTCGTCGTGCTGTGGCAGGTGCTGCCGTTCCTGGTGCTCGGGCTCGTGCTGGCGGCGGCCAACGCGCCCGGGCTGAACGCGCTGGCGCTGGGTGACGACGTGGCCAGGTCGCTGGGGCAGCGGGTGGCGGCGACCAGGGTCGTCGGCGTGGTCGCGACGACGTTGCTGGTGGGCGGCGCGGTGGCGGCGTGCGGGCCGATCGGGTTCCTCGGGCTCGTCGTGCCGCACGCGGCACGGGCGCTGACCGGGCCGGACCACCGGTGGCTGCTGCCGTTCGCCGGGGTGATCGGCGCGATCGTGCTGCTGGTCGCGGACGTCGTCGGACGGGTCGTGACGAGGCCGGGCGAGCTGGAGGTCGGTGTCGTGATGGCGCTGGTCGGCGCGCCGTTCTTCATCGCCCTGGTGCGGCGGCGGAAGCTGGTGAAGCTGTGAAGGGCGTCGTGGACGGGGCGGTCCTGAACAGGGGTTTCCGGGTCGGACCCGTGTCGGGGCCGCTGCGGTGGCGGCCGGTCGCCGTGGTGGTCGTCGGGCTGGCGCTGCTGGTGCTCGCGGGTGCGGTGAGCGTCGCCCGCGGCGACTTCCCGATCCCGCTGGGGCAGGTGTTCGACGTGCTGCTGGGCGGCGGGCAGCGCGGGCAGCGGTTCATCGTGCTGGACCTGCGGCTGCCGCGGGCGCTGACCGGGGTGTTCGTGGGCGCGGCGCTCGGCGTGGCGGGCGCGGTCTTCCAGTCGGTCGCGCGCAACCCGTTGGCGAGCCCGGACATCCTCGGCGTCACGTGGGGCGCGGGGGCGGGCGCGGTCACCGTGATCACGTTCGCCGGGTCGATGGGCGCGGTCGGCGGGACGATGGCGACGGTCGGCGTGCCGCTGGCGGCGCTGGGCGGCGGGCTGCTGGCCGGGCTGCTGGTCCACGGGCTGGCGTGGCGTCGGGGGATCGAGGGGTTCCGGCTGGTGCTCGTCGGCATCGGCGTCTCGGCCGTGACCGGCAACTTCACCCACTACCTGCTGACCGTCGGCGACGTGACCGACGCGGCGCGGGTGATGGTGTGGATCACCGGCAGCCTGAACGGGCGCGGGTGGGAGCACGTCGTGCCGGTCGGGCTGGCGCTGGCGGTGCTGATCCCGGCGGCCCTGGTCGGCTCGCGGCTGCTGGGCGCGCTGCAGTTCGACGACGACACCGTGCGCGGGCTCGGTGTGCGGCTCAACGGGGCGCGCAGCGTGATGCTGCTGATCGCGGTCGTGCTGGCGGCCGTGGCCACGGCTTCGGCCGGACCGGTGGCGTTCGTGGCGCTGGCGTCGCCGCAGATCGCGCTGCGGGTGGCCGGGACCGCCACGCCGCCGCTGCTCGGGTCGGCCGTGGTCGGTGGGCTGCTGGTGGTCGTGTCGGACCTGGTCGCGCGGCTCGCGTTCGGAGGGTTCGAGCTGCCGGTCGGCGTGGTGACGGCGGTGCTCGGCGCTCCTTATCTGATGTACCTGCTCGTCCGCAGTCGCCGGGAGGCACGGGTATGACCGCTGTTCGGCTGCAGGCGCAGTCGCTGTCCGTGGGGTACGGGGAGCGGCTGGTGGTGTCCGAGCTGGATCTGGACGTGCTGTCCGGTTCGGTGACGGCGGTGATCGGGCCCAACGGGTGCGGCAAGTCGACGTTGCTGCGCGCTCTGGGGCGGCTGCTGCCCGCGCGTTCGGGCGCGGTGGTGCTGGACGGCAAGCGGATCGACCGGACGCCGACCCGTGAGGTGGCGAAGGTGCTGGCGATGCTGCCGCAGTCGCCGCAGGCGCCCGAGGGGTTGACCGTGGCCGAGCTGGTGGCGCGCGGGCGGCACCCGCACCAGGCGTGGTACCGGCAGTGGTCGCCGGAGGACGAGGCGGCGGTGGCCTCGGCCCTGGAGATGACGGGTATGGCGGAGCTGGCCGACCGGACCGTGGACGAGCTGTCCGGCGGGCAGCGGCAGCGGGCGTGGATCTCGATGGCGCTGGCGCAGGGCACCGACCTGCTGCTGCTGGATGAGCCGACGACCTACCTGGACCTGGCGCACCAGGTCGACGTGCTGGACCTCGTGCACCGGCTGCACCGGGACTTCGGCCGGACGGTGGTGATGGTCCTGCACGACCTGAACCTGGCCGCCCGTTACGCGGACCGCCTGGTCGCGATGAAGGACGGCCGGATCGTCGTGTCCGGCGCCCCGTCCGACGTGCTGACCGAGCCGAACCTGCTGGACGTCTTCGGCCTGGCCGCCCGCGTCGTCCCCGACCCCGTCTCCGACACCCCTCTGGTCATCCCCATCGGCCACCACCACCACTAACCCGCGTGTCGAACCCTCCCGTCCCGCGTGTCGAACGCTCAGGACCCCTGAATTCAACGTTCAGGACGCGGACGGCTGACCTGAGTGTCGAACTCGGGGGTCCTGGAGGTTCGACACGCGGGGCCTGAGGGTTCGACACGCGGGCGCTGGAGGTTCGACACGCGCGGGTCAGCAGGTGCGGGGGCAGGTGGCGCAGGCGTCGGCGTTCGGCAGCACGAAGTGGAAGCAGCAGCTCTCGCGGCGGCGGGTCCAGCCCGTGTCCGTCGCCTTCAGGGTCGACGCCGACGTGAACGGGTCGAGCTTGGCCGGCAGCAGCAGCGCCGCGTCCATCACGCCCGCCGTCTCGTCGCCGCACAGCTGACCCGCCGTCCACGCCGCGCTGTCCAGCGCGTCCGTGGCCGCCGCCCACAGCATCCGCCGCCCCAGCCGCACGGTCGGCCCGAACGCGCCCACGAACTGCGCGCTGTGCGCCGCGAACCGGGCCCTCAGCAACGCCGCCAACGCCGTCTCGTCGGCCACCGCCGTCGCCGCCGGGTGGTCGCCCTCCGGGTCGTCAGGCAGGCACGCGAACTCGTCGTTCAACAACGCCACGCCCACCACGTGCGGCCGGCCAGCGGCCGCCACCTTGATCGCCACGTCGGCCGGCCGCAGCGACGGCACCCGCCGCGCGGTGTGGAACAGCAGCCCGCCCAGCACGCCGACGACGTTGAGGTACCAGCTCATGACGTACCCGGCCGTGGTGCGCTCGGGCGCCTCGCCGTGCTGCTCCCGCAGCCACTCCGCCAGCGCCTTGCGCCACGCGTCGAACCGCTGCGGCTCGCCGGTGAACTCCGAGCACAGGACCCAGTCGCCACGCTCGGCCGGCAGCCCGAACCGCATCTCGAAACCCTCGTACAGCGACACCTGCCCGAGCGTCCGCGCGACGGGGGTCGTCACGTCGCACACCGTCGTCCGCGCCGGTACGGTCATGTCCAGAAGGTCCTCGTCGGTTCGAGATGTCGCGTGGGGTTGAGGCTTGCCTAACCTTACCGAGGTTCCCCTAACTTGCACCGCCTCGGTGACCCCGGTCACCCCCGGTGTCGCCGAACGGCTGAATGTTCGCGCTCAGCGGACAACGTCCGTTCCGTGGAATCCCGCTGGCAGATCACGCGTTGATACCGATGTCAGAGATCCCCGAAGACGGCTGCCTGCGATCGGGAACTGAGAGTGTCGGGGCTGACGACTACAGTGGTCCCACGGTGCCGCGCTCTCCAACGGTCAGCCAGACGGTCGGCCAGGGGTGAGCCCGAGGACCGCCGGCGCAGCAGTCAGGGAGTGCGAATGTTCGAAAGGTTCACCGACCGCGCGAGGCGGGTGGTTGTCCTGGCCCAAGAAGAGGCCCGGATGCTCAACCACAACTACATCGGCACCGAGCACATCCTCCTGGGGTTGATCCACGAGGGTGAAGGTGTCGCCGCCAAGGCGCTGGAGTCGTTGGGGATCGCGCTGGAGGGCGTCCGCCAGCAGGTCGAAGAGATCATCGGCCAGGGTCAGCAGGCCCCATCCGGCCACATCCCCTTCACCCCGCGCGCCAAGAAGGTGCTCGAGCTGTCACTGCGCGAAGCGCTGCAGCTCGGACACAACTACATCGGCACGGAGCACATCCTGCTCGGCCTGATCCGCGAGGGCGAGGGCGTCGCCGCGCAGGTGCTGGTCAAGCTCGGCGCGGACCTCAACCGGGTGCGCCAGCAGGTCCTCCAGCTCCTGTCCGGCTACTCCGGCGGCAAGGAGCCGGCCGAGTCCGGCGGCCGCGGTGAGGGCACCCCGTCCTCGTCCCTGGTCCTCGACCAGTTCGGGCGCAACCTGACCGCCAGCGCGCGGGAGGGCAAGCTCGACCCGGTGATCGGGCGCACCAAGGAGATCGAGCGGGTCATGCAGGTGCTGTCCCGCCGCACCAAGAACAACCCGGTCCTGATCGGCGAGCCCGGCGTGGGCAAGACCGCCGTCGTCGAGGGCTTGGCCCAGATGGTGGTCAAGGGCGAGGTGCCCGAGACGCTGAAGGACAAGCAGCTCTACACGCTGGACCTGGGTTCGCTGGTCGCGGGCTCGCGCTACCGCGGTGACTTCGAAGAGCGCCTGAAGAAGGTGCTCAAGGAGATCCGCACGCGCGGCGACATCATCCTGTTCATCGACGAGATCCACACCCTGGTGGGCGCCGGCGCCGCCGAGGGCGCGATCGACGCCGCGTCGATCCTCAAGCCCATGCTGGCCCGGGGCGAGCTCCAGACCATCGGCGCGACCACCCTCGACGAGTACCGCAAGTACGTCGAGAAGGACCCCGCCCTGGAGCGCCGGTTCCAGCCGATCCAGGTCGGCGAGCCGTCGCTGGAGCACACGATCGAGATCCTCAAGGGTCTGCGGGACCGGTACGAGGCGCACCACCGCGTCTCGATCACCGACTCCGCGCTGGTCGCGGCCGCCACGCTGGCCGACCGGTACATCAACGACCGGTTCCTGCCGGACAAGGCGATCGACCTCATCGACGAGGCGGGCGCGCGGATGCGCATCCGCCGGATGACCGCGCCGCCGGACCTGCGCGAGTTCGACGAGAAGATCGCCGACGTGCGCCGGGACAAGGAGTCCGCGATCGACGCGCAGGACTTCGAGCGCGCCGCGAAGCTCCGCGACCAGGAGAAGACGCTGCTGGGCCAGAAGGCCGAGCGGGAGAAGCAGTGGAAGGACGGCGACCTCGACGTCGTCGCCGAGGTGGACGACGAGCAGATCGCCGAGGTGCTGGCGAACTGGACCGGCATCCCCGTGTTCAAGCTCACCGAGGAGGAGACCACGCGTCTGCTCCGCATGGAGGACGAGCTGCACAAGCGGATCATCGGCCAGGTCGACGCCGTCAAGGCGGTCAGCCAGGCGATCCGCCGCACGCGGGCTGGTCTGAAGGACCCGAAGCGCCCGTCGGGCTCGTTCATCTTCGCCGGCCCGTCCGGCGTGGGTAAGACCGAGCTGTCGAAGGCGCTGGCGAACTTCCTGTTCGGCGAGGACGACGCCCTGATCCAGATCGACATGGGCGAGTTCCACGACCGCTACACGGCGTCGCGCCTGTTCGGTGCCCCTCCCGGGTACGTCGGCTACGAAGAGGGCGGCCAGCTCACCGAGAAGGTGCGCCGCAAGCCGTTCTCCGTGGTGCTGTTCGACGAGATCGAGAAGGCGCACCAGGAGGTCTACAACACGCTGCTCCAGGTGTTGGAGGACGGCCGCCTGACCGACGGTCAGGGCCGGACGGTGGACTTCAAGAACACCGTCATCATCTTCACGTCCAACCTGGGCACGTCGGACATCAGCAAGGCCGTGGGCTTGGGCTTCACCTCGGGTCAGGACACCGCGTCCAACTACGAGCGCATGAAGAACAAGGTCAACGACGAGCTGAAGAAGCACTTCCGGCCCGAGTTCCTCAACCGCATCGACGACATCATCGTCTTCCACCAGCTCACGCAGGACGAGATCATCAAGATGGTGGACCTGATGATCGCCCGCGTCGAGACGCAGTTGAAGAACAAGGACATGGCGATCGAGCTCACCGATCGCGCGAAGAAGCTGCTGGCCAAGCGCGGGTTCGACCCCGTGCTGGGCGCCCGGCCGCTGCGTCGCACGATCCAGCGCGAGATCGAGGACCAGCTGTCGGAGAAGATCCTGTTCGGGGAGATCCAGCCCGGCCAGATCATCATCACCGACGTCGAGGGCTGGGACGGCGAGTCCGAGGCCGACGACAAGGCGCACTTCACCTTCCGCGGCGAGACCAAGCCGCTGCAGGTGCCGGACGCCCCGCCGGTCGACCTGGCCGCCTCCGGTGGCGACTCGGGCGGCGACTCGGACTCCGAGTCCGCCTGATGTGACGATCGACCGACACGCCCCCCGGGTTCGCCCGGGGGGCGTGTCGCGTTCCGGGAGGTCGGTCAGCTGGGTCGGACCGGGTCAGCGGAGGTCGGCGCCGGGTCAGTGCAGGGTGCCGGCGGTGACGCGCAGGTCGGTGGACGTGGTCAGCGACGTGTGGACGATCAGCTCCAGCGCCCGCGCCGTGGTGGCGACGGGCAGGCTGGGGTGGCCGCCTGCCTCGGCCTGCTCCGGCGAGAACGGCACGTGCGCGAACCCGCCGCGCACGTCCGGGTGCCCGGTCGCGATCAGGTGCATGAGGCCGTAGAACACGTGGTTGCACACGAACGTGCCCGCCGAGTGCGACACCGACGCCGGGATGCCCTCGGCCTCCAACGCCGCCACGCACGCCTTCACCGGCAGCCCGGTGAAGTACGCCGCGGGCCCGCCGGGCACGACCGGCTCGTCGAGGGGCCGCGCGCCCGCGTTGTCCGGGATCCGGGCGTCGTCCAGGTTCACCGCCACGCGCTCCGGCGTGATCCCGACCCGTCCACCCGCCTGCCCGACGCACACGACGAGGTCGTAGCGGCGGGCGGCGAGGGCGTCGCGCAGCACGGCGATCGACTCGCCGAACACGCACGGCAGGCGCACCGTCGTCAGGCGGTAACCGTCCGGTCGCACCGCGTCGACCGCGTCCCACGACGGGTTGGTGCGCTCCCCGCCGAACGGCTCGAACCCCGTCAGCAAAACGTCCACTCGGGCAGACTAGATCGCGTGGTCGACATCGAGGAACGCCGCACCAGGCGCAAGGGGACGACGTTCCTGCTGGTGGTGGCGGCCATCGCGTTCCTGCTCGCGGCGCTCACCCGGCTGCTCGGCATCGACGGCACCCGGTACATGGTCGCCACGACCGCCCTCACGCCCTACTTCACGGCGGCGGGCGTGGCGCTGGGCGCGCTGGCGCTGCTGCTGCGGCGCTGGGCGGTCGGCACGGTGACGTTGCTGGTCGCGGTGGTGCTGGTGGCGGCGGTCGCGCCGCGGGCGTTCCCCGACTCACGGCCGGTCGGCGTCGGGCAGGAGGTCACCGTGATGGCGGCGAACCTGCTGGTCGGCAAGGCCGAGGCGGAGGCGGTCGTGGCGGCGGTGAGGGCGCACGACGTCGACGTGCTCACGGTGCAGGAGCTGACCCCGGAGATGGTGCGCGACTTCGAGCGCGCGGGCCTGCACGAGGTGCTGCCCTACCGGCACTTCCTGGACGAGCCGGGCGGCTCCGGGTCCGGCATCGCGTCCCGCCACCCGGTGTTCCCGCGCACGCTCACGCCGCCCAGCACGTTGCGCCAGGCGGGCGCGCTGGTCGACGTGCCCGGTGAGGACCTGGAGGTGCTGTCCGTGCACCCGCTGCCGCCGGTGGTCGACGCCGGGCCGGAGAGCTGGCAGCGCGACATGGCAGGGCTGCCGGAGAGGGAGCTGGACGGGCCCGTGCGCGTGCTCGCGGGCGACTTCAACGCCACCCTGGACCACGTGGGCCTGCGCCGGCTGCTCAACACCGGTTACGCGGACGCGGCCGACCAGGTGGGCGCGGGTCTGGACCCGACCTGGCCGGCCGGCGCGTTGTGGCCGCCGCCGGTGGCCATCGACCACGTCCTGGTCGACGAGCGGTGCCCGGTGGAGGAGTTCACCGTGGTCGACATCCCCGGCTCGGACCACCGGGCCGTGGTCACCCGATTCGTCGTGCCAGCTCGGTGATCGCCGCCAACGCGCCCATCGGCAACGACACACCGCGCCCGTGCCGGACCTCCGGCTCGCGCGGGTTGATCCTGATCAACGCGCCCGACGCGGCACTGGCCAGCTCCGCCTGACGCCGCACGGTCGGCACCGCGACACCCGCCCCGAGTTCCAGCACGGCGATGTTCCGGTGCCCGCGCCGCCACTGCGCCAGGGCGTCCAACGCCTTCTGCGACGGCCCGCCGAGCCAGGACCAGTCGCCGAACATGAGGATGTTCGGCCTCGCCAGCCCGCCGCAGTTGCGGCACGACGGCAGCGGCCCGGTCGCGCGCATCGACTCGGGGTCCACGTCCACCACGACGTCGTCGGCGGGCCACACGTCGTCCGTGCACGGCTCCACGCACTGCAGGTGGTGGATCGACCCGTGCACCTCGGCCACGTCGGCGAACCCGGCGCGCTGGAACTGGCCGTCCACGTTCGACGTGAACACCCGCGCGCCCCACTCCCGCAGCACGCGGAACCCGTCGTGCGGCACCGTGCGCCGGTACAGGTCGAGCCGGTGCCCGTAGAAGCCCCACGCGAGCGTCGGGTCCTCCGCGAAGTGCACCGGGTCGGCGAGTTCCTCGAACCGCAGCCCGAGCCGCTCGTAGGGCGGGTACGCCTGCCAGAAGCCGGTCGCGCCGCGGAAGTCGGGCAGGCCGGAGTCGACGCCCATCCCCGCGCCCGCGCACACCAGCACCGCGTCGGCGGAGGAGATCAGCTCCGCCGCGCGGTCGAGCGCCTCGTTCACCCTCCCGGGATCACTTCTTCGCTTCGGAGCTGAGCACGACCTCGAACTCCAGCAGGTCCGACCCGGTGCCGACCGGCTTGGCGCGCTCGCCCGAGTGCGCCTCCTTGGCCCGGCCGCCCATCCAGTTCTGGAAGTCCTCTTCGGTCTCCCACTGCGTGACCACGAAGTACCGGTCGTCGCCCTTGACCGGCCGCAGGAGCTGGAAGCCGAGGAAGCCGGGCTCGGAGTCCACCGCGCCCAGTCGCGCGGCGAACCGCTTCTCCAGCTCCGGGCCCGAGCCGTCGGGCACGTGGATCGCATTGATCTTCACAACCGCCATGCCCCGACGTTACTGCGCCGCGGCCGGTTCCGTCTCGTGGCGGGCCCGGTGCGCGCGGACCTTGTGCCTGTTGCCGCACCGCTCCATCGAGCACCAGCGGCGGTTGCCCGCGCGGGAGGCGTCCACGAAGAGCAGGCCGCAGTCGGCCGCCGAGCACGCCCGCACGCCGCCGTGCGCGACGAGCTCGACCGCGTCACGGGCCGCCGCGCCGAGCACCTGCGTGCCGGTGATCGGCCGGGCCCAGGTGAGCGTGCGCGTGCGCGGGTCGACGACCGGCCGCGGCGTCTCGGCGGTGGCCGCGTTCACGACCTCCAGGCCCTCCGCCGGCAGGTCGGCGCCCCGGACCATCGCCCGCGCGATCCCCCAGAACGCGTCGCGCAGCCGCTTCACCGCGACCAGCTCGGCTTCGGTGACGCGCACGTCGGCCGCGGTGAACGGCGCGGTCGCGGCGAGGCGCGAGTCGACCAGCCACGCGGCCAGGTCGTCCGGCCCGTGCAGCGCCTCGAACACCCGCAGCTCGTCCGGGCCACCGCTGACCAGCAGTTCCATCGCGAAGCTGCCGGGGTCGAAGCGGAAGCTCTGCCCGTCCGGGCGGGTCAGCGTCCTCGTCCACGTGGCCACGTAACCACTGTAGCCGGTTTCACCGGCAGGTCGGGGAAGTCACCGGCGCAGCGGACCCGGGTACAGGAACTCGTCGGCGGGCGCCTCGTCGCCGCGGAACCACGCGGTGAAGAACGCGTCCAGGTCCTGCCCCGACACCTGCTCCGCGTGCGCCTCGAACTCCGGCCACGACGCGTTGCCGTCCCGGTTCGCCGCCGTCCACTCCTTGACCACGCGGTCGAACGCCGGGTCGCCGATCTGGCGGCGCAACGCGTGAAGAGCCAGCTGCCCCTTGTCGTAGACGCCGCGGAACTCGTTGCCGCGGCCCATGTCGTAGAGCTTGCGGCCCCAGTACGTCTCGCGGTCGGCGACCCGCTCGACCTCGGCGAGGTAGCGGTCGTCCAGGTCGACGCCCTGCTTGGCCTCCGCCCACAGCCACTGGGCGTAGGAGGCGAAGCACTCGTTCAGGCAGATGTCGGCCCAGTTCTCCAGGCTCACCGAGTCGCCGAACCACTGGTGCGCCTGCTCGTGCACGACGGTGTCGAGGTCGGCCCAGCCCGCGTAGATGGGCCTGGTCTGGGTCTCGAGCGAGAAGCCGATGTCGTCGGCCAGGAAGATCCCGCCCGCCGAGGAGAACGGGTAGGGCCCGAACTTCTCCGACAGGAACGCGAGCACCTCGGGCAGCCGCTCCTGGTGCCGCCTGCCGTCCTCCGCTCCCGGCGCGTAGGCGTCCACCACGGGCGTGCCGTCGGGCAGCGTCGACCGCTCGACGGTCCACCGGTCGATCGCGATCGTGGTCAGGTAGGTGGCCATCGGCTGCTCGGCGACCCAGCGGAACGACGTCCAGCCGTCGGCGGTGGTGGAGCCGCCCTCGACGCCGTTGGAGATCACCGACCAGCCCTCCGGCACGCGTGCGGTCAGCGCGAACGACGCCTTGTCGCGCGGGGTGTCGTTGGCGGGGAACCAGGTGGTCGCCGAGTGCGGCTCGCCCGCCGCGAACGCGCCGCCGGACGAGGAGATCTGCCAGCCGCTGCGGCCCAGCGCGCGGTCCTCGAACAGGGTCGGCTCGCCGCCGTACCGGACGGTGGTGGTGAACTCCTCGGCGGCGGCCAGGGGCGCTCCGGGCGTGACGACCAGCTCGTGGTCGCCCTCCTGGCGGTAGTCGGCCGCCTGGTCGCGCACGTCGACGCCGGAGACCTTCAGCGCGTGCAGGTCGAGGTTGAACCGGGACAGGTCGGCGGTCGCCCTGGCGGTGATCTTCGCGACCCCGTCCAGCCGCTTCGTCGCCGGGTCGTAGGTGACCGACACGTCGTACGCGCTGACGTCGTAGCCGGTGTTGCCGTCCTGCGGGTAGTACGCGTCGCCCGCGCCGTCGCCGCCCTCGGCGTTCACCGCGGGAGGGGTGGTCGCGGGCGGCGTCGTCGGCGTCGCGGTCGGCTGGTCCCTCGGCAGCCTGGCCACCACGATCCCGGCCACCACCAGCACCACGATGACGACGATCAGGTACGGGCGCGCCTTGGGACTGATGGCCATGCCGACATGATGCACGCATGAGCGTTGCGGAGTTCGGGGGATCGGGGCAGGGCATCCTGCTGCTCCACGGCCTGATGAGCCGGGCGAGCACGTGGTGGACGGTCGCGCAGTGGCTCAAGCCGTACGGGCGCGTGGTGGCGCCGGACGCACGCGGGCACGGCCGCAACCCGGTGCGGGGGCCGTACCGGACGGAGGACTTCGTCGCCGACGCGGCCGAGGTGATCGAGCGGCACGACCTCGCGCCCGCCGTGGTGATCGGGCACTCGATGGGCGGGTTGCACGCGTGGGCGCTCGCCGCGACCCGGCCCGACCTGGTGCGCGCGGTCGTGGCCGAGGACGTCGTGCCGGACAACCGCGGTCGCACGGTGGAGGAGTGGAGGTGGTACTTCGACTCGTGGCCGCCTGCGTTCGAGTCCCTGGCGCACGTGCGGACGGTCGTGGACGTGCCGCGGGTGGAGGAGATGTTCGAGGAGCGCGAGGACGGTTGGCGCCTCATCGCGCACCTGCCCGACCTGTACGAGATCGCCTCCGAGTGGGGCGAGCGGGCGTACTGGGACCACGTGGACGCGATCCGGTGCCCGATGCTCGTGGTCGAGGCGGGTCGCGGCGGGCTGCGCGCCGGGCAGATGGCCGAGGTGGCGCGGCGGACCGGTGCGGCGCACCTGGTGGTGCCGGAGTCCGGGCACGTCGTGCACGACGAGGCGCCGGAGGTCTACCGGGGCGCGGTGGAGGCGTTCCTGAGCGGGTCGATCGACCCGGTCTGAGTGTCCACGATCGCCATCTCGCGGGTCTTGGCGCGGATCGGCGTGATCGGGTGCAGCTCGGCGAACGCGGCCTTCACGTCGGCGTCCTCGCCGTCGACCAGCGCGCAGTGCGGCACCCAGTTGCCCGGCAGGTGCCGGCTGTCGGGGTGCTTCACGCGGCTCGCGAGGACGTCGTGCACGGCCGAGTGCACGGCCAGCAGCTCGGCGTCGACGACCGCGCCGAGCTGGAGCCTGCCGTCCGCGGCGCTGAGGGTGTGCAGCCAGACGTCGGGCAGCCACAGCCGGGACAGGTCCTCGCGCAGCTCGGCGCGCACCTTCGGCCCGATCGCGCCCGCCGCCGCGTAGGTCAGGTGGGGCGGCAGCTCGAACCTCGCGCCGATCCGCCGCCACAGCGACCGCACGGCCTGGTCGGCCTCGGCGTCGAAGAACACCACGAGCGCGTGCACGGGTCAGTGCTCCCCGGGCAGCGCGAACAGACCCTCGGTCGTCTGCTCGACCAGGCCGTCGACGAGCAGCGAGTGCAGGCACCGGTCCCGCTGGCCCGCGTCCGACCAGACCACGTCGAGCCGGGTCTTCGCCACGGGTTCGCTGGTGCCGCGCAGCACGTCCAGCAGCAGGCCGCGCACCTGCCGGTCGGTGCCCGCGAACTTCTGCACGACCTTGGCCGGGCCGTCGTACGCGGGGCGGCCGTTGAGCTGCCACGCGCACGCGTCGAACACGGGGCAGTCGGCGCACTTGGGCGCGCGGGCCGTGCAGACGAGCGCGCCCAGCTCCATCAGGGCGGCGGAGTAGACCGCGGCCCGCGCCTCCTCTTCGGGGAGGAGGGCTTCGACGTCCTTCATGTCCTTGGTGGTGGACGGCGGACCGGCGTCGCCCGCGCCGTGCACGGCCCGTGCCACGACGCGGCGGACGTTCGTGTCGACCACCGGGCACCGCTGCCCGTAGGCGAACGCCGCGACCGCCCGCGCCGTGTACGCGCCGATGCCCGGCAGGGCGAGGAGGGTGTCCACGTCGCTCGGGACGACGTCGTCGTGCTGCTCGGCGATGGCCTGCGCGGCGGCGTGCAGCCGGAGGGCGCGGCGCGGGTAGCCCAGCTTGCCCCAGGCCCGCACCACCTCGCCCTGGCTCGCCCCGGCCATCGCCGACGGCGTCGGCCAGCGGGCCAGCCACTCGTGCCAGATGGGTTCGACCCGCGCGACGGGGGTCTGCTGCAGCATGATCTCGCTGACCAGCACGCCCCACGCCGTGCACTCCGGCCGTCGCCAGGGCAGGTCGCGGGCGGTGTCGGCGAACCAGTCGAGGAGGAGCTCGGCGTCCAGGCTCATAGCGCCGCACAGTCTTCCACGACCGGTTCGCCGCCCGGTCACACGACTTCGGTCAGCTCACCGGTGTGCACGTCGTAGACGAACCCGCGCACCTGGTCGCGGTGCGGGAGGAAGGCGCTGCGCCGGACCCGGTTCATCGAGCCGCGCACGCTGTCCTTCACCTCGCGGAACGCCTCGACCGACCACGTGGGGCGCAGGCCGGAGTCCTGTTCCAGCTCGTCCTTGAACTCGTCCTCGGTGACCAGCTGCAGGCCGCAGTTCGTGTGGTGCACCAGCAGCACCTCGCGGGTGCCGAGCTTGCGCTGGCTCAGCGCCAGCGAGCGGATCATGTCGTCGGTCACGACACCGCCCGCGTTGCGCAGCACGTGCGCCTCACCCTGCTTGAGGCCGAAGATCTCGAACACCCGGATGCGGGAGTCCATGCAGGTCAGGATGGCTACGTTCATCGAAGGTCGCGGCGAGGAACGGTCGCCGGGAACGATGTTGCCCAATTCGGCGTTGCGGTGGAGCAGCTCGTCGATCGCGGTCATCGCACACCTCCAGTGTTCCCTCGGATTGGAACCTGAGTCCCGCATGGCGGGCAAGCGAATCTGGCGAACCTCACGTTCACCTCATCGGGGGACCGATGCTTCCGGTGGAATTCCACGCGACCCGGCTACCTTCGCCCTGTGATCGAGCCCACAGGCCCGCACCCGCGGTCGGTGTACCGGCGGCGGCGCGCGCTCGCGGTCGCCGGGGCGGTGGTGGCGCTGGTGCTCGCGGTCTGGCTGGTCGGCGTCCTGATCGGGCATGGCGACCCGGCGCCGGTGGCCGCCCAGCCGTCGTCCCGCCCGCCGGAGCCGCCCGCGACGCCGGTGGCCGCCTCGTCGTCCTCGACGACGCCCCCACCGCCTCCCCCTCCCACGTTGCCGCCGGGGCCGCCACCGCCGTGCGACGACGCGCAGGTGGCCGTGGCGGCCGAGGTGGACAACCCCTCGGCTCCCGCCGGGCACCCCGTGGAGTTCACCATCGCCATCTCCAACACCGGCCCGCTGCCGTGCGCGAAGGAGATCGGGCGGCAGGTGCGGGAGCTGGTCGTGACCAGCGTGGACGGCGCGACGCGGCTGTGGTCGAGCAACGACTGCTTCGCCACCCAGGGGTCCGAGGTGCGCGTGATGCGGCCGGGCGAGCGGTTCGCCTACGGCCTGCGGTGGGCGGGCGCCACGTCGGAACCGGGCTGCCGCAGGCACTCCAGGCTGGGCGCCGGCGACTACCTGCTCACGGCGGTCGTGGCGGGCAAGGCGAGCAACCCGGTGATCTTCCGCCTGACGTGAGCCCCGGCGTCCAACCGAGCGCCTTGTCGGCCAGCGCGGGCACGTCGGGCGGAGCGGGCACGGCCGGCCGCCGCGCGCGCCGTCCCACCGGTTCCACCGCGTTGCAGGACAGCGGGAAGCCCAGCTTCGGCACCACCTCGGCGCCGTTCGCGCGCACGGCCGGGATGACCACGCCGACGAAGCCGTGCAGCCTGCCAAGGCCGGTGGCCACGTCGCGTTGCCGCAGTTCGTGGCCCATCTGGTGGTAGTGCCGGATGACCAACAAGACGCAGGGGTCCCCTTGGCGAGGACCCCTGCGAAGCGTTCAAGAGCGGTGGTGGTGGGTGGGCGGTCGTGGTCAGGCCGGAGGTCGGGTCACGGGCCGAACCAGCGTTCCTCCGCCGTCCCGCGCGGTGGGGCGGCGGTGGTGCCGTGGATCAGTTCGGTGGACAGGGTGACGGCTCGGGGGCGGGTGCGCTCGGCCGAGTCCAGGAGCAGCTTGCCCGCCGCGCGGCCCTTCTCCAGGACCGGCTGGCGCACCGTCGTCAGGCCGGCCTGCTCCGCCTCGCGGATGCCGTCGAAACCGGTGACGGTGATGTCGACCGGCACGCGCAGGCCGCGCCGCTGGAGCTCCGCCATCGCGCCCAGGGCCAGTATGTCCGACGTGCAGATCAGCGCGGTGATCTGCGGGTCGCGCTCCAGCACCTGCGCCGCCGCCGACGCGCCGGAGGCCATGGTGTGGTCGAACCGCTCCGCCACCGGCACGGTCGCCCAGTCCACGCCGACCGACGCGAACGCCTGCGCCAACCCGGCCAGCCGGGCCCGCTGCACGTGGAAGTGCGCCGCCTGCTGCCGCTCCGGCACGACGAAGTCGTCGTTGCGGTCACGGGCCAGCCGCATGCACACCACGCCGACCCGCCGGTGCCCCAACGAGATCAGGTGCTGCGCCAACGAGTGCATGGCCGCCTGGTCGTCGATGCCGACGCGGTCGACGTTGCCGAGGTCGGGCTGGTCGCACACGACCGTCGGCACGGGCCGCTCCAGCACCGCCGCCAGGTGCGGGTCGTCGTCGGGCACTGAGTACACCACGAAACCGTCCACCCCGGCCCGGTGCACGGCCGCCACGTCCTCGCGCTCGGGGTTCGCCGGCACGAGCAGGAGCCCGGTGCCGGCGTCCTCGCACGCGAGCGCCAATCCCTCCAGGAACCCGATCGCCGCCGGGTCGCGGAACGCGTAGGACAGGTTCTCGGTGAGCAGCAGGCCCACCGCACCGGCCTTCCTCGTCCGCAGTGAACGGGCCACGGGGTCGGGCCCCGGGTACCCGAGTCGTCTCGCTGTCTCCAACACCCGGCGTCGCAGCTCTGGCGAGAGCTGGTCGGGACGGTTGTACGCGTTGGACACCGTTGTCCGGGAAACACCCAGCTCCGCCGCCAGTGAGGCGAGCGTCGCGGGGCGTCGCACATGCATCGACCGCGCCATGAAGTGACCGTAACGGTTCAGAACCATTTGCAGAAGTGGGGGTGACCGGCGTCCCTCTAAATCGTCATCAGTGCAGATGAGGGTGGGTTACCTCGGGGTACAATGGTCTAAACCAATGGGGCCTCAGCGGACGACTCGCGCACGACCAACCTCGGCCGGAAAACACGCGTGTAATTCCCCGCCGGACGTCGTCGCCGATCCGGGTCGAGCCGGTGCACCAACTCGTCCACGGCCGCCGCCGCCATCTCCTCGATCGGCTGCGCCAGCGTGGTCAACGACGGCGAGCAGTACGACGCCAGCGGGATGTCGTCGAACCCCACCACGGACAGGTCCCGCGGCACGGTCAGCCCTCGCCGGTGCGCCTCCCGCAGCACGCCGATCGCCATGTGGTCGGACGAGCAGATCACCGCCGTCGGCCGCACGGTGTCCAGCAGCGTCGCCACCGCCTCCGCCCCGCCCTCCGGCCCGAACGGCGCGTGCGCCACGAAGTCGGACGTCGCGGGCAGCCCGTCCTCCTCCAACGCCGCCGCCCACCCGGCCCGCTTGAGCCGCGACGGCAGCGCCCGCGCCGGTCCCGACACGAACCCGATCCGCCGGTGGCCCAACTCGACCAGGTGCCGGGTCGCCGCGTACCCCGCGTGCTGCTCGTCCACGGTCACGTCCGGCACGTCCAGCGACGGCGTCGCCCCGTTGAGGAACACCATGTGCACGCCGTCGGCCAGCAGCTTCGCGTAGTACGACGGCCGCGGCGCCTGGCCGAGCGGCACCTCGACGTTGGTGATCTCCGGCGACACGAACACCATGCCCTCGACGCCGCGCGCGAGGAGCATCCGCACGTACTCCTCCTCGCCCATCGCGCCCGCGCCGGTGGCACGCGTGTTGCACAGCAGCGACGAGTACCCCAGCCGAGCGGCCCGCACCTCCAGCGCCTCGGCGAACGCCGGGAACACGGGGTTCGACAGCTCGGGCACGAGCAGGCCGATCACACCGGTGCGTTGCAGCGCCCCCAGCCCGCGCGGCGTGTAAGGCATTTCCGCAAGCACCGCGAGCACTCGCTGGCGCGTCTCGTCGTTCACGCCCGCCCGGCGGTTGAGCACCCGGCTGACCGTGGAGATGCTCACCCCGGCTGCCCTGGCGATCTCGGACAGACCGGACACCGTGCCTCCTCGCAGACTTGTGGGTGACGTGCAGCCTGCCGTCAGCGGCAAATTTTTGCAACGCCCACCTTGGTTTCCTCCGGCAGGCCTGGGCCGTTACGGCTTGGTTACGTCAAGACCCTTGACCCGGCCCTGGTCGGCGGGATGAAATCCGCGTCAACAATTTCGCAAGTTCTTGCAAGAGCCTTCATCACGGTGGAGGCCCGCAGGAGGGACGACAGCAACGATGCGACGTACCACCCTCGTGACCGCAGTGGCGGCCGTCTCCGCCCTCGTCCTCACCGCGTGCGGTGGTGGCGACGGCGGATCGGCGTCCGGCGACTCCGGTGAGATCACCTTCTGGGACACCAGCGGCCCGAACGAGGGCCCGGTGTTCGCCGCGATCGCGCAGGAGTGCGCGACCAAGGGCGGCTACAAGGTCAAGACCGAGACGGTGCCCTTCGACGCGGCCCTGAACAACTACAAGACCGCCGCGCAGGGCGGCCAGGGCCCGGACGTCTTCCGCGCCGAGGTCGCGTGGGTGTCGCAGCTGGCCAAGCTCGGCTACGTGGTCGACCTGGCCGGCACGGAGCTGGTGAGCGACACGTCCGACTTCCTGGACACGCCGCTCGGCTCCACCAAGTACGACGGCAAGACCTACGGCGTCCCCCAGGTCACCGACTCGCTGGCGCTGTTCTACAACAAGAAGCTGCTGGCCGACGCCGGTGTCGAGCCGCCGAAGACGTGGGACGAGGTCAAGGCCGCCGCGGCCAAGCTCGGCGGCGAGAAGACCATCTTCGTCAACAACGACGCCTACTACGCGCTGCCGTTCATCTACGGTGAGGGCGGCGACCTGGTCGACGCCGACGCGAAGAAGATCGTGGTCAACTCCGCGGACAACGTGAAGGCGCTGGAGACCGCCAAGGGCCTGCTGGACGCCAAGGCCGCGTCCACCGCGCTGGACCCAACGAACTCCTACAACAACATGCAGGCCGCGTTCACCTCGGGCGAGGTCGCCATGGTGGTCAACGGCCCGTGGTCGGTCGCCGACTACCTCAAGGGCGCCGCGTTCGCCGACCCCGCCAACCTGGGCATCGCGCCCGTCCCCGGCGCCACCGCCGGCAAGGGCTCCGCGCCGGTCGGCGGCCACGACTACGTGATCCGCCAGGGCACCAAGGCCAAGGACTCCTCGGTCAAGTTCATCGCCTGCATGAGCAGCACCGAGTCGCAGGTGCGCATCGCGAAGGAACTGGGCCTGCTGCCCACCCGCAAGTCGGCCTACGAGAACGCCGACGTGAAGGCCAACGCGGTCGTGTCCGCGTTCGAGCCGGTCGTCACCGCCGCCCACCCGCGCGCGTGGATCCCCGAGGGCGGCGAGCTGTTCGACCCGCTGAAGATCGCCTACGCCGACGTGCTGGCGGGCAAGAAGGACGCCAAGACGGCGCTGGACGAGGTGGCCAAGAAGTACCAGGACACCGTCGTCCCCGAGTACACCGTCGGCTGACCATCCCTCGCGGCGCCCGGCCCGGTCGTGGGCCGGGCGCCGCGAGGCGGCGAAGGGAGACTTCGGTGCGCAGGTTCCTGGACCGGCACTGGTACGCGTACGCGATGGTGCTGCCGGTCGTGGTGGTCATCGCGGTGTTGGTGCTGTTCCCGCTCGCCCAGGGCGTGTTCTTCACCTTCACCAACATCAACGAGGGCAACATCGCCAACCCGATCCTCGACCGGCCGGCGACCTACGTCTCCGTTGGCCTCGACAACTACCTGAACGTCCTGTCCGGCGACTCCAGCTACGGCGCGTTCTGGTCGACGCTGGTGCGCACGCTGATCTGGACGTTCGGCTGCGTGTTCTTCCACTACACGATCGGCCTCGGCCTCGCGCTGCTGCTCAACCGGGAGGTGCGCGGCCGGGCGGCGTACCGGGTGCTGCTGATCCTGCCGTGGGCCGTGCCCGCGTTCATCAGCGCGTTCGCGTGGAAGTACATGTTCAACGCGCAGTACGGGATCATCAACCAGTTCCTGCGCTTCCTCGGCCTGGACGACCCGCCGGTGTGGCTCGGCCAGTCGGACTGGGCGCTGGTCGCGGTGATCATCGTCAACGTGTGGCTCGGCGTGCCGTTCATGATGGTGGCGCTGCTCGGCGGGCTCCAGTCGATCCCCGGTGACCTCTACGAGGCCGCCGAGGTGGACGGCGCGACCCCGTGGCAGCGGTTCCGCAACGTGACGCTGCCCGGCCTGCGGTCGGTGTCCAGCACGGTGGTGCTGCTGGGCATCATCTGGACGTTCAACATGTTCGCGATCATCTACCTGATCAGCGGGCCGAACCCGAACACCCGGATCCTGGTGACCTACGCGTTCGAGCGGTTCTTCTCCGGCGCGTCCCGCGACTTCGCGGTGGCGTCGACCTACGGCGTGCTGATCCTGTCCGTGCTGCTCGTGTTCGCGGGTGTGTACCGGCGCGCGCTGCGCAAGCAAGGCGAGGTGTGGTGATGACGGTCGAAGCCGCTTCCTTGAAGGCCGTCCAGCCGGCCCGGGGGCTCAAGCGCTCGCAGCGGTCTCCGCTGGCCAGCGTCGGGCTGCACGGCGCGCTGGTCGTGGCGTCGCTGATCGCGGTGTTCCCGGTGTTCTGGGTGCTGGTGACGTCGTTCAAGCCGGACGCCAAGGCCGTGGAGACCACGCCGAAGCTGCTCAACGACTCCAGCCTGGACAACTACGGGCGGATCCTGGCGGGGGAGAAGGGCGACTTCCTCGCGTGGTTCGGCAACTCGGTGCTGATCGCGCTGATGACCACGGTGCTGGCGGTGTTCCTGTCCGCCACGACGGGGTACGCGGCGTCGCGGTTCCGGTTCCCGGGCAAGCGGTCGCTGATGCTGTCGTTCCTGGTCGTGCAGATGTTCCCGTTCGCGGTGCTGATCGTGCCGCTGTACAACATCCTGCTGGCGCTCGGGCTGCAAGGCACGTCGCTCGGCCTGGTGCTCGTCTACTGCACGACCGCCGTGCCGTTCTGCACGTACATGCTGAAGGGCTACTTCGACACCATCCCGACCGACATCGACGAGGCGGGGCGGGTGGACGGCCTGTCGCCGTTCGGCGTGTTCTGGCGGCTGGTGCTGCCCCTGGCCCGGCCGGGGCTGGCCGTGACGGCGTTCTACGCGTTCCTGACGGCGTGGGGCGAGGTGGCGTTCGCGTCGGCGTTCCTGTCGGCGGCGGACGAGTCGAAGACGCTGGCCGTGGGGCTGCAGGTGTTCGTCCAGCAGAACCGGACCGAGTGGGGCCACCTGGCGGCGGCCTCGATCCTGGTCGCGATCCCCGCGATCGTGGTGTTCTACCTGGTGCAGAAGTTCCTGGTGACGGGCCTGTCGTCGGGCGCGGTCAAGGGCTGAGGCGGACGGGGGCCTCCACCTCGTCGTGGAGGCCCTCCCATCACACCTCGACGACCTCGACCAACTCCTCCAGGCCGACGAAGTCCTTCGGGTTGCGGGTGTAGAGCGGCAGGTCGTTGGACGAGGCGATGGCGGCGATCATCAGGTCGAACTTGCGCGATCGGGGGTCGCGGCCGGCTGCGATCGTCAGGCCGACCAGGCTGCCGAACCGAGCGGACGCCCGTCGGTCGAAGGGCAGCGGGTAGTAACCCGCGATCGCGGCACGCAACCGCTTGCCGCGATCGTCGCGGGCTGTCGCCTCCTTCGCCAGCGCGACGCCCTGCTGCAGTTCCGCCAAGGTGATGGTGGTCAGTTCGAAGCGCTCCGGGAGTTCCATCCGGTCGACCTTCGCCAGGTCGATGTAAACGGTTGGTGTCGAGGACACCGGCCGGTCGACGTTCAGCCACGCCGACGCTCCCACGGGTCGTCGTCGCCGAGGCGGTCCTCGTTGCCCCAGAACTCGTCCGCCTCCGCGCGCATCTCCGCGTAGTCGACCGGCGGCAGGTCCTTGACCACGGCGATGACCTCGTCGGTGTTCAAGGGCTGCCGGTACGTCGGGGGGCGCAGTTCGGCGACCTCGGTGCCGTCGCGGGTGACGTGATAGGTCTCGCCCGCCTCGACTGCTTCCATGATTTGAGCGGGGTTCTGGTCGAACTCCCGTTGATCGATGACCTTCATGGCGGAGAGGTTAGGGAGCCGGCGTGCCGCGCGCCAGCGGCGATACCGCTGGTCAAAGGCCTGGTCCGGACGCCTCGATCGGGTGATCGCCGCCCCATCGGACCCGGTGGACAGCGGGCATCGGCATGTCCTTCAGGAACGTCCAACCGACCGGGTGGCCGGCCGCGAGGAGGGTGCGTGCGGCGAACGTGCCGTGGGTCCCGATGAGCACCACGCCACCGTCGTGCTCCTCGGCCACCGCCGTCAACGCCCGCCGCACCCGGTCGCTGAGCGCGGCCAGGCTCTCGCCGCCCGGCCGCGCGAAGTCCGGGTGGTCCCAGCTGTGCGCGTAGTGCCGCGCGTAGTCGGGCGTCGGTGGGATGCCCGAGTCCCACTCCCGCAGGTCCCACCTGGTCTCGACGGTCGCACCCAGGGCATCGGCGGTCGGCTGGACCGTCTGCACGGCACGCAGGTAAGGGCTCGACAGGACCGCCGTCGGACGCAGTGCACGCAGTTGTTCCACCAGGTCACGGGCCTGGACCAGACCCGAGTCCCGCAGCGGACGAGCCAGCTCGTCGGGGCCGCCCGGCGTGGGCGCGACGGAGGTCGCATGGCGGACGAGCACGAGTTCGGTGGCCATGTACCACCACTACCAGGGCCTGAACCGATCCGGAACTAGACCAATTCACCCGTTCCCGTAAGCGCTTGCAATCCCTAGCGTTGCGGCAAAGCTTGGGTAGTGAAAGGTGCGTGGCATGGCTGAGGTCGCCTACGTCAAGGCTTCGCGGATCTTCTCCGGCAACCCGCCGGTCCGCGCGGTCGACGAGCTGTCGTTGGACGTCACCGACGGCGAGTTCCTGGTTCTGGTCGGTCCGTCCGGCTCCGGCAAGTCCACCGCGCTGCGGATGCTCGCGGGTCTGGAGGACGTGGACGAGGGCGCCATCCACATCGGCGGCAAGGACGTCACCAACGTCCCGCCCAAGGGCCGCGACATCGCGATGGTGTTCCAGTCCTACGCGCTGTACCCGCACATGACGGTCGCGGAGAACATGGGCTTCGCGCTCAAGCTGCGCGGCGTCAACAAGACCGAGATCCGGGAGAAGGTCGCCGAGGCGGCCAAGATGCTGGACCTCGAGAAGTACCTGGACCGCAAGCCGAAGGCGCTGTCCGGCGGCCAGCGGCAGCGCGTCGCGATGGGCCGCGCGATCGTCCGCGAGCCCTCCGTGTTCCTCATGGACGAGCCGCTGTCCAACCTGGACGCGAAGCTCCGCGTGGAGACCCGCGCGAACATCGCCGCCCTCCAGGCCCGCCTGGACACCACCACGATCTACGTCACGCACGACCAGGTCGAGGCCATGACCATGGGCCACCGGGTCGCCGTGCTCAAGGACGGCCTGCTCCAGCAGTGCGACACCCCGCGCGCGCTGTACGACAAGCCGGCCAACGCGTTCGTCGCCGGCTTCATGGGTTCGCCCGCGATGAACCTCAAGACCGTGCCGCTGACGTCGGAGGGCGCGAAGCTCGACGGCATCGTGGTGCCGCTGGAGCGCCGCGCGCTGGACAAGGCGGCGGGCGAGGGCCTGTCCGAGGTCACGTTCGGCATCCGGCCCGAGTCGCTGGCCCTGGTCAGCTCCTCGGAGCAGGGCATGGACATGACCGTCGAGCTGGTCGAGGAGCTGGGCGCGGACGCGCTCATGCACGGCTCGGTCCGCATCGGCGACGTGCCCGAGCGGTTCGTGGTCCGCGTCGACGGCCGCACGCCGCCGACCCTGGGCCAGACCGTCAAGGTCGCCGTGCGTGACGCCGGCGAGGTCCACCTGTTCCACCCGGAGTCCGGCCACCGCCTGACCGACTGACGATCTTCGAGCCACAGGGGCCACCTCCCGCGCGACGGTGAGGTGGCCCCTGTGGCATGTAGAACACCCGGTCGGTGGGCGTGTCGGTAGCGGAGCGTTCTAAACTGAACTCGACAACGGTTTCCATTGCCTGTGCGTCCGCCTGTCGAGGAGTGCTCTGATGACTGTCCGCAACGTGTTGCTCGGCGCGGTGGCCGCCGCGACCGCCGTCGCCCTCACCGCTTGCGGTGCCCAGGACACCCCCGCCGCGAACGACGGCGCGATCAAGGTCGTCGCCTCCACCAACGTGTGGGGCAGCGTGGTCAAGGCCGTCGGCGGCGACGCCGTGCAGGTCAGCGCCATCATCGACGACCCGTCCGGCGACCCGCACTCCTACGAGAGCAAGCCGTCCGACCTGGCCGCGGTGCGCGACGCCAAGCTCGTCATCTTCAACGGCGGCGGCTACGACGACTTCTTCGCCACCCTGCTCGGCCCCGAGACCGAGGGCGCGAAGAAGATCGAGGCGTTCCCGGTGTCCGGCAAGGCCTCCGAGCACGAGGAGCCCGGGACGTCGGCCGAGCCGGAGGGCGAGGAGCACCACGACCACGCCGTCAACGAGCACGTCTGGTACGACTTCGAGACCGTCCGCAAGGTCGCCGACCAGGCCGCCGCCGACCTCGGCGCGATCGCGCCGGACAAGAAGTCGACCTTCGAGGCCAACGCCGAGGACTTCACGACCAAGCTGACCGAGCTGGAGCAGCGCGTCGAGGGCAAGGGCGCGGGCAAGAAGGTGGTCGCGACCGAGCCGGTGGCGCACTACCTGCTCGACACCGCGGGCGTCGAGGACGTCACGCCGGAGTCGTTCAGCGAGGCCGTGGAGAACGAGACCGACATCCCCGCCGCCGCGCTCGCCGACGTCACCCGGCTGATCGAGCAGAAGCAGGTCGCCGCGCTGGTGAACAACGCGCAGACCGAGAACGCGGGCACGCGGCAGGTGGTCGACCAGGCCAAGGCGGCGGGCGTGCCGATCGCCGAGGTGACCGAGACGCTGCCGGAAGGCGTCACGGGTTACCTTGATTGGATGACGAAGCAGGTCGACTCGCTGGTGGGAGCGCTCGGCGCATGACGTCGTCGGGCGGGACGGCTCAGGTGGCGGACAGGTCCACGCGCGCGGCGGTCGCGTTGCGCGGCGCGCGGCTGTCCTACGGCGACCGCGTGCTGTGGGACGGCCTGGACCTGGACGTCGCCCCCGGCGAGTTCGTGGCCGTGCTCGGGCCGAACGGCTCGGGCAAGACCAGCCTCATCCGGGTGCTGCTCGGCCTGCAACCGCTGTCCGCGGGCACGGTCCGGGTCGCGGGCGGCAACCGGCGCATCGGCTACATCCCGCAGCAGCGGGCGATCGACTCGAGCCTCGCGCTGCGCGGCCGTGACCTGGTCGGGTTCGGCCTGGACGGGCACGGCTGGGGCGTCGGCTGGCGCACCCGCCGCGAACGCCGGGCCCGGGTGGACGCGGCGCTGGAGTCCGTCGGCGCGACGAGGTACGCCGACGAGCCCGTCGGCCTGCTCTCCGGCGGCGAGCAGCAGCGGCTGCGGGTGGCGCAGGCCCTGGTCGGCGACCCCGAGGTGCTGCTGTGCGACGAGCCGCTGCTCTCGCTCGACCTCGCGCACCAGCGCGTGGTCAGCGACCTGATCGACGCCCGGCGCCGAGCCGAGGGCACGGCCGTGCTGTTCGTGACCCACGAGATCAACCCGATCCTGCCGCTGGTCGACCGGGTGCTGTACCTGGTCGAGGGCCGGTTCCGGATCGGCCCGCCCGCCGAGGTGATGACCTCGCGGACGTTGACCGAGCTGTACCGCACGAACGTCGAAGTGGTCCGCGTGCGCGACCAGATCCACGTGGTCGGCGCGCAGCACGTGTGCGAGGACGAGCCGCACCACGTGGCGGAGTGAAGGACTGATGGAGAACTTCTTCGACATCGGGCAGACGCTGGACCTGTTGCGCTACGTCCAGCCGATGCTCGTCGCGGGCGCCGTGCTCGGGCTGGTGGCGGGGCTGCTCGGCCCGCTCGTGGTGACGCGCAAGATGGCGTTCGCGGTGCACGGCACGAGCGAGCTGGCGTTCACCGGCGGCGCGGCGGCCCTGCTGCTCGGCGTCGGCGTCGGGTACGGCGCGCTGGCCGGTTCGGTCGTCGCCGCGCTGCTGCTCGGCCTGCTCAGCACGCGCGACTCGGACCGCGACTCGGTGATCGGCGCGATCCTGGCGTTCGGCCTCGGCCTCGGCGTGCTGTTCCTGGCCCTCTACAACGGGCGCGCGGCGAACAAGTTCGGCCTGCTGACCGGTCAGGTGGTCAGCGTCGGGTCGACCGACCTGTGGCTGCTCATCGGCGCGTCGGTCGCCGTGCTGGCGGTGCTGGCGGTCATCTACCGGCCGCTGCACTTCGCCAGCGTGGACGCCGCCGTGGCCGTGGCGCGCGGTGTGCCGGTGCGGGCCCTGTCGGTGGTGTTCGCGGTGCTGGTGGGCGTGGCGACGGCGTTGAGCGTGCAGCTGGTGGGCGCGCTGCTCGTGCTGTCGCTGATGATCACGCCCGCGGCGGCGGCGACCAGGGTCACCGCGAGCCCGCTGCGGGCCACCGCGCTGGCCGTGGTGTTCGCCGAGGTGTCCGTGCTGGGCGGGATGATCCTGTCGCTCGCGCCCGGCATGCCGGTGAGCGCGTTCGTCACGGCCGTCTCGTTCTTCATCTACCTGGTCTGCCGCCTGATGAGCCGCAAGCGGGAAAGAGTCCAGTAACACGTTTGGGATGTCCCGCGAGTGGGTACTCGCGGTCGTAGGGGGCACCGGAGGCCTGGACGCGGGCTGCGCGGAGACGACGGGTGCCATGCGAAGCACGACGACCACGTCGGCCGACCACCGCGGTCGCGGTGGCGGGCTCGGTCGTGCCGCCGGCCGTCGGGCCCTGTGTCGCCGCGCCCGCCGTGCCCGTGCGCCGAGCGCCGGTCGAGCCCGGCAGGTGGGGGACTTACGCGGTGCGGGTGACCTCGGCGGCTGCCGCCTGGTCCGCGGCGCCCTCGGCCACCGACTGGTCGCCCCGCGGCGCGGGCAGCAGCCGGATCTCGCCGCCGGCGACGCGCACCTGGTTGCGCCCGTTCTCCTTGGCCGCGTAGAGCGCCGCGTCGGCGCAGTGCTGCGCGTCCATCAGGCAGTCGCCGTTGTCCGGCAGCACGGCCACGCCGATGGACGCCGAGATGGCGCGCACGTCCGGCCCGTCCGCCGTCAACGGCAGGTTCCGGCCGCGCAGGGTGACGGTGTTGCGGTGCTTGTCGGTGGTCATCACGGACATCTCGCCGATCGCCTCGCGCACCCGTTCGGCGATGGCCGTGCCCTGGGCCAGGCCCGTGTCGGCGAGCACCACGACGAACTCCTCGCCGCCGTCGCGCCCGGCCACGTCGCCCGGCCGCAGCTTCTCCCGCAGGATCCGGCCCACCTCGGCCAGCACGGCGTTGCCCGCCGGGTGGCCCCAGGTGTCGTTGATCCGCTTGAAGTGGTCCAGGTCGATGGCCAGCACGGTCACCGGCTGGTTGTCGTGGCGGCACCGGTCGGTGAGCCTGCCCCCGTACTCGGCGAGGCCGTTGGTGTTGAGCAGTCCGGTCCGGTAGTCGGTGTGCGCGTCCTCGGCCAGCCGCGCCTGCAGCTGCTCCTGCTCGCGCAGCAGCCGTTCGAGGTGCGCCCGCCGTTGCGCGGCGTGGTAGAGCAGCGAGTTCACCAGGATCACCGGGAAGACCAGCAGCAGCGGACCCACCCAGTGGGTGGTCATCAGCATGCCGAGCATGGCGCCCGCGCCGAGCGTGCTCAGCTCCAGCATGTTGTCCGCGCGCGAGCCCAGGAACTCCTGGATGCGGGTGTGCGGGGTGACGATCTTCAACGCGACGGCGATGTTCATGCCCTGCGCGCCCCAGTTGACCACCCCGGCCACGATGAGCACGAGCACGAGGCCCAGGTCGGTCGGGATGCTGCCGGTGGCCAGCAGCGAGGTCCCGGACAGGTGCACCACGGCCCAGGCCAGCATGGTGCCGCCGAGGATGCTCGCGGAGCTGAACACGAACCGGTACGGCTGGCGTCGCGCGATCGGCTGGATCAGGATCCGCATCCAGATCGTGGCCAGCACGGCCAGCGCGCCGGGCAGCGCGATGGCGGCGGCGAACGTCCACACCGACGTCAGGTCGATGTGCGGACCGGCCGACTCGTTGCGGCGCGACTCCTCGGCCCGACGGACGATCATCAGGTGCACGGTGATGGCGAACATCACCGCGCCGAATCTGAGCCAGTCGGCGTTCGAGACCGTGCCGAGGCCGGTGAGCAGCCAAATGGCGGCAGCCGCCACCGCCGATTCGATGAAGAAGAAGTACGCCAGTGCGGCCGGGCGCAACGTCCACAGATCCCAGTTGCGAATCGAGGGCCGGCCGACTGCCCCAGAGGCCTTCTGGTCAGTCAAACTGTTCTTCACCACGACCCCCTACCCTCTGCCCGGCGCCGCGTGGCGAACGCCGTTCGCAGCGGCACGTCCGTGCCCGAGATGCGCACTGAGGAGGTGTTCGCCATGCGCAACCGCGACATGTGAGCCGCTCCCTCCATCCCGGACCGAATGTTCACCGTACGTGCCCGCGGGCTAGCGGGCCGCAGCCGAGGGGTCCTTCATGTTTGACAATCGCGATATGTGATGAGTCCGTTTCAGATCGCCACCGCTTTCGGATCGTTCCGGGTGCGGGCCCGTCGCCAGGCTACGGTCGCCTGCGTGGCGAGCAACAGCCCGATGCCGCCTGCACCCGCGATCGTCGCGGTCACCGAGCCGATCGAGTGCGCCACGACACCGGCCAACGCCATCCCGCCGCCCTGCGACGAGCGCAGAGCGGCACGGCCGATGCCGTACGCGCGACCGCGGTAGGCGTCGGGCAGGATGCGCATCCACGCCGAGCGAGCGGGCGTGTGGTACGCGCCGGCCATACCGGCGATCACCAGTAGTGCGATGGTCCAGGTCAGGTTCGGGTGCAACGCGAACATGACCAGTGGGGCCAAGGACAGTATGGCGAGCGGACCGATCAGCCGCTCGCGTTTCGCCGGATCGCGCACCAACCGGAACAGCACGGCCACGCCGAGGACGTTGGCGGCGGGCTCGATGGCCAGGATCAGGCCGACGGCCCACACCGCGTCCAGACTCGCCGCCAGGGGCACGGCGAGTCCCTCGGGGACCATCGCGAGGCCGGCGAGCAGGCGCATGCCCATCAGGCTGCGCAGCCGCGGTTCCGTGACCAGGAGCGTGAACGCTCCCTTGGGTGCTTCGGGATCGGGATCCCGCTTCGCGCCGCGCGGGTCGGCGGCCGGCCGGTGCTTGACCGACAGCTGCACCAGGACCGCCACCCACACGAACGAGGCCGCGTCGATCGCGAGCGCGACGTTGGCGCCGGCGTTCGTGACGAGGAAGCCCGCGGCGGCCAGGCCGACCATCTGGGCGACGTCCACCGACGTGCCGAACAACGCCACGCCGTCGTCGTAGCGCTTGTCCGGCAGCACGTGGGGCAGGCTCGCCTCCTGCGCCGCCAGGAACGGCGAAGAGATCATCAGCACGACGACCAGCAGCACGATCATCAGCCACAGCGGCGCGCCGGGAATGGCCATCAGGGCGACCAGGGCGGCTTGCAGCCACGCGCACCACACCATCACCGTGCGGCGGGGGAACCGGTCCGCGACCCAGCCGAGCAGCGGGCCGGAGACCAGCGGCGGGAACAGCGTCAACGACCACGTGAGGGCGGTCCACGCGGCGGATTGGGTGCGCTCAAACACCAACAGGGAGAGCGCGACCGCCGCGAGTTGATCGCCCGCGGTGGACACCGTCGAGCCGATCCACATGCCGCGGAACTCGCGGTTGCCCACGAGCGCGCGGATGGTCCCCCCGGAAGTCACAACTCCCCCAGGTTGGTCGGCCCCGATGAGTGAGTCACGTTACCCCCACCCGAAGTAACAATTCCCTCGGTTAGCACGGTAGAAGCTGCCGGATGTGCAATCTCTGTCCTACCACACTGTGTACCCGAACGGAGCAGGTCGGTTACATAAAGTAGTTACAACAGCGAAAAATCGCCCACTTATTCTTGACAGTTGACGGTAGGTGACTCGGCGTGAGCAATCCTCGCCTACCCTACGTCGACCGCTGCCACCATTGGGCTCGGAGGGTTGGTCCGACCGGGCCAGCGCGTTCCTGCGGTCGCCGACGGCGTCGGGCCGGTTGGTGAGTCAATTGTTGAACATCGCCCACTTGTCGATCTTCGCAACCCGTGGTGGGGCGATCTTCAGAACTGGTAGTAGAGGAACGGGCTGAACGTGCCGCTCGCGACCAGGATCGCCGCGTAGCCGACGCCGACCGTCATCAGCGAGACCCTGGCGGCGGTGGCGATCCGGTCCCGGGAAGACTCCAGGTAAGGCCCGCTCACCGGGTGATCGGGCATTGCGACAATCGCCAGCGCGAGCACCAGCAGCACAATGCGCTGATTGGTCGCCGCGGCCGTGACGGCGTCGGTCAACCCGCTGAAATCCGGCAACAACATGTGGCCGATGATTGTGAACGCCGTACCGAGATCGGCGGAGCGGAAGAACACCCAGCCGATTACCACCAGCAGCATGGTCAGGACCCGCCGGGCAATTCGGGTGCGGGTGGCGGCCGGCGCCGAATCCCAGCCGAATCGGCGCTCCAGCACGAGCAGCCCGCCGTGGAACAAACCCCACACCAGGAACGTCCAGTTGGCGCCGTGCCAGAAACCGGTGAGCACGAAAACGATCGACAGGTTCCGGTAGGTCTGCAGCACGCCGCCGCGGTTGCCGCCGAGCGGGATGTAGACGTAGTCGCGGAACCAGCGCGACAGCGACATGTGCCAGCGGCGCCAGAAGTCGGTGATCGTGACCGACGAGTACGGGCGGGCGAAGTTCTCCGGCAGCCGGAAGCCCAGCATCCGGCCCAGGCCGATGGCCATGTCGGAGTAGCCGGAGAAGTCGAAGTAGAGCTGCAGCGTGTAGCCGATCGCGCCGAGCCAGGCGATGGACGTGGTCATCTCGTCGGCCGGGGTGGCGAAGCAGGCGTCGACCATCGGCGCGAGCGAGTCGGCGATGATCACCTTCTTGCACAGGCCGAGGGCGAACCGGGGGAAGCCGGCCGCGACGTCGTCCCAACGATGCAGGCGGGGCTGCGGCAGCTGGTCGGCGATCTCGCGGAACCGCACGATCGGGCCGGCGACGAGTTGCGGGAACATCGCGATGTAGGTGACGAAGGCGACCGGCTCGCGCAGGGCGGGGCGTTCGCCGCGGTACACGTCGACCACGTACGAGATGTGGTGGAACGTGTAGAAGGAGATGCCGATCGGGAGCGCGAGCTCGACCACCGGCAGGTCGGCGCCGACGACGGCGGCGATGTCGTGCAGCTGCCCGGTGGCGAACCCGGCGTACTTCCAGATCAGCAGCACGCCGAGGTTGAGCGCGATCGAGCCGACCAGGACCAGCCTGCGGTCGCCCGGCGCGCCCGGCTCCAGCCGCCGCCCGGCCAGGTAGTTGACCACCATGCAGGCGAGCAGCAACAGCGTCGTGCCGCCCGCGCCGGAGACGTAGAACAGCAGGCTCGCCACGGCGACCACGCCGTTGCGCCAGTTCCTGGGCGTGACGAGGACGGCCGTGAGCACGACCGGGAGGAAGAACCACAGGAACAGCGGGCTGGCGAAGGACATCGCCGCAGACCTTATCCGCCGGTCACGCCCCTCCGGTCCAGATCACCCACAAACGGCCTCACCTCACACCGCCCGCGTGCCGAACGGTCAGGTTCCCCAAGGGACAACCGCACGTGTCGAGGGGTCAGGCGCGGGTTTCCTGGCGGCGGCGGCGGGCGACTTCGGCCAGGACGACGCCGGCGGCGACGGAGGCGTTCAGCGATTCGACGCCGGCGGCCATGGGGATGGACACCGTTTGGTCGCACGTCTCCTTGACCAGGCGGGAGAGGCCGCGGCCCTCGGAGCCGACGACGACCACCAGTGGGCCGGTGGCCAGGTCCAGGCCGTCCACGTCGACGTCGCCGTCCGCGTCCAGGCCCACGATCATCAGCCCGGCGTCGGCCCACTCCTTGAGCTGGCGGGTCAGGTTGGTCGCCACGGCGATCGGCATCCTGGCCGCGGTGCCCGCGCTGGTCCGCCACGCGACGGCGGTGATGCCCGCCGAACGGCGTTGCGGCAGGACGACGCCGTGGGCGCCGAACGCCGCTGCCGAGCGCACGACCGCGCCCAGGTTGCGAGGGTCGGTCACGCCGTCCAGCGCCACCAGCAGCGGGGGCCGGCCGGACTGGTTCGCGATCTTGAGCAGCTCGCGGGGCTCGGCGTACTCGTACGGCGGCACCTGGAGGCCGAGGCCCTGGTGCATCGCGCCGCCGGTGATCCGGTCCAGCTCACCGCGCTGCACCTCCAGCACGGAGATGCCGCGGGTGGCCGCCAGCTGCACGGCCTCCGCGACCCGGTCGTCCGCGTCGATGCCCAGCGCCACGTACAGCGCCGTCGCCGGGATGTCGGCGCGCAGGCACTCGACCACCGGGTTGCGCCCGGCCACGGTCTCGGGCCCGTTCTCGGCGGCCTTGCGCCGCTGCGAGCGCACCTGCTCGGCCTTCGCCGCCGCGGTCGCCCGCTTGTAGGCGGGGTGGTTCGGTCGTTCGGTCGCCTTCGGCGTGGGGCCCTTGCCCTGCAGGCCCTTCGACTTCTGCCCGCCGGAACCGACGACCGCGCCCTTCTTGGAGCCGGGGTTGCGCATGGCGCCCCGGCGCTTGGAGTTACCAGCCACGAGCTCAGTCGTCCTTCAACGTCCACAACGGACCGTCGGGGGTGTCCTCGACGGCGATACCGGCCAGCAGCAGGTGATCGCGCAGCGCGTCCGCGCGCGCGAAGTCCCTGTCCTTGCGGGCCTGCGACCGCTCTTCCAGCAGCCGTTCCACGAGCACGCCCAACGCGTGCCCACCCGCGCCGCCCGCCGCGGCGTCGTGCCACAGCGGCGACAACGGGTCCAACCCGAGCACGCCGGTCATCGCCCGCACCGACTCGGCGGCGGCACGCGCGCCCAGGTCGTCACCGGACTCCAGGGACGTGTTGCCCTCGCGCACCCGCTTGTGGATGGCGGCCAACGCGCCGGGCGTGCCCATGTCGTCGTCCATCGACGCCACGAACGCGGGCGACAGCTCGCCGTCCGCGCCGACGGCGCCCGTGCGCTCGACCACGCGCCGCAGGAACGACTCGACCCGGCGGTACGCCGACACCGACTCGTCCAACGCCTCGGGCGAGTACTCGATCGTCGACCGGTAGTGCGGGCCGACCAGGTAGTAGCGGAGTTCGGGGGCGCGGACCCGCTCCAGCATCGCCGGGATCGACACCGTGTTGCCCAGCGACTTCGACATCTTCTCGCCGCTGAGCGTCACCCAGGCGTTGTGCATCCAGTACCGGGAGAAGCCGTCGCCGGCCGCCCGTGACTGCGCCTGCTCGTTCTCGTGGTGCGGGAAGATCAGGTCGATGCCGCCGCCGTGGATGTCGAACGTCCCGCCGAGGTACGCGGTCGCCATCGCCGAGCACTCCAGGTGCCAGCCCGGCCTGCCCGGACCCCACGGCGTCGGCCACGACGGCTCGCCCGGCTTCGCCGCCTTCCACAGCGTGAAGTCGCGCGCGTCGCGCTTGCCCGTCGCGGCGGACTCGCCCTGGTGCACCTCATCGAGCTTCTGCCCCGACAGCGCCCCGTACTCGGGGAACGACGTCACCGAGAAGTACACGTCGCCGTCGGAGGCGTACGCGTGGCCCTTCTCGATCAGCCGCTCCATCAGCTCGACCATCTGCGTGACGTGGCCCGTCGCGCGCGGCGAGTAGGACGCGGGCAGGCAGCCCAGCGCGTCGTAGGCGTCGTCGAACGCCCGTTCGTGCTGGTAGGCCCACTCCCACCACTCGGCGCCGTGCTCGGCGGCCTTGGCGAGGATCTTGTCGTCGATGTCGGTGACGTTGCGCACCAGCCGCACGGTCGAGCCGTCACGGCCAAGCCAGCGCCGCAGCACGTCGAAGTTGAGACCGCTGCGCACGTGGCCGATGTGCGGAACGCCCTGCACGGTGGCCCCACACACGTAGATCGACGCCGTTCCGCTGACCTGCGGGACGAACTCCCGCATGGACCGGGTCGCGGTGTCGAAGAGGTGGAGGCTCACGTGAAGATGGTACGGGCGGTGACCAGCCGGGGTCGGATCGCCCGGTCAAATGTGCTTGCGGAGCACCTGCAGCAGGGCGTCCGGACGGCTGCCGGTCGGGAGCGGGTCGACGATCTCGACCTGGCACCCGACCGCCGCCGCGCCGCCGTCGGCCTCGGGGCTGTCGCCGATCATGAGCGCCTCGGTGGGGTGCACGCCCAAGCGGTCGCAGGCGATGCGGAACAGCTTCGGGTCCGGCTTGACGAAGCCCTCCTGGTAGGAGAGCACGAACTCGTCCACCCGGTTCTCGACGCCGTGACGGGCGAAGACGGCGGAGATGTCCCACGCGATGTTGCTGACGACCGCCGTCGGCAGCTCGGTGCCCAGCGCCTGCGCGGCGTCCGGGTACGGCTGCCAGAACGGCGGGCTGCACAGGTCGGCGTAGAACCGGTCCGGGTCCTTCGCGCCCGCCTTCGCCAGCACGGCGAGGTGCATCTCGCGGTGCGCGTCGGGGTCGAGGTCGCGGCGTTCCCACTGCGCCGGGTCGATGTCCAGCCCGTCCGCCAGGCCGACGGGCGCGGTGAGCGCGCGCAGCAGCTCGGCGTGGGCGGCCAGCGAGTCGTGCTCCAAGCGGAACAGGGTGCCGGAGAAGTCGAAGAGCACGGCGCGGATCGTCACATAACGCACGTTACGTGGTCCGGACATCGGAGGTCTCGGAGAGCGCGGAACCGAGACCAGCCTCACTCCGCGAGGGGCGCGTCGACCGAGCCGCCGGCCGAGGAGCAGCGGTGATCCGGCTCAGGCGGCGTTGCCGGTGACCTTCGTCGGGGTCAGGCGCAGCACCACGCGGACCTTGCCGGGCGCGTCGGCGGGGTAGTCCTGGCCCAGGTACTTGTGCGACAAGTCGTTCGCCAGGGCGCGGCCGGCGTCCTCGACGATCGTCACGGTGCCGCGCACCTCCGCGTACACCTCGGGGTCGACTTGGCTCCACACGCTCACGCTGGCCCGCGCGTCACGGCGGAGGTTGCGCTCCTTCACCCGGTCGCGCAGCGTCGAGAACAGCAGGTCGTCGCCATCCCGGGTGACCCACACCACCGATGTCTGCGGGCTGCCGTCCGGGTTGAGCGTGGCGAGGACGGAGTAGTTCCGCCCGTCGACCAGGGCACGCGTCGCCGCGCTGAGGGTGATCGGCATGCGGCTCAGGCTAGTGGGACGAGCAGCGCGGTGGCCACGGCGGCTATGCCCTCGCCGCGTCCGGTCAGGCCGAGGCCGTCGGTGGTCGTGCCGCTGACCGACACCGGGCCACCGACCGCTTCCGACAGGACCTCCTGCGCCTCGGCACGGCGCTTGCCGATCTTCGGCGCGTTGCCGATGACCTGCACGGCGGCGTTGCCGACCCGGTAGCCGGCCTCCTCCACCAGGCGCCGCGCCTCGGCCAGGAACTCCACGCCGTGCCGCCCGGACCAGCGCGGGTCGCTCGTGCCGAACACCGCGCCGAGGTCGCCGAGCCCGGCGGCGGACAGCAACGCGTCGCACAGCGCGTGCGCGGCCACGTCACCGTCCGAGTGGCCGGCGCAGCCGTCGGCGTCGTCCCAGCGCAGGCCGGCCAGCCAGCACTCACGGCCGCGTTCCACTTGGTGGACGTCCGTGCCGATGCCCACTCTGGGGATCACGGTGCTCCTCGGGTGCCGACCAGCAGCGCCTCGGCCACGGCCAGGTCGAACTTCGTGGTGATCTTCATGGCGTCGGGGTGCCCGGGCACGGTGACGACCGGCACGCCGAGTCGTTCGACCAGGCCCGCGTCGTCCGTGGCGCCCAGGCCGGCTTCGTGCGCGGCCTCGTGCGCGCGCAGCAGCACGGCCGCGTCGAAACCCTGCGGGGTCTGCACGACGCGCAGCGCCGCGCGATCCGGCGTGGCGACCACCACGCCGTCGGCGTCGACCTGCTTGACCGTGTCCGCGACCGGCAGCACGGGGATGACGGCCGGGTGGCCGGCGGCGACGGCGTCCACCACGGCCCCGACGACGGCGGGCGGCGTGAACGCGCGGGCCGCGTCGTGGACGAGCACGATTGAAGTGTCGGGGATCTCACGCAACGCGTAAGTTAGGGCCAGGCGCACCGAGTCCGACCTCTCGGCGCCACCGGCCACGACGTGCACCGCCCCGTCGGCTGGGGCCAACGGGGCGGTGACGGTACTCACAACGTCCACATCGGACGGCGGCGCGGCGATGACGACGTGCCGCACGCGACCGGAGTCGAACAAGCCGCGCACCGCACGCACGAGCAGCGGAACGCCGTCGACCGGCACGAGCGCCTTGGGCATGCCATAGCCCAACCGCTCACCCCGGCCCGCCGCGGGCACGAGCGCGACCACACTCATGTTCGCGGTTTCCGAGATGGTGGGTGGAACGGTCAGGACGCGGTAGCCAGGACCTCGTCGAGGAGGACCTCAGCCTTGTCCTCGTCGGTGCCCTCGGCCAGCGCCAGTTCGCTAACCAGTATCTGTCGAGCCTTCGCCAGCATCCGCTTCTCACCAGCGGACAATCCGCGATCCTTCTCGCGCCGCCAGAGGTCGCGCACCACTTCGGCCACCTTGTTCACGTCACCGGACGCGAGCTTCTCGAGGTTGGCCTTGTACCGCCGGGACCAGTTGGTCGGCTCCTCCGTGTGGGGAGCACGCAAGACCTCGAAGACCTTGTCAAGACCCTCCTGGCCGACGACGTCACGAACGCCCACGATCTCGGCGTTGTCGGCGGGGACGCGAACCGTGAGGTCGCCCTGGGCAACCTTGAGGACGAGGTACTTCTTCTCCTCGCCCTTGATCACACGGGTCTCGATTGCTTCGATGAGAGCGGCACCGTGGTGCGGGTAGACGACGGTCTCTCCGACCTTGAAAACCATGTGTCCTCTGCCCCTTTCGCTAACCCCATCCTAACACGCCGAGCAATCCCCTCATCGGCCTGTTGAGATCAGTTAGCGCTGGTCAGGGCCGCGTGGGGGGTTGACAAATCACCCGGTCGCATGCAACGCCCGTGGTCGATCTTGCTCCACTGTGGACGTGCGGGCGAGGGTCGCGGCCCGCTGTGGGGCACCACATGCCGCAGGTCCGGGGGCACCCGGTTAGGCTCCTGGACTGGTGGTCGTACCCGCTACTACCGGGTACGACCCGCCTCGTCAGCACACCGGGAAGGGATCCGAGCAGCCGTGGGTCGCGCACTCCAGAAGTCACCAGCGCCGCGCCGCCTGGCCGTCGTGGCCGCCCTGGCGACCGGCCTCGGCTTGGCCGCCGCAGGTTGCAGCGCAGGTCAGGTCACGCAGACGGACACCCAGGTGGCCGTCGTCAACGGGGCCAACGGGCAGGTAGGAGCCATCGCCGTCCGTGACGCGCAGTTCCTGTTCCCGGCCGCGCACGGGGCCTATGAGGAGGGCGACGACGCGCCGATCACGGTCGTGATCGTCAACAACGGCACCGGTGTGGACAAGCTGCTGGGCGTGACCAGCGAGTTCTCCGCGCCGGCCGAGATCGCCGGCGACACGCGGCTGGAGCCGGGGTCGGCCATCCTCGCCGAGGCCGACCAGGACGACGCGGGCAGCCACGCCACGACGACGACCAAGTCGGCGTCCTCGTCCGCGCCGTCGGACTCGCACGAGCCTTCCGACTCGCACGCGACGACCACCACGACCACGACCACGCCGTCCGGCACGGGCTCGGTGACGACCACGACGGGCACGCCGACGTCGGGCAGCGGCACCTCCGTGTCGAGCCCGCCGACGACGGGCACGAAGCTGCCGTCGTCCGCGGACCCGACGGAGCCGGGTGTGGTGAAGATCGTGCTGAAGGGCCTGGCGAAGCCGCTGCGGCCGGGCGAGACGATCCGGGTCACGTTCCTGTTCGAGCAGGCGGGCGAAGTGACCCTGGAGCTGCCGATCGGCGCCACCACCGAACCGCGCGTGGACGCTCCTTCGGAGCACTGAGCCGCACGACACGCAGCAAGCCGCAAGTCGTAAGTCGCGCAGGGTCCTGCCCAGGGTTGGGTGGGGCCCTGTGGTGTTTGTGGGGGTGTTCGGTTTGCGCGGTTCACCCGGTGGGGTGACACGGGCCCCGGACCCACGACGAGACCGGCGCATGGCCGCGAAACCCCGTCATCCTGCTGATCTGCCCGTCCGGCGAGGACGTGCTTTTGAGCTTTTGCTTCGACCCTCGCGGGTGTGAGGCGGACGTGGCCGGGTCGGACGTGGCCGGCGGTGCTGTCGGGGGTGGCGGATAGCCTCCGCGTGTGGCGAAGACAGCACGGGTGGCCAAGCCGACGTACCGGTGCGCCGAGTGCGGGCACGAGGTGGCCAAGTGGGTCGGGCGGTGTCCGGAGTGCCAGGCCTGGGGCACGGTGGAGGAGCGGGGAATTGCTGCGGCTCCCCGGTTCCTCGCGGGCGCGCCGAGCAGTGAGGCCCGGCCCATCGCGCAGGTCGACATCGAGTCCGCGCGGGCTGTCTCGACCGGCGTCCTGGAGCTGGACCGGGTCCTCGGCGGCGGCCTCGTGCCGGGGGCCGTGGTGCTGCTGGCGGGTGAGCCGGGTGTCGGCAAGTCGACGCTGCTGCTGGAGGTCGCGCACCAGTGGGCGCTGTCGGTCGGCCGCTGCCTCTACGTCACCGGCGAGGAGTCGGCGGGCCAGGTGCGGTTGCGGGCGGACCGGACCGGCAACCTGCACGACGAGATCTACCTGGCCGCCGAGAGCGACATCTCCGCCGTCCTCGGCCAGGTGGACGCCGTCAAGCCGAGCATGCTCATCGTGGACTCCGTCCAGACCATGTCCTCGCCCGCGGTGGACGGCGCGCCCGGTGGGGTCAGCCAGGTCCGCGCCGTCACGGGCGGCCTGATCGCGGTGGCCAAGGAGCGCGGGCTGCCCGTCGTGCTGGTCGGCCACGTGACCAAGGACGGCTCGGTCGCCGGGCCGCGCGTGCTGGAGCACCTGGTGGACGTGGTGCTGCAGTTCGAGGGCGACCGGCACTCGACGTTGCGGCTGCTCAGGGGCGTGAAGAACCGGTTCGGGCCGGCCGACGAGGTCGGCTGCTTCGAGCTGCGCGACGACGGCATCGCGGGTGTGCCCGACCCGTCCGGCCTGTTCCTGCACCGCCGCGACCAAGCCGTCTCCGGCACCGCCGTCACGGTCGTCGTGGAGGGCAAGCGGCCCATGCTGGGCGAGGTGCAGGCGCTGGTCACGCCGACCGCGCTGCCCGCGCCCCGGCGCGCGGTGAGCGGCCTCGACTCGGCCCGCCTCGCGATGGTCCTGGCGGTGCTGGAGAAGCGCGGCCGGGTGGGGCTGGGCAACAAGGACGTGTTCACCGCCACCGTCGGCGGCATGCGGCTCGTCGAGCCGGCGGTGGACCTCGCGGTGGCCCTGGCGGTCGCCTCGGCGGCCACCGACCTGCCCCTGCCGCACGACCTCGTCGTGGTCGGCGAGGTCGGCCTGTCGGGTGAGCTGCGCCGCGTCAACGGCGTCGGCCGCCGCCTCACCGAGGCCGCCCGGCTCGGCTTCACCAAGGCCCTCGTGCCACCGGACGCGGGCCCCCTGCCGCAGGGCACGCGCGCGCTCGTCGCCAACGACCTGCACGAAGCCCTGAACCTGCTCAACCTCCGGAAATAGCGGAACGGCGCCCCCTTCCGCGCGGGGGCGCCGTCCTCACCACGAGCACCTACTTCGTGGCCGCCAGCAGCTGGGCGCAGCGGATCAGGCCCAGGTGGCTGTACGCCTGCGGGTGGTTGCCCAGGGAACGCTCCGCGATCGGGTCGTACTCCTCGGGCAGCAGGCCGGTGGGTCCGGCCGCGTCGACCATCTGCGCGAACAGCTCCTCGGCCTCCGTGCGCCGCCCGGTGAGCAGGTAGGACTCGATCATCCACGCCGCGCACAGGTGGAAGCCGCCCTCGTCGCCGGGCAGGCCGTCGTCACGCCGGTACCGGTACACCGTGGAACCGGACCGGAGCTCGGCCTCGATCGCGGTCACGGTGGCCTGGAACCGGTCGTCGGTCGGGTCGATCAACCCCGACAGCCCGACGTGCAGCGACGCCGCGTCCAGGTCGTCGCCGTCGTAGGCGGTGGTGAACGACTGCGCTTCCTCGCTCCACCCGTGCTTGAGCACGTCGTTGGAGATGGTGTCGCGCAGCACCGGCCACGACGGGTCGACCTCGCGCCCGTACCGCTCGGCCAGCATCACCGCCCGGTCCAACGTCACCCAGCACATGACCTTGGAGTACACGTGGTGGCGCGGCGCGTGCCGCTCCTCCCAGATGCCGTGGTCGGGCTCGTGCCAGCGGCGGGCGACCGCCTCGGCCATCGCCTGCACCATCAGCCAGTCCTTGTCGGTCAACGAGCCGCGCGCGGCGGCCAGCTGCACGACCAGGTCCACCACGGGACCGAACACGTCCAGCTGCACCTGCTGGTTGGCGAGGTTGCCGACGCGCACCGGCCGCGACCCGGCGTACCCGGGCAGCGTGTCGATGACGGCCTCCGCGCCGAGCATGGTGCCCTGCAACGTGTACAGCGGGTGCAGCCGCTCCGGGCCGGGCAGGGTCGACAGCACCCCGTGCACCCACCCCAGGAACGCCTCCGCCTCGCCGAGCGACCCGACCGACACCAGGGCCTGCGCGGTCAGCGCCGCGTCACGCAGCCAGCAGTACCGGTAGTCCCAGTTGCGGATGCCGCCCAGCTCCTCGGGCAGCGAGGTGGTGGCGGCGGCCATGATCGCGCCGGTGTCGTGGTGCACCAGGCCCTTCAACGTCAACGCCGACCGCAGCACCAGGTCGGACTCGACCTGGGGCAGCTTGAGCGTCGCCGCCCAGTCCGACCAGAACGCACCCGCCCGCGCCCGCCGCTCCGGCTCGCCGAGCGTGGCCTCGGACAGGTCGTCCGTGCCGCAGCGCAGCTCCAGCAGGATCGGCGCGCCCTCGCGCGGACGCACGACGGCCGTCGCGGTCTCCTGGATGCCGTCGGAGCTGATCTGCCAGTCGACGCCGGGCGAGCGCAGCACCATCGGGTCCGAGGTGCCGACGACCCGCAGGCCGTCGCGCTCGCGCAGCAGCCGCACCGGCACCTGGCCGAACTCCGGCCGCGGCGCGAACGTGATCACCGCGTTGGTCGAGCCGGAGACGCGCCGCACCAGGTCGGTGCGGTGCGAGGCCAGGTCGTGGTCGAGGTAGTCGGTGACGAGCAGCCGCGACCAGCGGGTCTCCACGATCATCGTGCCCGGCACGTACCGCTGGCCCAGGGGCAGCGAGCCGTGCTCGGGCTTGATCGAGAAGTGGCCCGCGGCCGGCCCGCCGAGCAGGTCGGCGAACACCGCCGCCGAGTCCGGCTCCGGGTGGCACAGCCAGTTCAGCCGCGCGTCGGGGGTCAGCAGCGCGACGGACCGCTCGTTGGCGAGCATGGTCAGCCGCTCGATCGGCACGGCCTGGTCGCCGTGGAGCCACGCCCGCCGTTCCTCCAGCAGGAACGCCAGCACGGTGGCCACGTCGACGCTGTCGCCGACGTAGTACTCGGCCAGCGACTCGCCGTCGCCGACCTTGATGCCGACGTCGGGCCCGCTCAGCCGGGCAAACGCTTTCTCGTCGGTCACGTCGTCACCGACGAACACGGCCGCGGTCGCCGACGCGCGGTGCCGCAGGACGTCCAGGGCGTGGCCCTTGTCCGTCTGCACCACGGCCAGCTCGATCACGGCCTTGCCCTCGGTGACCTGCACACCGTCCCAGGTGGCCGGGCCGGTGCGCACGGCGTGGAGAACCCGCTCCCCCACGGCGGGGTCGGCACGGCGGACGTGCACCGCGATGCTCGCGGGCTTCACTTCCAGGCCGACGCCTTCGTGGCCGGCGACGACCCCTTCCAACTCGGATTCCAGGCGGCGGTGCAGTTGTTTCGCGTCAGCGTCCAGCGCGTGCACGAAACCGACGTCGAACTCGGAACCGTGCGAACCCACCAGGTGCACCTCGGACGGCAGGCGCGACAGCGTCGCCAGGTCGCGCAGGGCGCGCCCGGAGATCACCGCGGCCGTCGTCTCGTGCAGACCGGCCAGCGAGCGCAACGCGCCCACCGACTCGGGCAGCGGGCGGGCGTCCTCTGGGTTGGCCACGATCGGAGCCAATGTCCCGTCGTAGTCGCAGGCGACCAGCAGGCGCGGTGTGCGTGCCAACTGCACGATCGCACGACGAAGTTCGGCGGGGAGGGCCTCGGCGGTCAACGCCCCTCCTCAATGCTCGGTGGGACAAGGTCGGTAATAGTCGGTCTGAACTGATTCAGATTCAGATCGTGGACTGCGTGCCCAAGGCATCAAGGAACGATCGAGCCCAGCGGTCGACGTCATGCGTGAGGACTTGGCGGCGCAACGCGCGCATCCTACGGCGGCCTTCGGCCGGATCCAGCGTGAGGGCGGCTTCCAACGCGTTCTTCACGCCGTCCAGGTCGTGGGGGTTGACGAGGAAGGCGCTGGTGAGTTCGGCCGCCGCGCCGGCGAACTCGGAGAGCACCAGCGCGCCGCCGAGGTCGTAGCGCGTGGCGACGTACTCCTTGCAGACCAGGTTCATCCCGTCACGCACCGGAGTCACGACCATGACGTCGGCGGCGGTCATGAACGCGGTCAGCTCACGTCGGTTGACCGATTGGTGCAGGTAGTGGACGACGGGGTGGCCCACGGTCGAGAACTCGCCGTTGATCCGGCCGACGGCTTGCTCGATCTCGCCCCGCATCTGCTTGTAGTGCTCGACGCGCTCGCGGCTGGGCGTGGCGAGCTGCACCATGGTCACCTCGCCGGGGTCGACGCGGCCGTCGGCGAGGAGTTCGTGCAACGCGCGCAGCCGCACGTCGATGCCCTTGGTGTAGTCGAGGCGGTCCACACCGAGCAGGATCTTCTTCGGATTCCCGAGGTCCTCGCGAATTTGTTTCGCGTGTTTTTGGACTTCTTTGTCGCGGGCGAGCGCGTCGAGGCCCGCCGAGTCGATCGAGATCGGAAATGCCCCGACCCGCACGGTGCGGTCTCCGACCTGCACGACACCGGGCCTGGTGCGCACGCCGACCGCGCCGCGGCTCGGTTCCAGGCCGACCAGGCGGCGGGCCAGCCACAGGAAGTTCTGCGCGCCGCCGGGCCGGTGGAAGCCGACCAGGTCCGCGCCGAGCAGGCCGCGGATGATCTCGGTGCGCCACGGCAGCTGCATGAACAGCTCCACCGGCGGGAACGGGATGTGCAGGAAGAAGCCGATGCGCAGGTCCGGTCGCAGCTCGCGCAGCATCGCCGGCACCAGCTGCAGCTGGTAGTCCTGCACCCAGACCGTCGCGCCCTGGGCGGCGACCTTCGCGGTCACGTCGGCGAACCGCTGGTTGACCCGCACGTAGGCGTTCCACCAGCGCCGGTGGAAGGCGGGCGGCGCGACCACGTCGTGGTAGAGCGGCCACAGCGTGCCGTTGGAGAAGCCCTCGTAGTAGTCGGCGACCTCGGTGGCGCTCAGCGCCACGGGGTGCAGCTGGAGGCCGTCCTCCTCGAACGCGTCCACTTCGGCGTCCGCGATGCCGGGCCAGCCGACCCAGGCCCCGCTGTGCGTGCGCAGGAACGGCTCCAGGGCGGTGACCAGGCCGCCGGGGCTGTGCTTCCAGCGTTGCGTGCCGTCGGGCAGGCGCTCCAGGTCAACCGGTAGGCGGTTGGCCACGACCAGGAAATCCGCGCCGTTCTCGCCAATGCTGCTCACCGGGTAGCGCCTCCTAAGGGATTCGTCTCGCCCACCGTCGAGGTTAGTGGGAACGCGCAGGTTGGATGCCCTGTCGTCACCCCCGTCACACTGTGTTGACTTGACGAAAGTCCGTCAGGTGGGCGATCTCACGTGGAAAGGCTGTGTTCAGGCGCTCAACGACGGGAACGGGCGGCCAGCCGGCCGAGGCCCGTGCGCACGGGCCGACCCAGATGTTCACCCAGGACGACGCCGCTCGCGAGCGCGAGGGCCGTGCCGGCGGCCAGCACGAGCGTCGACAGGCCGGCCGCGTCACCCTCTGCGGTGAGCTGGTAGAGGCCGCGGTAGGTGGTCCAGCCGGGCAGCAGCGGCACCATGCCCGCCACCGCGACGAGCAGCGGTGGCGTCCCCAGGCGACGGGAGATGATCTTGCCGATGAAGCCGACCGCGGTGGCCGCGACGACAGCGGAGGTGATCGCGTTCGTGCCGGTGAGGACGAGCAGGCCGTAACCGGCCGTGCCCACCGCGCCCGCGACGGCGGCCATCGGCAGCGCCCGGATCGGCGCGTAGCTGGCCAGGGCGAAGAAGGCGGAGGTGGCCGCGCCCGCCGCGAACTGCGCCGGCACCTCGGAGATCAGCGGCGGCAGCGGGTCGGCGATGCTCGTCCGGACTCCGAACTGCACGCCGGCGCGCAGGGTCAGCGTGATGCCCGCGACGAGGCCCGCGGTGAGCAGCGTGATCTCGACCATGCGGCCGGCGGCGGTGACGTGGTAGCCGGTGATGGCGTCCTGCACGGTGCCGACCAGCGACAGCCCGGACAGCAGCACCACGATCCCGGTGGCGATCACCAACGACGGCCGCACGGTCGGCAGCAGGTCCGTCGCGTACATCGCCACCGCCACCGAGGTGGCCAGGGCGCCGCCGACCACCTGCTGGAAGAAGAACGGCAGCCCGCGCCGGTTGAGGATCCGGCCGACCCGGTCGATCAACGCCGTGACGACGGCCGCCGTCGCCGCCGGCACCGGCCCGCCGCCCACCAGGAACGCCACCGCGGCGGCCATGCCCGCCCACGCCACCGTGGCCACCCAACGGGGGTACGGGTGATCGGCCCGGCTGATCCGCTCGATCTCGGCGGACGCGTCCGGCGCCGTGATGCCGCTGGAGGTGATCCGCCGGATCAGGTCCTCGACGGCGGCGAGCCGGGTGTAGTCGACGCTGCGCCCGCGCACCACGCGCATGGTCGTCACGGGCGCGGCTTCCGTGCCCCGGTGGCACGAGACGGTGATCGAGGTGTAGATCACGTCGACCTCGGTGTTCGGCAGGCCGTACGCGGTGGTGACCGCGAGGATGGTGGCCGTCACGTCGGCCACGCCCGCCCCGCCGGCCATCTGCGCCTCGCCGACCCGCAGCGCCAGGTCGAGTACCAGGTGGACGGTCGAGTCGTCCGGAAGGGACGGACCTTCGACGGGTCGTGCCTGCTCCGCGTGCTGGAACCGCCGGCGCCACAGCCGCACCCGGCGTCACCTCCCTCACTCGCCCGACCGCCACGCCCGACCGTGTCACATTCGAGGCTGTGTCCTGCGCCACCCCTGGACGGGGTACCTGGACCAGGTGAGTCGATCACTGTGCGCTTATTGCTGTTGATACCGCTGGCCAGCGGTTTTGCGGGTCGCCAGGGCCACCCGGACGGTACCCGCGACCTCCGGTCGGACCAACGCGGGGCCACCGTGAGCAGACCGTTCGCCGCAGGTGGCACCCCCTGCGGGCGCTTACGATGTTCCAGGCCTCCGGGCCACGCCGGTGTAGCTCAACTGGCAGAGCACTCGCCTTGTAAGCGAAAGGTTGCGGGTTCAAGTCCCGCCACCGGCTCCACAGCGACTGCCCCCTGACCGGAAAGACCTGGTCAGGGGGCAGTTTCATGATCATAGCGGGTCCGGGTCGTGGTCCGGCCCGCGGCTGGACCGCACGGCTGGAGCACGGCCGCGGCCCGTGCCGGCACGGGCCGCGACCACGTGCGCGGGTTACCCGCGGTCGGTGATGACCTGGTAGGCCACGCCGCCGTGGTCCTCGCCCTCGACGAACTGGACGAGGTTCGTCAGGTACTCGCCCGGCGCCTCGGGGGTGAAGGTGAGCTCCGCGGTGAACCGCTCACCGGGCTGCAGCGGCACGCCGAACAGCGCCGCCTTCCTCGGGTCGAGCTGGAACGCGGTCTCGCCGACCTGCTTCACGCCCTCGGCCTGGCCGCCGCCGGCGCGCCAGCGCTCGAACAGGCGCGGGCCGAGGTCGATCACCACGGCGCCCGCCACCGGCTTCTCACCGGTCAGCACGAGGTCGGTCTTGACCTCCCGCTCGGTCGCGTTGCCCAGGGTGAACCAGGACTTCACCGGCTGGAGCACCTTGCCCCGCACGGTCTGGAAGTTCTTCCACGCGATGTTGTTGTTGTTCCTGGTGTTCTGCGCCGTGTTGGAACCCTCGGCGAACGTCATCGGGTCCGTCGCCGACACCCAGCGCGCGAGGATGCAGAAGTGCCCCGGTCCCGGGACGTTCGTCCACGGGATCTTCGCCACGGTCCCGCCCGCGGGCACGGACAGGGCCTGCTGGCCGATGGCGATCCAGTCGCCGTTGGTGACGTTGTTCCACGTCGTGCCGCCGCCGGCGGGCGTGCGGTAGACCTTGAGCGTGCCGGTGCTCGTGCCGAGGCCGGAGTTGTTGTTCAGCTTCACGTGGAGGTAGTTGGTCGCGCCGACGACCGGCTGGATGCCCGCGCAGTCCGCGGTGGTCGGGCAGACCTTGATGTCCGGGCTGTTCCACACCGTGCCGTTCGGGTTCGGCTCGGCGCCCGTGTCGGTCACCTGGTCGCGGATGACCACGTCGGTCTGCCGGCAGTCCGACAGGAGCTTGCGGATCGCGTCCGCCGTGCCCACGCCCGTGGCCGTCGTCTGCGTGAACACGCCACCGGTCGTGGAGGCGTAGTTCTGCATGATCGGCGTGATCACCGGGGTGTAGGCGGCCGACGTCGGCACGTACACCGGCGAGATCTTGATGCCCTTGCCGAGGGCGTCGTTCGCCCGCTGCGCGGCGTTGGCGACGTCCACGGCCGCGTGCACGTTGTCGAACCCGCCGGGGCGGGCGTCGGTCACCAGCACGACGAACTTCATCGCGTTCGACCGCCACGTGCCGCCGAAGTCGACGTTCTGCGGGCGGCCGGCCGCGGGCAGGTTGTTCACGACCGTGTTGAGCGCCTCGTCGGACGCCTCGGGCTCGCTGCCGCCCGCGCTCGCGGCGAGGGTGTTGGTGACGTAGTTGGTCACCGCCGCCGCGTTGCCGGGCGCGAGGGTGTTGTGGACGGTGATGTTGTCCTTGAACGTGACCAGGCCGAGCCGGTAGTCGCCGCCGGACGCCGTGACGACGTCGTTCACGATGGCGTTGATGCCGGTCTTCAGGTTGGCGATGGCCCCGCCCATGCTGCCGGTGTCGTCGAGGACGAACGCGACGTCGAGGGGGCCGCACGGCGCTGCCGCGGCGGGGGCGGCCACGGCCGGTGAGGTGAACTGGACTGCGGAGGCGATCAGGGCGGCGACGACTGGCAACGTGCCGCGTCTGAGTGAGCGACGCATGGGATCTCTTTCCGCTCGCGCGTCCGGACGCGGGGGTCCGGGAGCTCGGACACCGATGTCCGGGCACATGAGGCGGATGGTCGGGGGATCGGCGGAATACGGGCCGAGCAGAGCAACTTCGTCCGGTTCTCCGGCCGGCAAACGGAAGCCGCGCGTGCCACCGTGGGGAGGTGGTCCACCTTCCAGCCCTTCGCGGTACGACCGGATGACCTACCGGCGGTGCGGGCGCGCGTTGCCCGCCGTCGACTCGGGCACCGACGGTGGGCGGAGTCGTCGAACGCCGGTCAGCGGGGCAGGGTCACCGTGAAGACGGTGGCGCCCGGTCGGCTGGTCAGCTCCACCGTGCCGCCGTGCGCGGCGACCAGGGAGTGCACCACCGCCAGCCCCAGGCCGCTGCCGCCGCGATCACGCGTGCGCGAGTCGTCCACCCGGTAGAACCGGTCGAAGATGCGGGACTGGTCGGCCGGTGGGATGCCGGGGCCGGTGTCACCGACCCGGAGCACGGCCGATCCGCCCCGCACCTCGACGGAGACCGAGACGGTCGTGCCGGCGGGGGTGTGCACGGCGGCGTTGGTGAGCAGGTTGTCCACCACCTGCCGCAGCCGCAGCGGGTCGAACGCCGACCGCACCGGCTCGTCCGGCACGGTCAGCGTCAGCGGGTGGGTCGGCCGGGCCACGCGGAACGCGTCCGCCGCCTCCCTCGCCAACGCCGCCAGGTCGCCGTCGGCCACCCGCAACGGCGTCTCCACCTCCGCCGAGTCCAGCCGGGCGAGCAACAGCAGGTCGTCCAGCAGCACGCTCATCCGCGCCGCCTCCGACCGCAGCTTCTCCAGGTGCGCCTCGCGTTCCTCCGGCGCGTTCGCCGCCGCGTACCGGAACAGGTCGGCGTAACCCCGGATCGACGTCAACGGCGTGCGCAGCTCGTGCGACGCGTCCGCGATGAACCGCCGCAACCGCTGCTCGGCGGCGGTGCGCGCGGCCAGCGACGTGTCGATGTGCTCCAGCATCGTGTTGAACGCCGTGCGCAGCTCCTCGACCTCCGCGCCGCCGTCGCCGCCCTCCGCGCGCACCGGCAGCCGGGCCGAGTCGGTCAGGTCGTGCGACGTGATGTCGTGCGCGGTCCGCGCCATGTCGCTCAACGGCTGCAGCCCGCGCCGCAGCACCGCCCGCCCGATCACCACGAACGCGACCAGCGCGAGCAGGAACGTGGCCACCTCCACGATCACCAGCTGCCGCACGGTCGTGGTGATGTCGTTCATCGGCGCCGCGCTGACCAGCACCACGCCGTCGGACACCGCGCACCCGCGCAGCCGGTACGTGCCGTCGCCGTGCAGGTACTCCGTCCGGTACACGGGATCGCGCCCGTCGACCAGCAGCGCGACCTCGGTGAGCTCGGCGTTGTCGGCGGGCAGGTCGTCGCGGTTCTTCGGCGTGGCCGTGCCGTCGCGCACGTCGTAGACGACCGAGTACCAGCCGTAGGCCGCGCCCTTGAGCGTGCCGTTCTTGGCGAAGTCCTTCTTCAGCGAGACCTGGGTCGTCTCCATCTGCGCGTCGAGCCGGCGTTCCAGGTACTCCTGCATGCTCTGCGCCATCACCGTGCCGACGACGGCGAACACCGCCAGCGCGAGCGCGCCGAGGCCCAGCGCCAGGCGCGTGCCCAGGCGCAGGCGCCGACGCGTCACTCCGCGGCTCGCCGCAGCACGTAACCCACGCCGCGCACGGTGTGGATCAGCGGCTCGCCGCCGTCGTCCAGCTTGCGCCGCAGGTGCGAGACGACCAGCTCGACCACGTTGGACCGGCCGCCGAAGTCGTACTCCCACACGTGGTCGAGGATCTGCGCCTTGGTCAGCACGGCGGGGGAGCGGCGCATCAGGTAGCGCAGCAGCTCGTACTCGGTGGGCGTGAGCGTGATCAGCTTCCCGCCCCGGCGCACCTCTCGGGTGTCCTCGTCCATGGCCAGGTCGGACACCTTGAGCACGGACCGCTTCCAGGTCGGCCCGGTCGAGCGCCGCAGCACGGCACGCAGCCGTGCCATCAGCTCCTCCACGGAGAACGGCTTGACCAGGTAGTCGTCCCCGCCGCGGGTCAGGCCCGCGACCCGGTCGGCCGTGCCGTCGCGGGCGGTCAGGAACACGACCGGCACCATCGCGCCCGCCGAGCGGAGGCGGTCCAGCACGGTGAAGCCGTCGAGGTCGGGCAGCATCAGGTCGAGCACCACGATGTCGGGGTGGAAGTCGGCGGCGGTCCGCAACGCGGCCTCACCGCTGCCGGCGGTGACCGCCTGCCACCCCTCGTACCGCGCCACCGTCGCCACGAGGTCCGCGATGTGCGGCTCGTCGTCCACCACGAGCAGTCGAACCGAAGCGCCCTTGTCCACGTGCTCATGGTGCGGCACCGGTCCCGCGGCGGCCCGGGCGTGGTCGCATCGACAGCGACTCGACAGGTTCGCGACAGGTCGGCGGTCGTCCACAGGGCTGGTGGGGTGGTTCACAAGGTTAAGGAGGTGGGCCGGCTGTGATGACTCACACGCTCTCTGCTACGGTTCCGCCACGGGTTTTCCCGCTCCACGGCCAGGTCAGCCGGGTTCCGCGCTCGGGGCGTGTCCCTGCGCAGACCGCGTGGAGAGCCGGCCTCGGTCGCACGCTTTCGGGAACGTGCGTGCCGAGGCCGGCTTCACCCGTCTTCGGGGCCGTACCGGGCGAAGTCGAAGTCCTGGCCGGTGACCGAGCGACCCAGGTCGGAGCCCAGTCGGGTCAGCAGGTCCACCAGTTCCAGGCCCGCGAGCCAGTCGCGCGGCAACGCCGACGTGCCGTGCAGGGCGCCGAGGATGTTGCCCGTGAGCGCCGCCGTGGCGTCGCTGCCGCCCGAGTGGTTGGCCGCCGCGCGCAGGGCGTCCACGAACTGCGACCGCTTCGGGTACACCAGGACCGTGTGCACGGCGATCGCCAGCGCCTCCGGGCCCGTCCAGCCGCTGCCCAGGCGGTCGACCCGGACCGACTCGAAGCCCTGCGCCCTGTGCTCGTCGGCGAAGACGACGGCCCGGTTGAGGGTGTTCGCCGTGTACGGGTCGTCCCGCAGCACCCGGCCGATGACCTGGTCCACGGCCTCCCGCATCGGCCGCCCGCGCACCGCCAGCAGGTGGATGAGCAGCGAGAACGCCCCACCGGACACCCAGCCGCCGGTGCCGCCGTGCGTCAGCGCGGCGAACCGGCAGCCCAGGTCGTAGGCGATCTCGGCGCTGGGGGCGAACCCCGCCGGCGCGGTGCGGGTGACGCCGTTGCAGCCGGACGACTCGTTGTGCGGTTCCTCGGGCGTCGGCGGCGTGTCGGCGGCCAGGGCGCGCAGGCACGTCAAGCCCGGCGAACGGCTCGAGTACAGCCGCTCGTCGCCGACGAGGCCGACGGCGCCGGGCTCGGGAGCGGCCACCTGCTGGGTGATCAACCAGCGGCGGTAGCTCTGCCAGACGACCTCGATCGGGTCCCACTCGCCCGTGGTCCGGCCGCGCACCCACGCGCGCAGGTAGCCGTCGGCGGTGAACAGGGTGAGCTGGGTGTCGTCGGTGACCAACGCGGGGCGCGGCGGCGCCAGCACACCTTCCGGGCCGTGGTCCCGTTGGATGTCCGCCCACCCGAGGTACTGGATGGGTGCGCCGAGGGCATCGCCCAGCGCGCCGCCCACCAGGCACGCCGCGCCACGGTCGACCACGTCCAACGGCTCGCGCGGCACTTGCCCTCCTGCACTCGCCCAGAACTCGGCCGGGACGTCCGGGGCCAAAACCCTAGCCGTCGTCCGCCCGTCCGGTCATGGGAGCACGACTAGTTGAGCAAGCAACATCTACCCACAGGTATCCAACGGCACCTCCGACGCACCTGATCCAGTGACCGAGCCGTAGCGCACGAGGCGGGGGAGGGGCATGGCTGACCGGAGCAAGAGCGGGCTGGAGTTCGGCGTCCTCGGACCGTTGCAGGTGCTCGCGGACGGCCGGCAGCTCGTCATCGGCCGCAAGGGGATGCGCGGCCTGCTCGCGATGCTGGTGCTCGACGCCAACCGGGTCGTCCCGATCGACGAGATCGTGGACAGCCTCTGGGCCGACGAGCCGCCCGCGACGGCCAGGACGATCGTGCACGGCTACGTGTCGCGGCTGCGCAGGATGCTGGAGCAGGCCGACCCGGCGGGCTCGGCGCGGATCCTCACCACCCCGCCCGGCTACCAGCTCTCGGTCGACCCGTGGCGCCTGGACTTCCACCGGGCCCGGCAGCTCGTGTCGAGCGCACGCGGCAAGCCCGCGCCGATCCGGGCGCAACTCCTGCGCGAGTCGCTCGGCCTGTGGCGCGGCCAGGTGCTGGCGGACGTGCCGGGCGACCCGGTCACCTCCGACCTGGAGGAGCTTCGGCTTGCCGCAGTGGAAGAGCGCATCGAGGCCGAGCTGGAACTGGGCCGCCACCTCGAACTCGTCGGCGAGCTGCGGCAGCTGGTGAACGAGTACCCGTTCCGGGAACGGCTGGTCGGCCACATGATGCGCGCCCTGTACCGGTCGGGTCAGCGCGCCGACGCGTTGGAGGCCTACCAGCGCTTCCACCGGCGCGTCGTGGACGAGCTCGGCATCGACCCCGGCCCCGGCCTGCGCGTGCTGCACGAGCAGGTGCTCCGCGACGACCCGGCGCTCAGCTCGCCCGGCCTGGCGGAGCCCGCCCTCGTGCCACCGCGTCCCGGCGTCGTCGTGCCGGCCCAGTTGCCCGCCGCGGCCAGCGGCTTCATCGGTCGTGACGAGGAACTGGCCTGGTTGGACCGCCTGTGCGACTCGCGCGACCTGGCCGCCACGACCATCGCCGTGGTCAACGGGGCGGCCGGCATCGGCAAGAGCGAGCTCGCCGTCACCTGGGGCCACCGCCGGGCCGAGCAGTTCCCCGACGGCCTCCTCTTCGCCTCCCTGAACGGCTTCGCCCCCGGCCGAGACCCGGTCGAACCGGCCGAGGTCCTGGCCCGCTTCCTGCTCGCCCTGGGCGTGCCCGCCGACGGCGTCCCCCGGGACCTGGACGACCGCGTGGGCCTGTACCGCTCGGTGCTGGCCAAGCGGCGCGTGCTGGTCGTCCTGGACGACGCCTGGGACCCCGAGCACGTCCGCCTGCTCCTGCCTCCCGGCGCCGGGTCGGTCGTCCTCGTGACCAGTCGCAGGCGCCTGGAGTCCCTGGTCGTCAGCAACGGCGCCCGGATGCTCACGCTGGACACGTTGTCCGACGAGGAGTCCATCCGCCTGGTCGACGAGGTCGTCGGCAAGCCGCTGTCCGACCAGGAACCGGCGGCCACCCGCATGCTGGTCGAGCTCTGCGGCAACCTGCCCCTCGCCCTCCGGATCGCCGCCGCCAAGCTCGTCTTCAGTCCGGAGTGGACGGTCGAAGACCTGGTCGCGCAGCTCTCCGACGACGAGGCACGGCTCCGCACCCTGGACCTGGCCGACACCGGCGTCGGCGTGGAACGGGCCCTGGCGGTGTCGTACCGCAACCTCCCGCCGGAACTGGCGGAGACCTTCCGCGCCGCCGGCCTCGTGCCCGGCCGCTGGGTGAGCCCGCACGCCATCTCCGCCGTCTGCGACATCGACCTGGGCACCGCCGCCGCCCGCTTGGCGGACCTCGCCGACGCGCACCTCCTCGTGGAGCAGTGGCGCGGCGGCTTCGTCCTGCACGACCTGGTCCGCCTCTACGCCCGGGGCGTCGTCGAACACCGGGAACGCGGCCTGCGTCGCCTGATGGACCACTACCTGTGCGCCAGCGACCACGCCCGACGCCTGATCAGACCGGCGTCGGACGGCCTCGACTTCACCGGCGACTCCGCCGCGCCGAGACCCGCGACCCCGTCACAGGCCCTGTCGTGGTTCGACAAGGAGTGGTCCAACCTCATCGCCCTCGTGCACGCGGGCTCGGAGGCCGGCCTGCACGTGGAGGTCTGGCAGCTCGTCCGCCTCGTCCACACCTACTGCGTGACCAGGCTCGTCAGCCGCGAGTGGCAGGGCATCGCCGAGTTCGGCCTCGCCTCGGCCAGGGTGATCGGCGACCGCCGCGGCGAGATGCTCGTGCTGAACGCCATGCACGACGTCAACAACCGCGCCGGAACCCTGCGCGGCACCCTGGAACAAGCCCGACTGGCCCACCGGATAGCCGCGGACCTGGCCGAGCCCCGCTACCTGGTCATGACCCTCGACCAGCTGGCACTGGCCCTGGTCGCCGAGGACCGGGTGGAAGAAGCCCTGGGGCACTACCGCGAAGCCGTCGACCTGGCCCGCCGGGACGGCGACGCGCTCGGCGAAGCCACCGTGCTGAACAACCTGGCCCAAGTGGAGCAACGGCTCGGTCAACGTGAAACGGCGGCCCAACACCAATTCCTGGCAATGGAGATCTACCACCGCAACGGAGACGAGCGGGCGTACGCGGTCGCGATGAACAACCTGGCCGAGCTCTACGCCGAACTGGGCCTGTTACCGGAGGCCGAGGAACACGCGCGGCAAGGGGTGGAACTGACGCGTGGGGGCTCGATGCAGTTCGAGGAGGCGTTCGGCCGGCAAGTGCTCGGATCGGTGCTCGCGAGACGGGGAGAACGCGTTGCGGCACAAGCGGAGCTCGCGGAATCGCTTCGGTTGTTCGTACGCCTGGGCTCCCCGCGCGCGATGTTGGTCCGAACGGCTCTTGAAGCCTTGACCTCCGAGGTTTAGCCGCTGTTTAGCTCGACCTGGCGAAGTCGTGGGAACTTGTAGGCGCGCTGATCAACGAGTCGCGGTCAGCGCCGGGTGGTTCTTGGTAGGGGGAACCAGGGGGGAAGCCACCCAACCCCGACTGGCCGGCGTTCGGGGGAGAGCGCCGGCCAGTCGGCTCTGTTCAATTGCCGCTGCTCCGCAGACGGCGGCGAAGTCGCCCGACTGGGTCTGATGTGCCGCTCCGCGGCGGGCAGACCGTTCGCGGCTCATTTCCGACGATCGAAAAAGCGTGATCGCCGGAAATGAGCCGCGAACGATCGACGCGACCTCGCGGCCACAGCGCAGCCGCACCACGACGGATCCGAAACCGTCCCGCAGAGGCCCGATTCGACATGGGTTCGGCCTGCCTGGAGTGCCCGTGAGGGCCCATGTCACAACGAGCCGGACGTGACCAGCCCCGGCCGCACCAGATCATCACCACCACACCACCGAGCCGCAAACCAGCCCGCAACCGAGCGACGCCGGGCGTCAGTCGCAAACCGGCAGCAACTCCGGCCGCTTCGGCGCCAACCCGTCACCCATCGACTCACCCCGCAGCTGCCGCCCGATCCACGGCACCACGTGCTCCCGCGCCCACTTCAGGTCGTGCCGCCGCTGCGTCATCCAGTCCTCGTCGACCAACGGCGGCCAGGGCGTGTTCCACGCCTCGTCCGTCTCGAACCCGAGCACCTCGGCCACCCGCAAGGCCACCCGCCGGTGCCCCTCGGGCGACAGGTGCAGCCGGTCGTTGCTCCACGCGCGCCGGTCGTGCAGCACGGTCATCGACCACAGGTCGACCACCTTGCAGTGGTAGCGCTCGGCCACCGACCACAGGTGGCTGTTGTAGATCGCGATCTTCCCGCGCAACGACCGCAGGAACGGCGTGTGCTTCGGGTCGAACCCGGTGAAGATGACCACCTCCGCGCCGGCCGCCCGCAGGTCGGCCACCGCGATCTCGTACACCTCGGCCAACGCGTCCGCGTCGCTCCCGGGCACCAGGATGTCGTTGCCGCCACCGCACAGCGTCACCAGCTTCGGCTTCAACGCCGCCGCCAGCGGGATCTGCTCGTCCACGATCTCCTGGAGCATCTTGCCCCGGATCGCGAGGTTGGCGTACCGGAAACCCACCTGCCTGGCCGAGATCATCGCGGCCAGCCGGTCGGCCCACCCCACGTACGTCCCGTTCGGCGCCGGGTCGTCCATCCCCTCGGTGAAGCTGTCCCCCACCGCGACGAAACTGTCGAGTCCCTCCATGCGTCCCTCCACTCCGCGCGGCACCCCCAATGACCGCGCAGAACAGCATGCAACGCCAAGTCGGCCCCACGCCAGCACCGGTTGGCAACGCCGTTACCAAGGTGTCACTCGCTGGTGTGAACCAGTGTCGGCAATGGGTGATTCCGACCGGAATGCGACCGGAGTGCGGCGCAAATCACTGGCCCCAACCCCGCCGCCTACCGACCCCGTCCACCCACCCCGTCGCCCACCCGACCCCGCCTACCCACCCGGCACCTACCCGACCGGCACCTCCGACCGGTACGCCGCGCGCAACCGCGCCTCCGCCCCCGGCGACGCGCCCACCGCGTACAACCCCAGCAACGCCGCCCCCACCACCGGCGGCACGTCCACCACCCGCACCCGGGCCGCCGGCGCGACCGCGCCCAACCGCGCCGCCACCGCGTCGACCACCACACCACCCGTCCCGGTCAGCACCCCGCCGCCGAGCACCACGTCCACCGGCTCCGCCAGCAGCTCCAGCCGCGACAACGACACCCGCGCCAGCACCACGACCTCCTCCACCAGCCGGTCGACCACCGACCGGGCCACCGCGTCACCACCCGCCGCCACCTCGAACAACACCGGGCACAAGGCGTGCGGGTCGAATGCCACCTCCTCGAAGTGCAGCCGCTGCACCGCCTCGGCCACCGTCGCCGTCCCGTAGTGCGCGATCACCGCGTCCAGCAACGCCGTGGGCTCACCCCGCCCGTCCTCCGCCCGCACCGCCAGCCACAACGCCTCCGACCCGAGGTGACCGCCGCCGCCCCAGTCGCCCGAGATCCGCCCCAACGCGGGGAACCGGTGCGTCCGCCCGTCCGGCGCGACCGCCACGCAGTTGATGCCCGCCCCGCACACCACGGCCACGCCGATCCCGTCGGCCGTACCGGCCCTGAGCAGCGCGAACGTGTCGTTGCCGACCACCGACGTCGCGGACCACCCCTGCGCTTCGACCGCCGCGCGCAGGTCGTCCTCCTCCTTGGGCAGGTCCGCGCCGGCCAGATAGGCAGCCGTGTGGGTGGCGACCGGCCCACCGCCCGCCAACCCCGCCCGCCGCGCCGCCTCGCGCACCAGCCCGTCGAACACCTCCAGGCTCCGCGCCAACCCCACGTTCTGCGGCGACGCGCCGGGTCCGCGCACGTCGGCGAGCACCCGCCCGTCGACGTCGACCAGCGCCACGGCCGTCTTGCTGTTCCCGCCGTCGATGGCGAGCACCCGGTCGGTCACGCCGATCCCTTCGCCCACGGCAGGAAGTCCGCGTTGCGCGCCACGAGCTCGTCGGCCAACCGCTCCGCCAACGCGTGCTGCCCGACCAGCGGGTGCGCGAGCAGCGCGTCCGCCACCCGGTCACGCCCACCGCGCACCGCCGCGTCCAACGCCAGGTGCTCGTAGCTCGTCACGTGCGCGATCAACCCGGCCACCGACGGCGGCACGGGCGGCACGGGCAGCGGCGTCGCACCGCTGCCGTCGACCACCGCGGGCACCTCGACCACCGCGTCCTCCGGCAGGAACGGCAGCGTGCCGCCGTTGCGGACGTTCACCACGTGCTGCTCCGCGCCCGTGCCGCCGGTCAACGCGTGCACCAGCTGAACGGCCGCCTCCGAGTAGTACGCGCCCCCGCGCTGCGAGAGCTGCGCCGGCTTCGCCACCACCGCCACGTCCCCGTACAAGTCCAGCAACTCCTTCTCCACCCGCGCCACCACCTCGGCGCGCGGCGGCTCGGTCTGCTGCTTCCGCACCACCTCGTCGTGGTCGTAGAAGTACTTCAGGTAGTACGACGGCACCATCCCCAACCGCCGCATGAGCGTCCCGGGCAGCCCGATGTGCTCGCCCAACGCGTCGGCGTGCCGCGCCAGCAGCTCCGGCAGCCGGTCGACGCCGTCGACGAACACCCCCGTCTCCCAGCTCAGGTGGTTGAGCCCGACGTGCTCCAGTCGCACCGACTCCGGCTCGACCCCCAGCAACGCCGCCGTCCACCGCTGGAACGTGATCGCGACGTTGCACAGCCCGACCGCCCGGTGCCCTTCGGCCAGCAACGCCCGCGTCACGATCCCCACCGGGTTGGTGAAGTTCACGATCCACGCGTCCCCCGCCACCTCCCGCACCCGCCGCGCGATGTCCAGCACCACCGGCACGGTCCGCAGCGCCTTGGCCAACCCGCCGGCCCCGGTCGTCTCCTGCCCGACGCGGTCGCACACCAGCGGGAACGTCTCGTCCGACGCCCGTGCCGCCTGCCCGCCCACCCTGAGCTGCAACAACACCGCCGACGCCCCGTCAACGCCCCGCTCCAGGTCGCCGGTCGTCGTCACCCGCGCCGGGTGGCCCGCGTGCTCCAGCAACCGCCGCGAGAACGCACCGACCACCTCCAGCCGCGCCAGGTCCGGGTCCACGAGCACGATCTCGTCCACTTCGAGGCTGGTCCGCCTCCCCGCGATCCCGTCGACCAGTTCCGGCGTGTAGGTCGACCCGCCACCGACAACGGTGAGCTTCACCCCTTGACCCCCGTGAATGTGATGCCCTTGACGAACGAGCGCTGCGCGAACGCGAACAGCACCACCGCCGGGGCCATGATCAGCAACGTGACGGCCATCGCCAGGTTCCACTGCACGTGGTGCATGCCCTTGAACGTCGACAGCGCCAGCGACAGCGTCCACCGGTCCGGCTTCTCGCTCGTGTAGAGCAGCGGTCCGAAGTAGTCGTTCCAGGTGTAGAGGAAGCAGAACAACGCGGTCGCCGCGATGCCCGGCCGCGCCATCGGCACGACGATCCGCGCCAACGCCTGGAACTCCGTGCACCCGTCCACCCGTGCGGCGTCCACATAGGACTGCGGGATCGTCAGGATGAACTGGCGCAGCAGGAAGATGCTGAAGGCGTCGAACAGGAAGTAGGGCGCGATCAGCGGCCAGAGCGTGCCCGTCAACCCGAGGCTGGACCACGTGTCGTACAGCGGCACCGCCACGACCTGCGGTGGCAGCATCATCGCGCCCACCACCAGCAGGAACACCACGTTCCGCCCACGCCACCGCAACTTCGCCAACGCGTAAGCGGCCGGGATGGAGGAGACCAGCATCCCGACCGTGGCCAGGGTCGAGTACAGCATGCTGTTGCCCAGGTACTTCAGCAACGGCGCCTGCTCGAACACCTCCAGGAAGTTGCCCCAGTGCCACTCGCGGGGCCACAAGTCCTTGGTGAACGCCTGGCCGTCCGACATGACCGCCGTCAGGAAGACGAAGACGATGGGCAACGTGAACATCAACCCCAGGGCGAGCCCCAGGCTGTGCACCGCCACCCAGTCCAACGCCTTCCGCCACGCGACCGGCCTCCGGACGTCGACGGCCGCCGTCATGACTCCTCCTGGTACGACGCCTTGCGCATCCGCTGCACCAACAACGCCGTCGCCGCGAACGAGATCACGAACAACACCGTCGCCATCGCCGCCGCGTAGCCCATGTCGAAGTACCTGAACCCCTGCGTGTACAGCCACACCGGGAACGTCAACGTCGAGTTCTCCGGGAACCCGAGCACCTTCGTCGACCCCGTCACGTCCGCCGACCCGCTCGCCGCCGAGCCCGCCACCACCGCCTGCGTGAACAGCTGCAACGCCAGGATGATCGAGTTCACCACCCCGAACAGCAGCACCGGCGAGATCGTCGGCAGCGTGATGTGCCACCACCGCCGCACCGGCCCCGCGCCGTCCAGCTCGGCGGCCTCGTACTGCTCCCGCGGCACGTCGAGGATCGCCGCCAGGATGATGATCATCAGGTCCCCGGACACCCACAGCACGACCGCCGCGATCCCGGGCTTGGCCCACACCGGATCGGCGAACCACAGCGGTCCCTCGATCCCGAACCACCCCAGGAACGAATCCAGGGGCCCTTCATTGGGCCGCATGACCAGGAAGAAGACCAACGTCGCCGCGACCGGCGGCGCCAACGAGGGCAGGTAGCACAGGGTGCGCACCAGCCCCACGCCGGACTTCAGCCGTGCGATCACCGACGCCACGCCCAGCGCGAACACCACGCGTGCGACGGTCAGCACCACCACGAACCACACCGTGTTGTGCACGGCGGTGCGGAACAGCTTGTCGGAGAACATGTAGGCGTAGTTCTCCCAGCCGATCCACTCCGGCGGGTTGATCAGGTCGTACCTGGTGAACGAGAACCCGATCGTGGCGATCAGGGGGTAGCCGAAGAACAGGGCGAACCCGAGGATCGCGGGCGCCATGAACGCCAGCACGGTCAAGCGGTGACGGGCGCGGGCCCGGGACCGCCCCTTCGCCGGGGCGGTCCGCGCCACGTCCACGCGCTCCAGCGTGGCCGTCATCCCTACTTGCCGCTCTTCGCGATCCGGTCGTCGATCTGCTGGTCGACTTCCCTCAGCCCGGCCATCAGGTCGGGCACCGCGCCCGCCTGCCACGACGTGGCGAAGTCGCCGATCGCCTTGATGTGCGCGTCACCGATGGGCGTCACCGGGTTGCCCTGGAGCTTGCCCGAGGTCGCCAGGTCGATGAACGTCTTGAAGTTCTCGTCCACTTCCAGCCGCGGGTCGGCCAGCGCGGCCTTCGTGCTCGGGATGTTCTTGATCCCGTTGGCGAGGTCGACGATCGTGTCGGTGTCGAACGACAGGTGCTTGATCAGCTCCCACGCCGCGCCGGGGTTCTTCGAGCCCTTCGGGATGCCCATGATGGTGCCCGCGGTGAAGCCGGTGCCGTACAACCCGGGATCGCTCGTGGGGAACGGCGCGGTGCCGAACCGCACGTCCGGGGCCTGGTCCTGGAGGAACGCCGTGCGGTACTCGCCGTCGACCATCATGGCGATCTTGCGCTGGTGGAACGCGTGGTCGGTCGAGTACTGCTGGCCGAGCCCGGCGCGGAACCGCTCCAGGGCGTCGTAGCCGTAGAAGTCCACCAGCTCCTTCTGGAACTGGAGCATCCGCGCCCACTCCGGCGACGCCAGGCCCGACGTGCCGTCCGCCTTCTCCCACTTCGCGCCGAAGTGCGGCGCCCAGATCTGCGGGTTGTTGGCGTAGTACGGCATGCTCGGCAGGAAGCCCGCGACCTCGATCGAGCCGTCCGCCGCCCTCTTCGTCGTCCGCTTGGCGAAGTCCAGCAGCTCCGCGGTCGTCTTCGGCGGCCCGGTGATGCCCGCCTCGGCGAGCATGTCCTTGTTGTAGTACAGCCCGTACACGTCGCTGAGCATCGGCATCGCGCAGCGGCTGCCCTTGTACTCGGTGTACGAGCGCACGGCGTCCGTGATCTGGCCGAGGTCGACGCCGTCGCGCGCGATGTAGGGCTTGAGGTCGGCGAACGAGCCGCTGGAGCAGAACTGGCCGATGTTGTCGGTGGTGAACGACAGGGCCACGTCCGGCGGGTTGCCGCCGCGGATGCCCGCGGTGATCTTGTCGTCGTCCTGGCTGCCCTCGTGCTTGATCTCGGCGTTCGGGAACTTCTCCTTGAAGCTCTCCAGGGCCTTGGTGACCTCGGCCTGCTCGCGGCCGGAGTAGTTGCTCCAGACGGTCAGGGAGAACTTGTCGTCCTTGCCGGGCGCCGCCGCCGGTCCCGACTGGTCGGCCTGCTCGCCGGAGCCCGCCGCACAAGCGGTCAGGGACACCGCCGCGGCCACGCACAGCAACGTCGCGCGGTGGAGCTTGCGCATGTGCTCTCCTTCATGTCGACGTGCTCGGTGCGGTCGCGTCCTGCTGGTTCGGACCGCGGAAGGGTTCGGTCGTGGCGGCGGGCAGACCGAACACCTGTTCCCTGACGACCGACAGCGCGGAGTGCAGTGCGCCGGAACGCACCGGTTTCCCGGTCACCAGGGCGAGTTCGACGGGGGTGCGGGGCACCACCAGGCGGCGCAGCTCGGCGGCGACGAGGTCGGCGAGCGTCGTGCCGCCCGCCTGCGCGATCTCGCCGGACAGCAGCACCAGTTCGGGGTCGAGCACGGCGATCACGTTCGCCACGCCGGTCGCGACGCGGCGGGCCAGGTCGACCAGGAACTCCCGGCCGGCCGGTCCCTCGCTCAACGCCTTCTCCACGGCCTCCTGACCGGTGCGCGCGGACACGCCGTGCGCGCGGGCCAGGCGGGCGATGCCGGGGCTGTCGAGCAGGTCGCCGTAACGGCTGCCGGTGCGCTCGGTGCCCGTGTCGGCGTGCGCGTGGTCCGGGACCTGCATCGCGTCGATCTCGCCCGCGCCGCCGGTCGCGCCGCGCAGCAGCACGCCGTTGACGACGACGGCCGCACCCACCGCGTCGGCGGGCCAGAGCAGGACGAAGTTCCGCACGCCGACGGCGCGGCCGGCGATCATCTCCTCCAGCGCGACGAGGTTGACGTCGTTCTCGACGGTGACGGAGGTGTCGAGGAGGGCTTCGAGCTCCTCGGGGATGTTCTTGTGCTCCCAGCCCGGCATGTGCGGCGCGTAGTTGAGGCGACCGGTGGCCGGGTCGACCGCGCCGGGGCTGCCCACGACCACGTGGTGCAGGGCGTCGGTGGTGAGGCCGGCCTGGGTCGCGGCCTTCGTGACCGCGCTGTGGAACGCCTCCAGCACGTCGGTCTTCGGCATGGGCGCGCGGTGTTCGGTGAGCGTGGCGCCGGAGATGTCGGCGATGGCGATGTCGATCGCGCCCGGGGTGAGGTCGACGGCGGCGACGTGGGCCAGCGCGCCGTTGACCGTCCAGAGCTGCGCCCGCGGGCCGCGTCCGCCGCCGCGCAGGCCGTCGCGCAGGACCGTGCCCTCGTCTTCGAGGCGCGTGAGGAGCTGCGCGGTGGCCGGTTTGGACAGGCCGATGATCCCTTCCAGCTCCGCCCTGGTCAGCGGGCCGTTGCGGAGCAGCGCCTCTATGGCGGCGCGGTCGTTGATCTCGCGCAGCAGCCTCGGGCTCCCGGCTCGCATCGGGTCTCCTGTCCGTGACGGTCCTGTCTGGTAACTTTCCAGACGATTTCGGGGAGACGCTAGTGACGGGGCTTGCGGGGGTCAATGCTCCGAGACGGGTCCGTTACCGGGGTTAGGCTCGCCTAAGGCACTCTGGAGGTATGACCGACACGCGTCAGGAGTCGCTGGCCGCACTGCTGGGCGGGCGGGGCGGTGCGCTGGACGCCTCGCTGCCGCCGTTGGCGTTCGTCGTGGGGTGGCTGCTGGGCGGGAGCTCGATCGCCGCCGGCGCTCTGGCGGCGGTCGTGTGCGGCGTGGTCGTCGGCTTGGTCCGGGTTGTCCGGGGAGGCCGCCCGCGTGCGCTCCTGGTGTCCGTTGCCTTGGTGGTCCTGGCCGCCTACATCGCCCTGCAAACGGGCCGGGCCGAGGACTTCTTCCTCGTGCAGATCTTCCTCAACGCCGCGTCGGCCCTGGTCTGGTCGGCGTCGATCGTCCTGCGCCGGCCCCTGCTCGGCGTGGTGGTGGGCCTGATCACGGGCCAGAAGTTCCGCTGGCGGCAGGACCCCGACCTGCTCCGCGCGTACCGCTACGCGTCCTGGCCGTGGGTGGGCCAGTACATCCTCCGCGTGCTCGTCTTCGGCGCCCTCTGGCTGGCCGGCGAGGTCGTCCTGCTGGGCATCATGCGTGCCGCCCTGACCTGGCCGCTGCAGGTGGCGTGCATCGCCGTGAGCTGGTGGGTCCTCCGCCGAACCCTCCCCGCCGACCACCCGGGCCTCCGCCACCCCCGCACCCCGACCCCTTGACCCCCGCGAGAGTCCTACGTTCGCGGCGCGCGAGTCCTACGCCCAGGACACCTGAATTCAACGCTCAGGACAGGCCGGGTCGGGTGCCGCTCGTCGTGAGCGTTGAATCCAGGTGCCGCGAACGCAGGACTCTCGCGCGTTGAACGTAGGACTCTCGCGGTCAGGTGGGGCGGGGGGCGGAGTCGCCCAGGACCTTCACGGCGGCGAGCCAGGCCGCGCCGGCGGCGCCCTCGGTGGCGACGGTGACGGGGGCCGAGGTGCGGGTGGTCAGTTCGAGCTTGAGGCGGGCACCCAGGGGTTGGGCGTGGACCAGGCTGCCCATGAGGACGATCGGCGAGCGGTCGTCGGCGGGGCGGGCGGACTCGGCCAGGTCGGCCAGGGTCTGCACGGCAGCGGTGATGATCCGGTCGGCTGACGGGGCCGTGGCATGCGCCGTCACGAGGGGCGCGTAGGTCGCCAGGGCGATCGGCGCGGCGTTGTTGGCCACCGTGATCAACCGCCGCCACTGGTCACGCCGGGGCACGTCGGGGATGTCCGCACGCGCCAGCACGGCGGTGGTCAGGTCGTCCGGCTCGTCCCGCTCCAACGCCACCAGCGCCGCCCGCACCGCCTCACGCCCCAGCCAGAACGCCGAACCCTCGTCACCCAGCAGCCAGCCGTACCCGCCGGCCGTCGACACCAGCTCGTGGTGCTCGATCCGGGCCGCGACCGACCCCGTCCCCGCCACCAGCACGGTCCCGTCGGGCGACGCCGACCCCGTCGCGAACGCCGCCTCGCAGTCCGTGATCACCCGCATGGGGCAGCGCAGCCCGGCCCCGGCCCACGCCGCCTCGAACAACGCCGCCACCGCCGGATCGCTGAGCAGCTTGCTCGACCCGGCCATGCCGAGCACTCCCGACTCGACCTTCGCCGGGTCCAACCCCTCCAACGCCGCCGTCAACGCCTGCCGGACGTGCGAGGCGGCCGTCTCCGGCGGGTGGGAGTTGGGGTTCGCGCCGCCGGCCACCCCGGCGCCCACCCGGGCGCCGTCCAGGTCGAGCACCAACGCCCGAGTGCTCGTGCCGCCCGCGTCCAGACCTACTACGAAACCCATTCGCCCGAGTATGCCCAGCACGAACGAGGTCCGGCACACCCAACCGGGTTGTGCCGGACCTGGCTCTCGGTCACAGCCGCAACAGCCGTCAGCGGACCACGAGCACCTGCGCACGGTCACCCGAGGCGTTGTGGTGGTGCAGGAGGAGCAGGCTGCCGTCGGACCCGCCCCGCCGCACCCGCAGCACCGCGCCCGGCTCCGCCACGAACGACACCCCGCCCTCGACCCCGAGCCCCGGCCGCAGCGGGTCGAACGCCATCGGCGTGTCGATCCGGTCCACGAACCCGTCCGCGTTGCCCGGCGCCGGGTAGTGCCCGGACATCACGACCGTGTAGGTCAACGGCGCGCTGCCGGCCGCCGGGTCGATGCCCAACGCGGTCAACGCCACCGGCAGCACCACCACGTCGCTGTCCATCAGGTTGGTGTCCACGTCGCCGTACTGGCCGTTGAGCGGCTGCTCGTCCACCACCTCGCCGTCCGCCTCGCGCACGGTCCGCGCCAGCCACACGTCCGCCGTCACGACCTCGCCGACGCTCGGCTTCACCGCGCTCACTGTGTAGTCGTGCGCACCGTCGCCGTTGGTGTCGATCCGGATCCCCGGGCTGGTGGCGATGCCGAGCGTGACCCAGTTGCGCCAGGTCACGACCCCGAACGCGAGCATCCCGTCACCGACACCCGCCCCGACGTACCGCAGGTCACCGCCCTTGGCCGACCCGTTGACCGCGCAGTCGGCCTGCGCCCCGTCCACGCAGTCGGGCAGCTCCGGGCTGGAGCCCTGCAACGCGAACGCGCTCACCAACGACCGGTAGGCCTCGTCGCCCTCGCCCTGGTCCAGCGCACGTCCGCCCAGCTCCACCGCGCCGTCACCGCGGTCGACCGCCTCCACGTCCGCGACCGGTTTCGGCGCCGCGTACACCGGCACCCTGAGCGTGCGGTCGCCGGACCGCACGAGCAGCCGGCCGGACGCCTCCGCCAGGAACTGCCGCGCCACGTCCGCCTGCACCTTCTCGATCGTCGGGTCGGCCACCTTCCGCAGCTCCTCGGGCGTCACGGTCAGCGTCACGTCGACCGACGCGGTCCCGCCCGGCGGCACGACGAGCACCGGCGGCCACACCTCGAACGTCGCGCCCGGCACGGTGGTCGCGGCCTGGTACGACACCCGAGCCGTGCGCACCGACGCCGACTTGTTCACCACCTCCACCGTCTTGCTCACCTCCACCGGCGACGCCGCCTCGACCGGCCCGAACGACACGCCCACCGTGCCCGGGTCGTCCGCGACCATGGCCAGCAGGTCGACGCCGACCGCGTCCAGCGCGTCCACCCGCCCCGCGCCGACCCGCATGGGCGCCTCGGGCGTGCCGGTGGTGTGGTCGTCGCCGTCGGTCACGTCACCGGTCGCGGTGTTCATGATCGCCGCCTTGACCTCCTCGACCGTCCACTCCGGACGGGCCTCGCGCACCAGCGCGGCGATGCCCGCCACGTGCGGCGCGGCCATCGACGTGCCGCCCATGCTCACCGCTTCGGCCCCCGTGCCGACCGACGCGGACAGGATCGTGTCACCCGGCGCGGCCACGTCCGGCTTGGCCGCCGTGGCGCCGCGCGACCCGCGCGAGGACGACGGCGTGATGGTGTCGGCCAGGGTCGGCGTCATCGTCGGCACGGCGTTGCGCAGGGAGCCGAGCATCCGCACCTGGAGCGTGCCGCCGGTCAACGCGGGCCGCACGGCGTCGGTCGCCGCACGGGTGAACTGGAACGCCGGGATGCCCGCGTTGCCCGCGATGGCCGCCTTGAAGTGCGCGCTGGTGGCGGTGAGCAGCACGCCCTCCGCGCCCGCCGCCTCGGCGTTGTCGGTCCGCGCGCCCGAGCCGCACTCGCGCGTCGCGTCGTCCTCGTCCCACTCCAACCACACGAACCTGCCGCTCAGGTCCTCGGCGATCGGCGCGCAACCGTCGAGGTTCTCCGGGTCGGACACCGGCACGACGGGCAGCGTCACGTCCAGCGCGCCGTACCCGGTGTAGCTCTTGCTGTACTGCCCGGACTGGCTGACGCCACCCACCTCGACCCCGTCGAGCAGCGCGAACGCGTCCCGCGTGTTGGCCACCGCCAACGCCTCGGGCGTGTTCGCGGGCGAGCCGCCGACGTCGTAGAGGTCGCCGCCGTTGCCCGCCGACGCGACCACCACCACGCCGTGCTCGACGACCTTGCGCACGAACAGGCTGTCCGGGTCGTCCTGGCCGGAGAAGTCGCCGCCCAGCGACAGGTTGACCACGTCGAGGTGGTCGCCGAAGTCGCCGTCGCCGTTCGGGTCGAGCGACCAGTCGAGGGCCTGCCCGACCAGCTCGGTCGCCCCCGTGCAGCCGAACACCTTCAACGCGTACAGCGACGCCTTCGGCGCGGTGCCGGGGCCGATCCTCATGGCGGCCAGGGCTTCGGGCGTCAACGTCGAGTAGTCGCCGGTGAACGGCGTGCCGTCGGCGTTCTCGCCGTACCCGGCGGCGGTGCCCGCGACGTGCGTGCCGTGGCTCTGGCAGTCCAGGGGGTTCGGGTCGGGCGCCGGCACCGCCTGCTCCGGCTTGGTCGAGTCGTAGGCGTCGCCCGCGAAGTCGTGGCCGCCGACGACCTTCGCGGTCGGCGTCCACGGCGCGGTGCGGTCGACGGCCTCGTAGGCGGCGGTGGTGCCGGGGCCGCCGAAGTCGGCGTGCGTGTAGTCGATGCCGGTGTCTATGACGCCGATGCGCAGGCCCTCGCCGTACCGGCCGGTGTCCCGCCACACCCGCACAGCTCGCGTCAGCTCGACCGCGCCCGCGTTGCGCACCGACTTCGGCACGGTCAGCCGCACGGACCTGACCTCGGGCAACGCGGTCAGCCCGCGCAGGCTCGCGGCGTCGGCGGAGACCACGACGCCCGGCACCGCGTTGCGCGTCTTGGCGATCTCCCGGGTGGCGGCGTCCTGGCCGCGCAACGCGGTGAGCACCCGGTCGGCCTGCACGTCGGCGTGCTGCCGGGCGGCCCGTGCGGCAGCCGCGGGGTCGTGCCCGCCGCGCGCCTTCTCGTCGCCGTACGCCCTGGCGGCCGGGGTCGTGGTCAGCTCGACGAACGCGGTGACCGGTCCGGTGGCGCGGCCGAGCGCCGTGCCGACCCGCTCGGACGACCCGCCGTCCGCGTGGTCGGCGCGGTTCGGCGGCAGCGGTCGGGCCGTCGGATCGGCTCCCGAGGCGCTGCCGACGAGGAGCGTGCCGAGCAGTGCCGCGGTCGTGGCGGCGGACGCCCACACCGCGCGGTGGAGTTTCATCGCGACCCTTCGTAACCGGGATTCATCGGACCACTAACTGGACAACCTCTAGACGAAGCCGCTAGAGAGCGCTATACATCCGATCTGTCGACCGGCTTTCGAGGAGGACCTGCCGTGCAGTTGCTGCGCCTGGGACCGTTGGGCTCCGAACGACCCGCCGTCCGTGCCGACGACGGCGTCACGTACGACTTGACGCCGGTGACCGACGACGTGACCGGTGCGTTCCTGGCCGACGACGGCATCGCCCGCACGCGGGCCGCGCTCGCCGCCGGGGAACTCCACCCGATCGTGGCCGACGGCGTGCGGATCGGGCCGCCGGTCGCGGGCGTCGGCAAGCTCGTCTGCATCGGCCTCAACTACCGCGACCACGCGGAGGAGACCGGCGCGCCGATCCCGGCCGAGCCGGTGATGTTCCTCAAGACGCCGGACACGATCGTCGGCCCCGACGACGAGGTGCTGGTGCCGCGCCGTTCGGTGAAGACCGACTGGGAGGTCGAGCTGGCCGTGGTCATCGGCCGCGAGGCCCGGTACCTCGAGTCCGCCGAAGAGGCCCTGACCTGCGTCGCCGGGTACGCGCTGTCCCACGACGTCAGCGAGCGCGAGTTCCAGCTCGAACGCGGCGGCCAGTGGGACAAGGGCAAGAACTGCGAGACGTTCAACCCGCTCGGCCCCTTCCTCGTGCCCGCGGACGAGGTCGGCGACCCGCAGGCGCTCGGCATGCGGCTGTGGGTCAACGGCGTGCCGCGGCAGGACTCGTCCACCAAGAACATGATCTTCCCGGTGGCCGAGCTGGTCCGCTACCTGAGCTGGTTCCTCGTCCTCCGACCAGGTGACGTCATCAACACCGGCACGCCCGCGGGCGTGGCGCTCGGCCACCCGGAGCCGAAGCCGTACCTGCGCGCGGGCGACGTGGTGGAGCTGGAGATCGACGGGCTGGGCCGGCAGCGGCAGACGTTCGGGCAGGCGTGAGATGGCCACGGGGGCGGACCTGACCGCGGTGGCGGACCGGATCATCGCGCTGGACGTGCTGGACATCCGGTTCCCGACCTCGCGGGAGCTGGACGGGTCGGACGCGATGAACCCCGACCCGGACTACTCCGCCGCGTACGTCGTGCTGCGCACGTCGGGCGGCCCGGAGGGCTACGGGCTGGCGTTCACCATCGGCCGGGGCAACGACGTGCAGGCCGCCGCGATCCGGTCGTTGGCGCACCACGTGGTCGGCCGGCCGGTGCCGGAGACCGCCGCCGACCTGGCCGCGTTGTCCGCGGAGCTGGTCGGCGACTCGCAGCTGCGGTGGCTCGGCCCGGAGAAGGGCGTCGCGCACATGGCGCTCGGGGCGGTGGTCAACGCCGCGTGGGACCTGGCGTCACGGCGCGCGGGACTGCCGCTGTGGCGGTTCCTGTCGGGCATGACGCCGGAGGAGATCGTCGGCCTGGTCGACTTCCGGTACCTGTCCGACGTGCTCACGCCCGACGAGGCGCTCGAGATCCTGCGGCGCGCGGAGCCGGGACGTGCCGAACGGGCTGAGGCGCTGGTCAGGGACGGCTACCCGGCCTACACGACGTCGCCGGGCTGGCTCGGTTACACCGACGAGAAGCTCGCGGGCCTGGCGCGGCAGGCGTTGGCCGACGGCTTCGACATGATCAAGCTGAAGGTCGGCGGCAGCCTGGACGACGACGTGCGGCGGATGAAGCTGGCCCGCGAGGTCGTCGGACCGGACGTGCGCATCGCGGTGGACGCCAACCAGCGGTGGGACGTCGGCACGGCCATCGCGTGGATGCGCGAGCTGGCGCCGTTCGACCCGTACTGGATCGAGGAGCCCACCTCCCCGGACGACGTGCTGGCGCACGGCGCGATCGCCAGGGCGTTGAGCCCGATCAGGGTCGCCACCGGCGAGCACGTGCAGAACCGGGTGGTGTTCAAGCAGCTGCTCCAGACCGACGCGATCGCCGTGCTGCAGCTGGACGCGTGCCGGGTGGGCGGCGTGAACGAGAACGTGGCGATCCTGCTGCTGGCGGCGAAGTTCGGCGTGCCGGTGTGCCCGCACGCGGGCGGCGTCGGCCTGTGCGAGCTGGTCCGGCACCTCGCGATGGTCGACTTCGTGGCGGTCTCCGGCACCGCCGACGGTCGCGTCCTCGAGTGGGTCGACCACCTGCACGAGCACTTCACCGACCCCGCCGTGGTGCGCGACGGCCGGTACGTCGCGCCCACCGAGCCCGGTTTCTCGGCCCGGCTGCGGGAGCGGACCCTGACCGACTACCGGTACCCCGACGGTCCGGTGTGGACCGAGTTGCAGGAGGAGCGGTGAGCGAGTTCGAAGGGCTGGTCGCGGTGGTGACCGGCGGCGCGTCGGGCATCGGCCTGGCCACCGCGCGGTTGTTGGCCGCCCGGGGCGCGACCGCGGTGGCGTTGGACCTGAACCCGCAGGTCGACCCCCCGCTGCACGGGATCAGGATGGACGTCGCCGACGACGCGTCGGTGCGCGCCGCGGTCGACGAGGTGGTCGAGCGGTTCGGCCGGCTCGACGTCGTGGTGAACAACGCGGGCGTCGGCGCGCAGGGTGACGTGACGGCGAACCCGGACGACGAGTGGCTCCGGGTGCTGGACGTGAACGTGGTCGGCATGGCCCGGGTCGCCCGCGCCGCGCTGCCGCACCTGCGGAAGTCGCCGGCCGCGGCGATCGTGAACACCGGCTCGATCGCGGCCTGGGCCGGTCTGCCGCAGCGCGCGCTGTACTCGGCGAGCAAGGGCGCGGTGCACGCGTTGACGCTGGCCATGGCCGCGGACTACGTGCGCGAGGGCATCCGCGTGAACGCGGTGGCCCCCGGCACGGCGGACACCCCGTGGGTGGGCCGCCTGCTCGACTCGGCGCCGGACCCGGCCGCCGAGCGGGCCGCGCTGGAGGCCAGGCAGCCGCACGGGCGGCTGGTCTCGGCGGACGAGGTCGCGGGTGCCATCGCCTACCTGGCCGGTCCGCTCTCCGGTTCCACCGCCGGCACCGTCCTCGCGGTCGACGGCGGCATGCACGGTCTGCGGTTGCGCCCGAAACCCTGAACGGATCGAGGGGACCATGAAGCGTCTCAGCATCCTCACCGCGCGTTGTCCCTCACGATGACCACCGCCTGCGGCTCGGCGGGCGCGGCACGCTGGTGGGTGCGTTGTCCGGGGTGCTGATTCGGGCTGGTGGAGGACACCCTGCGGCTGCTGAGCGTCAGCGGGTTCTACGTCAACGCGTCGTACGGCGCGGTGATCATCGTGGCGGTGGTGACCCGCTTCGCCACGGGGAAGGTGCAGGAGTGATTCCCCTGTCCCGGTTGGGGTTCGGCGGCGGACCGATCGGCAACCTGTACGCCGAGGTGTCCGATGTGGACGCTTTCGGCGCGTTGGAGGCCGCCTGGGACGCCGGCGTCCGGTACTTCGACACCGCGCCGCACTACGGGCTGGGCTTGTCGGAGCGGCGGATCGGCGCGTTCCTGGCGGGTCGGCCGCGTGACTCGTTCGTCGTCTCCACGAAGGTCGGCCGGGTGTTGGAGCCGGGGTTCGGCGACGGCGACGACATGGCGAACGGGTTCGCGGTGCCCGCGACGGCGTGGCGGCGGTGGGACTTCAGCGCGGACGGCGTGCGGCGGTCGTTGGAGTCCTCTTTGGACCGACTGGGGCTGGACCGGGTCGACGTGGTGTACGTGCACGACCCGGATTCGCATGGGGAGCAGGCGGTTTCCGAGGCCGTGCCCGCGTTGCTGGGGCTGCGGTCGGAAGGCGTCATCGGGGCGGTCGGCGTGGGGATGAACCAGTGGGAGATGCCCGCGCGGTTCGTCCGGGAGACCGAGTTGGACGTGGTGCTGCTGGCCGGGCGGTACACCGTGCTGGAGCAGGGCGGGGCGGCGCTGCTGGACCTGTGCGCGTCGCGTGGCGTGTCGGTGGTGGCGGCGGGGGTGTTCAACTCCGGGCTGCTGGCCCGGCCCGACGTCGGCTCGACGTACGACTACCGGGCCGCGCCGGAGTCGTTGGTGCGGCGTGCCCGTCGGATCGCCGCCGTCTGCGCGCGGCACGGCGTGACGTTGCCGCAGGCGGCGGTGTCGTTCCCGTTCCGGCACCCGGCGGTGGTGTCGGTGCTGTTGGGCGTCCGGACGGCGGCGGAGATGCGGGCCGCCGTCTTCCCCTCGCCGGCGCCGGACGCGTTGTGGGACGACCTGCGCGAGGAGGGCTTGCTGGCGTCGTGATCCTTCCCGGCGCGGTGGCCCGGGTGTACGGTGTGGCGCGGTAAGAGCAAACCCTGGTCAGCGCCAGGTTGGTGGTTGGAGCGTGCTGGCCGTCCCGCGCATGCGCGGGTACGGACACCGTGAGGACAACCACACATGAACGAAGAGCTCATTTCCCTGTTCCGCGAGCACGTCGCGGCTCTCGTCCCGTTGCCCGAGGTCGACGCGGCGGCGTCCCGGATCGCGGCGGCGGTGGGCGGCTCCAGCCCTCACCTGCCCGTGACCGCGCTGGTCGCCGGCGCCTACCAGTGCCTCCTCCGCCGCATGCCGCGGTCGGAGGCCTTGCGTTCGGTGGCACGTGCGTTCCACGAGCCGATCCGCCCTTATGTGCACGATGGCACCCAGGCTGCCCTGGACGCCGCCGACGACCCGTTCGCCGTGATCACCGACATGTCCAAGGACCGCGAGGAGAACTACTTCGGCGACGACTTCGCCTTCACCCGCTCCGAGTCCGCCTCCCACTACCACGTCGACGTCCACCGCTGCTTCTACGTGCGCGTCCTCGCGGTCGCCGGCGTTCCCGAGCTGGGAGAGGTGTTCTGCGACTTCGACGCCGCGTGGATCGACGCCATCGACCCCGACCGCCACCGCGTGGCCTTCCGACGACCGACCACCATCGCCCGCGGCGGCTCCACCTGCCCCTTCCACTTCGACCGCACCTAACCGCGAGAGTCCTACCTTCACGCCGCGAGAGTCCTACGTTCGGAACACCTGAGTTCAACGCCCAGAACACGGTCGGCGGGCGTCACGCCAGGTCGGACAGCCACTGCTCGACGCCCGCCACGTGCACCGTCGACCACGAACGGGCCAGTTCGGGCTGGTGCGCGGCCAGGGCGTCGACGATGGCGCGGTGCTCGGCGACGGTCCGGTCCACCGCGCCGCCCTGCGTGATGCCGCGCCAGATGCGGACCCGCACGGTCGGGCCGGCGAGGGTGTCCAGCAGTTGGGCCAGGTAGGCGTTGCCCGAGCCCTGCGCGACGGCGCGGTGGAACTCCAGGTCGTGCTCGACCAGTTCCTCCACCGACCGCGCGGACTCGGCGGCGTCGCACAGCGCCCGCAGCTCCGCGACCTCGTCCGGCCCGACCCGCTGCGCCGCCATCGCCGCGGCGGCCGGTTCGAGGATGCGGCGCACCTGCAGGACCTCCAGCACGGAGTCCTCACCGCGGTGCAGGTCGAGCACGAACGACAACGCGCCGAGCAGGTCGTCGGCACGCAGGCTGGACACGTACGTGCCGTCACCCTGTCGCACGTCCAGCACCCTGACCAGCGACAACGCCTTGACCGCCTCACGCAGCGAGTTCCGCGACAGCCCGAGTCGCTCGGCGAGGTCGGCCTCGCGCGGCAGTCGGTCGCCCGGCTTCAGCTCACCCGAGACGATCATCTCCTTGACGCGCAGGATGGCGTCGTCGGTAACTGCCACGGCGGTCCTCGACTCGTCAGCTAGACCTCGGATGTCTGGCGCCAAGTATGGGCCACGCCGAAGCGCCACGCGGCCAACCCGCCGTGCGGCGAAACATTCACCCATCTCTACTCTATTCGGTTATCTTATAACCATACGTGACGGCGTCCGCCACTTCCGGCCATAATGGTCTGGACCATTTGAGGAGGGACCTTGGACACGGTTGTCGCAGCTCCGCGAGCACTGCTCGGTCGGACCATCACCGGTCCCGTCAGCCTGAGGTTCAGGGCAGGCCGGATCGTCGAGGTCGTCGCGGGTTCACCACCCGACGGCGCCGAGGTGCTGACCGACGGCCTGCTCACCCCGGGCCTGGTGGACGTGCAGGTCAACGGGGCGGTCGGGGTCGACTTCGCCGAGGTGGACCCCGAAGGCATGGCCGAGGTGGCGAGAGCGCTCCCACGAACGGGGGTGACCCGGTTCCTGCCGACCTTGATCACCGCGCCGGTGCCGGTCGCGATACGTCAGGCGCACGCCGTGCTGGCCGCGTCGGCGACCCTGCCGCCGCACGCGGGCGCCAGGCCGCTCGGCGTGCACCTGGAAGGGCCGTTCCTGTCGCCGAAACGCGCGGGCGTGCACGACCCGGCGCTGATGGTGCCGCCGGGCCCGGCCGAGATCGACATGCTGCTGGACGACGGGGTGCTGCGCCGCGCGTTGCGCATGGTGACGCTGGCCCCCGAGCAGCCGGGTGGCCTGGACGCCGTGCGCAGGCTGGCGGCGGCGGGAGTGCTGGTCGCGGTCGGGCACAGCGACGCGACGGGTGAGCAGACCAGGGCCGCCGCCGAGGCGGGCGCCCGCATGGTGACGCACCTGTTCAACGCCCAGCGCCCGCTCGGCCACCGCGAGCCGGGCGTGCCGGGCGTGGCGCTGGTGGACGACCGGTTCACGTTGGGGCTGATCGCGGACCTGGCGCACGTCGGCCCGGACGTCTGCCGGCTGGTCTTCAACGCCGCCGGGCACCGGGTCGCGCTGGTCACGGACGCCGTGGCCGCTGCGGGCATGCCGCCGGGCCGCTACCAGCTCGGCGGCGCGGACGTGCTGCTGACCGAGGACGGCGTGCCTCGGTCGCCGGAGGGCACGATCGCGGGCAGCGCGCTGACGCTGGACCTGGCCGTGCGCAACATCGTGTCGGTGGGCGTGGACCCGGCGGACGCGCTGGCGTCGGCGACCGTCGTCCCGGCCGACGCGATCGGCGAGCCGACGTTGGGCCGGCTCGAGGTCGGCGCCGTGGCGGACCTGGTCTGGTGGGACGACGACCTCCGGCCGCGCAAGGTGTGGGTGGACGGCGAGGTGGTGTTCGACCGTGCGACGGCGTACGAGAACGCGGCGGTCGGCGTGGCCGCCGCGGGCCAGTAGCCGGACGAGGGGAGAGGCCCGAGGGATGCGTCCCTCGGGCCTCTCCGTGTGCTCAGCGTTGAATTCAGGTGTTCCGAACGTAGGACTCTCGCGACGCGAACGTAGGACACGCGCGACGCGAACGTAGGACTCTCGCGGGGTCAGCGGGTGCGGGTGACCTTGTTCAGGCCGCGCGGGTTGTCGGGGTCGCCGCCGCGGGCCAGGGCCAGGCCGTGGGCCAGGCGCTGGATCGGGAGGATCTCCAGGATCGGCGCCACCTCCTCCGCCGTCTCGGCGACCGGGACGCGCAGCGCCGCCGAGACCTTGTCGGACGCCGAACCGACCGCCAGCACGTCCGCCCCACGCCCGTGCACGGCGTCCAGGACGTCGTGCAGGGCGTCACCGCCCTTGCCCGAGCTGGTCACCGCCAGCACGGCCGTCTCCGCGTCCACCGCCGCCACCGGCCCGTGCAGCAGGTCCGCCCCGCTGTACGCCCGCGCCGCCAGGTACGACGTCTCGGCCAGCTTCAACGCCGACTCCAACGCCGTCGGCAGCGAGTAGCCGCGCCCGGTGGTCAGCACCCGGTCCACGAACCGGTACCGCTGCACCGCCTCGGCCACCGCGTCCGCCGAGGAGTCCAACGTCGCCCGCGCCAGGTCGCCGAGGCCCGAGGCGGCCGAACCGTCACCACCCCGGATCCCGTCCACCAGCAGGTACAGCGCCAGCAACGTCGCCGAGTACGTCTTCGTCGCCGCCACGGCCCGCTCCACGCCCGCGCCGACGTCCACCGCCAGCTCGGCCGCGCCGTTCAACGGCGACGACGAGGTGTTCGTCACCGCCACCGTCAGCGCACCGCGCGCGCGAGCCGACTCGGTCACCTCCAGCAGGTCCGGCGACCCGCCGGACTGCGACACCGCGACCAGCAGCACGTCGCGCAGGTCCGGCTGCGCCCCGTACAGCGTGGTCGTGGACGGCGACACCAGCCCGGCGGGCAGCTCCAGCAGCACCTCGGTCAGGTACTTCGCGTACAGCGCCGCGTGGTCGCTCGACCCGCGCGCCGCCAGCAGCACGAACCGCGGCCGGCGCTCGGCGATCACCGAGGCGACCGACGCGATGGCGTCCCGCCTCGCGAACAGGTCGGCGAAGATACCCGGCTGCTGGTCGATCTCGGCCGCCATGTGCCTGCCGGGCTGGTGGTCGGTCATCGGAGTTCCCCTGTCGGTTCAGGTTCGGCTGACGGCGTGGAGGTGGCGGCGGCGATGCGCTCGGCCGCGGCCCGCAGGCACACCCGTGAACCGCCGTGGGTGTCCACGCGGGCGGCGGCGCCCAGGTCAGGCCCCGGCACGCCCGTCTCGACGTGCACAAGGTCTAGACCAATAGTACCCAGCGACGACACCAGCTCGCGAGCCCACGCGTGGCGGTGTGCCTCACGCGTCACCACGACGACCGGACGTCCGGCGGCCAGCGACGCGATCTCGCGCGCGGACGTCGCCGCCACCACCGAGGTACCCGGAACGAGCTCCGCCAAGTACGGCCCGAGCCCCCACGGCACGTCGCCGACCGCGATCGACGGCTCCACCGCCAGGTCCACGACCACCGGCGGCCCGGACAGCGCCAACGTGCCGCGCACCTCCAGCGCCCGCCGTGCCGCGACGAGCCCCAGCTCCGGGTCGTGCGCCTCCGCGGACGTCGCCGGAGCACCCAGCGCGGCCGTCCGCCGTGCCGCCTCCTCCAGTCGCTCCAGCGGCAGCGCGCCCGACTCCACGGCCGCCACGATGCTGTCCACCAGCCACTGCAGCCCGTCGTCGTCCAACGGCTCGCCGCCCAGGCACAGCGCGTCCACCCCGGCCGCCAACGACCGCACCGACCCCTCCGCGAGGTCTCCGCCGACGGCCTTCATGTCCAGCCCGTCGGTGATGACCGCGCCGGTGAACCCCAGCTCCTCCCGCAGCACCCGCACCGCCACCGGGTTCAGCGTCGCCGGCGCCGGACCCCACTGCGGCACGACGAGGTGCCCGGTCATGATCGACCGCACCCCCGCAGCCACGGCCGCGCGGAACGGCACGAACTCGACCGACGCCAGCTCCGCCGGGGTCCGCGGCAGCACCGGCAGCGCCGCATGGGAGTCCACAGTGGACGCGCCGTGGCCGGGGAAGTGCTTGGCGCACGCCGCCACCCCGACCGCCTGCAGGCCCTCCACGAACGCCGCCACGTGCGCGCCCGCCGCCACCGGGTCCGACCCGAACGACCGCACGCCGATCACCGGGTCCTCCAACGTCAGCACGAGGTCCGCCGACGGCGCCAGGTTCAGGCTCACCCCGCACGCCGCCAGCCGCGCCCCGATCGACGCCGCCACCGCCCGCGTCAGCCCCACGTCGTCCGCCGCGCCCAACGCGTGGTTGCCCGGCACCTCCGACCCGTGGCCCGCGTCGAGGCGGGTGACGTCGCCGCCCTCCTCGTCGATCCCGATCACGACGTCCGCCCGCGCGCCCCTCAACTGGGCGTTCAGGGCTGTGACCTGGGCATCGTCCACTACGTTCCGCCCGAACAGCACGACACCGCCGAGCCCGTCGGCCACCCTCTTCAGCAGCCAGTCCGGCGCGGCGGTCCCGTGGAACCCCGGCAGCAGCACACCCGACGCGAGCCGGTGCAACGACATGCGGTCCTACCCCTTCACCGCACCGGCCGTGACACCGGTGACCATCTTGCGCTGCACGATCAGGAAGAACACCAGCACCGGCAGGGTGAACAGCGCCGACGCGGCCATGGCGCCACCCCAGTCCGTGCCGAACGCGGTCTGGAACCCCGACAGCCACACCGGCAGGGTCTCCTTGGTCTGGTCCTTGACCAGCGACAACGCGAACAGGAACTCGTTCCACGCGGTCACGAACGCGAACACCGACGTGGCCACCAGGCCCGGCCCGAGCAGCGGCAGCGTGACCCGGCGGAACGCGCCCCACCGGCCGCAGCCGTCCACCATCGCCGCCTCTTCGAGCTCCAGTGGGATGCCGTTGACGAACCCGCGCAGCGTCCACGCGCAGAACGGCAGCGTCACCGCGAAGTAGATCAGCGCCAACGCCGGCAGCCGGTCGAGCAGGTCGAGGTCGCGCATCATCAGGAACATCGGGATCAGCAGCGCCTCGAACGGCGCCATCTGCGCCACCAGCAGCATCATCACGAAACCCTTGCGGCCCCTGAACCGCATCCGCGACAACGCCAGCGCGGCCAGCAGGCCGATCACGATCGACGCCAGCACCGCGCTCAACGTCACCAGCAGGCTGTTGCCCAGCGAGTTCAGGAACCCGGGCTTGGCCCACGCGGTGGCGAAGTTCGAGCCCGTCACCGAGAACGGGACCAGGTCGTAACCGCTGGTCAGCAGGTCCTTGCGCGGCTTGAGCGCGGTCGCGACCATCCAGTACGTCGGGAACGCGAAGAACAGCGCCACTACCAGCGCGACGACGTTCCCCGTGACCTTCCTGGCGGAGGAACCCTTCTTCGTGATCACAGCTCGCCCTCCTGGGACCGGACCAGCCTGCGCAGGTACTGGAACGTGAGCAGCCCGAGCAGCGCGACCATCACCACGGACACCGCGGCGGCCACGCCGAAGTGGCTCTTCGAGATGCCCTCCAGGTACTGGTAGACGGGCAGCGTGGTGCTGCCGCCGTCCGGGCCGCCCTTGCGCATCGCCCAGATCTGCGCGAACACCTTGAAGTCCCACAGCAGCGACAGGAACGTCACCATCAGCAACAACGGCCGCAGCTCCGGCCACGTCACGGCGCGGAACGTCTGCCACGCCGACGCGCCGTCGATGCCCGCCGCCTCGTACTGGTCCTTCGGGATCCCGATGGCGCCGGCGTACAGCGAGAACGCCAGGAACGGCACCGCCTGCCACACGATCAGCAGCCCGATCACGGCCAGCGTCGACGTGCCGGTGGAGAACCACGAGAACCCGGCGAAGCCGTCGAAACCCAGCTTGACCAGGGTCTTGTTCAGGATGCCGTACTGCTGGTCGAAGATCCACTGGTAGACCGTGGTGGCCGCGAGCAGCGGCATCGCCCACGCCAGCAGCATCGCGACCTGCAGCACGATCCGCACGACCGGGCTGATCTGCCGCATCAGCAGCGCGATCAGCAGGCCCGCGAGGATCGACACGACGACGACGATCCCGGTGAACACCACGGAACGCACCGTGATGCCCCAGAACTCCGGGTCGCCCAGGATCTCGGTGTAGTTGTCCAGACCGGTCCACACGACCTCGCCGCGGGTCAGCTCGCGCAGGTTCAGCTTGCGGAAGCTGGTCACCAGGACGGAGAGGACGGGCCAACCGATCAGCCAGAGGATGGCCACCACGGCGGGGGCCAGCAGCAGGTAGGGCAGCGCCCGGTCGAAGGCGCCGCCCCGACGGCGCGGCGCGCCGTCCGGTGCGGCACGCCGCGGTGCCGACGAGGAGCTCGTCGGCACCGCGGCGTCGGTCGTGTGCACGGCCGTCATCCGATCGTCATCCGGCCAGGGTCTTCGACAAGGCCGTGTTGGCGTCGGACGCGGCCTGGTCCAGCGGCTTCGCGCCGGTCAGGTACGCCGTCAGCATGTCCTTCAGCGGGTTCTGGCCCGCCTCGACCGCGGCCCACGACGGCGTGGTCGGGGTGACCTTGCCGTTCGGGGCGGACTCGGCCAGCGCCTTGCCGATCGGGGTGGTGGCCAGCTTCGACGTGTCGGTCGAGGTGCCGGGCACCGCGCCGCCCTCGGCCAGCATGCCCTGGTACTTCGCCGAGCTGAGCAGCTTCAGGTACTCCTTGGCCAGGTCGGCGTTCGTGCTGCCGGCCGGGATGGCGAGGTTCGAACCGCCGAGGAACACCGGGGCGGTCTTGCCCGCGGTCTTCGACGGGATCGCGAACGCCGAGGTCTTCTCCTTCAGGTCGGCGTTGGCCTTGACCGCACCCGCGAGCTCCCACGGCAGGCCGATCATCATGCCGACCTTGCCCGTGGCGAACACCTCCATCTGCTGCGGGGTGGCCTCGTCCGCGTCCTTCGGCGCCTTGGTGCCGGAGGTGTCGACCAGCTTCTTGTAGAACTCCAGGCCGGCCTTGGCCTGCGGGGTGTCGAGCGCGCCCGCCCAGGCGGAGCCCTGGGGCTTCGCGACGTCGCCGCCCTCGTCCCAGATGAGGGACAGCAGCACGTACCAGGACTGGCCCGGCAGGTAGAGGGGCTGGAAGTCCGGGTCGGCCGCGTTGGCCGCCTTCAGCTTCTCGATCGCGGCGATCCACTCGTCACGCGACTTCGGCGCGGCGGTGATGCCCGCGGCCTCGAACAGGTCGGTCCGGTAGATGACCGTGCGGTTCGCGGCGTAGAACGGCACGCCGTACTTCTTGCCGTCCCAGGTCAGCGAGTCCTCGAGGCCGCCGAGCCACTGGTCGCCGTTGAGCCCCGAGGCGTCCGCGCTGAGGTCGGTCAGCGTCTCCTCGGCCGCGAACTTCGCCGTCTGGGTGTTGCCCAGCTCGATGACGTCCGGCGGGTTGTTGCTGGTCAGCGCGGTGGTCAGCTTCTCCTGGATGCCGTTCCACTTCTGGATCTCGTACTTGACGGTGACGCCGGGGTGCGAGTCCTGGAACTCCTTGTTCAGCGCGTCGGTCAGGGTGGTCGGCGCCGAGCCGTCCATCAACCAGACCGTCAGCGTCTTGGGTTCTCCGGAGTTTCCGCTGCCGCCGTCGGAGCTCGTGCCACATCCGGCCACGGCCACCGCGAGTGCGGCGGCACCTACGGCCAGTCCTCTCCAGCCCTTCACGTTGTGCGCCCTTTCCCCATGCCCCGATCCCGCGACCGGAACTCCAAAGTGGTGTAGACCAATGCGGCCTAGAGTGTGCCTCGCCACAGGGCATGTCAAGGCCGTTGCTGGACCGTTGCAAAGTCATCGGATCATTTTCTTGGCGCTTGTCGGGGGTTCGGGCGCACGATCCGACGAGGACAAGGCATCCTGTGTCTGGGAGCGCTGGCAAGGTCGGCTGGCAAGGGGCGAGGAGGAAGGCATGCTCGAGACGAGCCCTGCGACTGGCGTGGACGCCAGGACTCGCGCGCAGCGCGAGCCGAAGTACTGGGGACTCAAGCGGCATCTGCTCGACCTCCTGCGCGCGTTGCCGCCCGGATCGCCGATCCCGACGGAACGTTCGCTGGCGGCGGAGTTCGACGTGTCGCGCACGACGGTGCGGCAAGCGCTTGCCGAACTGACCGTGGAGGGTCGGTTGCTGCGCGTGCAGGGCAAGGGCACGTTCGCCGCGGAACCCAAGGTGGCGCAACGGCTCCAGCTGTCGTCGTACACAGAGGACATGAAGGCCCAGGGCAGGCAGCCGTCGTCGCGGTTGATCGAGGCGTCGGAGATGCCCGCCGAGGCCGAGCTGGCCAGGCTGCTCGGCGTGCGTGCGGGCGCGAAGGTGCTCCGGCTGCACCGGCTGCGGCTGGCCGACGGCGAGCCGATGGCGATCGAGACCACGCACCTGGCGCTGGGCCGGTTCCGCGGTCTGCGGCGCTACCTCGCGCCGGGCGCGTCGCTGTACCAGGTGCTGAGGGAGCGGTTCGGCGTCGAGATGGGGCACGCGGAGGAGACCATCGAGACGGCGCTGGCGTCGCCGGAGGAGGCGGAGCTGCTCGGGGCCGACATCGGCCTGCCGATGCTGCTGCTGTCGCGGCACTCGTTCGACACGGAGGGCAACCCGGTGGAGTGGGTGCGCTCGGTGTACCGGGGGGATCGCTACAAGTTCGTGGCGACCCTGAACCGGCCCGCCGGCTAGGCCCTGACGCCGCCCGGCCGGGACGCGGGACCGGGCGGCGTCATTCGCGCTTGCGGAAGTGCGAGCGCGATGCCCGAGCGGGCGGAACAAGATCCGCGTCACGACGGTCGGGGGTGCTCCGGCTCGGCCTGTGGACAACTGCGAGAGCAGAATGGTCCTGTGGCGGAAACTGTGGTGTGGGGCACGGGCCGGGCGAAGGCCGTGCTGGCGACGACCATCCTCGGGTCGGGCATGGCGATGCTCGACAGCACGATCGTCAACGTCGCGCTGCCCCGCATCGGCGCCGAGCTCGAAGCCTCCGTGGCCGGCCTCCAGTGGATCCTCGACGGCTACCTGCTGGCACTGGCCTCGCTGATCCTGATCGCGGGCTCGCTCGGCGACCGGTACGGCCGCCGCCGGGTCTTCACCTTCGGCGTGCTCTGGTTCGGCGCCGCGTCCCTGCTCTGCGGCCTCGCGCCGACCACCGAACTGCTCGTCGTCGCACGCGTGCTGCAGGGCATCGGCGGCGCACTGCTGACCCCCGGCTCGCTCGCCATCCTCCAATCGGTGTTCGCCCGCGCCGACCGCGGCCGGGCGATCGGCGCGTGGTCCGGCCTGTCCGGCGTCGCCACGGCGATCGGGCCGCTGCTCGGCGGCCTGCTGGTGCAGGCCTGGTCGTGGCGGCTCGCGTTCCTGATCAACCTGCCGATCGCGGCGCTGTGCGTGTGGCTGGCCCGCCGGCACGTGCCCGAATCCCGCGACGAAACCCTCACCGGCCGCCCGAACATCGGCGAGTCGGCCATCGGCGCGATCGGCCTCGCCGGCATCACCGGCGCGCTGGTCGAGGCCCCGGTTCGGGGCGCCGACGCGCTCGTGGTCACGGCCGGGGTGGTCGGCGTGGTCGGCCTGGTGGCGTTCGTCGTGCTGCAACGCCGGGGCAGCGACCCGCTGGTGCCGCCCCAGCTGTTCGCCAACCGGACGTTCGTGCTGTCCAACGCCCTGACGTTCCTCGTCTACGCGGCCCTGGGCGGGGTGATCGTGCTCATGGTGCTGCAGCTGCAGGTGTCGCTGCACTACTCGCCGACGGCGTCCGGCCTGGCCAGCGTGCCCATCACGCTGATCCTGCTCGCCCTGTCCGCGCGCTCCGGCGCGCTCGCCCAGCGGATCGGGCCGCGCGCCCAACTCGTCGGAGGACCGGTCCTGATCGGCGTCGGCATGCTGATGCTGCGCTGGGTCGAGCCGGGCGCGGGCTACTGGACCGGTGTGCTGCCCGGCCTGCTGGTGTTCGGCTTCGGCCTCGCGGCCGTGGTCGCGCCGGTGACGGCGACCGTGCTGGCCGCCGCGCCGGACCGGTACGCGGGGGTCGCCTCGGGCGTGAACAACGCCGTCGCCCGCACCGGCAGCCTGGTCGCGGTGGCCGTGCTGCCGGCCGTGGCGGGCCTGACCGGCGCCCAGTACGCCGACCCGACCGCGCTCACCGAGGGCTGGCAGACGGCCCTGCTGGTGTGCGCGGTCGCGTCGGTCGTCGGCGGGCTGATGGCCATCGGCGTGGACAACCGCGTCCTGGAACCGACCCCCGAAGTGCCCGAGTGCCACAGCTGCGGCATCGACGGCCCGCCCGCGCGGGTGCCCGAGCCACTCGGAGATCCCGAGTGACTCAGAGGTAGCGGGCGAACACCTCGGGGTCGACGTTCCCGCCGGACAGCACGGCCACTGTCGGGCCGGAGGACGGCCGCGCGAGGTGGGCGGCCACGGTCACCGCGCCGCTGGGCTCCACCACGAGCCGCGCCCGCCGGGCCAGCACGCCGACCGCCTCGCCGATCTGCTCCTCGGACACCGTCACGATGTCGTCCACGTAGGCGCGCAGGTGCTCGAACGTCAGCTCGGACGGCTCGGCGCGCAGCCCGTCGGCGATCGTCCGGGCCCGGTCGCCCGCCGGCCACCGGACCAGCGTGCCTGCCCGCAGCGACTCGGCCGCGTCACCGGCCAGCTCCGGCTCCACCCCGACCACCCGCGTGGACGGGCTCAGCGCCTTCACCGCCGTGGCCACGCCCGAGATCAGCCCGCCGCCGCTGACCGGCACCAGCACCGTGGCCACGTCCGGCTTGTCGGCGATCACCTCCAGCCCGACGGTGCCCTGACCTGCGATGACGTCCGGGTGGTCGAACGGCGGGATCAGCGTCGCGCCCCGTTGCGCCACCAGCTCGGCGGCCCGCGCCTCCCGCGCCGCCATCGGCACCTGGACGACCTCGGCGCCGTGCGAGAGGGTCGCTTCGACCTTGACCCGCGGCGTGTCGTCCGGCACGACGATCACCGCGGGCACGCCGAAGAGCTTCGCCGCGTAGGCGACGGCCTGGGCGTGGTTCCCGCTGGAGTAGGCGACGACGCCGCGCGCCCGCACGTCCTCGGTCAGCCGCGCCAGCGCGTTGTACGCGCCGCGGATCTTGAACGCGCCGACCGGTTGCAGGCTCTCCGGCTTGAGCCACAACCCGTCGTCGAACCGCAGCAGGGGAGTGCGGACCGCCGCGCCCTCGATGCGGTCGGCGGCGGCCCGGATGTCGGAGATCGTGACGAGTCCCATGCGTCGATCCTCACCCCTGCGGCGGTGTGATGAGTACACGGGTCGTTACCGGAACTCCTCCTGCCTCACCCACCTGGGCCAACAACATTCACACGTCCGTGGCTTCCTTGACCGAATCGCTTACTTCTGGCAAAACCGCCCGAATCGGTGATCGACTCACTACCTTGAGTGAGAGTTAACTGTCAAACGCTACACAGCGCAGTCATGTCGGCGTGTCCTGTGACACACTTCGCCCTCAGATGGCTCGGGCCGTAACAGGTCACGGAGTCATAACGTCGCTCGAACGGGTGAGTACTGGTCGGTAGAGATCGGGAGGAGTGCCATGCGGGACACGCGAGCGCTGTCCTTGCCGGGTGCTTCGCCGGGCTCCGCCACGGACTTGAGGACTCGGACCCGGGCGACGACACGGGCGAGAAGTAAAGGGGTGGGGCGACCCCTGCCGCCGCCCCACCACCCGTCCCCCTAGAGCCCCCGAGAGCGGTCCCTGCAACCAGGCTCTCGGGTTCCCTGCACCCGAAGATGAGGGAGACGCCTAATGAACCGCACGAGTGCGGTCCGCCTTGCCACGGCCGTCCTGCTGGCCACCGGCACGGCTACAGCTCTCAGCGTACCGGCCGTCGCGGCGCCTGCCGCCCCCCATGGCGCAAGCCCGGCCGACACGGAGAGCTACCCCGCCGAGTTGCTCCAAGCGGCGCAACGTGACCTGGGCCTGACCGCCGAACAGGTCACCGCCCGTTTGGCGAGTGACACCCGGGCGGGTGAGGTCGAGTCCGCGGCGCGGTCCGCGGTCGGCAGCGCCTACGCGGGCTCGTGGATCAACGCGGCGACCGGCAAGCTGGTGGTCGCGGTGACCGACTCGGCGAAGGCGGGCGCGGCCCGTGCCACGGGCGCCGACGCCAAGTACGTCGCCTTCTCCCACCAGCAGCTGACCGGCGCGAAGTCGACGATCGACACCCTCTCGGCGCCGTCGTCGATCACCGGCTGGCGGGTCGACGAGCAGACGAACTCGGTCGTCGTCGAGGTCAACCGCTTCCAGCGGGACGCGGCGGCGGAGGCGTTCCTGGCCTCGGCCAAGTCGGTCAGCCCGGCGGTCCGGGTGGTCGAGGTCGACCACAGCCCGACCACGCTGTACGACACCCGCGGTGGTGACGCCTACTACATGGGTGGCGGGCGTTGCTCGGTCGGCTTCTCGGTCACCGCGGGTGGCTACGTGACGGCGGGCCACTGCGGCCGCACCGGCACCGCGACCCAGGGCTACAACCGCGTCACCTCGGGCTCGTTCGCCGGCTCGTCCTTCCCCGGCAACGACTACGCCTGGGTGCGGACCAACTCCAGCTGGACCTCGCGCCCGTGGGTCAACCGCTACAACGGCACCAACGTCGTGGTGAAGGGCTCCTCGGAGGCCGCCATCGGCGCGGCGATCTGCCGTTCCGGCTCCACCACCGGCTGGCGCTGCGGCACGGTCCAGGCCAAGAACCAGACGGTCAACTACGCGCAGGGCGCGGTCTACGGCATGACGCGCACCAACGCGTGCGCCGAGCCCGGTGACTCCGGCGGCTCGTGGGTGGCGGGCAGCGGCTACGGCCAGGCCCAGGGCGTGACCTCCGGCGGTTCGGGCAACTGCTCCTCCGGCGGCACGACCTTCTTCCAGCCGGTCAACGAGATCCTCAGCGTCTACGGCCTGCGGCTCGCGATCGGCTGACCCCCGGGTCAGCGCGTGGCCGTCCCTGCCGGCCGCGCACCGCTTGAAGAACGCCCCCGGGCCGTCGGCCCGGGGGCGTTCGGCGGTGTCAGGTCAGCCGGAGCTTCAACCGGGCCGCGGCGGCGCGCGGGTCCTCGGCCTCGGTGACGGCCCGCACGACCACGACCCGCTCCGCGCCCGCCGCCAGCACCTCCGGCAGCCGGTCGGCGTCGATGCCGCCGATGGCGAACCACGGCCGGTCGGTCGTGCCCGCCGTGGCGCGCACGAGGTCGAGGCCCGGCGCGGCCCGGCCCGGCTTCGTCGGCGTCGGCCAGCACGGCCCGGTGCAGAAGTAGTCCACCCCGGGCTCGACGGCCGCCGCGCGCGCCTGCCCGACGTCGTGCGTGGAGCGGCCGACCACCACGTCGTCGCCGACGACCCGGCGCGCGAGCGGCACCGGCAGGTCGTCCTGCCCCAGGTGCAGCACGTCGGCGTCCACGGCGAGCGCCACGTCCGCCCGGTCGTTGACCGCGAGCAGCGCGCCGTGCCGCGCGCACGCCTCGGCGAGCACCTCCAGCGCCGCGATCTCCTGCTTGGCTTCGAGGACCTTGTCCCGCAACTGCACGATGTCGACGCCGCCCGCGAGCGCGGCGTCCGCGAACTCGGCGAGGTCTGGTCGCGCGGGCGTGCAGAGGTAGAGCCGCGCGTCGGCGAGCCGCCGCCTGATCTGCGTTCCGTCGAGTCCTGGCACGGGCGGCACGGTAACCGCCCGCGCGTTCCGTGCGCTACGGTGGACGTGGTCCGCACGGGAGCCTGGAACACACCGGGCTGAGAGGGAGCGTGGTTCGCTCCGACCGTCGAACCTGATCCGGGTCATGCCGGCGCAGGGAGCGTGAGTGCCTTGGCAATGCGAGTGACCGTCCTCGGCGGTGGCGTCATCGGGCTGTCCACGGCCTGGTACGCCGCGCGCGCCGGTCACGCGGTGGAACTCGTCGACCGCGGTTCGCCGCACGGCGGTTCGTGGGTCGCGGGCGGGATGCTCGCGCCGATCACCGAGGCGTGGCCCGGTGACGAGGACGTGCTGGCGCTCGGCGTCGAATCGCTGGCGCTGTGGCCCGAGTTCGCGCGTGCGCTCGGCGTCGGGCTGAGTCCCGCGGGCACGTTGGCGGTGGCGGTCGACCGGGCCGATGTCGAGGTGCTGGACCAGTTGTGCGCCTACCTGGGCCGGATGGGACGGTCGGCGTCCCGGTTGACCGGTCGTGAGCTGCGCGCGCTGGAGCCCGGTCTGGGCCAGGTCCGAAGTGGACTGTCGGTGCCCGGTGACGTCGCCGTGGACAACCGGGCGTTGCTGCGCGCGTTGCGGGAGGCGTGTGCCGGCAGCGGTGTCGTGTTCGCGGCGGAGCCCGGTGCGGAGTCGGACGTGACGGTGATCGCGGCCGGCGCGTGGAGCCGCGACCTGCACCCACTGCTGCGCGACGTGATCCGGCCGGTGAAGGGCGAGATCCTGCGGCTGTCGGCTCGGCCCGGCGCGCTGCCGCCGCCCCGGCACACGATCCGCGCCCACGTCTCCGGCCACCCCGTCTACCTGGTGCCGCGCGAGGGCGGGTTCGTGCTGGGCGCCACCCAGTACGAGGCCGGTTTCGACGGTGACCCGACCGTGGGCGGCGTGCGCGACCTGCTGCGCGACGCCGAGGTGGTGTGGCCGGGCATCGCCGAGTACGCGCTCGCCGAGGTCGCCGCCGGGTTCCGCGCGGGCAGCCCCGACAACGCGCCGGTGATCAAGTGGCTGGAACCCGGCGTGCTGGCCGCCACCGGCCACCACCGCAACGGTCTGCTGCTCGCGCCCGTCACGGCGCGGCGGGTGCTCTCCCTGCTCCGCGAAGGAGGAAACAGTCGGTGAAGGCGAAGGTCAACGGTCTGGAGCGGGAACTGGCCGACGGGTCGACCGTCGCCACCGTGCTGGCGCTGCTCGACGCGCCACCCCGCGGTGTCGCTGTCGCGCTGGACGGCGAGGTGGTGCCGCGCGCCGCGTGGGGGACGACGGTGCTGCCCGACGGGGCCGCGGTCGAGGTTCTGACCGCCGTGCAGGGAGGGTGACGTGGACGACCCGTTGGTGATCGCCGGACGCGAGTTCGGCTCGCGCCTGGTCATGGGCACCGGTGGCGCGGCGAACCTGTCGGTTTTGGAACGCGCGCTGGTGGCGTCCGGCACGGAGCTGACGACGGTCGCGATGCGGCGCCTGGACTCGTCCGGTGGCGGCGTGCTCGACCTGCTGGGCCGGCTGGGCATCCCGGCGCTGCCGAACACGGCCGGCTGCCGCACCGCCGCGGAGGCCGTGCTGACGGCTCGGCTGGCGCGGGAGGCGTTGGGGACGGACTGGGTGAAGCTGGAGGTCGTCGCCGACGACCAGACCCTGCTGCCCGACCCGGTGGAGCTGCTCGACGCGGCGGAGAAGCTGGTCGACGACGGGTTCGTGGTGCTGCCCTACACGTCCGACGACCCGGTGCTGGCGGTGCGCTTGGAGCAGATCGGCTGCGCCGCCGTCATGCCGCTGGGCTCGCCCATCGGGACGGGGCTCGGGATCCGCAACCCGCACAACATCGAGCTGATCGTGTCGCGCGCGTCCGTGCCGGTGATCCTGGACGCGGGCGTGGGCACGGCGTCGGACGCGGCGTTGGCGATGGAGTTGGGCTGTTCGGCCGTGCTGCTGGCGACCGCCGTGACCAGGGCGCAGGACCCCGAACGGATGGCGGCGGCGATGCGCGCGGGTGTGGAGGCCGGTCGGCTGGCCAAGCTGGCGGGGAGGATCCCGAAGCGGTTCTGGGCGCACGCGTCGAGTCCGGCAGTGGGGTGATTGCGGGGCACGGCATGATGGATGCTCATCGTGTCCGTCTGCCCGAGGAGGAGTGCCGTGACGGCCGACCAGGTCGAGGACGCCACCGCCCGGCTGTACCTCGCGATCGGCAGGCTATCCCGGCTGCTGCGGCGCACGGGGTCGCCCGGGCTCGGGCCGGGTGCGGTGTCGGCGCTGGCCACGTTGGCGCGGTGCGGTCCCATGCGGTTGGGCGACCTGGCCGCCAAGGAGGGCGTCGCGCCGCCGACGTTGTCGCGGATCGTGGCGGCGCTGGTGGAGGCCCGGTACGTGCGGCGCGAGCCCGACCCGCAGGACGGGCGGGCGTGGCTGGCGACGCCGACGCCGGAGGGCGTGACGATGGTGTCGGGCGTGCGGTCGGCGCGGGTGCGCGAGCTGCAGCGGCGGATCGAGGAGCTGGCGCCGGAACACCGTGACGCGCTCGTCAACGCCCTGCCGGCGCTGGAGGAACTGGTCGGCGAGGTCGGCTGACCGGAGGTCGTCCACAGCCGGCGCGCACGAGCTCGGAATCGTCGTACCCGTGTGGCAGGGTAAAAGCAGGGGGTCCCCTTGCCGGGGACGCCTGCGAAGCCTTCGCTTACCGGGATGCCGGCGAAGCGTCGGCTGGAGGGGACCCTGGCGAACCGCCGACTGGCGCGACCGCACGCGCAGCCTCGCACCGGTAGTCACACCTGCGCGGACCCTCCGGCCGGGGCGGCAGCCTGGTTCAGCTCCCCGGCGAACTCCGCCAGAACCGCGGGGGACGACAAGCGCACGAACGCCGAGTCCGGACCGAACCAGTGCTCCCAGACCTGCCGCACCACCTCGGGCGTGATGGTGACCCCCTGACCGAGCAACGCGGCGAACGATTTCGCTTCCGGCTCGTACTCGTCCTCGGGCGCCTCCATGGCGAGCAACCCTTCCGGGTCCCACCTGCTCACGACGTCGAGAACGCGGGCACGCAGCAGCGCATGGGTTCGGGCAGCACGTGGCACCGCCCCAGTCTCGGCGCGGACGGCCGCCGAGCCAACCGGAATACGACTCGTCCCCGGACGGTCGCCCGTCTCCCGCTTCCAAGGCCGCACCCGACCGTGCAGCGCCGTCCGGATTGAGCCGTCTCCGAGGCTCACAAGCTCGCCGCCGGCCGTACCCGTGCGCCCCGGTTCGCCCTCGTTGCCACACCGGTAGCTACACCTGTGTGGTGCGGTCCTGCCCGTCCTCGGCTGCTCGCTGCTCAACTGCCAAGGCGTGCTCCACCCAGTCAAGGAACGCAGGAAGCCGGCTGTCGACACGGAAACAGTCCCGCTCGGTGCCCACGACCTCGTGCTGAAGATGCGGCCACTCCAGCCGCAAGGCGTTGTAGTGGGCCTGCCCCACCCGCTCATCGGGGTGGCGGCGCATGTGCTCGTCCACCAGGTCGAGGTACCGGCTGACCAGATCCATGACACCCCCTCGCCCTGAACGCTAGCCGCTCCACCCTCGTCGACCGCCGTGCCCAGCCCACCCAACCGTGGGACCGCGATCGTCACGGCCCAGAGCGGCCGGAAGCAGCTCGAAGACCCAGCATGCCGCCACCAGCGCGCCGCCTCCCGACCACGTGCACCGAGCTCCGCGCTTGATCTCATGGAGCTGACAAGTGGTGCGAAAATGCGGCTGCAGCAGTGAGATGGTTCGCTGGCGCATCAACGCGAGTGGCGCAAGTCGGCTTCAAGCCGGCTGAAGCGGGCGGGTGTTCGTCGTGAGGACCACGACAACCAGCAGGCTGGAAGCGTTGCTACACCCGTTGCTACACGGAGGGGTGTGACCGACCTGCGAAGGACTGTCACGCCCCCTCTGACCTGCGGGAGTGGAGGGATCTGAACCCCCGGACGGTTGCCCGTCTCCCGCTTTCAAGGCAAACGGGCCGCCGCGGCTGAAGATCGACCGACTCGCGATGCCGGCCGCGAGCTGCCCGCGGCCACCGTGAGCAGCCACGCCACCAGCACGGCGAAGAACGCGCCCACGGTGTTGTTGATGAAGTCCTGCGCCTCGCACACCCCGATCGCGGTCAACGCCTGCACGAACTCCACCGCCCCGCTGAACGCCGCCGCCACGCCGAGCACCGCGAACGGCCGCCGCGTCGCGAGCGTGGCGAAGAACGCGAACGGCGCCAGCATCAGCAGGTTCAGCCGCGCCAACGACCCCGCCATCGAGAACTCGTTGGCGACGCACATCCCGATCGGGTCGGTCGTGGCGACCGAGAACGACCCGCCCGGCCGCGCCAAGGTCACCGCCAGCGCCAACGCCATCCCGCACCCGGCCAGCACGGCGGGCAACGCCGCCCACCCACGCCGCCGCGCCACCACGAAACCGACCGCGCCCAAGAACACCGACCCCGCGAACAACGCCGCCACCGCCTCCGGCTGGCTCAGCACCAGCTCGGCCACGTAAGCGTCCTGAAGTGCGCTCATGCCATACAAGACGCATGAGTTCCACTGCGGTGGCTTAGAGCAACCTTAGAACCGGTACCGCAGCACCCGACCCACGTCCCTGACCTTCGGCAACCGCGCCATGACCCACATCGGCACACGCCCCGACCACGGCTCCGCGGCGATCTGCGGCAACTCGACCGACCGCACCGCGTCCACGCACCTCACCCCGTCGTGCCAGCCCTCGACCACGGCGGGGTCGTCCAACCCCCAGTGCAGCGTCGCCCCCGCCCGCCGCACGGCCGGCACGAACCTCTGCAACCTGATCCCGAACGACCCGTACACGTCGAACAGCAGCTCACCCCCGAACCGCCCGCCGAACCGCCCCGCGACCCGCCGCACGAGCCCCCGCACCTCGTCCCCGGTCAGGTACATGGTCAGGCCCTCGAACACGGCGACCACGGGCCGGTCCGCCGGCACCTCGTCCCACCACCCGTCGTCCGTGACGGACGCGTGCACCAACCGGTAGTCCCCGGCCGGCACGTCCAGCAGCCGTTCCCGCAGCGCGGCGACCGCCGGCAAGTCGACGTCCACCCACCGCACGCCCGACCCGAAAGCCATCCGCTGCGCCCGGGTGTCCAGCCCGCACGCCAGGTGCAGCACGGTCGCGGACGGGTGCCGGGCCAGGAACTCGGCGGTCCAGTCGTCCAGCAGCTTCGCGCGCATGGCGACCCCCGCCGCCGTCGACGCGGTGACGCCGGTCCGGGGGAAGTCGTACTCGATGCGCGACACGGCGTCGAGCGCCGCCGTGTCGCCGAGGATCGGGCGCTGAGCGCGGGCGTCGAGCGCCCGCGCGTACAGCGTCGCCAGCATCGTCTCGGGGGCGCCGGTCAGGTCGACCTTCACCCCCTCGACGTTAGCCCTCCAACCGCCACAGCGGCGACACGGGACCGACCCCGCCGCCCAACGGGTACGCGGCGGCCACCGAGCGGACGATGAAATCCTTGCCGAACCGCACCGCCGTCGGCACGTCCGCGCCCCGCGCGAGTTGCGACGCGATCGCCGACGCGAGCGTGTCACCGCTGCCGTGCGTGTGCTTCACGTCGTAGCGCGGCCCGAGCAGCTCGACGAACTCCGCGCCGTCGTACAGCACGTCGAGGCACTCGGGGTCGTCCCACAGGTGCCCGCCCTTGACCAGCACCCACCGCGGGCCCATCGCGTGCAGCGCCTCGGCGGCTTTGCGCTGGTCCGCACGGCTGCGCACCTCGATGCCGGTGAGCAGCCGCACCTCGTCGAGGTTCGGCGTCACCAGCGTCGCCCTGGGGAACAGCAGCGTCCGCAACGCGTCCAGCGCGTCGTCGGCCAGCAACTGCTGCCCGTGCATCGACGCGGCCACCGGGTCGACCACGAACGGCCCGACGTCGACCCGGTCCACCGCCGCCGCGACCGCCTCGATGATCGCCGCCGACGCCAGCATCCCCGTCTTCGCCGCGTCCACCCCGATGTCCGTGGCCACCGCCTCGATCTGCGCGGCCACCACCTCCGGCGGCACCTCGGTGTACCCGGTGACGCCCAGCGAGTTCTGCACGGTCACCGCCGTGACCGCCGTCATCCCGTGCACGCCGCACGCGAACAACGTCCGCAGGTCGGCCTGCAGGCCCGCACCACCGCCGGAATCCGATCCGGCGATGGTGAGGACCCTCGGTGGCGTGGCGGCCATCAGCGCACCCCGGCCGGGATCAGGCATGACCCCATCAGTCGACCACCGGCAGGTACACCTTGGCCCCGTGGTCGGTGAACTCGTGGGACTTCTCCGACATGCCCGCCTCGATCGCCTCCACAGTGGACAGACCGCGCTCCTCCGCGTACCGCCGCACGTCCTGGGTGATCTTCATCGAGCAGAACTTCGGCCCGCACATCGAGCAGAAGTGCGCCGTCTTCGCGGGCGCCGCGGGCAGCGTCTCGTCGTGGAACGACCGCGCCGTGTCCGGGTCCAGCGACAGGTTGAACTGGTCCTCCCACCGGAACTCGAACCGCGCCTTCGACAGCGCGTCGTCCCAGTCCTGCACGCCCGGGTGGCCCTTGGCCAGGTCGGCCGAGTGCGCCGCGATCTTGTACGTGATCACGCCGGTCTTCACGTCGTCCCGGTTCGGCAGGCCGAGGTGCTCCTTCGGCGTGACGTAGCAGAGCATCGCCGTGCCCAGCCAGCCGATCTGCGCCGCCCCGATCGCGGAGGTGATGTGGTCGTACGCGGGCGCGATGTCCGTGGCCAGCGGCCCGAGGGTGTAGAACGGCGCCTCACCGCACCACTCCTCCTCCAGCCGCACGTTCTCCGCGATCTTGTGCATCGGCACGTGACCGGGGCCCTCGATCATCACCTGCACGTCGTGCGACCGGGCGATGTGCGTCAACTCGCCCAGCGTCCGCAGCTCGGCGAACTGCGCCTCGTCGTTGGCGTCCGCGATCGAACCCGGCCGCAGGCCGTCACCCAGCGAGAACGTGACGTCGTACGCGCGCAGGATCTCGCACAGCTCCTCGAAGTGCGTGTAGAGGAAGCTCTCCTTGTGGTGCGCCAGGCACCACGCGGCCATGATCGACCCGCCGCGCGACACGATGCCGGTCACGCGGCGAGCGGTCAGCGGCACGTACCGCAGCAGCACGCCCGCGTGCACCGTCATGTAGTCGACGCCCTGCTCGGCCTGCTCGATCACGGTGTCGCGGTAGACCTCCCACGACAGCTTCGCCGGATCGCCGTCCACCTTCTCCAACGCCTGGTAGATCGGCACCGTGCCGATCGGCACCGGCGAGTTGCGCATGATCCACTCGCGGGTCGCGTGGATCCGCTTGCCCGTGGACAGGTCCATGATGGTGTCGGCGCCCCACCGCGACGCCCACACCATCTTCTCCACCTCCTCCTCGATCGAGGAGGTCACGGCCGAGTTGCCGATGTTCGCGTTGACCTTCACCAGGAACTTCTTGCCGATGATCATCGGCTCGGCCTCGGGGTGGTTGCGGTTGAGCGGGATGACCGCCCGGCCGATCGCCACCTCGTCCCGGACGAACTCCGGGCTCATGCTCTCGCGCGCCGCCACGAACCGCATCTCCGGCGTGATGATCCCCGCCTTGGCGTACGCCAGCTGGGTCACCGCCCCGCCGACCGGCTCGCGCCGGGCGATCCAGTCCGCACGGAGCTTCGGAAGTCCACTGTGGACGTCGATGGTCGCGTTGTCGTCGGTATACGGACCGGAAGTGTCGTACAGGTCGACGTGATCGCCGTTGGTCAGCTCCACCCGGCGGAACGGGACCCGCACACCTTCGTCCACCTCGCGGTAGACCTTGTGCGAGCCCGAGATCGGCCCGGTGGTGACGCTCGGCTTGACCGAACGGTCGTCAAGTGCCGTCACGACAGTCCTCCCTACGCCGGCATTACCCGGTCAGGTTCAGGCGGTCGGCGGCGCCGGAGCCGTTGCGCTCCAGCCGCCCTCTCAGCCCGCTGTGGCGCGAGCTCCCGCGTGTTTTGAGTTGTTGTGTGTCGAGCTGTCGGCCTGACCATAGCCACGGCCCGGTGCGGATGCCAAGGTGCGGATGCCAAGCGCCACCGTTTGCGCGTACCTTTCTCCGCGTGGCTGATCACCAGCCGTTCCCGCCCGGCGCCCGGCGCGTGGCCCGCCCCGCCGCCGTCTCGCCGTGCCCGTCGTGCGGCGACCTCGCGGGCCGCGGCTACCCGGCGTGCCGGTTCTGCGCGGAGCTCGTCGACCAGTACTGGCTGCTGGACTGGCAGGAGCTGCTGGCCGCCGAACAGCTCGCCGAGGGCGGCGCGGGCGAGCGCGAGCTGGCCGAGCTCGTGCTGGCCGACGAGGTGGGCAGGCACCCGTGGACGTGCACCGACTGGGCGATGACCCTGCTCGCGTGCAGCCAGTGCGGCGAGGAGTTGGCCACCGGGCCCGCCGACTGCGTCCGCTGCGCCATGGCCGACGGCCTGCGCTGGTCGTGGGACCACGCCGGGTACCCGCGGGCCATCGACGCGGGCGAGCACGCGTTGCGCGTGGCCAGGGCGACGTTGCGCGCACCGCACCGCGCCCGTGCGGCGACCGTCGGCGCGTGGCGGCTGCTGGTGCCGTTCCTGCTGGTGGGGGAGTTGCCGACGGTGGGGCAGGTGCGGCGGATCAGGGCCGCGGTGCTCGCCGGCGCGTACGCCGACCTGGCCGGCTGCACCACCCACGTCGAGCTGGCGTCGTACCCGGAACTGCCCTGGCGCCGTCCCGAGCGCTCACCGCGCGTCGACCACCAGGCGAAGGCCCAGCGCGACCAGCACGCCACCGCAGACGCGGTCCAGGGTGCGCCGAACCCCGGCCCGGGCGAGCCGGCCGCCGACCCGGTCTAGGGCGCCGACCAGCACGAGGTGCCACGCGGTGTCCACGGCCGCCCAGGCCGGCGCGAACAGCAACGACGTGCCGCGGCCTGCGTTGGCGGGCGGGATTCGCGGCAGGAACGAGATCGGCCACCTCGGAGGCGGTCAACAGGACCGACAACCCGAACGCCGCCGCCACCGGCCACGCCCGTCACCCATCGGAGTGATCCTCGCAAAGCCATGAACAAAAACGCCGTTACCGCCACCCTGAAACGTCGGTTGAACAACGAGGCCGCAACCAACCCCCGCCCCACACCACCCAGCCGCCACCTCGGCCACCTGACCCGCATCGCACAGCCGCCACGGCACCGCGCCCCCTACCGCGAGCCCAGCACTCCCGCCGTCCGCCGTCCGGAGAATCGGCCGCGCACGGCCGTCCCGGCCCACCTCCCTGCTCGGAGCCGCCTCGCCCGGCCGCACCCGATCCCGCCCGTCACCCCGATCCCCCCGTCACCCCGATCCCCCCGTCACCCCGATCCGGTCCACCACCTGCGCGAAGCCCGGCACCTGAGCCGACCCTGCCCGACCCCGCGCCCCCGACCGCCCACCCCAACTACGCTCACCCCGTGATCACGCTGACCGCCCGCCTGTCCCCGTCGGCCCTGGACACCCGCCGCGGCGTGGTCCGCCTGCACCCGGAGGTGCTGGACGCGTTGGGCCTGCGCGCGTGGGACGCGGTGCGGCTGACCGGCGCCCGGGTGAGCGCCGCCCTGGCCGCCGCGACCGCCGGCGACGGCCCGCCCGGCGTGGTGCTGGTCGACGACGTGACCCTGTCGAACCTGGGCGTGGTGGAAGGCTCGGAGGTCGTGGTGGCCCCGGTGGACGTCGCCGCCGCACGTTCCGTCACGGTGGCCGGATCGCGGTTGGCCAGCACGTCGCTCACCCCCGAAACGCTGCGCATGGCGCTGACCGGCAAGGTGCTGACCGTCGGCGACGCCGTCTCCCTGCTCCCGCAGGACCTCGCCCCACCACCCGGCTCCGACGTGAGCGCCACGCGGCGCAAGCTGTCCAACGCCATCGGCATGACGTGGACCAACGAACTGCTCACCATCACCTCCGCCGACCCGGCCGGGCCGGTCGCCGTGCAGCCGTCGACGGTCGTCGGCTGGCGTGACGGCGCACGCACGGGTGACGCGCCCGCCGTCGTGTCGGGAGGCGGCGGCACGACGACCATGAGCGTGACCGCGGAAGCAACCGCAGGGGTGAGCGCGCTGTCGGAGGTCGAGGTCACGACTCCCGCGGTGCCGGTGGCGGACCTCGTCGGGCAGCAGGAGGCCGCGAAGCGGTTGGCGGAGTGGTTCGACCTGACGTTCAGCCACCCGGAGTTGCTGGCACGGCTCGGCGCCGCACCCCGGCTGGCGGCGCTGGTCAGCGGACCCGAGGGCGTCGGCAAGGCGACGTTCGTGCGGGCCGTCGCGCAGGGCGCCGAAGCCACGGTGGTCGAGGTCGCCGCGCCCAGCATCGCCGTGCTGGAGGCGAACGCGGCGGCGCAGCGGATCGCCGACGCCCTCGCCCGGGCCCAGTCGCAGGCGCCGTCCGTGCTGGTGCTGACCGACGTCGAGGCGTTGCTGCCCGCGGCCTCGGCGCCGCCGGTGGCGACCGTCGTGCTGGACTCGTTGCGCGCACGGCCCGACGGCGTCGCGTTGGTGGTCACCAGCGCGCACCCGGAGGCGATCGACCCCCGGCTGAGGGTGCCCGAGCTGGTCGACCGGGAACTCGTGCTGCCGCTGCCCGACGGCAAGGTGCGGACCGAGCTGCTGCGGGTCCTGCTGCGCGACGTGCCCGTCGAGTCCGATGTGGACCTCGGCGTGATCGCGGACCGGACGCCCGGTTTCGTCGCCGCGGACCTGGTGGCGTTGCGCCGCGAGGCGGCACTGCGGGCCGCGCTGCGGCAGCGCGACGCGGACGAGCCGCGCGTCGGGCAGGCGGATCTGGTGGAAGCGCTGGACATCGTCCGGCCGATCTCGATGTCCACTTCGGACACCTTGCGGACCGGCGGGCTGACGCTGGACGACGTCGGCGACATGACCGAGGTGAAGCAGGCCCTCACCGAGGCCGCGCTGTGGCCGTTGCAGTACCCGGATTCCTTCGCCCGACTCGGCGTCGCGCCGCCGCGCGGCCTCCTGCTCTACGGGCCTCCGGGGTGCGGCAAGACGTTCCTGGTGCGCGCGTTGGCGGGCACCGGTCGGCTCAACGTGCTGTCGGTCAAGGGCGCGGAGCTGATGGACAAGTTCGTCGGCGAGTCCGAACGCGCGGTCCGCGAGCTGTTCCGGCGCGCGGCCGAGGCGGCGCCCGCGATGGTGTTCCTGGACGAGGTCGACGCACTGGCGCCCCGGCGCGGCCAGTCGTCCGACTCCGGTGTGTCGGACCGGGTGGTCGCCGCGCTGCTCACCGAGCTGGACGGGGTCGAGCCGCTGCGCGACGTCATCGTGCTCGGCGCGACGAACCGGCCCGAGCTGGTCGACCCCGCGCTGCTGCGGCCGGGCCGGTTGGAGCGCCTCGTGTACGTGCCGCCGCCGGACGCCGAGGCGCGCGCCGAGATCCTGCGGGCGTCGTCGCGGAACACGCCGTTGGGGTCGGACGTGGACCTGGACGCGTTGGCCGAGGAGTTGGACGGGTACTCGGCGGCGGACTGCGCGGCGTTGATCCGCGAGGCCGCGTTGACCGCGATGCGCGAGTCGCTGTCGGCGGCGGAGGTGACGGGCGCGCACCTCGCGTCGGCGCGTGAAGCGGTCCGGCCGTCGTTGGACCCGGCCCAGCTCGCGACCCTCGCCGCCTACGCCAAGTCGCGCGAGCGCTAGCGGCTAGGGGTTGGGGCTGAGCGGCCAAGGGCTCAGGAGACCTTCTTGGACGGACCCTTGTAGTCGTTGGTGACGATCACGATGATGCCCGGCTGCGCGTTCTGGATGCCGTCGAACCGGGGCTCGACCCGGGCGTTGAGGAGGCGGGCCAGTTCGCGCGCCGAGGCTTCCTCGTCGGTGCCGGGCCGGAAGTAGACCGTGGTGGTCCAGATCGTGCCCTGGGAGTAGTTGCCCTTCTCGGCGACCTCCCAGCCGGCGCTCACGACGTCGTCCGACGCGCGGGCGGCCAGGCCCTGGGTGGTGCTGTTGTTGTAGATGCGCACCGGGACCTTGGGCGTCGTGGTCACGGGCGGCGGCGGGGTGTCCGTGGTGGTGGCGCCGGGGTCGGCGGACGTCGTGGGCGCGGTCGTGCCGGCAGGCGGCGACGTCTCCGACGACGGCGGCGGGGTGGTCGGCTCGGTGGGCGCGGACGACGTCTCGGAGCCGTCCGACGTGCCCGAAGTCGCCGACGGCGGCGTCGACTGGGCCGCGGGCGGGTTGTCGTCCGGGTCGCCGGTGAACAGGCTGACGAGGCCGACCACCAAGGCGATCACGGCCACGCCGAGCAGCGCGTAGCCCGCGGCTCGTGCCGGGTGCGCGGGCCCGGTCGGCTGTTCCGGGTTCGTCATCGGCGCTCGACGCCCAGCCGCTTCGCCGCGCGGGCGCGTTGCCTGCCGGAGCGGGACCTGCGCAGTCTCTTGATCAACATCGGATCGGCGGCCAACGCCTCTTCCTTCTCGATCAACGCGTTGAGCAGCTGGTAGTAGCGCGTCGCGGACATGTCGAACAGCTCCTTGACGGCCTGTTCCTTCGCACCCGCGTACTTCCACCACTGGCGTTCGAAGGCCAGGATCTCGCGTTCCCGGTCGTTCAAACCGTCGTCCGGCCCCTCCGCCGGCGCCAGTGCCTCTGCGGCGTCCATCTGGCTCCTCAGCCGTGTCCCGTGCGTGGGTGCCATTACATCACGTGATCTTCGCGGGGAGTGGCTCATCGGTCGGCGCGTCCGATCCGACGCGCCGTTAGGCTGCACGCCATGGCAGTTCACCCCATCCGGATCGCCGGAGAACCCGTGCTCCACAACCCGACCCGGCCGGTCGAGGTGTTCGACGAGTCGCTGCGCACGTTGATCGACGACATGTACGAGACGATGGCGGCGGCGCACGGTGTCGGCCTGGCGGCCAACCAGATCGGGGTCGACCTGCGGTTGTTCGTCTACGACTGCCCGGACGACGAGGGTGTGCGGCACCGGGGTGTGGTGGTGAACCCGACGTTGGTGACGTCGGACGTGCCGCTGGGGATGCCGGACCCGGACGACGATTTCGAGGGCTGCCTGTCGGCGCCGGGCGAGACGTACCCGACGGGGCGGGCGTCGTGGGCGAAGGTGACCGGGTTCGACGGTGACGGCAAGCCCGTCGAGGTCGAGGGCACCGGGTTCTTCGCGCGCTGCCTGCAGCACGAGACCGATCACCTCGACGGGATCATCTACCTGGACCGGCTGGTGGGGCGGCACAAGCGTGCGGCGAAGAAGATGCTCAAGGCCAACGGGTGGGGCGTGCCCGGGTTGTCGTGGGATCCGGCGACGTCGGAGGATCCGTTCGCGGACGACGAGGACTAGGGCGGGTCGGGTCTGAGGGGTTCGGCGCGGGGAGCGCGACGGGGCGGTGCGAGGGGTGCGCCGGGGCGGTACGAGGCGACGGGTTGGGTGGCGCGGGGCGGGTTGGGTCCGGCTCGATGTGACATGGGGCCCTTACGGGTGCCACAGGCAGGCCAAAGCCGGGCAGCCTGTGGCACCCGAACCCATGTCACATCGGGCCTCGGTGGGTCCGCTGCGGGTCCGTTGTGCGGGGGTTGGGTGGAGCGGCTCGGTGAGAGCGGCTCGGTGAGGTGGGCGGGTCGTTGTGGGGGTGTCGGGTTGGTGGGCGAGGGGCGGGGGTTGGTCGCGGTCCTCGTTGTTTCAACCGACGTTCCAGGGTGGCGATAACGGCGTTGTGGTTCACGGTCGGTCGGAAGATCACTCGATCGTGGACGCGGTGACGAGGTGAAACGCTAGGTCAGGCCTAGTGCGCCGGCCTAGGGTCGATCATGGCGGCGCAAGCCGATCTGTCGCCAGCCCCGTCGCTTGCCCGGCCTTGCCTGACCGTTGGCCTCCGCCGCCACCTGGGTCGGGTCGACCGTCCGCCGAGGCCGCCGCACGGCGCGCATCGCCGCACCCGCCACCCGACCGCCCAACGGCTGCCGCAACCCCAACCGCCGCGCCGCCACGCCGTGGGCCCGCTTGATCGCCCGCCGATCCGCCGCCGGCACCGACCACGCCTCCGGGTGCTTCGACAACCACCGGTACCGGCGCACCGAGTACGGCAGGTGCGCGAGGTACACCAGCATCGCCGCGATCAACGCCACCAACGGGAACGTGATCACCGCCGCCGCCAGCAGCCCGACCAGCACCAGCAACGGCGCGACGAAGCGCGGCGGCACCTTGATCGTCTTCACGGACAGCGTCGGGATCCGGCTCACCAGCAGCATCGCGATGCCCACGGTCCACACCGCGACGACCGCCGGGCTGGACCACCACCCGGGCCGGCCGAGCTGCTCGTCCAGGATCAACGGCAGCAGCAGCAACAAGCCGCCCGCCGGCGCGGGCACGCCGACGAAGAACTCCTTCGCGAACGGCGGCTGCTCGACCTCCAGCAGCGTGTTGAACCGCGCCAACCGCAGCACCATGCACACCGCGAAGATCAACGCGACGACCCAGCCCTCGCGACCCGGGTCGAACTTCCACACGTAGATCACCAACGCGGGCGCGACGCCGAACGAGATCGCGTCCGCCAGCGAGTCGAGCTCCGCGCCCATCTTGCTGGTCGCGTCGAGCAACCGGGCGATCCGCCCGTCCAACCCGTCGAACACGGCCGCCGCCGCGATCGAGCCGATCGCCGCCCCGTAGAACCCGCCGATCGCGAAGTGCACGGCCGACAGCCCCGCGCACATCGCGAGGACCGTGATGGCGTTCGGCAGCAGCCTGATCCCCGGCCCGCTGGGAGCCATCCGCTCAGCCCTCCGCGGGGAGCTCGGCCAGCACGGTCTCGCCGCCGATCGTGCGCTGCCCGGCCTCCACCAGCACGCGGCTGCCGGTCGGCACGTACAGGTCGACCCGCGAGCCGAACCGGATCAGGCCGTAGGTCTGCCCGACCGCCACCTTGTCGCCCTCGACGACCTCGCACACGATCCGCCGCGCCACCAGGCCCGCGATCTGCACGACCACCACGTCGTGCCCGGACGGCGTGGTCAGCCACACCGTGTTGCGCTCGTTGTCCTCGCTCGCCTTGTCCAGGTCGGCGGACAGGAACTTCCCGGGCCGGTACGACACCTGCCGCACCAGGCCGGGCACGGGCACCCGCTGCACGTGCACGTCGAACACCGACAGGAACACGCTGATCCGGGTCATCGGCGTGGAGCCGAGCCCGAGTTCGGCGGGCGGCACGGCCTCGACCACGTGCGACACGGTGCCGTCGGCCGGTGCGACCGCGACGCCGGGCCGGGTGGGCGTGGTCCGCTCGGGCTCGCGGAAGAACCACGCGACCCACGCGGTCAGCAGGCCGCCGACGACACCGGCGCGCTTGGAGTAGCGGCGCAGCAGCAGTGTCGCGAGGGCGGCGCCCGCCACGAAGGGACGGCCCGCGGGGTGCATCGGGGGGACGATCCCCCGGGCGAGCTCGAGGAAGTGGGAGACGGCACCACTGTGCTTGTCGCGATCGAGGGTCATGGCTCTTCCGTGTCAGGGCAGTGCTTCCGGCCCGCCACACGCTACGCGGCTCGGCCGGCCCGCGTCCGGCCCGCCCGTGCGTCCCCCGACGAACGCACGGACCGGCCGGAACCGCGATCACTCCCAGTGTAAGCCGCGTCACAGGGGTGATCAATGGCGCAGCGTCAGATCGACGTCACTCTCCGTGCAGGAGGCGCACCGTCACCTCGGTGCCCTCCGCGAGCTCCGTGACGTCCTCCGGCACCTCGATCAGGCAGTCGCTGACCGCCAAGGCCGACAGCAGGTGCGAGCCCGGCCCGCCGACGGGCGTCACCACGCGCCCCGACTCCGGGTCGTACGCGCCCCGCCGGAACTGCGTGCGCCCCGCCGGCGACGTGAGCGGCGCGCTCAACCTGGCCGCCGCCATCGGCCGCTCCACCCGGGCGAACCCCATCGCGGCACGCAGCGCCGGCCGGATGAACACCTCGAACGACACGTGCGCGCTCACCGGGTTCCCGGGCAGCGTCGCCACCGCCACCCCCTGGTAGCGCCCCGCGCCCTGCGGCCCGCCCGGCTGCATCGCGACCTTCGTGAACTCCACGCCGCGCCCGGTGAACGCGTCCTTCACCACCTCGTACGCCCCCGCGCTCACGCCACCGGACGTGAGCAGCAGGTCCACCGACGCCAGCCGCGGCGCGATCGCCGCGTGGAACTGCTCCACGTCGTCCGGCACGAACCGCAGCAGCTCGGCCTCGCCGCCCGCCTCGCGCACCGCCGCGGCCAGCATCACGCCGTTCGACTCGTAGATCTGCCCCGGCTCCAGCGCCACACCGGGCCCGACCAGCTCCGACCCCGTCGACAGCACCAGCACCCGAGGCCTGCGCCGCACCGGCAACGAGCCGAAGCCCAGCGCCGCCGCCAACCCCAGCTGCGCCGGACCGAGCGCCACGCCCGCGCGCAGCACCGTCGTGCCCACGGCCACGTCGTCCGCCATCCGCCGCACGTTCTGACCCACCGCCACCGGCCGGTCGACCCGCACCACCGACGTGCCGCCGTCGGTCCACTCCACCTGCACGACGGCGTCCGCACCCGCCGGCACCGGCGCGCCCGTCATGATCCGGTGCGCCGTGCCCGCCGCCAGCGGCGCCGACGCCGGCCGCCCCGCCGGGATGTCCTCCACCACCGGCAACTCCACCGGGACCGACGCCACGTCGGCCGAACGCACCGCGTAACCGTCCATCGCCGAGTTGTCGAACGGCGGCAACGGCACCGTCGCGACCAGGTCCTCGGCGAGCACCAGGCCCAGGCAGTCGGCCACGGGCGAGTGCACCACCGGCATCGCCCCGACCAGCCCGGCGACGCGGGCCTTGTGATCAGCGACTCGGGTCAGCGTGTTCGACACGCGCCCCATCCTGCCGGGCCCGTGGCAGACTGCTCCAACCGGCTGATCACGACAGGGGGAAAGTTGCAGGTCCGGACCCGCCACACCCCCACGTTCGGGGTGGCCCGACTCGTCCTGGCACCCGGTGAACCGGTGGTGGTCGAGCGCTCCTCGGTGCTCGCGACCAGCTACGGCATCACCGTCGACGGCCGCACCAAGTCGCCCGGCGTCAGCGCCGCGCTGTGCACCGCCGGCCCCGAAGGCGGCTGGGTGGACGTCGCGCCGCCCCTGCCCGGCGACCTCCACGTGCTCGAACTCGACGCCACGACCGGCTGGTGCGTCTCCCGCGACAGCTGGCTCGCCTGCGCCGCCACCGCCCGCCTCGACCCGTCCGCGCCGCCCGTACGCGCGCTGCACGGCGGCGACCACGGCTTCCTCACCTACGCGTTCGGCACCGGGCCCGTCGTGCTCAGCTGCTACGGCACGCTCGACGTCGTCACCCTCGAACCCGGCGAACTGGTCACCCTCGCCGGCGGCCACGTGGTCGCGTTCGCCGACACCGTGCAGTGCCGGCTGCGCGCCGTTTCCCCCGACGCGCCCCAATCCGTGCGGAATGGCGAAGGACTCGTCCTCGACTTCGCCGGACCCGGTCTGGTGCTCACCCGGACCCGCAGCCCGCGCGGACTCGTCAGTTGGTTGCGCGACAACGGATTCAGCGCACGCTCATGACTCCATAAGGAGGTATCGGCGAACCCCCTCGTGCCTCTAGCGTGGCGGTTTGCTCAAGGTATTTCTCGAAGGAGGACGTCTTGGCTGTCGGCACGGTCAAGTGGTTCAACTCGGAGAAGGGGTACGGATTCATCGCCGCCGACGGCGGGCCCGATGTGTTCGTGCACTACTCGGCGATCCAGATGGAAGGCTTCCGGACGCTGGCCGAGGGCGACCGCGTGGAGTTCGAGATCCAGGCAGGGCGCGACGGCCGCAGCCAGGCATCGGACGTGCGGAAGGCATCGTGACCTCCGCCCGACCCGTCACCCGGCGGGTCGGGCGTCCTTCCCCGGGCGCCTCCGGCGGCCCGTTTGCTCCGTTTGCCGGGAACCCCGTGTGAGTCCCTGTACGCGGACGTTAGGCTCCGTCGCGTGTCGGAGGACCTGAGCGGGCGACGGCTGGGCCACTACCGGATCGACGGGGTGCTCGGCCGCGGTGGCATGAGCGTGACCTACAAGGCCACGGACGTCAGGCTCGGTCGCAAGGTCGCCCTGAAGGTCATCGGCGAGCACCTCACCGCGGACGCCGAGTTCCGGGAGCGGTTCGTCGACGAGGCGCGCAACACCTCGGCGATCGACCACGCCAACATCGTGCCGCTCTACGACTTCGACGAGGTCGACGGGCTGCTCTACATCGCCATGCGGCTGGTCGACGGCCAGGACCTCGCCAGTCACATCAAGGACGGCCCGCTCTCGCCCGCGCGCACCCTGACGCTGCTCGGCCAGGTCGCCGAAGCGCTCGACATGCTGCACGGCAAGGGCCTGGTCCACCTCGACGTGAAACCGGCCAACGTGCTGGTCACGACCAAGGAAGCCGCGGGCGAGCACGTCTACCTCGCCGACTTCGGCCTCACCCGGCGCGGCGCCACCGGGCACCGCACCCGCACCGGCGACTTCCTCGGCTCACCCACCTACGCCGCGCCCGAGCACCTGCGCGGCGAACCGCTCGACGGCCGCACCGACCAGTACGCGCTCGCGTGCATGGTGTTCGCCTGCCTGTCCGGGCGTCCGCCGTTCCAGGGCGGTGTGCAGGACGTCATCCAGGGGCACCTCGGCGCGGAGATCCCGCCGTTGACTTCGATGGTGTCGCTGCCGCCCGCCATCGACGACGTGCTGCGCAAGGGCACCTCGAAGGACCCGAACCAGCGATACAGCTCGTGCGTGGAGCTGATCGCCGCGGCGCGCGTCGCGCTGCAGGGCGCGCCCCAGGGGGCTCCGCCGCCCCGTCGCACGGACTCCGGCGCGGTGCCGATGGGTCCGCAGACCGGCGGCGTGCCCGTGGCCCAGCAACCGGGCGGCCCGTACCGGCAGCAGCCCTACCAGCAGCAACAGCCCCCGGGGTTCCTGCACGAGCCCGTGCGGCTGCGTCCGCCCGCTCAGGTCGGCGCGAGCGCGTTCACCACGTCCGCCAAGTCGCGGCCGGCGTGGTTCGCGCCCGTGCTCGCCGGCGTGGTCGCGATCGTGCTCATCGTCATCCTCGTGGTGATCCTCACGCCGAAGGATGAACCTCCGCGACCCAGCGGCAACGGCGGCGACAGCGGCACGAGCCGATCCATCGAGGTCGGGGGCACGACGAGCAAGAAACCGCTGCCCACCAGCGTGCCCGTCCGCACGTCCCGCTGACCAGCTCTTCTTGCACTCTCCTCCGTCGAGTGCTAAACACGGTGTTGGCACTCGGAACACCTGAGTGCCAACACGCAGGCTGGGACGGTGAGGCCCGTCCCCTGTTGGGGGCTGGTCGTCCGTCGCGGGCACCGAGCCTGGCCGAAGCACCGTGTTCCGCTGCGGGCGCGCGTCCGCAGTGGCCCCATTCGTAATCAGGCGGAGGAACACACCGCAATGGCCAAGATGATCGCGTTCGACGAGGATGCCCGCCGCGGTCTCGAGCGTGGGATGAACATTCTCGCCGACGCCGTCAAGGTGACGCTCGGCCCCAAGGGCCGCAACGTCGTGCTCGAGAAGAAGTGGGGCGCGCCGACCATCACCAACGACGGCGTCTCCATCGCCAAGGAGATCGAGCTCGAGGACCCGTGGGAGAAGATCGGGGCCGAGCTCGTCAAGGAAGTGGCGAAGAAGACGGACGACGTCGCGGGTGACGGCACCACGACCGCCACCGTGCTCGCCCAGGCTCTGGTCCGCGAGGGCCTGCGCAACGTGGCCGCGGGCGCCAACCCGCTCGGCCTCAAGCGCGGCATCGAGAAGGCCGTCGAGGCCGTGACCGAGCAGCTGCTGAAGACCGCCAAGGAGGTCGAGACCAAGGAGCAGATCGCCGCCACGGCGTCCATCTCCGCGGGCGACTCGACCATCGGCGAGCTCATCGCCGAGGCGATGGACAAGGTCGGCAAGGAAGGTGTCATCACCGTCGAGGAGAGCAACGCTCTCGGGCTCGAGCTCGAGCTCACCGAGGGCATGCGCTTCGACAAGGGTTACATCTCCGGTTACTTCGTGACCGACCCCGAGCGCCAGGAAGCGGTCCTCGAGGACCCGTACATCCTGCTCTACGGCTCGAAGATCTCGTCGGTGAAGGACCTGCTCCCGCTGCTGGAGAAGGTCATGCAGGGCGGCAAGCCGCTGCTGATCATCTCCGAGGACGTCGAGGGCGAGGCCCTGGCCACGCTGGTCGTCAACAAGATCCGCGGCACGTTCAAGTCCGTCGCCGTCAAGGCGCCCGGCTTCGGCGACCGCCGCAAGGCGATCCTGCAGGACATCGCGATCCTCACCGGTGGCCAGGTCATCACCGAGGACGTCGGCCTCAAGCTGGAGAACGCCGACCTGTCGCTGCTGGGCAAGGCGCGCAAGGTCACCGTGACCAAGGACGAGACCACGGTCGTCGAGGGTGCGGGTGACCCCGAGCAGATCCAGGGTCGCGTGAACCAGATCCGCGCCGAGATCGAGAAGTCGGACTCCGACTACGACCGCGAGAAGCTGCAGGAGCGCCTGGCGAAGCTCGCCGGCGGTGTCGCGGTGATCAAGGCCGGCGCCGCCACCGAGGTGGAGCTCAAGGAGCGCAAGCACCGCATCGAGGACGCCGTCCGCAACGCGAAGGCCGCCGTCGAGGAGGGCATCGTCGCCGGTGGTGGCGTCGCGCTGCTGCAGGCCGCCGAGATCGCGTTCCAGGGCCTGAACCTCGAGGGTGACGAGGCGACCGGCGCGAACATCGTCAAGGTCGCCGTCGAGGCGCCGTTGAAGCAGATCGCCGTCAACGCCGGCCTCGAGGGTGGTGTCGTCGTGGAGAAGGTCAAGGGCCTGCCCGTCGGCCACGGCCTCAACGCCGCGACCGGTGTGTACGAGGACCTGCTGGCGGCCGGCGTGCCGGACCCGACGAAGGTCACGCGTTCGGCGCTGCAGAACGCCGCGTCGATCGCCGCGCTGTTCCTCACCACGGAGGCCGTGGTGGCGGACAAGCCCGAGAAGGCCGGCGCCGCGCCCGCCATGCCCGAGGGCGGCGGCATGGACTTCTGATCGACCGGGTCACCTGACCCAGGTTCGATCGGCTGAAGTCACGAAGGGCCCGGTTCGCCTCTGGCGAACCGGGCCCTTCGCCGTGCCGGGGTGCTGGTGGGATGGAGGCACGGATCACCAGGGCAACGGGGTCAATGGGTCACACGACCGGGTGAGATCAACCAAGAAGTGTACGGAAACACCGTTATCGTCCCTCGGTTAAACCAGACGGAACCCCGAACCACCCACCCACCCACCCACCCACCCACCCGCCTCCACCGCCCACCCCGCTTCCACGCCGTACTCATCCCCACCGCCCAACCTGCCCCCGGCCGACGCCGACTCGGCCACCGCCGAACTCGCTCCGCCCGCCTCACCGCTCACCAGCCCCCGACACCGCATCTCCTCCCCGAGCGCCCGCCCAGTCGAGCGCCCGCCAAGCCCAGCGCCCGCCAAGCCGCTCAGCCGCTCATCCCTGTCCCGGTCTCAGCCCGAACCCCAACCACCGAGGCCAGCCGGTCCGGAGCCAGACCCGCACACCGCTCGCCCGACACCGCTCGCCCGACACCGCTCGCCCGACACCGCTCGCCCGACACCGCTCGCCCGGACTCGATGACTGGAGCTGACCACGTGCTCATCGCGCACTTGAGCGACCCGCACCTGCGGACCGATGCGTTGGCTGCCGAACCGGCCGCGTCGTTGCACCGCGCGTTGGGGAGGGTGCTCGCCTTGGATCCCCGGCCGGACTGCGTGGTGATCACCGGCGACCTCACCGAGCACGGGCGGGTCGAGGCGTATTCGCAGTTGCGTGAGGTGATCGGGGCGTTCCCGTTGCCGCTGCACCTGACCACCGGCAACCACGACAACCCGGCGGCGCTGCTCGAGGTGTTCGGGGGATCGTCGTTCCTCGGCGGCGGGTCGTCGACGCACTACGCGGTCGCGCATCCGGGGTTCACGGTGGTCGCGCTCGACTCCTGGGTGGCGAGCAGTCCGGCCGGGCACGTCGGTGACGAGCAGTTGTCGTGGCTGGACGACGTGCTCGCCCAGCGGCCCGACGTGCCGGCCTTCGTCTGCCTGCACCACCCGCCGGTGGCGGTCGGCGTTCCGTTCCTCGACGGCATGCGGCTGGACGACGGGCCGGCGCTGGGTGCGGTCCTCGCCCGGCACGGCAACGTCGCCCGCGTCCTGGCCGGGCACGTGCACCGGGCGATCAGCGTGCCGTTCGCGGGCACGGCGGTGGCCGTCGCGCCCAGCACCTACCGCCAGACGTCGCTGACCCTCCGCGCCGACCGCCAGATCGGGTACCTCGCGGAGCCGACCGGGTTCCTGTTGCACGTCGCGACCGAGTCAGGGTTCGCCACGCACACGGTTGCGGTCAGTGATGCGGGGGCGGTGATCGGGGCGTTCTGAAGTGGAGGAATTCGCCTGCTCGGGTGGGGTGGTGGTGGCAGAAAGTTCAGGCTCCAAAACACACGAATGGGCGACGTAGAGGGTCCGCGGCGATGGCTTCGGCGAGGGCGTGGGACACCGGTTTGCCGTCCGCGAGGAGCTTGTGGAACGTGCCCATGGTCATCGCGGCGGCCCGGTCGCCGACCTGGTTGACCGCGGCGACGACGGTGCGCGAGCCGCTCGCCAGCAGCGCGCCCGCGAAACCCAACGCCTCGTCGCCCGGCCGGATGTGACTCAGCGCGAGCGAACACGCCGCCAGGATCACTTGTTCGGGTGTGGTTCGGAGGCGGGCGGTGTCGTGGGCGAACAGCGGGCCGTCGGCCAGCTCCAGGCGCGAGAACAGGGCGTTGTCGGCGACGTGCTCGCCGTGCGCCGCGATGTGCGCCAAGCGGGCGCCGTCCAACGCGGCCAGGACGTCACTCACCGCTTCCGCCATCACGGCATCGGGGTACGTGCCGCGCAGGTCGCTCACCTCCCCGACCACCTCGGGCAGGTTCGGCCCGGCGACCAGCACGACTCGCGTCGCCGACGTCCGGGCCGACATCGCGTTCAGCCACGCGGTCGCCGAAGGGGCGACCACGATCGGGCGACCGTGCAGCGACGGCAGGGTGTTCCACGGCACCGCGTACAGGTCGCCGGTCGGCACGACGACCAGCTCGCGCTCACCGATCAACCCGCCGAGCGGCCCGAACAGCGCCTCGTCCAACCGCTCCGCCCGCCGCGCCGCCGACGCCGCCACCGCCGCCGCGAGCAGCGGCGACAGGTGGTCCGGCCCGAGCACGTCGACATCGGCGTGCAACTGCCGCGCCGACTCGAACACCTGCGCCGTACGCCCCAGCCGCACGAGCTTCGCCTCACCCGCCACCAGCACCACGGCCGACAGCACGTCACCGTGAGTCACGAAGCTCACCAACGCGCGATCACCCAAGGCGGCACGCACCTCCGCCACCCCGCGCACCGGCCGCGGCCGGCCCCACACGCTCGTGTGCCACCCGAGCCGCGCCACCTCGCGCTGCAACGCGTCCAGCCGGGCCTCCAGCTCGGCCACCGGCCGACCGTCCAACCGCGCCTGCTGCACGGCCCGCGACAACGACCGCGACTGCGCCACCCGCCGCGCCAACACCGGGTCGTCGATCGCCGGCAACGGCTCGTACCGGTACACCTGCGCGCGCGTGCGCTCCAGCCAGTCGAACGTCGCCTCGGCGTCGCCGTCGTGCTCCAGCACCAGCCCGACGGCGAGTTCGCCCAGCTCACGGCCGTGCACGGCGGTGCCGCAGAGTAGGTCCAGACCACCCATCCGATCACGGACGCGGCCGAGCTCGGCCAGGCCCTCCTCCGCTTCGCGCAACGCGGGCCCCGGCTCGCCGACGGCCACGGCCAGCTCGGCACGGCACAGCCGCCGCAGCATCCGGTGGTCGATCGGGGTGATGGGCCCCGGCGCCGGCACCTGGTCCAGCAACGTGCGCGCGGCCTTGGTGTCGCCGCGCCGGATCGCCATCCGCACGGCGAGGAGCCTGGCGACGGAGGCCTCGTCGGTCAGCCCGACCGCGGTCAACCGCTCGGCCAGCCGCGTCGCGCGGGCCGGCGTGACCCGGGCGGAGGTTCGGGTGGGCAGTGCCGCGGATCGCTCCTGCGCGGGCACGAACGGGCCGGTGGGGGCGAGGGCGGGGATGCCGCTCGGAGAGGCCGGGACGGGGGTGGGGATGCCGCTCGGAGAGGCCGGGACGGGGGTGGGGATGCCGCTAGGAGAGGCCGGGACGGGGGTGGGGATGCCGCTAGGAGAGGCCGGGACGGGGGTGGGGATGCCGCTCGGGGAGGGCGGGGCAGGGGCGGCGGCGCTGATGGGCCAGGTGGGGGCCGAGCCGGTGCCGGACGTGGGCGCGGCGCCGGAGGCTGGTCCGGTGCTGGAGGTGTCGTGGCCGGCTGCGGCGTTGGGGGGTCGAGTGGCGGAGGCGAACTCGGCCCTCATGCGCATCAACGCCGCCAACTCGGCCCACGACTTGCTGCCACGTCGGCGGAACCGGCGTTGGGCCTGCTCCGCCAGTTGACGCGCGGTGGTCGGGTCGTTCTGCAGCAGGGCCGCCGCCGCGCGGGCCAGTTCGGCCTCCGCCAGGTCCTGGCCGACGCGCCGCCGGCGCAGCACGACCAGCGCCTCGTCCAGGTGCCCGGCCGCCTCGTCGGCCAACCCCGCCGCCAGCATCACGCGCGCCCGGTCGATCTGGGTCCGGGCCACCAAGTCCGGCGCCAGCAGCCGGAACACGCGTTCGGCCTGCTCGTGGTACGCCAACGCGCGGGGAACGTCACCCGTCAGGTGGGCGATGTCGCCGAGGTTCCCCAGCGCCTTCGCCTTCATCAGCGGCAGGTCCTCGGCCTCGGCCAGCTCGATCGCCCGGCGCACGTCCCGCTCCGCCGCCTCCGGCAGGCCGAACGCGATGGTGGTCAACCCGCGGTTCACCAGGGCCGTCGACAACGTCGCCGCGCCGACCGCGCCGGACGCCCACCCGGCCTCCAGCTCGCGCACCGACTCGTCGTACAGCGCGATGGCCTCGGCGGTCCGGCCGGCCCGGTGGAGGATCAGGGCCTCCTGGTCCTTCACGATCGCGCGCAGGCCGACCGCGTCCGGGCCCTCGGGCAGCGTGGCGATCAGCTCGCCCGCCGTGCGCAGGCGCGCCAAGCCGTCCTCGACCGAGTCCGTCTCCGCCTCGCCGTACGACAGCGTGATCAGGATCCGGATGCGGACCGTGGTCGCTTCGGCGTTCGGTGAAATCACGGGCAGTGCACGCAGCGCGCGGCGCAGGAGCGTCACCGCTTCGGCCGGCCGTCCCCCCGACGCCGCTCGGAACGCCTTTTTGTGCAGGTCAGCCGCTGCTTCGACATCGTTCGAAGTGCGAGAGGAGACCGGTGAGGCTGCACGAGACACGGACACGTCCTTAATGCCAGCACACAGAACGTGTCCGAGAAGCCGTCTTGTGGATGCTATCCGTGCGCCGATCGGGTCACTCTCCGTGAGAGCACCACCGGTCGACCCACCGTGACGCCGTCCCCGCAGCTGTCTGGCGGAACCGTTCCTACAACATGATCGTCGGTGTCACGACCGTCCGCCCCGGCTCGCCGCGCGAGTTCACCAGGTGGACCACGATCTGCGTGGTGCCGGCGGGCACGTCGGACAGCACGAACCGGCCACCGTCGTCGGCCTTGGTGGTGCTCGACTCGTGCTCGGCCACCCGCACCTCGACGGTGTGCTCACCCGCGGGCACGAGCCAGCCGTCGATGCGGTGCCGTGCGCCGATGGAGGTGAAGTTCACCATCAACGTCAGGTTGTCCACGGTGAACGTGATGGTGCCGGGGCTGCCGCCGCGCACGCCCGCGAACGAGCCCGCGCGTTCCCAGCGGGCCACCTCGACGTCCAGGTTCTCCAGTGCCACCGCGAACTGGATCCGTTCGACGAGCCCCGGTGGGGGTGCGTCCAACTCGTACACCAGGCGGTTCAGTTCAGTGAGGACAGCGGTGTCCTCTTGGCCTCTGCGGTCATCGCGCGGGTCGATGTCGTTCACCGCGATCCTCCTTCCGCGTCGAGATGTGTGCGCAACATGGTCAGGCACCGACCCCGGGTGGGGCCGATGCTGCCGCGCGGCATGGACAGTGCTTCGGCGACCGCGCGGTACTCCGCCCGGCCGGCCAGCACGGTGAGCCGCAGAAGTTCCTGGCACTTCTGCGACAGACGGCCGAACGCCCGCCACAGCCGGTGGTCCCGGTCGTCGACCAGGGCGGCGTCCTCGGGCAGGCCGTACTCGCTTTCCAGTTGGTCCGCCAGCTCGTCGCTCAGCGCCGCTTCACGGCGAGCCGGTGTCCAGGTCCGTTGGGCCTCGCGGCGCGTCGCGACGACGAGCCACCCGGCCAGCGCGCGCGGCTCGACCAGCCGGTCGAGGTGCCGCAGCAGCGCGAGCCAGACCGTCTGCACCACGTCCTCCGCGGTGCTGCGGTCCAGTCCGTGTCCTCGGGCGACGTGCCACACCAGTGGCGTCAGGTCGGCGACCAGCACGTCCAGGGCCCTGCGGTCCCCGTCGCGGGCGGCGACGACACAGGCCGCGTGCCGGTCCGTCCCGTCGAGCCCCTCCCACGGTGGGCGCTCACCGGCTGTGCGCAGTTCTCCCACGTCGTCACCTCCTTCTCGGCGTCCCCCAGCCGAAGCTGATCGTCACACACCCGTGCCGCCACCGGCGCGGCGGCGGTCCGCGATGCCCCCCTCGCACCGCGGACCGCCTCCCCCCAATTGCGGGCGACCTCCGATCGGCACCCCTCGAAGCCGACCGACTGCCACCCTTCCTCCCCCAGAGGTTCAGTTGCCTGCCACTGGCGCGCTGTCGGCGTCCACCGGTTCGCTGTGCGTCTGGTGGTGGCCGGCCGGCGTCACCGGTGGCACCTCGTTCAGGTCCTGCTTCGGGTCGAGCTCGTCGACCGGCTCCTCGTCACCCGCGAACTGCTTCTCCAGCTCCACGGGATCCAGTTCGTCGACGCCAGGCGGATTGGCGGTCATGCGGCCTCCTCAGTCGGGGTGAGGACCGGTCATCAGGTAAGGAGTGAGTAGTTCTACGCGAGATACATCGCGTCGTTTTAACAGTTCACTGATGTCGCCTGCGGCCCGGCGCGGAGAGCTATGGTCCAGACCATGCTTGAGGTCATCGCACTGGACGCCGCCGACGCCGAGGCCGCGCAGGCCGGCGGCGCGCACCGGCTGGAACTCACCGTCGACATGGCCGCGGACGGGCTGACGCCGCCGGTCACGGTGCTGCGGGACGTGCTCTCCGCGACCGACCTGCCGGTCCGGGTCATGCTGCGCGACGCGCCCGGTTTCGCGCCCGGCGACCTGGACGGGCTGCGGCGCGACGCGGCGGCGCTGCGCGAGGCGGGCGCGGCGGAGTTCGTGCTCGGCTTCCTCGACGCCGACGGGTGGGTGGACGAGGCGGCGTGCGCGGCGCTGGTCGCCGAGTTGGACGGTTGCGCGTGGACGTTCCACCGCGCGCTGGACAACTCGGCGGACCCCGAGGCGGCGTGGGCCGTCGTCGGCGGACTGGGCTGCGACACGGTGCTCGCGGCCGGCAGCGCGCGCGGGGTCGGCGACGGCCTGGCCGTGCTGGAGCGGTTGGCCGCGCGGCAGGGCGCGGTGCGCCTGCTGGTCGGCGGCGGGCTCGAGGTCGAGCACGTCGCGCCGCTGAAGGCCGTCGGCGTCACGGGGTTCCACGTCGGCAGCGCGGTGCGGCCAGGCGGGTGGGACGCCCCGGTCTCCGCCGGCGCCGTCCGGACCTGGGCGAGCTTGGTCTAGACCGCTTGCCGATGCGGACATTAGCATCGCCGTTGCGTCCCGTGGAATAGCCATTGCACATCACGCAACACGGGACACCTGAGAGGTGGGCGAGATGCGGTTCGCAGGAGCAGTCGTCGTGGCCGCCGTCGTGCTGGCCGGGTGTGCCCCGGTCCAGTCCGGCTCGGCGCCGGCCGGTGGTGACGAGCAGGCGGGTCAGCTGAGGGTCTGGCTGTTCGACGAGGTCAACCGGAGTCCGAAGGAAGCGGTCGTCAAGGAGGCGATCACCGAGTTCGAGCAGGCACACCAGGGCGTCACGGTCGATGTCCAGTACATCCAGGTGCAAACGCGCGCCGAGCGGTTCAAGGCCGCGTTCAGCGACGCGGAGAGCGCGCCCGACGTGGCCGAGTTCGGCAACACCGACCTGGCGGGCTACGTCGCGGGCGGCGGGTTCGCCGAACTCGACCTCGGCGGCTGGGACGAGGCGAAGGACCTGCTGCCCGCCGTCCTCGACACCGGCAAGGTGGACGGCAAGGTCTACGGCGTGCCCTGGTACGTCGGCGTGCGCGCGCTCTACTACCGCACCGACGTCTTCCAGGAGCTGGACCTCCAGCCACCGGCCACCCTGGACGAGATCGCACCGCTGGCCAGGAAGGTCCGCGCCGCCAAGCCGGACCTGCTCGGCATCTCCGCCGGCGGCAAGTACACCTACGGCGCGCTGCCGTTCGTGTGGGCCAACGGCGGCGACATCGCCCGCAAGGACGGCGACAAGCACGTCTCCGCCATCGACAGCCCCGAGTCGAAGGCGGGCCTGCGCCAGTACACCGAGCTGATCGCGGACGACATCTGCCCGCCCGCCCAGTGCGCGGGCAACGGCGGCGACGCCAGCGTCGAGGCGTTCCGCGCGGGCAAGGCGGCGATGGTCGTGGGCGGCGACTTCAACCGCAAGTCGGTCGACGCGTCCACCGCCGCGGGCAAGTACGCGGTCGTGCCGCTGCCGGGGAAGAAGGCCGGTGAGATCGCGCCGGCGTTCGCGGGCGGCAACCTGCTCGGCGTGATGAAGGGCAGCGAGCGCCGGACGCTGGCCACCGAGTTCGTGCGCCTGCTGGGCGGCAAGGAGTACCAGCGCAAGATGTTCGACGCGATGGGGAACCTGCCGACGTTCGGCGACGTGCAGGCCGAGGTGGCGAAGGCCAACCCGGTGCTGGAGCCGTTCATCCGGACCCTGGAGGCGGGCACGCGGTTCGTGCCGGTCACGCCCGACTGGGCCAAGATCGACGCCCAGGCCGTGCTGCCGACGTTGGTGCAGCAGGTCGCCGCCGGCGGGGAGGACCTGGACAGGGCGGCCAAGGACGCGGCCGACCGGATGAACGCCGCTTTCGGCTCGTGATGCGGGCGACCAGGGGCGACGGGCGGATCGCGTTCGCCTACCTCGCCCCCGCGCTGCTGGTGCTGGTCGGGCTGATGGGTTACCCGATCTACCAGCTCGTGCTGATCTCCCTGTTCGACTACGGCCAGGAGCAGGTCAGCGGTGGCGCGCCGCTGACCTTCCTCGGCCTGGGCAACTACACGACCCTGCTGTCGGACGAGCGGTTCTGGTCCGTGCTCGGGCAGACGGTCGGGTTCGCCGCGGTCTGCGTGGCGGGCACCCTGCTGGTCGGCGCCGCGCTGGCGGTGCTGGCCACCAGGGTCCGCACGTGGGCGCGGACGGTGCTGTTCCTGGCCGCGCTCGGCGCGTGGGCGACGCCGGCGGTGGCCGGGTCGACGATCTGGCTGTTCCTGTTCGACGCCAACTTCGGGTTCGTCAACGAGGTCCTGGGCGCCACCGGGCTCTCCTGGACCTACGACAAGTGGACGGCGTTCGGGCTGGTCGCGGCGCAGGTGATCTGGTGCTCGTTCCCGTTCGTCATGGTCACCCTGTACGCGGGGATCAAGGCCGTCCCCGGCGAGGTGCTGGAGGCCGCCGCGCTGGACGGCGCGAGCACGACCAGGACGGCCACCAAGGTGATCCTGCCGCTGCTGCGGCCACTGCTGGTCGTGGTGACGATCCAGTCGGTCATCTGGGACTTCAAGGTGTTCACCCAGATCTACGTCATGACCAACGGCGGCGGCATCGCGGGCCGCAACCTGGTGCTCAACGTCTACGCCTACCAGCAGGCGTTCGCCGCGTCGGAGTACGGGCTCGGCGCGGGCATCGGCGTGGTGATGACGGCGTTGCTGCTGCTCGTCACCCTCGGCTACCTGCGCGCGCTGCGGCGGAGCGGGGAGGCGCTGTGAACCGGCGGGTGTCGCGGGGCTTGGCGGAAGCGGTCACGGTCGTCGTCGCGGCCGTGGTGGCGTTCCCGCTGTACTGGATGGCGCTGACGGCGCTGAAGCCGGAGGCGGAGGTGATCTCGGCCGACCCGCGGCCGTGGACGCTCGCGCCGACGCTCGACAGCTTCGTGCGCGCGTTGACCGTGCAGAGCTTCGGCCGCTACCTGCTCAACAGCGTCGTGGTCGCGGTCGCGGTGGTGCTGCTGAGCCTGCTGATCTCGTTCCTGGCGGCCACCGCGCTGACCCGGTTCCGGTTCCGCAGCCGCACCACGCTGCTGGTGATGCTGCTGGTGGTGCAGATGGTGCCGGTCGAGGCGCTGACCATCCCGCTGTTCTTCCTCATGCGGTCGGTGCGGGACGTGGCGCCGGTGTTCGGGCTGAACCACCTCGGCTCGCTGGTGCTGGTGCACCTCGCGTTCAGCCTGCCGTTCGCGATCTGGATGCTGCGCGGGTTCGTCGCGGCCGTGCCGGTGGAGTTGGAGGAGGCGGCGACGCTGGACGGCGCGTCCCGCTTCCGGTTCCTGTGGCAGGTGCTGTTCCCGCTGGTGGCGCCCGGCCTGGTGGCGACCAGCGTGCTGTCGTTCATCCACGCGTGGAATGATTTCCTCTTCGCGAAGACGTTCATCATCTCGGCGGCGGAGAACCAGACGCTGCCGTTGGCGCTGCAGGTGTTCGTGAAACCCGATCAGAACGACTGGGGGGCGATCATGGCCGGTTCGACGTTGATGACCATCCCGGTGCTGCTGTTCTTCATCCTGGTGCAGCGCCGGCTGGTCGCGGGCCTGGCCGGGGCGGTGAAGTCGTGATCCTGCCGCGTCCCGTCTCGTTCACCCGCGGTGGGGGTGAGGTGCCGTTCGACGGCACGTTCCAGGTCACGCGGGAGGCCGGTCCCGCCGAGGGGTACCGGCTGTCCGTGTCGGCGGACGGCGTGCGGGTGCGGGCGTCCGACGACGCCGGGGAGTTCTACGCGCGGCAGACGTTGCGGCAGTTGAGCGGGCCGGCGGCGTTCCGCGCGGTGGCTCCGGGCGCGGTGACGTTGCCGGTGTGCGAGATCGAGGACCACCCGCGGTTCGCGTGGCGCGGCGTGATGCTGGACGTGGCGCGGCACTTCCTGCCCAAGCACGACCTGCTGCGGTACGTCGACCTGCTGGCCGTGCACAAGCTGAACGTGCTGCACCTGCACCTGACCGACGACCAGGGCTGGCGGTTCGAGTCCCGCAGGTTCCCCCGGCTGCACGAGGTCGGCGGGTGGCGACCGGACTCGCGGTTCGGCGACCGGCGTTCCGGCGGCATGGCCGGACGGCCCCACGGCGGCTACTACACCCAGGACGACCTGCGGGAAGTCGTCGCGTACGCGGCGCAGCGGCACATCGCGGTGGTGCCGGAGATCGACGTGCCGGGGCACAGCCAGGCGGCCATCGCGGCGTACCCGGAGCTCGGCGCGTCCGGCGGCGGCGTGTGGACGGACTGGGGGATCAACCCGAACGTGCTGCGGGGCGACGAGTCCACAGTGGACTTCTACCGGCAGGTGTTCGACGAGCTGCTGGACGTGTTCCCGTCCGAGGTCGTCGGGCTGGGCGGTGACGAGGCCGAGGGCGGTGACGGCCGGTTCGTCCGGCGCATCGCCCAGCACCTGCACCAGCGCGGGCGGCGGCCGTTCGGGTGGGACGAGGTGCTCGGCGTCGGGCCCCTGCCGACCCGCACGATCGTGGCGTCGTGGCGCGGCGAGGACCCCGGACTGACCGCGCTGGACCGCGGCCACGACGTGGTGATGTGCCCGGAGGAGCACGTCTACCTGGACTACCGGCAGTCCGACCACCCCGACGAGCCGATCCCCGTCGGCACCGTCACCACGGTCGAGGACGTCTACCGGTACGAGCCGGCGGCGGCGGACCGGGTGCTCGGGGCGCAGGCGAACCTGTGGACCGAACACCTCGACTCGCCGCGGCGCCTCGACTACGCCGCGTTCCCCCGGTTGAGCGCGTTCGCCGAGGTCGTGTGGAGCCCCGCCGAGCGCGACGTGGCGGAGTTCCTGACCCGGCTGGCCGAGCACCACCTGCCGCGGCTCGACGCGCTCGGCGTCGAGTACCGCCCCCTCGACGGCCCCCGGCCGTGGCAGGTGCTGCCGGGCGTGCCCGGCTACCCGCGGTGATCAGTCCTCTTCGGGCATGAGGATCCAGCAGGCGAGGTAGAGGACGGCGCCCGCGCCGAACCCGAAGAGGGTGGCGGCGACCAGCAGGATGCGGACCAGCGCCGCGTCCACGCCGAGCAGCTTGGCGACGCCGCCGCACACGCCCGCGACCATCTTGTCGGTCCGGCTGCGGCGGAGCTTCTTGACCTTGTCGGTGGCTTGGTTGAGCACGTCGTTCGTCATGGCTCAAGAGTGCGCCGGGGAGGCCGTCCGGGGCATCGGGGACGCACCCTGACTTCACCCGGACCCCTGTTCTCAGGGTGTCACGAGGACCTTGCCCCTGAGGTCGCCCGCTTCGGCGCGGCGGTGCAGTTCGGGCAGGTAGGCGAGGCCGTGACGTTCGGACACGTCGACCACGACCACCCCCCGGTCGACCAAGGCGACCAACGCGGTCAGCTGCGCCGGGTCGAAGCGGGTGACGAAGTGGGAGCCGGGCGCGTCGCACGTGGTCGCGGAGACGACGACGCCGCCCAGCCGCGCGACTTCGGCGTCGGCGACGAGGTTGAGCACGACGTCGAACCGTCCCGTCGGCCCGTAGCCGGCGACCTCGTCCGCACCCAGCTCCCGCACGGTGCCCGCGCTGCGCGGAGAGGCGGTGGCGGTGACGTGCGCGCCCGCGTGCTTGGCCAACTGCACCGCGAACCCGCCGATGCCGCCGCCCGCGCCGTTGACCAGGACCCGGTGGCCCGGCTGGACGTTCCCGTGCTCGACCACCATCTGCCACGCGCTGAGGCCGGCCAGGGGCAGGGCGGCGGCGTCGGCCAACGGGATGGCGCGCGGCGCGGTGACGAGCCGGTCGGCGGTGGTGACGGCGTACTCGGCCGCCGCGCCGTCGATCCAGCCGACCACCGGTTCGCCGTCGACCGTGCCGGCCACGTCCCAGCCCAGCGCGTGCGGGAGGGCGAGGTCGAACACGCCCGCCCGCACCGCGACCTCGGTCGGGTTGAACGAGGTCGCGGCCACCCGCACCAGCACCTCGCCGGGACCGGGTTCGGGGATCGGGATGTCGTCGACCACGATCACGTCCGGGCCGCCGTGGGTGTGGATGCGTGCGCTCTTCACGGTGTCGAACGTAGGCCCGGCGTGGAAGACGACCCATGTCTGGAGGTCCTGCATTCATGTTTAATCGTCTTCGTGGACGTGCTCAGCGACGTGATCGCGGTGATGCGCACCGGACGGCCCGTCGCCGCGCGGGTGGCGTGGGAGGAGCCGTGGGGGCAGCGGTTCGCGCCGGTGCCGGGCGCGTCCGGGTTCCAGGTCGTGCTGGAGGGCACGTGCTGGCTCCTGCGCGATCGCGCCGACCCGGTCGAGCTGCGCGCGGGTGACGTCGTGTTCCTGCCCGACGGTCGGGGTCACGCGCTCGCGGACCGTCCCACGACCCCGGTGACCAGCGTGCCGTGCGACCCGAACGACCCGGACTTCGCCGCCGACCACCCCGTGCCCGCGAACCCGACCACCGTCACGTTGTGCGGCGCGTACGAGCTGGACCACGTCCACCCGCTGCTGCGGGACCTGCCGGACACCGTGCTCGTCTCCGGCCCTGAACTGCACGCCGCCGTCACCCTCCTCGCCGGCGAGCTCGAACGCCCGCGCCTGGGCTCCGACGCCCTCGTCCCGGCACTGCTCGACACGCTCCTGCTCTACCTGCTGCGCACCTGGTTCACCGGGAACCCGCAGACCACCGGCTGGGCGGCGGCGCTCAACGACCCCGTCATCGCCACCGCGCTGCACCAAGTCCACCGCGATCCCGCGCACCCGTGGACGGTGGCGGGCCTCGCCGCGACCGCCGGCCTGTCCCGCGCGCCGTTCGCCAAGCGCTTCACCGCGCTGGTCGGCCAACCACCGCTGACCTACCTGACGTGGTGGCGCATGACCACCGCCGCCCGCCTGCTACGCGACACGGACGCGCCGCTGGCGACCATCGCCGGCCAGGTCGGCTACACGTCGGAGTTCGCCTTCGCCGCCGCGTTCAAGCGGGCTCACGGCACAGCACCGGGCCGCTACCGCCGCTTACCCTCGACCCCGTGACGCCAGACGAGCTCGCCGCCGAACTGGACCGCGTCGGCTACCTGCCCGGCCAGGGCATCGCGACCGCCGCCTACCTGGCGTTGCGCATGCACCGGCCGCTGTTCTGCGAGGGCGAGCCGGGCACCGGCAAGACCTCCCTGGCCGTGGCGCTCGCCCAAGCGCTCGCCCTGCCCCTGATCCGGCTCCAGTGCCACGAGGGCATCGACGCCACCCAGGCCCTCTACGACTGGGACTTCCCCCGCCAGCTCCTGCACCTGCGCGCCCTCGAAGCCGCCGGACCCGTCGACGCCGAGCGGGCCGAAGCCTCCCTCTACACCCGCCGCTTCCTCCTCGCCCGACCGCTCCTGCAAGCGCTCGAAGACGCGCCGTGCGTCCTGCTCGTGGACGAGGTGGACCGGGCCGACGACGAGTTCGAGGCGTTCCTCCTCGAAGTGCTCGGCGAGAACTCGGTGACGATCCCCGAACTGGGCCGCATCACCGCGAAGACCCCACCACTGGTCGTCCTCACGTCCAACCGCACGCGCGAGGTGCACGACGCCCTCAAGCGCCGCTGCCTCTACCACTGGCTGGAACACCCCGACCTGGCCCGGGAGATCGCCATCCTCCGCCGCCGGCTGCCGGGCGTCACCGAACGCCTCGCGCACCAGGTGGCGTCAGCCGTGCGGCGGTTGCGCGAACTGGATCTTCTCAAGCCGCCGGGCGTCGCCGAGTCCCTCGACTGGGCGGAAGCCCTGCTCACCCTGGGTCGGACCGAACTGGACGCGGAATCGGCGGCGACCACGCTGGGTGCCGTCCTCAAGTACCGGGAGGACGCCCAGCGCGCCCTTTCAGCCGGTGTGCTGGGCGGCGTGACCGGGAGCACAATCGGGGGATGACGGGAGCCGGGGCGTCGGTCGGGCTCGTGGGGTTCGCCCGCGCGCTCCGGCACGGTGGCGTCGCGTGCGGGCCCGAGCGGGTGCAGGCGTTCGTCGCGGCGGTCGACCTGCTCGACGTGGCACGGCGCGAGGACGTCTACTGGGCGGGTCGGGTGACGTTGTGCGGCGAGCCCGACGACCTGCCCCGGTACGACGCGGCGTTCGCGGCCTGGTTCGGGGGGATGCCGCCCGCTCCGCCGGGCAGGCGCGCCCGGCAGACCAGTCACCTGGCCGCCCTCGGCAACGGCACGGCGAGGCACAGCCGGGCGGCGCCCGCGGTCAAGGTGGCCGCCAGTGACGTGGAAGTGCTGCGGCGCAAGGACATCGCCACGCTCAGCCCCGCCGAGAAACGACACCTGGACGAACTGCTGGCCGTCCTCGAACCCGTCCCGCCGAGGAGGCGCGCGCTGCGCCGGACACCGGCACGGCGAGGCGCGATCGACCCACGCCGCACCCTCAAGGACATGCTCGCCACCGGCGAGACGGCCCGGCCGCGACACCGCCGCCGCGCCACCCGGCCCCGCAAGGTCGTGCTGCTGATCGACGTCTCCGGCTCGATGAAGCCCTACGCCGACGCCCTCCTCCGCTTCGCGCACGTCGTCGCCCGCCGCATGCCCGTCGAGGTCTGCACGCTGGGCACCCGCCTGACCCGCGTCACCCGCCACCTGCGCCACCGCGACCCGGAGCAGGCGCTCGGAGCCGCCGCGCGCGCCGTGCCCGACTACGAGGGCGGCACCCGGCTCGGCGAGACGCTCAAGGCCTTCCTCGACCGCTGGGGCCAGCGCGGAGCCGCACGGCGCGCCGTCGTGGTCATCTGCTCGGACGGCTGGGAACGCGGCGACGCGGCCCTGCTCGCCGACCAGGTCCGACGGCTCAGCCGGCTCGCGCACAAGGTCGTCTGGGTCAACCCGCACGCCGGCCACGACGGGTACCGGCCGGTGCAGTCCGGCATCGTCGCCGCCCTCCCGCACCTGGACCGGCTGCTCGCCGGGCACAGCCTCGACACCCTGCACGCCCTGCTGGAGGAGGTTCGACTTGCGTGATGTCCTCGCCGAACTGGCCGAGCGCGTCGACCGGGGCGAGACGGTCGGCGTCGGCACGGTGGTCGCCACGTTCAGCTCCGCGCCCCGCCCACCCGGCGCGGCGATGCTGGTCGGCGCGGACGGCGCCGTCGTCGGCAGCGTCTCCGGCGGCTGCGTCGAAGGCGCGGTCTACGAACTGGCCCAAGAGGTGGTGCGCGAGGACCGGCCGGTCCTCCAGCGGTACGGCGTGAGCGACGACGACGCGTTCGCGGTGGGCCTGACCTGCGGCGGGATCATCGACGTCTACGTCGAGCCGGTCAACCGGCGGAGCTTCCCCGAACTGCCCGAGGTCCTGGAGGCGGTCCGGGCGCAGGAACCGGTGGCCATCGCCACGATCGTGGAACACCCGGAGTGGGTCGGCCGGCGGGTGGTCGTCTGGCCCGACCGCGCCACCGGCGACATCCCCTCGGCCCGAGCCCGCGACGCCATCACCGACGACGCCCGCGGCCTGCTCGCCACCGGCCGCAGCGGCACCCTGCACTACGGGCCCGACGGGCAGCGGCGCGGCGAGGGCATGGCGGTGTTCGTGAACTCGTTCGAGCCGCCGCCCCGGATGCTGGTGTTCGGCGCGATCGACTTCGCCGCCGCCGTGGCCAGGCTGGGCGCGTTCCTCGGCTACCGCGTCACGGTGTGCGACGCGCGCCCGGTGTTCGCCACGAAGAGCCGGTTCCCCGAAGCCGACGAGGTCGTCGTCGACTGGCCGCACCGCTACCTCGCCGGGCAGGCCGACGCCGGGAAGGTCGACGAGCGCACGGTGGTCGCCGTCCTGACCCACGACCCGAAGTTCGACGTGCCGCTGCTGGAGGTCGCGCTCCGCCTCAAGCTCGGCTACGTCGGCGCGATGGGCTCCCGCCGCACGCACGACGACCGGCTGCGCCGGCTGCGCGAGGCGGGCCTGGCCGAGGGCGAACTGGCCAAGCTCGCGTCCCCGATCGGCCTCGACCTCGGCGCGCGCACGCCCGAGGAGACGGCGGTGTCGATCGCCGCGGAGATCATCGCGCTGCGCTGGGGCGGGGGAGGTGAGCGACTGGCCAGGACGGACGGCTCCATCCACAAGTGAGGGGGTTGTTTGACGAGGCAACAAAGAGCAGGCTCGGCTGTGACCCCCATCACCACCACTCTTGGAGGGTTCATGCGGATAACGGTCACCGTCGACGGCGTCGATTACCGCGACGACGTCGAACCGCGCACGCTGCTGGTCCACTACCTGCGCGAACGACTCGGCAAGACCGGCACGGTCGTGGGCTGTGACACCAGCAACTGCGGCGCGTGCACGGTCCACCTCGACGGCCACAGCGTGAAGTCGTGCGCCGTGCTCGCGGTGCAGGCGAACGGCCGCGAGGTCACCACCGTCGAGGGACTCGCCCGCGACGGGCAGCTGCACCCCGTCCAGCAGGCGTTCCACCGCAACCACGCGTTGCAGTGCGGGTTCTGCACCCCCGGGATGATCATGCAGGCCATCGACCTGCTCGCGGACAACCCCGACCCCGACGAGGACGAGGTGCGGCACGGCCTGGAGGGCAACCTCTGCCGCTGCACCGGCTACCAGAACATCGTGCGCGCCGTCCGCGACGCCGCGCGGACGATGAGCCCCGGCTCCGGCCCCGAAGCGGAGCGCGTGGACGAGACGGCGCTGGTCGACCGCGCCCCGATGCACGCCGGCGGTGGTGAATGACCGCCACCGCCGAACCGGAAGCCGGAGCACGGGAGGTCGGCCGGGCCCGACGCCGCAAGGAGGACGCCCGGCTGATCACCGGCGCGACCCGGTGGACCGACAACATCCAGCTCGCCGGGATGCTGCACATGGCCGTGCTGCGCAGCCCCGTGGCGCACGCCCGGATCACCTCGGTCGACGTCACCGAGGCCGTGCGGATGCCCGGCGTGCTGGTCGCGCTCACCGGCCAGGACCTGGCCGCCGAGCAGGGCAGCCTGCCGTGCGCGTGGCCGATCACCGAGGACATGCTGGCGCCGCCCGCCCCGTCGCTGGCCGTCGACCGGGTGAACTTCGCGGGCGAGGCCGTCGCCCTGGTCGTGGCCCGGAGCGCCGCCGAGGCGCACGACGCGCTGTCCCTGATCGACGTCGACTACGAGGACCTGCCGGTCGTGCTGGACATGGAACGCGCGATCGCGGACGACGCCGACCTCGTCCACCCCGACCTGGGCTCGAACAAGAGCGCGACCTGGGTGTTCGACTCGGCCGAGGCGGGCACCGGGTCCGACGTCGACCAGGCCATCGCCGACGCGGAGGTGGTCGTCGAGCGCACGTTCCGCCAGCAGCGGCTGATCCCGGCGTTCATGGAACCCCGCTCGGTCGTGGTCGACCCGTCGCCGGACTCGGTGACGATGTGGTCGGCCACCCAGGTGCCGCACATCCTGCGCTGGATGCTGGCGGCCGTGCTCGGCATCCCCGAGCAGCAGATCCGGGTCATCGCGCCCGACGTCGGCGGCGGTTTCGGCGGCAAGCTCCAGGTCACGCCGGAGGAGGTGCTGACCCTGCTGGTCGCGCGCCGCCTCGGCAAGCCCGTCAAGTGGACCGAGTCGCGCACCGAGTCGATGCTGTCCGCCCACCACGGCCGCGACCAGCTGCAGCGCATCACGATCTCGGCCCGCCGCGACGGCACGGTCACCGGCCTGAAGGTGGACCTGCTCGCCGACATGGGCGCCTACCTGCGGCTGGTCTCGCCCGGGGTGCCGATCCTGGGCGCGTTCATGTTCAACGCCATCTACAAGTTCCCGGCCTACCGGTTCACCTGCACGAACGTGTTCACGAACAAGGTGCCGACCGACGCGTACCGCGGCGCGGGACGGCCCGAGGCCACGTTCGCCATCGAGCGGATCATGGACGAGTTGGCCGCCGAGCTGGGCGTCGACCCGCTGGAGCTGCGCGAGCGGAACTGGATCAAGCACGAGGAGTTCCCGTTCACCACGGTCGCGGGCCTCACCTACGACTCGGGCGACTACGAGGCCGCCACCGCCCGCGCGAAGGAGCTGTTCGGGTACGACGCGCTGCGCGCCGAGCAGGCCGAACGCCGCGCCGACGGCGACCCGGTGCAGCTGGGCATCGGCATCTCCACCTACACCGAGATGTGCGGGCTCGCGCCGTCACGCGTGCTCGGCGCGCTGCGGTACGCGGCGGGCGGCTGGGAGCACGCGGCGATCCGGATGCTGCCCACCGGCAAGGTCGAGCTGATCACCGGCACCTCGCCGCACGGCCAGGGCCACGTGACGGCGTGGAGCCAGATCGTGGCCGACCGGCTCGGCGTGCCGTTCGAGGACGTCGAGGTGCTCCACGGCGACACGCGCGTCTCGCACCGCGGCATGGACAGCTACGGCTCGCGGTCGCTGGCCGTCGGCGGCGTGGCCGTGGTGCTGGCCGCGGACAAGGTGCTGGCCAAGGCGCGCACGGTCGCCGCGCACCTGATGGAGGTCGCCGAGGACGACGTCGACTTCACGGCCGGCACGTTCTCCGTGCGCGGCACGTCCACGACCATGGCCCTCGGCGACGTGGCGGTGGCCGCGCACGTCGCGCACAACCTGCCCGACGGCGTGGAGCCCGGCCTGGACGCCGAGGCCACGTTCGACCCGGAGAACTTCTCCTACCCGCACGGCACGCACCTGTGCGCCACCGAGGTCGACACGCAGACCGGCGCGGTGAAGATCCGCTCCTACGTGTGCGTGGACGACGTCGGCAAGGTGGTCAACCCGATGATCGTGGAGGGCCAGGTGCACGGCGGCCTGGCGCAGGGCATCGCGCAGGCCCTGTACGAGGAGGCGGTGCACGACGAGAGCGGCACGCTCACCACGGCCACCTTCGCCGACTACCTGCTGCCGTCCGCGGTCGACCTGCCGCACTTCACCACCGACCGCACCGAGACGCCCGCGACCAGCAACCCGCTGGGCGTGAAGGGCGTCGGCGAGGCGGGCACCATCGCGTCCACGCCCGCCGTGGTCAACTCGATCGTCGACGCCGTGCGGCACATGGGCGTCACCGAGGTGGAGATGCCGTGCACCCCGATGCGGGTGTGGAAGGCGATCCACGGCCGCGGTGACGGCGTGCCGACCACACCCGGCGCGGGTGGCGGCCTCGGCTCCATCGACTCGCGCGCCGCCGACGAGCGGGGAGGCGCGGAATGATCCCGGCCGAGTTCGACTACGTCGCGCCCGCCACGGTGGACGAGGCGGTGCGCGCGCTGGCCGCCGGCGGCGAGGACGCCAAGGTGATGGCCGGCGGGCAGAGCCTCATCCCGGTGCTGCGGATGCGGCTGGCCGTGCCGACCGTGGTGGTCGACCTGTCCGGGCTGACCGAGCTGACCGGCGTGCACGACGACGGCGACTCGCTGCGCATCGGCGCCATGACCACGCACTACGAGGTGCAGCGCGACCCGTTGGTGCGCGAGCACGCGGAGCTGCTGCGGCTGGCCACGGACACCGTCGCCGACCCGCAGGTGCGGCACCGGGGCACGTTCGGCGGCTCGCTCGCCCACGCCGACCCGGCGGGCGACCTGCTCGCGCCCGCGTTGGCGCTGGACGCCGTGATGGTGTGCGCCGGGCCCGGCGGCACGCGCGAGGTGCCCGCGGCGGAGTTCTTCGTCGACTACTTCACCACCGCGCTGGCGCCCGACGAGCTGCTCACCCACGTCAAGGTGCCCAAGCTGACCGGCTGGGGCGCGCACTACGAGAAGTTCAACCGCGTCGCGCAGGCGTGGTCGATCGTGGGCGTGGCCGCCGCGGTGCGGGTGTCCGAAGGCCGGATCGCCGCCGCGCGCGTCGGCCTGACCAACATGGGTCCGACCCCGGTGCGGGCCCGCGGCGTGGAGGAAGCGCTGGTCGGGCAGCCCGCGACGGCCGAGGCGATCACGGCGGCGGCCACCCGCGCCGCCGAGGGGGCCGACCCGCCGAACGACGGCAACGCCGACGCCGAGTACCGGTCGCACCTGGCCCGCGTGCTCACCGAGCGGGCGGTGACGGCCGCGGTGAGCGCATGAAGCTCGAGCACCGGTTCGCCGTCCCCGCGCCCGTGCCGGACGTGTGGGCGGCGCTGCTCGACCCGGAGAAGGTGGCGCCGTGCATGCCGGGCGCCACCCTCACCGGGGTCGAGGGGCGGAAGTTCACCGGCACGGTCAAGGTCAAGCTCGGGCCCGTCACGCTGGTGTACAAGGGGACCGGCGAGTTCACCTCCGTGGACGAGCGGGTGCACGCGGCCGTGCTGAAGGCGTCCGGCAAGGACACCAGGGGCAACGGCACCGCGTCCGCCTCGGTGTCCGTGGCGCTGGTGTCGGCCTCGGACGGCACCGAGGTGTCCGTGGTCACGGACCTGAACGTCACCGGCCGTCCCGCCCAGCTCGGCCGGGGTCTGATCAGCGAGGTCAGCGGCAGGATCATCGGCGAGTTCGCGGAATGCCTGGCGACGCGGCTCGCGCCGGCGGAAGCTGAGGAGGTGACTGGAACCGAGACCGCCGCCAAGCCGCACCTGCGCGCCGTGCCCGACGAGCCGATCGACCTGGTCGACACGGCGGGTGCGCCCGTGCTCAAGCGGGTGCTGCCGGTCGTGGCCGGGCTGCTGGTGGTGGCGCTGCTGGTGCGCAGGCTCCGCGGGCGGCACCGCTGAACGCGCGCGGCGGGCGATCGGTCCTCGGGCTGGTCGCCTGCCTCTGCCTGCTCGCGGCGTGCACCGGGTCGCCGGTGGTGATCACGACCGCGCGGCCCGCGCCCGCGACGTCGTCGGTCGCGCCCGAGCCGCCGTCGTTCACCCTGGCCGCGGGCGGCGACATCCTGATCCACCCGGCGCTGACGGAGCAGGCCGACGCCGACGGGGCGCGCAACTTCGTGCCGCTGCTGGAGGGGCTGCGCGAGGCGATCGACGCCGACGTGTCGATCTGCCACCTCGAGACGCCGCTGTCCGCGCCCGGCGCGCCGACCTACGGCTACCCGGCGTTCAGCGCGCCGCCGGAGGTCGCGTCGGCGTTGAAGGAGATCGGCTACGACAGTTGCTCCACCTCGTCCAACCACACCCTCGACCGGGGCGCGCCGGCGATCAGGACGACGCTGGACGTGATGGACGCGGCGGGGCTGAAGCACACCGGCTCGTTCCGCTCGCCGGAGGAGTCCGCGACCCCGTTGCTGCTGGACGTGGGCGGGGTGAAGGTCGGGCACATCGCGTTCACGTACGGGTTCAACGGCATCCCGCTGCCGCAGCCGTGGATGGCGAACCAGCTGTCCACGGAGGGCGTGCTGGCGGCGGCGCGCGCGGCGAAGGCGGCCGGCGCGGAGGTCGTGGTGGCGAGCCTGCACTGGGGCAACGAGTACCAGCACGAGGCCACGCCGCAGCAGCGGGAGATGGCGCGGGCCGTCCTCGCCGACCCGGCGGTGGACCTGATCATCGGCACGCACGTGCACGCCGTGCAGCCGATCGAGCAGATCGGCGGCAAGTGGGTCGTCTACGGCATGGGCAACGAGGTGGCCCGCCACTCCGAGCCGCGCGGCATCACGGAGGAGGGCATCGTCACCCGCTTCAAGTTCGTGAAGGGCCCGTCCGGCTGGGCGGTCCAGGAGGCGTCCTACATCCCGACCCTGGTCGAGTTCGGCCCGCCGATCCGCGTGGTCGACCTGACCCGGGTCCCCGCCACCCCCCGCCGCACCGAAGCGCTGAACCGCACCGACGGCATCGTGCGCAGCCTGGGCTCCGCCATCGCCCGCCCGTGACCGGACCCGGCGAGTCGTAACGCTCCGAAACCGTTGGGGCGAAACGGAAAACCACTTGTCACCCACTCGGTTATTACCGGTCGGGATCGGCAGACGGGCACAGACGGACGCGCCCGTCTGTGCTCCACTCGGTGGGCGAACATTCACGGGCAGCCACTGCGACGAACGTCGTGACGCCCACTGTGGAGGGAGGCTCCAATGTCTGTTCACACCTTGACCCTGCCGGTCGCCGCGCCCGGCGACCTGGCGCGGCTGAGCACGCTGGTGGCGGAGCCGGAGTCCGCGTTGGCCGACCCGCCGCTGCCCGTTCCGAACGCGGCCGGCGTGCTCCTGCTCGGCCTGCTGCTGGCGCTCTCGCCCGGCACGCCGAAGGAACCGTCGAAGTAGGCGCCGACCGTCCGAGCCCGAACGAAGTGTGACGGGAGTGCTGTGGACGCGTCGTCGTGTGCGCGTGACGCTGCGGACCTGGCCGGTCGGGTGCTCGGCGCACTGCGGGGCAGCGGTGGGGTGAACCTGGCCGCCTTCCTCGAGTCGTGCGCCGACCCGACCGCCGGGCTCGGCGCGGTCCGGCTGGTCGGTGCGGACGTCTTCCTGCCTCACGTGGTGCTCAACCGCCCGCTGGACGCCCAGGACGTCGAGGTCGTCACCGCGTCACTCGCGGTCTTCCCGCCGGTGACGGAGCCGGCCGCGCCGGAGCAGCGGGTGATGGCCTGGCACGACTGGTCCACCGCCCGCCTGCTCGCCCGCGTCACGGGCGACACGGCCCTCGCGACGCCCGACGACCCGGCCGGCGTGCTGGGTCCGCCGGGGGAGTGGGCGCGGTGGTCGGTCGCGGTGGCCCAGCTGTCGTCGTTGGCCCACCCCGGCGCGACCGGTCCCGTGGTGGACGCGGTCGTGGCGCAGCCGTTGGCCCTGTGCCGGGGCGTGCTGCGAACCGTGCTGCGGCGCGACTTCGCCACCGCCGGCCGCCTGACCCGCTGGGTCGCGTTCGTGCACGCCGCGGGCGTCCGACTGCCGTTCAGCCCGCCGATGCTGGTCGAGCACGTCGCGATGCGGGTCGGCTCGGAGCCCCGGCGGCTGCTCGACCTGGCGGTCGCCCGCCACCTGGTGGGTGAGCCATGACCACCGTGGTCCACATCGCCCACGACGTCACGGCGGGAGCCCTCGGCTGGTTGCACGCCCACCGCGAGCTGGGCGCGTTCGAGGACGACGCCACCGCGGACCTCAACGACCCGAACGGGGTCTACAAGTCGTTGTGCGAGCTGGCGCTGGTGTCGTCGCTCGTGCTGCGCGAGGGCGTGGCCGGCACGGCGGAGCAGGCGGCGGCGCGCGAGCTGCTGGAGTTCTCCTGGGGGCAGTTGCGCGACGGCGACCTGCTCTACGAACGCCAACTGCGGCACGCCCTGCTCACCGACCCGGTGGAGACCTACGTCCACCACGCCCGCAGCGGCTTCCGCCACGAGCCGCTGGAGCAGGTGCTCAGGGAGGGCTCGGCCGCGGACTCCCTGACCGAGGTGCTGCCCAACCGGAGGCTGGGCGTGGCCAACGCCCACCGCGTGGTGGGCATCCACCGCGACGACGACCTCCTGGCGATGCTCCGGCAGACGTGGCTGGGTCGCACGCCGCAGCCCTGGGCGCTGGACTGGTACACCGCCTACCACCTGACGCACGCCGTCTTCCACTTCACCGACTGGGGCGGGATGCCGGACGCCCTGCCGCCCGACGTGGTCGAGTACCTGGAGAACTGGCTCCCGGTGTGGGTCGACGTGTGGGCGGAAGCGGGGCAGTGGGACCTGCTCGGCGAGCTGCTGATCGTGAGCGCGTGCCTGCCCGAGCCGCGCTGCGACCTGGCCGAGTGGCGGCTGTTCGCGAAGGCCCAGCACCCCGACGGGTTCGTGCCGCGCGACACCGACCCGGTCGTCGACGACCCGCGCAAGCGGTTCCACGACCACCAGCACACCGCCGTGGTGGCCGCCGTCGCGGGCACGCTGGCCATGTCCCGGCTGCTCGGCAGCCGCACGTGAGGGACCTGGTCGAGCACCTGCCGGCCGCCGCGCCCGACGCCACGGGCGTGGCGGTCGCGCTGCGCCAGGGCGATCAGGAGCTGGTGCTGGTCGGCGGCACGACCGGTCGGCAGGCGTGCTCGCCCGTCACCGCCCACACCCGCTTCGAGCTGGGCTCGCTGACCAAGACGTTCACCGGCCTGCTGCTCGCCGAGATGGCCGACCGGGGCGAGGTGGACCTCGTCGACCCCGTCCGACGTCACCTGCCGCCCGGCTCGGCGCCCTTCCTGCGCCCCGACGTCACCCTGGAGCGCCTGGCCACCCACACGTCCGGCCTGCCCCGCCTCCCGCCCGGCCTGCTGCGGCGGGCGGCGCCGCGCTGGCGCACCAACCCCTACCGCGACTTCGACGCCGCCGACTTCGCCGCCGCGCTGCGCCGCACCCGCTCCCGGGCGCCCGGCCGTTACCGCTACTCGAACTTCGGCGGCGCGCTGCTCGGTGAGGCCCTGTCCCGCGCGGCGGGCCGGCCCTACGCCGAACTGCTGGCCGAACGCGTGCTGCGCCCGCTGCGCCTGACCGACACGGACTGCTCCACGTCCGCGCAGGTCACCGGGTACCTGCGCGGACGTCCCAGGCCACCGTGGGAGATACCCGGCATGCCCGCCGCCGGGGCCCTGCGCTCGTCGGCGCTCGACCTGCTGCGCTACCTGACCGCCCACCTGCCGCCGTTCACCGGGCCGCTGGGCCACGCCGTCGCCGAAGCCGGCAGGCCGCGGGCATCGGCCGGTGACCACGACGTGTGCCTGGTGTGGAACCTGCGCCGCCGATCGGGCCGCGAACTGCTGTTCCACTCCGGCGCCACGCGCGGCTGCACGGCGTTCGCCGCCTTCAGCCCCACCACGTCGACCGCTCTCGCCGCCGTGGCCAACGCCGGCCCGACCACGGGCGGCACGTTCGTGCAACGCGCCTACGAGGCAGCCTGGTCACTGGTCGAGCGCGCCGCGTGTCGAACCTCCAGGCCCCTCGTGTCGAACACCCAGGACCCCTGAACCCACCACTCAGGACAAAGCCCGGACCCGGTCGAGCCGGGCCAGCCACCGGGCGGCGGTCTCGTCGTCGGCGGCGAACTCGCCGAAGCGGTCCGGTTCCGGGGCGTTCGCGGGCACGGGCAGGAAGCCGTTCACCGGCCGCGAGGAGTCTCCGGTCACGTCACCGTCCATCAGCGACAACGTGGCCAGGCCGCACGCGAAGTCCAACTCCGGCAACGCGCCCGCCAACGCCAACCCGGCCGCCATCCCGACGGACGTCTCCACCGCCGACGACACCACGCACGGCAGCCCGCACGCCTCCGCCACGGCCAACGCCCGCCGCACACCGCCCAGCGGCGCGACCTTGATCACCGCGACGTCCGCCGCACCGGCCACCGCCACCTTCAACGGGTCCTCCGCCCGCCGGATCGACTCGTCCGCCGCGATCCGCACGTCGACCCGCCGCCGCACCGCCGCCAACTCCTCGATCGACGGGCACGGCTGCTCGACGTACTCCAAGCCCCGGGCCGCCCGTTCCAGCTCGCGGATCGCGCGCACGGCCGTCTCCACGTCCCACGCCATGTTCGCGTCCACCCGGACGGCTCCGGACGGCCCGAGCGCGTCCCGCACCGCCTCGACGCGCGCCAGGTCGTCGGCGAGCGGCGTGCCCGGATCGGCCACCTTCACCTTCGCCGTGGCGCAGCCCGAACGGGCGACGATCTCGTGCGCGCGCTCCGGGGAGACGACGGGAACCGTGCAGTTGACCGGGATCTCGGAGCGGACCGGCGCGGGCCAGCCCCGCTCGGCGGCCTCCAGCGCGCACGCCAACCACGGCGCGCACTCGTCGTCGGAGTAGTCGAGGAACGCGCAGAACTCACCCCACCCGGCGGGCCCCTCCAGCAGCACGCCCTCGCGCACCGTGATGCCGCGGAACCGGTTGCGCATCGGGATCGAGTAGACCAGCACCGGACGAGCTTAGAGCGGGTCCAGCGCGGCGACCCGGCGCAGTGCGGAGCCCGTGAGCTCCGGGTCCAGTTCCTCCACGACGATCCGCAACGCCGACTCGAACTGGTCGAGGCGACGGTCCAGTTCGGCCAGCTCACGGGTCGGCTCGGCGATCGCGGCGGCCAGGCCCGGCCGGTTCTCCGTCCGCCGCAACGCCTCCCGCACGGGTTGGCTGTCCCGCAACGCCAGCAACGCCCGCCACAGCAGCCGTTCCACCTGCGCGACCCACCGTGCGTCCAGGTCGCGCATGGCGTCGAAGTGGGCGCACAAGCGGCCGGCGCGGCGGCGTTGGCCGGGATCGGTGAACTGCTCGCAGTGCACGACGTCCCGCGCGCCGGCCGCCAGCACGACGTCCCACCCGGTCGGCCGCGCCCAGACCCGTTTCCCCCTCGCGGCACGGCGGATCGCGTCGAGGTCGGCCCCGGGCCGCCACATCCACCACCGGGGTAACGGCGCCACGCGGGTCACGTCAGCGGACCGCGGGGGAGGTGGAGCCGCAGGCGCGGCCGTGCGTGGACTCGCAGCCGGACGACGCGCGCCGCGGGAACTTCATCGGGATCACGAGTCCTTCATAGCGTTCCTCGCCCGGCCCGCAAAATCCCCGGGCTGCCCCGCCCCGACCCGGTCAGGTGGAGATCGAAGTCCGCTCAGCCGACCTCGGGCAGCTTCGGGCCGAGCAGGTCGTCCGCGTCCACGATCTTGTACGCGTAACCCTGCTCCGCCAGGAACCGCTGCCGGTGCGCCGCGTAGTCGGTGTCCAACGTGTCCCGCGACACGACCGAGTAGAAGTGCGCCTGCCGCCCGTCGCCCTTGGGCCGCAACAACCGGCCCAGCCGCTGCGCCTCCTCCTGCCGCGACCCGAACGTCCCCGACACCTGCACGGCCACCGACGCCTCGGGCAGGTCGATGGAGAAGTTCGCCACCTTCGACACCACCAACGTCCGCAGCTCGCCGCGCCGGAACCGGTCGAACAGCTCCTCGCGCTCCTTGTTCTTCGTCGAACCCTGGATGATCGGCGCGTCCAGCGCCTCGCCGAGCGACTCCAGCTGGTCCAGGTACGCCCCGATCACCAACGTCGGCTCGTCGGGGTGCCGCTCCAGGATCGCCTTCACCACCGGCAGCTTCGTCCGGGCCGTGGAGCACAGCTTGTAGCGCTCCTCCGCCTCGGCCGTCGCGTACTCCAGCCGCTCGTTGTCGGTCAGCGTCACCCGCACCTCGACGCACTCGGCGGGCGCGATCCAGCCCTGCGCCTCGATGTCCCGCCACGGCACGTCGTACCGCTTCGGCCCGATCAGCGAGAACACGTCGCCCTCCTGGCCGTCCTCGCGCACGAGCGTCGCGGTCAGGCCGAGCCGGCGGCGCGACTGGAGGTCGGCCGTCATCCGGAACACCGGCGCGGGCAGCAGGTGCACCTCGTCGTAGACGATCAGGCCCCAGTCCCGCGAGTCGAACAGCTCCAGGTGCTTGTACTCGCCCTTCGACTTGCGGGTGATCACCTGGTAGGTCGCGATCGTGACCGGCCGGATCTCCTTGCGCTCGCCGGAGTACTCGCCGATCTCGTCCTCGGTCAACGACGTCCGGGCGACCAGCTCCCGCTTCCACTGCCGACCGGCCACGGTGTTGGTGACCAGGATCAACGTGGTCGCGCCCGCCTCGGCCATCGCCGCCGCGCCGACCAGCGTCTTGCCCGCGCCGCACGGCAGCACGACCACGCCCGAACCGCCCGCCCAGAACGCCTGCGCGGCCCGGCGCTGGTAGTCGCGCAGCTCCCAGCCGTCCTCGACCAGGTCGATCGGGTGGGCCTCGCCGTCGACGTACCCGGCCAGGTCCTCCGCCGGCCAGCCGATCTTGAGCAGCAGCTGCTTGAGCCGGCCGCGTTCGCTCGGGTGCACGACCACCGTGTCGTCGTCGACCCGCGCGCCCAACATCGGCTTGACCTTCTTGTGCCGGAGGACCTCCTCCAGCACGGCGCGGTCCAGCGAGTTCAGCACCAGGCCGTGCGCGGGGTGGTTGGCCAGCTGGAGCCGGCCGAACCGGCCCATCGTGTCGACCACGTCCACCAGCAACGGCTGCGGCACGGGGTAGCGGGAGAACCGGACCAGCGCGTCGACCACCTGCTCGGCGTCGTGCCCGGCGGCACGCGCGTTCCACAGCGCCAGCGGCGTGATGCGGTAGGTGTGGACGTGCTCGGGGGCGCGTTCGAGCTCGGCGAACGGCGCGATGGCGGTGCGCGCGTCGTCCGACAGCGGGTGCTCGACCTCCAGCAGCAAGGTCTTGTCCGACTGGACGATCAAAGGGCCGTCGGTCACGGGTGCGCGCTCCTGTCGCTTGGTGTCCTTCAAGTGTGCATACCGCGTGCAAGTCGAAAGCGGACAGTACGCGCACGTGCACGCAACGCTTACGGACTCGGTTCGGTAAAGCCGTGTACGCCCTTGTGACGCAGCCGATAGCGTCCCTCCGCCCCACCACGCCCCCTTCGGCGTGGACGTAAGGGGCCCTCCCCGGATGAACGAAGGTTTTCATGAGCACGGACATGCCCGCGTCCGCACCGCAGTACCAGGGCGGCCCCCAGCAGGGCGCTCCGCAGTACCAGAACGCTCCGCAGCCGCAGCAGATTCCGCCGGCGCCGAAGAAGAAGGGCATCGTCGCCAGGGTCCTCACCGCGATCATCGGTCTCGCGGTGGCCGGCGGCGTCTACTACGGCATCAACTACCTCACCAGCGACGCGGCCCAGTCCAAGGCGGGTGACTGCGCCAGCGTGACCGGCCCGCGCACCAGCCCGGAGTTCAAGACCGTCGACTGCGGCTCGTCCGAGGCGAACTACACCATCGGCAAGGCGCTGGAACTCAACCAGTCGTGCGGCAGCGACTCCTACGAGGAGTACACCGAGACCGCCAGCCGCGGCCCGGACACGAAGCTCTGCCTGGTGCCCATCCTGGTCGAGGGCACCTGCTACGACATGGAGACCGCCACGCAGGCGGACTACAAGGCCGTCGACTGCGGCGCGCCCGGAGCGGTCAAGCTGGTCAAGCTCGTGAAGGGCAGCGACGACGAGAGCGTCTGCGCCGACAGCACGCCGTTCACCGTCCCCGAGCCGAAGACGACGTTCTGCCTGGCGGCCGCCGAGAACGCCTGATCCACCTCGCGGGTGCGCGTGGCGCTACCTTCTGGGGCGTCACGCGCACCCGTCCAGCGAGGATGATCATGAGCAACGAGCCGAGTCGACCCGCCGACGACGACGCGCCGACCGGGGCCGCCGGCGATCCCGCCGCCCATCCCGACGTGCCGCCCGCCGACGCCGAGCGCATCGCGGCCTCGCGGGACGCCGCCGCGTCGGCCGACGACCGGGAGCTCGCCGAGCCCGCCTCCCGGGCGGACGGGACCGGCGAGCCCGGCGGCGGTGGCCGGAAGATCCTCATCGGCGTGCTGGTCGTGCTGCTGATCGGCATCGTCGTCTACGGCGTGCGCTACCTCACCAGCGATCCCGCCAACGCCGAGGTCGGCGACTGCGTCAGCGTGGCCGCCGAGGCCGACAACCGGGCCGAGGTCGACACCCTGGACTGCTCGGCCGACGAGGCCTCGTACAAGGTGGGCAAGGTCCTCGAGGCGACCGACGCCACCTGCCCCGAGGACGGTCTCTACACCGAGATCGTCCCGGCCGCCCGCGTCGGCGACGGCTACAAGCTGTGCCTGCTGCCCAACATGGCCGAGGGCGCCTGCTACAAGCCCGACGAGGGCACCGGGTTCGTCAAGACCGGGTGCACCGGCCCCGAGACCATCAAGGTGATCAAGGTCATCGAGGGCTCCGCGGACCTGGAGGCCTGCCCCGACGGCGCGGGCATGGCCTACCCGGAGCCGCCCGTCACGTACTGCCTGGCGCCTGCCGAGATGTGACGGCCGCCGAGAGGTGACGCCGTCCGGGACCCGGCCACTGGCGGGTGAACCCGCTCAACCCGGCGCGCGACCGTGCCGATGCCCTGTTCCATGCGGAAGATCGGGTTGGGCATCGGGGTGGTCGCGGTCGTGGTGGCGGGCGCGTTCGCGTTCACGCTGCTCACCGGCGGGCCCGAGGGCGCCCGGCCGGGTGTCTGCGCGCACATCGAGAAGGCCGAGAAGGGCGCCAGGTACCGGCCTCTCGACTGCGCGGCCCACGACGCCAACGTGCGGGTCGCCAAGGTCGTCGACGAGGCCTCGCAGTGCCCCACGGGCGGCGCGCCGTACACGGTCCTCACCCTCGCGGAGACGTTGTGCCTGATCCCCAACTTCGTGCAGGGCTCCTGCTACCAGGGCGACCGCGAGTCGGGGATGAAGAAGGTCGACTGCACGACCGCCCAGTCGATCCGGGTGGCGAGCGTGGCCCGTGAGCCGGTGGAGTGCCCGAACGGCCAGAAGTTGACCTACGTGGAGCCCGTCGTCACGTTCTGCCTGGTCCGCGCCTCCGACAAGGGCTGAAATCGCTGCGCCCACGCGACGCGCGAGGGTACGTTCCGCTCGTTGTACGTCGAGAGGAACGCCAGGTGACCACGCCACCCGACCAGCCGCCCCACGGCTTCCCACCACCCCAGCAGCCCGGCTGGGGCCCGCCGTCGTCGCCGCAGGGCTTCCCGGCCCCACCGCCCGGCGGGCAGCCGTACCAGCCGCAGCCCCACCCGCAGCCGGGTTACCCGCAGGACCCCGGTCACCCGCAGTCGGGCCCCGCCTACCAGCCGATGCCCGGCTACCAGGACCAGCCGCCCCAGTACGCGCAGCCCCAGCACCCCGACCAGGCCCAGTACCCGGGTCAGGCCCCCTACGCGGGCCAGGCCGGCCGACCAGGCCAGTTCGGGCAGCAGCCGGGTCAGTTCGGGCAGCCGGGTCAGCCCGGTTACCCGCAGCAGTTCCCGCCCCCATCCGCCAAGGGCACGTCCCGCGGTGCGAAAGCGCTGGTCGCGGTGGTGGTGCTGGGCATCGTGGGCGTCGTCGTCGCGGGCATCATCGCGAACGTCACCGGCCCGTCGGGCGCCGAGGCGGGCGACTGCATCAAGGTCATCTCCGCCTCCGTCACGGACGCCGACGTCGAGAAGATCGAGTGCTCGTCGCCCGAGGCGGCCTTCAAGGTCGCCGCCAACCTGGACAGCAGCGCCGACTCCTGCCCCGACGGCGACTACGCCGAGTACTCCGACAGTGGCGGTCGGCGCAGCAACGGCTTCAAGTTGTGCCTGATGCTCAACGCCGCCGAGGGCGACTGCTTCAAGGAGGAGAGCTCGATTGTCGCGGCCAAAACCACCAAGGTGACCTGCGATTCGAGCGCTTCGTACAAGGTGGGCAAGGTCGTTCAGGGTCGCGCGGACGAGAACGAGTGCGAGAGTGGCGACACCGTGACCGTTTACTCACAGCCCGCTACGACGATCTGCTTGACGGAAGCCTGATCCGACCACGCGTCGTGACGCGTTCGCCACCGGACCGAGTTCCAACCGACGCGGAAAATCGAAAAAAGGGGGCCTTCCCGCAATGGGAAGGCCCCCTATCGCACCGGTTTCGCTGACAGCGAGTCAGTTGGTGGTTCCAGGCGGCAACAACCCGCCGACGTCCAACCGCTCCTGCAGCACCTCTTCGGTGTCCATCATGTCGGCGACGCGCTGCAACCGGACCGGGTTGAGCGACAGCGGGAACGTGCCGACGGACACCAGCGCCGCGGTCTGCTGGTCGACGTCCATGTAGCCGGTCAGCGCGTTCTGCACGGACAGCTTGTCGTTCGACGCCGCCTCCTGCGCGTCCCGCAGGACCTGCCGGAACAGGGCCAGCGTGCGCGGGTTGCCCTCGGCGAACTTCTTGCTCGACGCGTACCCGGACATGGGGAAGTCCTTGGTCGGGCCGACCGCGGTGTCGGTGAGGATGCGCGCGCCGGCGCCCGCCTGGGCCTGCGTGATGTACGGCTCGGTCATCCACGCCGCGTCGACCTGCTTGGCCTGCATCGCGGTGACCATCTGCTCGAACGGCATCTCGGACGGCCTGATCCGCTGCTTCTCCACGCCCGCCGTCTTCAGCACGGCCTTCGTGGTCAGCGCGCCGACGTCACCGGCCGACGGCACGGCGATGCGCGGGTTGGGCAGCTTGCCGGGGCTGTCGTAGCTCGGGTCGAGCGTGACCAGCGCCATGGTGTTCGCGCCCGCCTGGTAGGCCTCGCCCTGCAGCTGCAGCTGGATGCCGTCGGCGTAGCTGCGGAACAGCGTGACGTGCGTCGCCCAGGTCAGGTCCAGCGTGGTGTCGAGCTGCTCGACGCCCTCGAGCTCGTTGTTCAGCGGCACCAGCTGCACCTGCAGCCCGGCCTTCTCGAACAGCTTGTTGTTGAACGCGAGCCGCAGCGGCGCCACGTCCACCACCGGCAGCACGCCGATGCGCAGTGTGTTGCGTTCCACGTCGGGGCGGCTGTTCCCGTCGGTGCCGGGGATCAGTCCGCACGCCGTCAAGGTGGCGGCACAAGCGAACAACGCTGCCGCACGTCGCAGAACACGCGCTGGGGTAGGCATGGCACCTCTCGCCGGGATGACCTCGAGAGCGGGGTCTTTTGATCAACGAATTTGTCGACGCACTTGTCGATGCCCGGGATGGTAACCACCCAGAGGTATGAAACGACAGCCCTGCTCCGATACGGTGAGTGCTTCCGGAGGCTTCCCCGGAGCTGGGGTCGAGCACTACGCTCCCCGGCTGGTGGCACAGGTCGTCGCAGACCGTCGTGTCCCCGCGCGGGGTGGGGGTGACTAGCCGGCACCACCGCTCCTGTGCTGCAATTCGGCCCGAATTCGAGTCCATGCTTCGGTCCGCGGGGGAGAGGCCGGAACCACTGCTGCCGGAAGAGGAAGCCCAGGGTGGCCCGTCGAGAGAGAGGTCCCAGCCAGTCAGGCGTGGGGATTACACCGCGCTCCGAAAGGCCCGGAACGGGTGACGGACTGGCTGCGCTGAGTGATGGAACTGTGACCGAGCAAACGGGGCCGACGACGACGGGTTCGACCGCGGCCGGACGGGTCCAGCCGACCCGCACGGCCGGCTGGCGCCTGCGCAACTGGCGGCTGCCCACCAAGCTGACGGCCGTCCTGCTGATCCCGACCATCGCCGCGGTCGCGCTCGGCGGCCTGCGCGTGAACTCGGACCTCGCCGACGCGGCCGACCTCAACCGGCTCGCGAACCAGATCCAGCTGGAGTCGGCGGTCGCCGACCTGGTGCAGCAGTTGCAGCGCGAGCGCGACCTGAGCGCGAGCCACGTGGCGTCGGGCAAGCAGCTCGACCGCGTGGTCCTCGACCGCCAGCTGCGCCGCGTCGAGGACACCGTCCAGGCCCTCAACGCCAAGATCGTGGACCTCAGCGCCGACCTCGACGACGACGTGGTGACCAGGTTCCGCCGGGCGTCCAGCCAGCTCAACCGGCTCAACAGCCTCCGCAACGCGGTCCGCGAGACGCAGTACCCGTCCGACGCCGTGATGCGCACCTACTCCGAGTCCGTGGAGAGCCTCCTCGACCTCGGCGAGCAGGCCATCGCGGGCATCAACGAGCCCGAGCTCGTGCGGCTGCACCTGGCGACCAACGCGATCGCCCGCATCAAGGAGCAGGAGTCGCGCAAGCGCGGCATCATGCTCGACGTCTTCCAGCGCGGCCAGTTCGGCCCGGGCCAGGAACGCCAGCTGCTGGCCGCGAACGCCGAGCTGGACGCGGCCCGCAACGACTTCCGCAAGTCCGCCACGGCCGACCAGGCGAAGATCTACGACGACACCGTCACGGGTCTGATCGTCGACACCGCGAACGACATGCAGGAGACGGCGCTGAACCTGGCCGCCGCCGACAAGCCGATGACGTCGCTGCGCCCGGAGAAGTGGGACATCGCGTCCACGCTGACCGTGAACCTCACCCGGGACGTGGAGAACCTGCTGCTGGAGCAGCTGCAGAACCGCACCGACGAGCTGACCGGCGTGGCCCGCGCCGCGGCGTTCCGCGACTCCGGCATCGTGCTGGGCGCGTTGCTGCTGGCCCTGGTCATGGCGCTGTTCGTGGCCCGCTCGATCCTCAACCCGCTGCGCACGCTGCGCCGCACCGCGCTCGCGGTGGCCGACCACGGCCTGCCCGAGGCGGTCAACCGGATCCTGGCCGACCCGAACCCGCAGGAAGCGGCGAAGACGGCCATCGCGCCGGTGCCGATCACCACCCGCGAAGAGGTCGGCCAGGTGGCCCGGGCGTTCGACGCGGTGCACGGCGAGGCCGTGCGGCTGGCCGCCGAGCAGGCCCTGCTGCGCGACAACGTCAACTCGATGTTCGTCAACCTGTCCCGCCGCTCGCAGGCCCTGGTCGAGCGCCAGCTGAACCTGATCGACCGGCTCGAGCAGGACGAGCAGGACCCCGACCAGCTGGCCAGCCTGTTCGAGCTGGACCACCTCGCCACCCGCATGCGGCGCAACAGCGAGAACCTGCTGGTCCTGTCCGGCACGGACCTGTCCCGGCGGCTGACCCGCCCGGTCCCGGCGGCCGAGGTGCTCGGCGCCGCGGTGTCCGAGGTCGAGCAGTACGCCCGCGTGCAGGTCGGCCAGACCCCCGAGCTCACCGTCCAGGGCCGCGCGGTCAACGACCTCGTGCACCTGATCGCGGAGCTGCTGGACAACGCCACCGCGTTCTCCGACCCGGTGACGAAGGTCACCGTGCGCACCGCCCGCACCCGCAAGGGCGAGCTGGCGATCGAGATCCAGGACCGCGGCGTCGGCATGGGCGAGCAGGAGATCAACGACGCCAACGTGCGGCTGGCCGACCCGCCGGACGTGGACGTCGCGGTGTCCCGCCGGATGGGCCTGTACGTGGTCGCGCGGCTGGCCAAGCGGCACGACATCAAGGTGCGGCTGCGGTCGAACGAGGACATCGAGGGCGGCACCACCGCGCTCGTGCTCGTGCCCGACACGCTGGTCGCCTCGCCCGGCTCGATGGGCTCCCCGATGGGCGCCGAGCCCGCCTCGGCGTTCGGCGACTCCGGTTACGCGGACTCCGGGTTCGGAGACTCCGCCGGCTTCGGAGACTCCGGGTTCGGCACGACGGCGCAGCGCGCGTCCGGCATCGCCGGCGCGTTCGGCACCGGCACGGTGTCCCGCCTGGACGACGACGCGAGCTTCCCGAGCATGCCGCGCGTCGAGGACGAGCCGGCGTTCCCGGTGAGCTTCGTGCAGGGCCAGGGCGAGCAGGACCCGGCCCGCGTGCCCGCCTTCGGCGAGGCGCCGGCGTTCGGGCAGGCGCCCGAGGAGACCCCCGCCGAGGTGTCGCAGTCGTGGATGCGGCCCGCGGACGAGCGCGACGTGGAGCGGGAGCCGGAGGGCTCGTTCGGCGAGCCGACCCTGTTCACCGCCTACGAGGACCGCTCCGAGCACGACGCTGACTACGAGCACGGCTTCGAGACCACCCAGTTCGCGCCGCTGGACAGCGGCTTCCTCATCGAGCCCGAGCCCGCACCGGAGCCCGAGCCCGCGCACCGCAACGGCTCGGCCCCGCAGGCCGCGCCCGCGGCCAGGGAGATCGATCGCGACTTGGACGCGCCGACCGAGCGGCTGCCGATCTACGAGGCGGTCCTCTCCCAGTGGTTCCAGGCCGTGGGCAGCGAGACGTCGGCGGCGACCGCGCAGGCGGTGCCACCGGCGCCGGCCGCCGAGCCGGAGCAGGCCGCGCCCGCCGAGTCGGCGCTGCCGACCCGCAGGCCGCGCCCGATCCCGCCGGTCGCGCCGACCACGTCCGCCGACCCGCTGCCGTCGCGCGGCCTGCTCGATTCGGGCCAGAACGCCCAGCCCAAGCGCGAGCCGGAGGGCGGTGCGCTGCCCCGGCGGGGCGAAGCGACGACCGATCGCGCCGAGGGCACTAGTCTGACCGAGGGCGGGCTGCCCAAGCGGCGGCCCGGATCGCCCAACAACCTGCCCAAGCGCGCCGCGGAGGTGTCCCGCGTGACCGAGCCCGAACCGGTCGCCGAACCCGAGCCGGCCGCACCCGCCGCCGAGGCGGTGTGGGAGTCCCCCGCCGACGAGGGTTGGCAGGCGGCACAGGCCTTGCTGAACAAGGCGCCCGAGACCACGACACAAGCGGGTTTGCCCAAGCGGGTGCCCAAGGCTCAACTTGTGCCGGGATCCGCCGCACCGAAGCCGACGGCCTCGGAGCGGCAACCGCAGCGGCCCCCGCTGCCACCACGATCGGCTGACGCGATCCGTGGACGCATGTCGAGTCTTCAGCAGGGCGTCCGTCGAGGGCGACACGCTTTGATCGACGCTTACGCTGGTGACATGTCGAGCCGGCAAGACGAGGAGCAGGAGTGACGACCGCAGCTCAGCCAGGCAGCTTTGGTTGGCTTATCACCGACTTCGTGCGCCGGGTTCCCGGTGTGGCACATTCCGTGGTCGTGTCGGCGGACGGGCTGTTGCTCGCCGGCTCGCAGGGCCTGCCCCGCGACCGCGCGGAACAGCTGTCCGCCGTGGCATCCGGGCTCGTCAGCCTCACGGCGGGCGCGGCGCGGTGCTTCGAGGCGGGCACGGTCAACCAGACCGTGGTCGAGATGGAACGGGGCTACCTGTTCCTGATGTCGATCAGCGACGGGTCGTGCCTCGCGGTGCTCGCGGCCCCGAACTGCGACATCGGCCTCGTCGCGTACGAGATGACGTTGCTGGTCGAGCGCGTCGGCCAGCAGCTCACCCCGGAGCTGCGCGCGCAGCTCCAGGGCGTGGTTCGGCGGTAGATCCTCATGAGATCGTGGGGGTGAAGGTAAATGGCTGAACGATCTGGCGCCGGCGGCCGACGCTTCGGTAGGAACTTCAACTACCAGGAGTGGGCGGTCGGCGGCTTCCAATTCGCTGAGCCGGATGCCGACCCCGCACAGGACGAGGAAGCCGAGGACGCACCCAACTCGTGGCGAGGCCGCCGGGCGGAGCAGGCGCAGCGGTCACGGGTCGAAGGCACAGGGCAGGGGCAAGGCGATATGTCTCAGCGTGAGGTTGACGACTCGTCGTACGACTACGACGACGTTCCCAACCGGTTCGACATCGACGGGTACGGCAGCGGCCTGTTCGGTGGTCCGGGAGCCGATCTCTTCGGCGCGCACGGCCTGCCGGACAGCGTGCCGGAACAGGTGCCCTACACGACGGGCCCTCAGCCGGTCGTGCGGCGCGAGGAGAACCCGGCGGCGGAGTCCGGGTCGCTGGTCCGCCCGTACACCCGGACCGGTGGCCGGACCCGGCCCGACTACGACCTCGCGATCGAGGCGCTGGTGTCGACCAGCGAGCGAGGTCTCGAACGCGACGCGGCGGTGCTCCCCGAGCACCGGTCGATCTGCGGGCTGTGCACCGACACCAGGTCGGTGGCCGAGGTCGCCGCCCACCTCCGGCTCCCGCTCGGCGTGGCCAGGGTGTTGATCGGCGACATGGCGAGCATGGGTTTGGTTTTGATTCATCAGGGTGGCTTGATCACGGGGGACAAGCCGTCCATTGATTTCCTTGAGAGGGTGCTCAGTGGGCTTCGCAGGCTCTAGCCCCAACGCGGCCGATGGCGAACGGAAGCCGACGACCTCCGCGAAGATCGTGGTGGCCGGTGGCTTCGGCGTGGGCAAGACTACGTTCGTCGGTTCCGTGTCGGAGATCGTTCCGCTGACCACCGAAGCGGTGATGACCGAGGCCAGTGCCGGGGTGGACGACCTCTCGGCCACGCCGAACAAGGTCACCACGACGGTGGCCATGGACTTCGGCCGGGTGTCGCTGGACCAGGATCTGATCCTGTACCTGTTCGGCACACCGGGCCAGCACCGGTTCTGGTTCATGTGGGACGACCTGGTGAAGGGCGCGATCGGCGCGATCGTGCTGGTGGACACGCGCCGGTTGGCGGACGCGTTCGCCTCGATCGACTTCTTCGACGACCGGCAGCTGCCGTACGTGGTCGGGGTCAACTGCTTCGACGGCCTGCTGCACCACCGCATCGAGGACGTCCGCGAGGCGCTCACCATCGACCAGTCCGTGCCCATAGTGACGTGCGACGCGCGTAACCGGCAGTCGACCAAGCAGACGCTCATCACGCTGGTCGAGCACGCCATGCGCCAGTGGATGTCGGTCCGCGCGGGCTGATCGGCCTCGCGGTCGACCGGTGCGCGTGGTGATCTGACGGCTTCGCGCCGAAGGGCGGTCTCCTCGTAGGAGGCCGCCCTTCGGCGTGCCCGAGCAGGCGGGGGTGGCCCGGCCGTTCGGCGCACGGTGGTGGGTGGCGCGAGCGCCGCGACTCGACGCTAGGGCGTCGCGGGTTCACCGATCAGGTGATCATCAGTGCCGAACGGGGGATTACGCGCCGTCACCCTCGACCAGGGCGGCGGACGTGATGCGGTGCAGGGGGAACCGGCGCACCTCGCCGTAGCTGACGTCGACGCCCTCCAGCACGCCACCGCCCACGACCTGCGGTGTGATCACGCGACGGGCGGCGGTGCCGTGGCCGTCCACGAAGTCGACCAGCACGCTGCGACCCTCCCGCGCCGCCCGTTGCAGCAACGCGAGCGTGGCCGAAGGTCCCGCGCCCAGGTGACCCGGCACCGAGACCCGCGCACCGCCGGTGGTCGTCGCCGCACGGTCGCCCGCCCGCACCAGCCGCACCAGCTCGTCCAACTGCTCGTCCGACGGCGCGCCCGGCTGCACCGGCCGCCGCCGCCCCTTGCCCGCGATCCGCCGGCCACCGGCCCGCAGGTCCAGCACGTGACCGTCCGGGCCCTCGGCGGCGGGCGCGAAACCGGCGCCGCGCAACCCGTCCAGCACCTCGGCCAGCGGCAACGGGCTGACCAGCACGGTCGGCGCGATCTTGCGCAGGGCCAACCGCTCCGCCTCCGCGTGCGACATCACCTCGGTGATCAGCACGGGGTCGTCGCAGCGCAGGAACGACCCGGCCGCACCGCCCCGCAACCGGCCGTGCTTGCGCGCCGCGTCGTCGATCAGGTACGTCAACGACTGCGGCACCGGCGTGCGCGACCGGGTCTTGAACAGCTCGTGCAGGTCGGCGGCGCTGCGCCCGGCGTCGAACGCCCGCCGCACCGAGCCCTCGCGCACCCGGTAGACCGTGGCGCTGCCGGCCGACTCGACGTCCGCGACCAGCGCGATCTCGTCGGCCAGCTCCGGGTCCAACCGCCCGGGCGCGACGACGGTCAGGTCGGCCTGCACCAGCACGTGGTCGACCGGCGCGGGCAACGCGTCGCCCAGCCGCTTCGCCGCCGCGCCGGGCCCCTCGGACAGCAGCGTGCGGCCCTGCGCCGTGACGGCGTTGTGCGCGAGGACGCCGACCTGCGTGCCCTCGTCCACGGTCCACCGCACCAGCTCGTCACGCAGCCGCCCGCCACGCCGGGGCGCCCGCCACGCCAGCACGGCGGCCAGCTCGTCCGGCTCGATCACGGCGGTGCCCGGCTCCAACGCGGCCAGCGCTTCGAGGATGCGCTTGCGGTCGCGGGGCGCGCCCGGCCGGTTCAGCTCCGGCGCCAGCGGGTTGAGCAGCCGGTCCCGGTCGTCGCGCCGCCCGATCAGACCGGGCAGGCGGGGCAGGTCGAGCCACGCCTGGGCCAGCGTCGCCCAGCGGTGCTCGGGCGCCGCGACCAGCCACGCGTCGGTCTGCGTGGTCGGCACCCACTCGGGCTCGACGCCCTCGGTGTCGGCGACCAGGCCCGCGTTGACGACCAGCTCGACCAGCAGCGCGGCCCGGCGCTCGTCCACGTCGAGGTCCTTGGCGAGCTTGCGCAGCTCCCGCACGCCGACGCCGCCCGACCTCAGCACCGCCGGCGGGTCCTCCGACCAGCTCTTGAGCAGCGTCTCGACGTGCCGGCAGAGCTCCAACGCCTCCCCGCCGCCGGTGTGGTCGACGTCGGACGGGTCGCGGCGGAACGTGGTGAGCGGCGGTTCGGTGGTCTGGATCGCGCCGAGCGGTCGGTCGCCCCGGACCTTCAGGCCGACCTCGCGGGGCAGCTCGACGGTCTGCGCGTCCCGCCGGACCAGCAGCCCGCGGGCGAGCAGCTTCTGGATCGGCGTGCGGGCGTTGGCGAGGGAGACGACCTGCGCGGCGTCCTTGGTCTGGCCGACCGGCGGACCGGCGGCGAGGGTCTGCAGGACGCGGTGCTCGTCGGGGTCGAGGGCGGTGAGGTCGGCGGTGGCGAGGCGGGGAACCGAGCGGCCCAGGCCGCAGGGGAACGGGTTGACCGCGTCACGGGTGGCGGGCGGGGTGCTGAGCGCGTGGTCGCCGCCCCAGAGCAGGGCGCGGACGCGGAGCGTGTCGAGGGGCGCGCTGATGTCGGTCGGGCCGAACAGCTCCTGCACGGCGCTCCTGCCGACCGGCGTGAGGTCGGCGTCCAGCACGAGCAGCGCTTCGAGGACCGTCAACGTCAGCGTGTCGAGGTCCTCACAGGCCCGCGCCACGGACGCCCGCGACCCGATGCGGGTGGCGAGCACGGTCGTGTCCGCCGGCGGGGGCGTGGCCAGGTCCGGCCGGGCGCGCAGCAGAGCCACGAGCGCGGAGTCGTCCTGCGCCCGCAGCCACTCGGCGAGGGTCGTGCCGGACATCCTCACCACGGTATATGCCGACCGCCCGCACCGGGCCGCCCAGCCCCCGTAACCCCGCCGCTCGCGGTCGGTCGGCCGGAATTGTCGGACCCCGCCGGTAGAATTCGAAACAGGGTTCCCCTAGGCGGGGACCCTTGCGCAGCAACGGCTTCGGTGCCGCTGGCGTGGTGGGGCCGTGGTGGTGGGGTTGGTCGGGTGTTGGCGTAGAAGCTTGAAAGCATGTCCTCGCCGGACGGGCAGATCAGCAGGATGACCCGGGGTTGGGTGGTTCTGCGCCGGGTTCGTCGTTGGCCTGGGTTTCGTGTCATCCCACCGATCTCCACAAGGGCTACCACACGTATCAAGGGGGCGCTCACAGTCGGAGCCGTGGGTATCGCTGACCAGCGCCCCCTTTGACACGCGATAGGGCTGCGCCAGGTCGGCGGGATGACACGAAGCCCTCCTGGTGGGGGAAGGGCGTGCCGGTGGACGGTCCGGGGGTCGCGAGTCGGGCCCGGGGTCGGACGGGCCCGGCGGTGCGGCCGCTGATGCTCTTCCTCCCCAGAGGGATGACACGAAACCCGACCCACAGCGGACCCGCGGCATCCAGCGGCAGTCGGGGTCATCCTGCTGATCTGCCCGTCCGGCGAGGACATGCTTCTCAAGCTTTTGATCTTTGAAGCTCTTGATCTCTGAAGCTGTGAAGCACCCCTACCGGTAGTCCTCGGGTCCGGTGGTCGGGTCGGCCGGCCAGGCGTCGCGCCCGGTCAGGTGCAGGACCAGGGCGGCGATGTTCCACGCGTCGTCCGCGCCGGAGTGGTGCCTGCCCTCCAGCGGCAGGTCGGCGATCTTCAGGGCCTGCGCCATCCCGGGACGCTTGCGCAGTCCGTGCGCCCGGGCGAACACCAGCTTCGCGTTCCAGTGCCGTCGCCCGAACGGGTACGGCACGCCTGTCGCCTGGCACTGCCGCGTGAACTGCTTGCGGTCGTAGTCGCCCCAGCTCGCCCACGGCCGCGAACCGGCCCGGTGTTCGACGGCCAGCTGCCGGCACGCCTCGGCGAAGTCCACGCCGGTGTCCACCTCCGCCTGCGTCAGGCCGGTCAGCTCGGTGCAGAACGGGCTGACCGCGGAACGCCGCGGCCTGACCAGGATCCGGTGCTTGCCGACCCGTTCGCCCGACGCCGGGTCGACCGCGGTCAGGCCGATCTCGATGATCTCGCTCACCTGCCCGGGCGGCGGGTTGCCCGCCCAACAGGTGGCCTCGATGTCGACCACGTTGAGCAGTGCCGTCGTGTCGCTCACGGGCACGAGGGTAGGGATCACACCCGTGACGTGGCTCTCGCTTTTCGCCGTCGGGCACCGCGCGTCGTCACCAGGACGGATGAGGCACACTTGTCCCGACGAAGGCACGACCGAGGAGGAACCGTGGCCAAGGCCCGCCCCGAGCGCATCGACCCGCACTGGCCGGAGCCGCCCGCCGACGGCAAGTACGCGGTGTCCGAGCTGGCCAGCGACGTGCAGGGCGCGTTGTCGCCGTTCGGCAAGGTCACCTTCCCGCTGCCGGTCGAAGAGCTCGGCTACCACCACCCCGTGACGGAGATCAACCGCTAGCCCGGATGCGCGCGGCCGTCGAGCCGCGCGCGTTCCGTATATCTGCGCGGACTACGCTCGACCCCCTCTTGAGCTGTGCTGTTCTGGGAGGTTCGATGCCGGTCCCCGGCCCTGGTTACTCGATCACCGTCAGGCTGGAGGCCCCGCCATCGGCGTCGGCCGCCGGCGACCTCACCTCGGCCGTCGGCCGGGCGGGCGGCGTGATCACCGCGTTCGACGTCGTCGAGTCGCACACGGACCGGGTGATCATCGACCTCACCTGCAACGCGCTGTCGGCCAACCACGCCAAGGACATCACCGACACCCTGGAGCTGCTGCCCGGGATCGTGGTCCGCAAGGTGTCCGACCGGACGTTCCTGGTCCACCTCGGCGGCAAGATCGAGATCTCGTCCAAGGTGCCGCTGCGCAACCGCGACGACCTCTCCCGCGCCTACACTCCCGGCGTCGCCCGCGTCTGCATGGCCATCGCGGAGAACCCGGACGACGCCCGCCGGCTCACCATCAAGCGCAACACGGTCGCCGTGGTCACCGACGGCTCGGCAGTGCTCGGCCTCGGCAACATCGGCCCGGCCGCCGCGCTGCCCGTGATGGAGGGCAAGGCCGCGCTGTTCAAGAAGTTCGCCGGCGTCGACGCCTGGCCGGTCTGCCTGGACACCCAGGACACCGAGGAGATCATCCGCGCGGTCGAGCTGATCGCGCCGGTCTACGGCGGCATCAACCTGGAGGACATCGCCGCGCCCCGCTGCTTCGAGATCGAGGCGCGGTTGCGGGAGAAGCTGGACATCCCGGTCTTCCACGACGACCAGCACGGCACCGCGATCGTCGTGGTCGGCGCGCTGCGCAACGCCCTGCGCGTGGTCGGCAAGAAGATCACCGACTGCAAGGTCGTGGTGTGCGGCGTCGGCGCGGCGGGCAGCGCGATCATCCGGCTGCTGCTCAAGCAGGAGCCCGGCGACGTGGTGGCGGTCGACGTGGACGGCATCGTGCACCGCGACCGGCCGGGGCTGGACGACAACCTGAAGTCCGTCGCCGCGTCGACCAACAAGGAGAACGTCAGCGGCCGGCTGCACGACGCGCTGGTCGGCGCGGACGTGTTCATCGGCGTGTCGGCCCCGAACCTGTTCGGCGCCGAGCAGGTCGCCACGATGAACAGCGACGCGATCGTGTTCGCGCTGGCGAACCCGGACCCGGAGATCGACCCGATGGAGGCGCAGAAGCACGCCGCCGTCGTGGCCACCGGGCGCAGCGACTTCCCGAACCAGATCAACAACGTGCTGGCGTTCCCGGGCGTGTTCCGCGGCCTGCTCGACGCCCACGCCCGCACGATCACGGACTCGATGCTGATCGCGGCGGCCAACGCCATCGCCGACGTGGTCGACGGCGAACGCCTCAACGCGTCGTTCATCGTGCCCAGCGTGTTCGACACCTCGGTCGCGCCCGCGGTCGCCGAGGCGGTCCGGAAGGCCGCCACCGAATCCGCCTAGCATCGCGGGTATGAGCAACCAGTTCACCCACCTGGACGCCGCCGGCGCGGCACGCATGGTCGACGTGTCCGAGAAGGAGCCGACCACGCGCACGGCGGTGGCGTCCGGTGTCCTGCGCACGACGGACGAGGTGGTGGCGTTGCTGGGCAGCGACGGCCTGCCGAAGGGCGACGCCCTGGCCACGGCCCGCATCGCCGGGATCATGGCGGCCAAGCGGACCTGGGAGCTGGTGCCGCTGTGTCACCCGATCGCGTTGTCCGGGGTCAAGGTGGACCTCGTGCTCGGTGACGCCGAGGTGCGCATCACCGCGACCGTCCGCACGACGGACCGCACGGGCGTGGAGATGGAGGCGTTGACGGCCGTGTCGGTGGCCGGGCTGACGCTGCACGACATGGTGAAGGCGGTCGACCCGGCGGCGTCGCTCGACGCGGTGCGGGTCGAGCGCAAGGAAGGCGGCAAGACCGGCCTGTGGGAGCGCCCGTGACGACCGCGCCCCGGACCGCGCGGGTGATCACGGCGTCGAACCGGGCGTCCGCCGGCGTGTACGCCGACCGCGGCGGGCCGATCATCGTGGCGTGGCTGCGGGAGCGGTCCTACGACGTGCCCGACCCGGTGGTCGTGCCGGACGGCGAGCCGGTGGCCGAGGCGCTGCGGGCGGCCGTGGCGGACGGCGTCGCGGTCGTCATCACGACCGGTGGCACGGGCGTCAGCCCCACCGACCGCACGCCGGAGGCGACGAGGTCGGTGCTGGACTTCGAGGTGCCGGGTGTGGCCGACGCCATCCGCATGTCAGGCTGGCCACGCGTGCCGACGTCCGTGCTGTCGCGCGGGGTGGCCGGTGTGGCGGGCCGCACGCTCGTGGTGAACCTGCCCGGTTCGACCGGCGGGGTGCGCGACGGGCTGGACGTGCTCGCGACCGTGCTGGAGCACGCCGTCGACCAGGTGTCCGGAGGTGACCACGCATGACCGAGGTCCTGCGCGCGACCGTCAGCGATCAGCCGCTGTCCGTGGACGAGCACGCCAAGCTCGTGGAGCACGCGGCGGCGGGCGCGGTGGTGACGTTCGCCGGGGTGGTGCGCGACCACGACCACGGGCGTTCGGTGCGCGAGTTGGAGTACGTCGGGCACCCGACGGCCGGCGCGGTGGTGGCCGAGGTGGCGGCGGACGTGGTGGCGCGGTTCGAGGGCGTGCGCGCCGTCGCCGTGTCGCACCGGGTCGGTCCGCTGGCGATCGGGGACGTGGCGCTGGCCTGCGCCGTGTCGGCCGACCACCGGGGTGAGGCGTTCGCGGTCTGCTCGGAGCTCGTCGACGAGGTGAAGCGGCGGCTGCCGGTGTGGAAGCGCCAGGTCTTCACCGACGGCACCGACGAGTGGGTCAACATGCCCTGACCAGGGGCGACGACAACCCGGTGCGACCAGGGTGACGACGACTCAGCCCGGAAACGGGTTGGGGACCCCGGATCGCCGAGGGGGGCGGTCCGGGGTCCCTGTTCCGTCGTGCACCGACTCGCGCCGGCCACAGATCACTTGGTGGCGATCTTGTGACCCGGCAGGATGAGGTCGGCGTTCGGGATGAACTGCTTGTTCAGCTCGTGCAGCTTGGCCCAGCCGCCTTCGACCTTCAGCTCCTCCGCGATCTTCGACAGGCTGTCGCCCGCCTTGATCTCGTAGTCGCCGTTCGGGTTGGAGGACGGCAGCGCCACGGTCACGGGAGCGGGGGCCTCCTGGACCGGCGCGGCCTGCTGGACCGGCGCGGGGGCGGCCTGGCGCGGCTGCGCCGGGGCCGGGGCGGTCCTGGCGGGCGCGGGGGCGCCGCCGAGGCCCTTGGGCCCGCAGACGGGCCATGCGCCGATGCCCTGGGTCTTCATCACGTTCTCGGCGACGCGGATCTGCTCCTCGCGGGAAGCCTGGTGGGGCATTCCGGAACCACCGTGCGCGGTCCACGTGGACGGCAGGAACTGCAGGCCGCCGTAGTAGCCGTTGCCGGTGTTGATGCTCCAGTTGCCGCCACTCTCACACGCGGCGACCGTGTCCCAGTTGACGCCGGACTGCGCGTTCGCGGTGCCGGCGGCCATGGCCAGCGGCGCGCCGACGATGACGCCGGCGACGGCGACCTTCGCGATGCTCCGGGCGGTGGAACTGGTGGTCGGACGGTGCTTGCCTCGGTAAGAAGCCATTTCCCTCTCGTCCACCCGCACCTGCGCGTCCGGCTCGGGTTCGGGCCCGGTGCGCCGTTCGGCTTGATCCCTGTCCGGTGGTTGTCTCTCGCTCGGGGGTGTTCCGGGACACCGTTGGACAGGTTCGGTGCGAGGCGTCCCGGTCTAGCTCTGGTCGGTCGGGGCCAACCGAGAAGCGACGGTACGTAACCGGGAGGCTCGCGCCAAATGATCTGCCATGTGATGCACATCACTGTAACGCGACAGAGTGACTCCCCGAGTGCCCTGTTTAGCCAGCTCAGGGCACCGTTACCGGTCTGTTTCCGTTCCGAGATTCACCGAGATCAATCACCGTAAGTGAGGTTTAGCTCACGTGTTAAGCCGCAAGAGTGGAGAAGCGTCATCCGCCGGCGAAGGGTGGCAACACGTCGAGTTGCGCCCCGGAACACACGGCCGTGTCATGATCGCGAACGGCCACACCGTCCAACAGGTAGCTGCACGCGGGCAGCACGCGGGCCGCTTTCGCGCCGTGCCGGCTCCGGACCGCCTCGATCGCGGCCTCCACCGTGGCCGCGTCGCCGGGCAGCTCGAAGCTCTCCTCCGACACGCCCACCGCGGCCCGCGCGCCCGCGAAGTACCGCACCGTCAGCCGCACCTCACCCTCCGATCGCGCTCATGGGCCGGTCAGGCTGGCTGAACCCGGCCGAGTTGATGCCGTGCCCGGCGGCCTTGGCCCACGAGTTGCCGCGCCACGCGTGCGCGATGTCCTCGTCCGACGCGCCACCGCGCAGCAACGCCCGCAGATCCGTCTCCGACCGGCTGAACAGGCAGTTCCGCACCTGGCCGTCGGCGGTGAGCCTGGTCCGGTCGCACGCCGCGCAGAACGGCCGCGTGACCGACGCGATCACGCCGACCACGGCCGGGCCGCCGTCCACCAGCCACCGCTCGGCGGGCGCGCCGCCCCGCTCGCCCGGCTCGGGCGTCAGCGTGAACCCGGTGCTCAGGGACGCGAGGATCTCCTCGGCGGTGACCATCTCGTCGCGGTTCCAGCCGTGCTGCGGGTCCAGCGGCATCTGCTCGATGAACCGCAGCTGGTAGCCGTGCTCAAGGCAGTGGCGCAGCAGTGGCACGGCCTCGTCCTCGTTCACGCCGCGCATCAGCACGGTGTTCACCTTGACCGGCGCCAACCCGGCGTCGCGCGCGGCGGCCAGGCCCGCGAACACGTCCGCCAGCCGGTCGCGGCGGGTGAGCCGGTGGAAGCGCACGGGGTCGAGGGTGTCGAGCGAGACGTTCACCCGGTCGAGTCCCGCGGCGACCAACCCGGCGGCGCGCTTGGCCAAGGTCAACCCGTTCGTGGTCATCGAGATCCGCGGCCGGGGGTCGAGCGCCGCGGTCGCCGCGATCACGCCGTCCAGGCCGGGCCGCAGCAGCGGCTCGCCGCCGGTGAACCGGATGTCGGTCACGCCGAGCCGGGTCACCGCGATGCCGATGAGGCGGGTGAGCTCGTCGTCGGAGAGCAGGTCCGGCTTCGGCAGCCAGTCCAGGCCCTCGGCGGGCATGCAGTAGGTGCACCGCAGGTTGCAGCGGTCGGTCAACGACACGCGCAGGTCGGTGGCGATCCGGCCGAACCGGTCCACCAGCAGCGGTGAGTCCGGTCGTTCGGAGGTGTCCGGGTTGCCGCGCACGGCGGGTAGCCCCAACTCGACAGCTGTCACCCCTGCCAGGGTAATCGGCTGACACTTGTGGGTGCTGGTGGAAATGGGGGACGGCGGCGCGTCGTGAGTTGGGCGAAGATGCCGGACACGTTCGCCGGAACCCCGGGCCGGAACGCTAAGTTGCCTGACATGAGCAGTGAGCACGAGGTGCCCGCGGACGTGCTGGAGCGGTTCAGCGTCTACGCGCGGGAGACCAGCGCGCTCACCGTCCTGTTCCACACCCGGGTGGCCGAGCGGATGGGCCTGTCGCCGACCGACGAGAAGTGCCTCGACCTGGCCCTGCGGGCGCGGGGACCGATCACCGCGGGCAAGATCGCCGAGCTGTCCGGGCTGTCCACCGGCGCGGTGACCGGCGTGATCGACCGGCTGGAGCGCGCCGGGTACGTGCGGCGGATCCGCGACCCGCACGACCGGCGCAAGGTGCTGGTCGAGGTCACCGCGGCGGACGAGGGCAAGTTCGACCACCTCTTCGTCGGCGCGCGGGAGACGCTGCGCGAGGTGCTGTCGCGCTTCACACCGGAGGAGCGGGACGTGCTGGAGCGCTACAACCAGGCGCTCATCGAAACGTTCCGGCGACGCGTGATCGAGGCCTGAGCCGGCAGCATGTCCGCCATGGCCGCTCAGTGGAACTACCTGATGGACATGGACGGCGTGCTCGTGCACGAGGAGCACCCGATCCCGGGGTCGAGCGAGTTCGTCGCCGAGCTGACCGCGAACGGCATCCCGTTCATGGTGCTCACGAACAACTCCATCTACACCCAGCGCGACCTGCGGGCCCGTCTGGCCCGCACGGGCCTGGAGGTGCCGGAGGCCGCGATCTGGACCTCCGCGCTGGCCACCGCGAAGTTCCTCGACTCGCAGCGGCCGGGCGGCTCGGCGTACGTGATCGGCGAGGCCGGCCTGACCACGGCGCTGCACGAGATCGGGTACGTGCTGACCGACCGCGACCCGGACTACGTGGTGCTCGGCGAGACCCGCACGTACAGCTTCACCGCGATCACCAAGGCGATCCGGCTGGTGGAGGAGGGCGCGCGGTTCATCGCGACGAACCCGGACGCCACCGGGCCGTCCCGCGAGGGCTCGCTGCCCGCGACCGGCTCGATCGCCGCGCTGATCGAGCGCGCGTCCGGCCGTGCGCCCTATTACGTCGGCAAGCCGAACCCGCTGATGATGCGGTCGGCGCTGCGGGCGCTGGGCGCCCATTCGGAGAGCACGCTGATGATCGGCGACCGGATGGACACCGACGTGCGGTCCGGCCTGGAGGCCGGGTTGCGCACGATCCTGGTGCTCACGGGGATCTCGACGGAGTCGACGGCCGAGCTGTACCCGTACCGGCCGACCCGGGTGGTCAAGTCGATCGCGGACCTGGTCGGCAACTCGGGCAACCCGTTCCCGGACGGGCTCGCGGACGCCGGCTGAGTTCGTGGGCGCCGGCCGGGCCCGGTGGGCGCCGGCTGGGCCCGGTGGCTTCCGTGGCCGGCGGTTGAGCCCTCGTGCCGTCGCCGACCTGCGGTTACGTCGGAATTGTCGGTGGTCGCGGCTAGCGTGACCGGCCATGGGCATCAATCACCTGGCGGTCGTCGAGGAGTACAGCGAGTCCTTCACCGAGGCGGTGGCGGGCAACCTCGGCGCGCCGGTGCCGAGCTGCCCGGGCTGGACGGTCGACGACCTGGTGGCGCACCTGGCGGAGGTGCAGGCCTGGTGGACCGCGGTCGTGCTGGCGAAGGGCGCGTACCCGGACGAGGAGGCGGCGCGGCGGGCCGCCGACACCGGACCGGACCGGGTCGAGGGGTGGCGGGAGATCAGCGCGCGGTACGTCGCCGTGCAGGAGGACTACCTGCGCGTCGCCGGGCCGGACGCGCCGGTGTGGGTGTGGTGGAACGACGAGGAGCGCGACACCGCGGCGGCGCTGGTGTCGCGGCAGGCGCACGAGGCGGTCGTGCACTGCTGGGACGCGCAGCGGGCGGTGGGCGCGGTCAAGTCGATCCCGGCCGAGGTGGCGGTGGACGGGGTCGACGAGTTCTTCGAGCGCTTCCTCACCGGCAAGGCGTGGGAGGGCGGGCCCGTGGTGCTGGAGTTGGCGGCGACCGACGCCGGCGCGACGTGGCTGCTCGGCACGGACGGGTCGGCGAGGCCGGCGCGGCTGGCCGAGGGCTCGGCGGACGTCCGGGTCAGCGGCACGGCCGAGCAGCTGTACCTACTGCTGTGGCGGCGGCTCGTGGTGGAGGACGTGACCGTGACGGGCGACCGCGCGAAGGTGGACGCGTTGCTCGGGTGGCCCGAGCTGACGTGAGGGGAAGGCGCCCTCCGCGGAGGGCATGCCGTTGATCCGGTCGGCCATGCGCTCCGCCCGGTCGCGCAGCAGTTCGGCGCGGCACGAGCCGGGGCCGCCGAACGCCGCGCCCAGGCGGTCCAGCAGGTCCGCCTGGAGGCGCAGCCACTCGATGTGCTGCCACGGGTGCCAGCTCGTGCCGGCTCGCGCGGCCACCGCGACCATCGCCTCGTCCAGTTCGCCCGCGACCTGCTCCAGTAGCTCTCTCATGGTCGGTGAGAGCCCGCCGGTCGGCTTTCGTCACGGCGAATCACCCCGATCTCACCCTGACGGGTGAGGTTCGCGGTGGTGCGGCCGAAGCGTCCGGGCCGAGCGCTGATCGACTTTTGCGCACCACGCCCCCGCGTCGCTTATCGTCGCAGGTGTGGAACGACCGCTCTTCGTGGTTGGCGACGTGCACGGGCACCTCGCCGAGCTGACCCGCGCCCTGCACGCCTCGGGCCTGGTCGACGCCGACGGTGACTGGTGCGGCGGTGACGCGGAGCTGTGGTTCCTCGGCGACTTCGTCGATCGCGGCCCCGACGGGATCGGGGTGATCGAGTTCGTGATGCGGCTGGCCGAGCAGAGCGGCGGCCAGGTCGACGCGCTCATCGGCAACCACGAGGTGCTGCTCCTGGGCATGCACCGGTTCGGCGACCGCAACGTGCCCGGCGCGCCGACACCGCGCAGCTTCGCCCGCAGCTGGCTGCTCAACGGCGGCCTGCGCAGCGACCAGGACCGGCTCACCGACACCCACATCGACTGGCTGACCTCCCGCCGCGTGCTCACCGAGGTCGACGGGCACCTGCTGATGCACTCCGACACCCTCGCCTACCTCGAGTGGGGCGACACGATCGACGAGGTCAACGAGGCGGTGTGGGACGTGCTGAAGAGCGACGACCTGGACCACTGGTGGGAGTGCTGGCGCAAGATGACCACCCGCTACGCGTTCCGCGGCCCGGACGGCGCGGTGGTGGCGGGCGAGTTGCTCGAGGTCCTCGGCGGCCACGAGGTGGTGCACGGGCACAGCGTCATCGCCGACCAGCTCGGCGTGCCGCCGGAGGAGATCGACGGTCCGCTGCGGTACGCCGACGACAAGGTGCTGGCGGTGGACGCGGGTCTCTACAGCGGAGGTCCGTGCCTGGTCGTCCAACTGGTTGCGGACCAGGCGGAGTAGGCGCAGCATTGCCCCACCCGCAATGCAAGAGTCCCCACCTCAGAGGGCTCCACCCGCAAGGAGGGAGCGCCATGCTCACCGCGACGCGGACCACGACGATCCTGCCCGTGACCGACTCGGACCGGGCGTCCCACTTCTACGCCGACCAGCTCGGCCTCACGCCGATGGGCGGTGGTGACGACGGCACCCGCCTGTTCGAGCTCGGCCGCGGCGACGTGCTCGGCCTGATGCCCGCCGAGGAGGGCGCGCAGACCGGGCACACCGTGCTCAGCTTCGAGGTCGACGACCTGGACGCCGAGATGGGCGAGCTGGAACGGCGCGGCGTGCGGTTCGAGGACTACGACCTGCCCGAGCTGAAGACGGTCAACCACGTCGCCGTGCTCGGGTCGGAGAAGGCGGCGTGGTTCCACGACAGCGAGGGCAACGTGCTGTGCCTGCACGAGGTGATCGGCTGAGCCGCTGATCCGGTCTGGTCGGCTGATCCGGTCGAGTCGGCCGGGACCGCGGGTCAGGGGACGGCGACGATCTCCTTGCCCAGCGGCATCAGCGAGACCGGCACCATCTTGAAGTTCGCCACGCCGAGCGGGATGCCGATGATCGTCACGCACAGCAGCACACCGGTCACCACGTGGCCGATGGCCAGCCAGATCCCCGCGACGATGATCCACACGACGTTGCCGATCAGGGACGGCGCGCCGGCGCCGGGCCGGTCGACGACCGTGCGCCCGAACGGCCACAGCGCGTAGTTCGCGATGCGGAACGACGCCAGCCCCCACGGGATGGTGATGATCAGCACGCAGCACACCACGCCGGCGACCACGTACCCGACGGCCAGCCAGAAGCCGCTCAGGACCAGCCAGATCAGGTTCAGGATGAGCCTCACACGCCCATCTTGCCCGATTAAGCTCCCGTCCCGTGCCGAACAAACTCCGCTGGGGTGTCGTGGCGACCGGCGGCATCGCCGACGTCGTCACCGGTGACCTCCGCCTGCTGCCCGACGTCGAGGTGCTCGCGGTGTCGTCGCGCGCGCTGCCCAAGGCCGAGTCCTTCGCGGCCAAGCACGGGATTCCGCGCGCGTACGGCGACTACGCCGACCTGCTGGCCGACCCGGACGTGGAGGTCGTCTACGTGGCGACGCCGCACGTCCAGCACCACGAGGTGACCCGCGCGGCGTTGGAGGCGGGCAAGCACGTGCTGTGCGAGAAGCCCGCCACGCTGACCCTGCGCGAGCTGCGGGACGTCGTGGACCTGGCGCGCGAGCGCGGCCTGTTCTTCATGGAGGCCATCTGGACCAGGTTCAACCCGCTGATCGTGCGGATGGCGGAGCTGGTCGCGAACGGCGAGATCGGCGAGGTCCGGTCGATCCGGGCGGATTTCGGCTTCACGCTGGAGCACGACCCGGCGCACCGGCTGTGGAACAAGGCGCTGGGCGGCGGGTCGTTGTTCGACCTGGGGATCTACCCGGTGTCGTTCGCGCACCTGCTGCTGGGCGAGCCGGAGACGGTCCAGGCGCACGGGCGGATGGTCGACGGCGTGGACGCCGAGATCGGGATGCTGCTCGGCTACGAGGGCGGCGCGCACGCGTTGCTGGGGTCGTCGTTGGTCAGCCCGCTGAAGTCCGGCGCGGTCGTGTACGGGACGCGCGGTCTGGTCGAGCTGCCGGAGGCGTTGTTCAACCCGAGCCGGATCGTGGTCAACGGGGTGGAGCACCGGCACGAGCAGGAGGGCGCCGGGTACGTTCCACAGCTGCGCGAGGTCGTGAACCGGGTGCGGGCGGGTGAGACGGAGAGCCCGTCCATGCGGCCCGACGAGTCGTTGGCGATCCTGCGCACCCTCACCAGGGCCGCCGAGCGGGTGGGCCTGGACTACGACGACGTGGCGGTGGGTTGATCATGGGCAAGAAGTGGGTGCTCGCGGCGGTGGCCGGGCTCGTGGGCGCGGTGGGGCTGGTCGTGTTCTCGCGCCGGGGCGCGGGGGGTGACGAGCCGGTGCGGACCGTGGCGGCGCGCAGGCGTGAGGCGCCGCGACGGGCGGACGCGCGGCGGATCGTCGTGCCGCGGCAGGTCGGTGCGGGGAAGGGCGTCGGGAAGGCCGGCGCGGGGAAGGGCGGTGCGCGGAGGGTCGGGTCCGCGGCACGTCGGTGACGGTCAGCCGGGCAGCAGCGCTTCGATCACCTGGACCACCGATTCGACGCGGCGGCTGCCGGGCGTGAGCAGGTGGCTCAACGCGACCCGCACGATCGTGTCCGCGACCAGGTGCACGCGCGCGTCCGGCATCGCCGGCCAGTGCTTGCGGATGTGCTGCGCGAACACCGAGGTGGCGAACGTCAGGACCGGTCGTCCCTTGGTGGTCAGCAGGGGCAGCATGTCCTCGGCGTTCGCACCGCCCAGCACCGACTTGGCCAGCGCGTCCCGGGTGGCCAGGTCGAACGCGAACCTGACGCCGCGCCGCAGGCCCTCCAAGGGGTCGGACGTGCTCGCCAGCTCAGCCCGCACGCCGTCGAGGAACTCGGCGGTCTTGTGCAGAGCCACGGCCTGCACGAGCCGTTCCTTGTTGCCGAACTCGTTGTAGACGGTCTGCCTGCTCACGCCCACCTTGGCGGCGACCTCCGCCATGCGCAGGCCACGCGAGCCGTGCGCCGCGATCAGCTCCACCGCCGCGTCGAGCAGCGCCCGGGTGAGTTCCGTCACGGCGCAAAGCTTCGCACAGCGCATAGGGTGCGAACCGTGCCTTTGACCGTGGGCTTCGACCTGGACATGACGTTGATCGACCCCAGGCCGGGCATGGCCGCCGTGATGGACGCGGTCGCGGCGGAGAGCGGCTACCCGCTGGACGGGGCCCACTTCGCGGCCAACCTCGGCCCGCCCCTGGACATGATCTACCGCGACTTCGGCGTGGTCGAAGAGGACATCCCGGGGTTGATCGCCCGGTTCCGCGAGCTGTACCCGGAGGTCGTCATCCCGGCCACGGTCGCCCTGCCGGGCGCGGCGCAAGCGCTTGCGGCGGTGCGTGAGCTGGGCGGGACGACGATCGTGGTCACCGGCAAGTATCGGGCCAACGCGGCGCTGCACCTGGCGGCGCTGGACTGGGAAGTGGACCACCTGTTCGGCGAGCTGTGGGCGGCCGGCAAGGCCGAGGCGTTGAAGGCGCACGGCGCGGCTGCGTACGTGGGCGACCACGTGGGTGACGTGCGCGGTGCGAAGGCGGCCGGAGCGGTGGCGGTCGGGGTGGTGAGCGGGCCGTGCGACGCCGAGGAGCTGACGGCCGAGGGCGCGGACGTGGTGCTGGCGGACTTGACGGAGTTCCCCGGGTGGCTCCGGGCGAACGTCGACCGGCTCAGCGCCGGGGCCGGGCGTTCCGCACCGCGCTGAACACGCCCAGCGCGAGACCCGCGGGGGCGAGCAGCCAACCCGCGGCGAACACCCAGGCCGGCAGGCCGCGTTCGCCGGCGATGAACATCGCGACGATGGCCGCCACACCGAGCGCGAACAACGCCACTGCCGGCGGCATCAGCTTCGAGGTCGACATGGCTGAAGCGTAGTCGCGGGTCCGGGCGGGGTGGCGGGGCGGCGGGGCGGCGCAGTCGCGCGATCGGAGGTGCCCCGGCGGCGGTGTTCTGGATAGTCTGGTGAGACGCGCCTTGGGCACGCCCGGGGCGCGTTCGTCGTGTGATCGCAAAAGGATTGGTGAGAACGGTGCCGACCGGCAAGGTCAAGTGGTACGACTCGGAGAAGGGCTTCGGCTTCGTCACACAGGACGGTGGCGAAGACGTCTACGTGCGGAAATCCGCGCTGCCTCCGGGTGTCGAGGGCTTGAAGGCCGGTCAGCGGATCGAGTTCGGCATGGCCGAGGGCAGGCGCGGTCCGCAGGCGTTGTCGGTCCGGCTGGTCGACCCCGCGCCGTCGGTGGCGGAGGCCCGTCGTCGGCCCGCCGAGGAGCTGCACGGCCTGATCGAGGACATGATCAAGCTGCTGGAGAACAAGGTGCAGCCCGAGTTGCGGCGGGGGCGGTACCCGGAGCGGAAGAACACGAAGCTGATCGCCGAGGTGGTTCGGGCGGTGGCGCGGGAGTTGGATCCGTAAAGCCGGTGGTGCCGTCCGTTCGGCACGTACACGGACGCCCTGGCCCCCAGGCTCGTCGCCTGGGGGTCAGGGCGCCCCTACCGCAGCGGGAGGTCGGTCGGAGGTCACCGGAGGTCGATGGGCTCGGTCACCGCCAGCTTGTCGAGTCGTCTCGCGACTTCGACGGCCAGTTTCTTGAAGTCCAGGTAGCACCTTTGAACATATGACTGCATGCTGCCTATCGCACCGTCTGCGGAACGCAAGTCGAACATGGGCTTGCGCGCGTCGTGGGGTCAGGTCGAGGTCGTCAAGCGTCGTGCCGTGCACAGTTCGAGTGTCGAACGGGCCTTCGTTCGACCGGCGACGCTCGCTGAGCACTCTCTCGGCGTCGCGGGTGGCGCGACGAGTCGTCGGCCCAGGCCTCACCCAAGCGATGCCGTCAAGGCGGACTGGTGGTGTCGATGAAGCCGTCACCCTGATGTGGACCACGTCCTTGCCCTGGAACTTCGCTCGGTCGACGACGACCGAAGGTCGGTCGATGATCTTCCCGTTGTCGCGCATGTCCGTGAAGGCGAGGAGCGCGCGGTCCGAGACGTCGGTACCGTCCACCGCGTTGCCGTACTTGTCGACGCCGATCAGCAGGTCTCCGCCACCCCTGTTCGGCAGGTCGTTCGACAGTGCGCAGATCGCGCGTAGAATAACGCTGTTATCGGTCGCGGACTGCTTGAACTCCAGGCAGGGGTTTCTTCCGTCCCCGGCAAGTCCGCGAGATCGTCACTCATGGTGCCATCTCGACAGACCGCTCGGCGGAGCGGCCGGACGAACGGAGCACCGCTCCGCTACCTGAACAGGCAGGTCAGCCTCGGTCGTCGACCGAGAGGACCCAGGTGCCCCGGGCGACGAAGTCGAACGCGCCGGTGGCGCCTGCCTCGATGCGTGCGCCGTACTGCTGGACCTCGACGCTCTCCAGCTGGTCGTCGGGGTTCGGGAGCACGAGGGTGTAGGCGTACCTCGGGTCGCGTTCGGTGAAGAGCCTGCTGCGCAGTGGTTCCTGGGGTTCGCCCCGCGCGTTGCGGTAGGTGAACTTCACCGACCAGGCCGTGTCGGCCAGGTCGCCCGGCACGGAGATCTGGACCGGCTTGCCCGGGCGGACGCGCAGCACGCCGACGGCGTCCGGGGCCACGTCGCAGTTCTCCGATTGCAGGTCGCAGTACTGGGTCGGCTGGACGTTGATCGTCTTGCCGTCGGCGTAGAACGTCACCTCGGGGTCGGTGGGTGCCGCCGCGCAACCGGCTAGGACCAGGAGCGACGCGGGGATCAGGACTCGGCGCACGGCGGTCGAGCCTACGTGCCCGGCCTGGGCACGACGGGCGCGGGCCGCAGTGGGCGGTCGCCGCCCAGGCCCGGGATGAGGGTCGTGCCGCGCTTGGTCTGGATGGTCTGCGCCAGGCCCGCCGCGAGCAGGACGGCCAGGACGGTGAAGCCGATCCAGTACTCGGTGGGCAGCAGGACGCCGAGGGCGCCGCCGAAGACCCAGCCGAGCTGGAGGATGGTTTCCGAGCGGCCGAAGGCGGAGGCGCGGGATTCGTCGGGGACGTCGTCCTGGATGACCGCGTCGAGGGACACCTTGGCCAGCGAGCTGGCGGTGGCGCCGACGAGGCCGACGGCGGCGGCGGTGACCAGGCCGGGGAAGACGGCGGCCAGGACGACCGCGGCCAGCGCGGTGGTGAGGCACCCGATGACCACCTGGTCCGGTGCGCCGAAGTGCAGTCGTGCGCCGACGGCGTTGCCGAGGAAGCTGCCGACGCCGGCCGCGGCGGCGATGACGCCCAGCAGGAGGACCTGCATGAGCGCGTCGCCCTCGGTCTGGGCGCGGACGACGAAGGCGGCGAAGAGCATGAGGAAACCGGTCAGCATGCGGATCGAGCCGTTGGCCCAGAGGGCGACCACGACCGTGCGGCCGAGTGGTTGGCGCTTGGGCTTCTGCGGCTTGGCGCGCAGCGAGGTGGGGACCTCGCCCTCGGTGACCTCGACCCACGACGGGATGCGCAGGCAGTAGTAGGCGTTGGTCAGGCAGAGTGCGGCGGTGAACCAGAGGGCGCCCGGCGAGCCGAAGAGGTTCGCGAAGCCGGCCGCGACCGCGCCGAAGACGCCGCCGGCGGCGAGGCCGAACACGGTCATCCGGGCGTTGGTCTTGGACAGCGTGATCTCACGGGGCAGCACGCGGGGTGTTATCGCGGCCTTGAGGACCGTGAACGACTTGGAGAGCACCATGCTGCCCAGCGCCGCCGGGTAGAGGCCCCAGTTGTCGAAGTTCAGCGCCATCGCGATGGACAGGAAGACGCGGATCACGCAGGACGCCGCGAGCGCCACCCGCCTGCCGTGCTGGATGCGGTCCAGGGCGGGGCCGATGACGGGTGCCACCAGGGCGAACGGCGCGACGGTGATCAGCAGGTAGAGCGCGACCTTGCCCCGGCTCTCGCCCGCCGCGGCGGAGAAGAACAAGGTGTTGGCCAGGGCGACCGCCATCGCCGCGTCGGCCGCGTAGTTCAGCATCACCGCGTAGGTGAGGGAGGACAGGCCGGACTGCTTGGCGCCGTCGGCGTGCGCGGCCTTGCGGAACGTGGCCAGCGCCTTGCTGCTGAGCTGCCGGGTGCGGAACCACGCCACGCGGGTGACGGTCAGCTTCTTCGGCAGCGTCGGGACGGTCGGTTTGTCGGCGTCCGGGGGCGGAGCCGGCGGTGGGGTGAAGCCGGCCGATTCGCGGTTGCCACGCGGGTCGCGGTGGGCGCGCTGGTCCTGCCGGGGTGGGTCGGGTGGTGGGGGCGAGCCCGGAGTCGGGTACGGCCGGGTCCGCGGCTTGTACTCGTCGTCCTCCCACGGGTACCGCCGCGACTGGTCTTCCGGCCGAGGGGGTGTCACGTGTCAATCCTGCCTCACCCGGTGCGGGCTGTCTCACACATTGCCGCCGGTGAGCACGGTGGCGATCGTCTCGCCCGGGAGGTCGGCCACGGCGATCGCGGCCAGGCCGACGGCTCCCGCCGGTTCGAGCACGAGGCCGAGCGTGCGCTGGGCCAGCGCCATCGCGTCTCGGATGGCGTCGTCGGGCACCAGGAGCATGTCGTCGACGAGGGCTCGCAGGCGGGGGATGGCGGCGGGCACGGGGACGCGGACGGCGATTCCGTCCGCGATGGTGTCGATGGGCGTGTCGGCCACCGGACGCCCCGCCCAGGCGCGGGCCACGGCAGGCGCACCCTCGGCGCAGACGCCGACGACGCGGGTGTCCGGGGAGTGCTCCTTGATCCACCGGGCCATGCCGGTGATCAGGGCGCCGTCGCCGACGGGGACCACCGCCGTGTCGAACCGGCAGGCTCGAAGGAGTTCGACGGCGATGCTGCCCGCGCCCTCGGTGATGGCGACGTCACGGCCGTCCTCGACGAAGATCGCGCCGACGCGCTGGGCGTGGTCGCGGGCAGCGTCCTTGGCGGCGGTGAAGTCGCCCGGGACCTCGATCACGGAGGCTCCCAGGGACTTCATCCGGCGGACCTTGTCGCGGACGGCGGCACGGGAGACGAAGACCTCGACCGGGAAGCCGCGGTTGCGGCCGACGTAGGCCACGGCCTGGCCGAAGTTCCCCGCCGACGCGCACACGACCGGGCGTCCCGGCGGCAGGGTCGCGCCCATGAAGTCCGCGCCGCGGCCCTTGAAGCTGCGCAGCGGGTTGACCGTCTCGACCTTGATCAGCACCCGGCGGCCCAGGGCCGTGCCGAGCTGCTCGTCGACGTACTGCGGTGTGCCGCGGAAGACGGGGTCGATGGTCTCGGCGGCGCGGGCGATGTTGTCGAGGTCGATGTCCACGTGCGAGACCGTAGGTCACTACCGGGTGAACCGGACCCGGAAGATCGTCGGCCAGTTCTTGCCGGTGACGAGGAACTCGTCGGTGCCCGGCACCGCGGCGATGCCGTTGAGCACGTCGGTCTTCGGCACGTCGGCCGGCCGCAGGCCGCTGAGGTCGACGGTGGCCGTGACCTGGCCGTTCGCCGGGTCGATGCGCACCACCTCGTCGGTCTGCCACACGTTGGCCCACACCTGGCCGTCGACGCACTCCAGCTCGTTGAGCAACGGGAGCGGCTGCCCGTCGCGGCGGACGGCGACCGCGCCGGTCTCGGCGAAGGAGGTCGGGTCGCGGAACGCCAGCTCGTCGGTGCCGTCGCTCATCACCAGCCGGCCGCCGTCGCGGCACAGCCCCCAGCCCTCGCCCTCGTACGTGACGCGTCTCACTTCCTCGAGCGTGTTCCGGTCCCGCTCGATGGCCACGCCGTCCCGCCACGTGAGCTGCCAGATCCGGTCCCCGACGACCGTGATGCCCTCGCCGAAGAGGGGTTCGGGCAGGTCGACGCGCCGTTCCACCTCGCCGGTGGAGGGGTCGAGCCGGCGCAGCGAGGACTGCCCCTCCAGGCCGGTGCCCTCGTAGAGGACGCCGTCCACGAGTTCCAGCCCCTGCGTGAACGCCCCGGTGTCGTGGGGCACCGTGCCCAGCACTTCGACCCGGGTCGGACCGCCCGTTGGACCGCTCGGCGGGGTGGTGCACGCCGCCGACAAGACGAAGACCGCCGCCATCAGGAGCCACCGCACGTCCGAAAGGGTGGCACGTGTGCACGGGGCCGCGCGGACGTGCGGCACAATTCAACCCGTGACCGCCACGCCGACCCGCCAGCCCGATCCAGCGCTCGCCGACCCAGCGGCAGTCCGGCTCGCCCGAGCCGCCGCGCAAGAGGAGGCGGGCGCGGAACGCGTCGGCGACCACGTGGGCGCAGTCGCCGAGGACGCGGTGTCCGCGACGCACCTGTTCGAGGCCGACCACGCGGGCTACCAGGGCTGGAACTGGGCCGTCACGGTCGCGTTCGCGGGCCCCGGCACGCCGCTGTCGGTCAGCGAGGTCGTGCTGCTGCCCGGCGAGGACGCCCTGGTCGCGCCCGAGTGGGTGCCGTGGCACGAGCGGGTGCGGGCCGGTGACCTCGGTGTCGGCGACCTGCTGCCCGCGCCCGAGGACGACCCGCGCCTCGCGCCGGGGTACGTCGGCTCGGACGACCCGGCGGTCGAAGAGGTCGCCCTGGAGGTCGGGCTCGGTCGCGTGCGGGTGCTGTCGCGGGAGGGCGTGCTCGACGCCGCCCAGCGCTGGCACGCCGGTGACTTCGGGCCGCGCAGCGAGATGGCCCGCAGCGCGCCCGCCACCTGCGGCACGTGCGGCTTCTACACCCGGATCGCCGGGTCGCTCGGCGCCGCCTACGGGGTGTGCGCGAACGAGATGACGCCGGCCGACGGGCACGTCGTGCACGTGGAGTACGGGTGCGGCGCGCACTCGGAGGTCGAGGTCGAGGGCGGTCCGCTCGTGCCGGTCGCCGAGGTCGTCTACGACGACGCGGTGCTCGACGTCGAGGCCAACTCCGAGAGCGGGAAGTGAGCGCGGACCCGTTCGGCACCGAGGCGCTGCGCGAGTCGGTGCTGGCGGCGTGGCACGGCTCGCCCACGCGGTTCCGGGAGGACGCCAACGCCGAGGAGGACCTGCGGCTCGGCGGGTACCGCGACCGGCTGCTGGTCGAGTTGGCGCAGAACGCGTCCGACGCGGCCGGCGACGCGCCCGGCGTGCTGCGACTGTCCGTTGTGGACGGTGAGCTGCGCGCGGCGAACACCGGTGCGCCGCTGGACGCGGCGGGCGTGGCGGCGCTGGCGTCGTTGCGCGCGTCGTCGAAGGCCGCGGACACGGTCGGGCAGTTCGGCGTCGGTTTCGCGGCCGTGCTGGCGGTGACCGACGAGCCGCGGGTGGTGTCGCGGACCGGCGCGGTGGCGTTCTCGGCCTCCCGCACGCGTGAAGCGGCGCCGTCGCTGGCGTCCGCGCGCGGCGGTGACGTGCCGGTGCTGCGGTTGGTGTGGCCGTCGGACGAGACGGACGTGCCGGACGGGTTCGACACCGAGGTGCGGTTGCCGTTGAAGGTCGACGGTGGTGCGCTGCTCGCGGAGTTCGCGGTGCAGGTGCCGGACCTGTTGCTGGCGTTGCCGGGGTTGCGGCGGGTCGAGGTCGGCGCGGAGGCGTGGGAGCGGTCCGAGGCCGACGGCGTCGTGGTGCTGACCGGGCCGGGCGGGGCGCAGCGGTGGCTGGTGCACCGGGTCGGTGGCGAGCTGCCGGCGGCGCTGGTCGCGGGGGTCGAGTCGCGGCCGCAGTGGTCCGCGTGCTGGGCGTGGCCGATGGACGAGCCGCTGCCCGGGGACGTGCTGCACGCGCCGACGCCGACCGACGAGAAGCTGTCGCTGCCCGCGCGGTTGATCGCGACGTTGCCGGTGGAGCCGTCGCGGCGGCGGGTGCTGGCGGGCGCGGCGGCGTCGTTCGTGCTGGAGCGGGCCGCGTCGGCGTACCCGGAGCTGGTGGCGAAGCTGCCGGCGGTCGAGCGGACGTCGCTGGTGCCGCTGCCCGGGTTCCCGTTGTCCGAAGTGGACGATCGGTTGCGGACCGGTGTGCTGGCGGCGTTGCGGTCGGCGTCGTGGCTGCCGCTGGCGGACGGCGAGTGGGCCGCGCCGTCGGCGGCGAAGGTGCTGGACCTGGCGTCGTTCGAGCTGGTCGAGCTGCTGGAAGACGTCGTACCCGGCCTGCTCGACTACGAGCTGACGCTGCCGCCGCACGCGAAGGCCTTGGCAGCGCTGGAAGTGCCGCGGCTCGGTGTGTCCGAAGTGGTCTCCGCGCTGGCCGGCGTCGGCGGCGACCCGTCGTGGTGGCGCCAGGTGTACGACGCGCTGTCGCCGGTCGCGGACGTCGACTCGACCGCGCGCGAGGCGATGGGCGGGCTGCCCGTGCCGCTGGTGGACGGGCGGCTGGTGAGCAGCCCGCGCGGGGTGCTGGTCGGCACGGACACGGAGCTGTTCTCGGTGCCCGGGTTGCGGATCGCGCACCCCGAGGCGGCGCACCCGTTGCTGGTGAGGTTGGGCGCGACCGAGGCCGGTCCGGCGGAGCTGCTGGACTCCGACGCGGTGCGCGAGGCCGTGCACCGGAGCCTGGACGACCCCGCGCTGGACGGTCCGGAGCTGGTGCGGACCGTGCTGCGGCTGGTGTCCCGGGCCGGCGGGCGGCCGTGGCTGTCGGAGCTGGCGTTGCCGTCGGCGGACGGTGAGTGGCGGCGCGCGGACGAACTCGTGCTGCCGGACTCGGCGCTGCTGGCCGTGCTGGAGCCCGACGCGCCGTTCGGCGTGCTGGACGCCGCGGTGGCGGCCGAGTGGCCCCGGTCGGTGCTGACGGACGTCGGCGTGATCGACGGGTTCACCGTGGTGGAGGACGATTCGCCCACCGAGCCCGACCACGACCTGGCCGACGAGGGGTACTGGTGGGACGCGTTCGACGTGCCGCCGGCGCGGGTGCTCGGCATCCGCGACCTGGACCTGGTGGCGCGGGACAAGTGGCCGCAGGCGTTGGCGATGATGGCCGCCGACCCGGTGGCGTGGCGTGCGGTGAGCGAGCCGGACGGTTACACGGGCTGGTGGCTGGCGCGCTACGCGACGCTCGACGGCGTGCCGCTCGGGTCCTGGCGGCTGCCGGACGCGGACGGGCTGGAGGGCCTGTACGACGTGGTGCCGTCGATCGGGCTGCCGCCGCACGTGCTGGCCGCTGCCGGGGTGCGCACGTCGTTGAGCGTGGTGGACTCCGACGACGTCACGGATCTGATCGCACGGCTGGGTGATCCTGCGCGCAAGCTGTCCGATGCTCTCGTGCTGCGCGTGCACGCTTCGCTGGCCGAGGTGGCGGAGTCGGTGAGCGTCGAGCCGCCGGACCGGGTGCGGGTGCTGACCGGCGCCGCCGAGGAGGCGGACGACGTGCTGGTGCTGGACCTGCCGTGGCTGCTGGGCGTGCTGCCGCCGGGCCAGGTGCTGGCGTCGTCCGGCGCGGCGGCGGAACTGGCGGAGCTGCTGGCGCTGCCGTTGGCGTCGGAGGAGGTGTCCGGTGCGGTGGTCGGCGAGGGCGACGAGGTGATCTGGTCGGAGCTCGGTGCCGTGCGGCTGGCGTGCGACCTGCTCGGCGTCGACCTGCCGGACGGTTCGCTGGTCGTGCACGACGATCTCGTGGTGGCGGCCGAGGGTGCGGAGCACTCGGTGTCGTGGTGGGTGGACGACGCGGTCGTGCATGCCGCCGACACGCCCGAGGGCTTAGCGCGTGCGTTGGCGTGGACGACGGGCCGCTGGGATGATCGGCACACGTTCGCCGCGCTGATCGCCGACCCGACGCCTGCCGTGCTGCTGGGCTGACCGGCCGGGGCTGACCGGCCGGGCTGCCAAGATCACCCGATCGTGGCAGCCGCTCCGGGGATGAATGGAAATCCCGGATTTGTTGCCGGAAAAGAGGGAGGCGCGGCGCCCCGGCCCCCAGTGTCAGTCGGGGTCCGTCGAGCGCCGGCCGTCCGCCGGTCTCGGCCGATGCGAGCGGTGGTCGGCGGGCAGCCGTGGTCGGGGCACGGAGCAGCGGTGGTCGGCGGCGGGCGTTGGGCGGCGTTGGTCGGCGAGCGGCGGCGGGCGTTGGTCGGCCGATGCGGCTGGTGCGGCCGAGCGCGAGCCGCCTGCGGTGTCAGCCTGAGAGCCGCGTGTGCGGTATCAGCCCGGGCAGCCGATGGCTGCCGGGTGTCCGATGGTGCGGTGGCAGCCGGTGGCCGGCGTCAGCCGGAGGCCGCCTGGGCGCCGCTCACTCCAGGCCCTGGCCTTGCTGGGCGGTGCGGCTGCCGCGGCGCGCGGCGGACCGTTGCCAGGTGAAGATGCCGTAGCCGATGATCCCCAGCAAGCCGCCGGACAGGCACGTCCAGACCAGGACGGTCTGGTCGCGGGCGAACAGCAGCACCCCGACCAGCGCCAGCAGCCACAGGGCGGTTCCGGCCACGATCGCGGGCACGGGATCGGCCAGCTTCGGTGGAAGCGGCGGCGGGGGTGGGAGGGGTGTTGCGTCCTGTTCGGCCACGTCGGGCAGGCTACTCGCCCGAAACACGAGTAGGGCACGCTCTGCCTGCTCCGCACGCACGAGCAGGGCACGCACGAGCAGGGCACGCACTGCCCGCTCCGCACCACCGATCGAGGAGATGAGATGGCCACCGCCGGGACACCCGCCGCTCAGACGCCGCCGCCGACGCCGCCCAAGTCGCCGGCCCGGTCCAAGCTGGACGGGTTCTTCAAGATCTCCGAACGCGGCTCCTCGGTCGGGCGGGAGGTGCGCGGTGGGCTCGTCACGTTCGTGACCATGGCCTACATCGTCGTGCTGAACCCGCTGATCCTGGGCAGCTTCGCCGCCGACGACCCCTCCGCGAAGGTCGACGTGCTCGGCAACATCCTCACCATCCCGCAGGTCGCGGCGGTGACGGCGCTGGTCGCGGGCGTCATGACGATCCTCTTCGGACTCGTCGCCAACTACCCGTTCGCGCTGGCCACGGGCCTGGGCATCAACTCGTTCGTGGCCGTCACGATCGTGCCGCAGATGTCCTGGCCCGAGGCGATGGGCCTGGTCGTGGTCAACGGCCTGGTGGTGCTGCTGCTGGTCGTCACGGGTGTCCGCACGGCCGTGTTCAACGCGGTGCCGGCGGAGCTCAAGGCGGCCATCGCGGTCGGCATCGGGTTGTTCATCTGCTTCATCGGCCTGGTCGACGCCGGGTTCGTGCGCCGGCTGCCGGACGCGGCGGGCACCACCGTGCCGGTCGGGCTCGGCATCAACGGGTCCATCGCGTCGTGGCCGACGTTCGTGTTCGTGGTCGGCCTGGTGGTCACCGGCATCCTGGTCGCCCGCAAGGTCAAGGGCGCGATCCTGATCGGCGTGCTGGCGGCGACCGTGCTGTCCATCGTGATCGAGGCGATCGTCAAGGCCGGCCCCTCGCAGGGCACCAACCCGACCGGCTGGAACCTCGGCTACCCCGGCCTGCCGGAGCAGGTCTTCGGGCTGCCCGACCTCTCGCTGCTGGGCGACGTCTCGTTCGGCGCGTGGACGCGGGTGCCCGCGCTGACCGCCGCGCTGCTGGTGTTCACGCTGGTGCTCACGGACTTCTTCGACACCGTCGGCACGATGACCGGCCTCGGCAAGGAAGCCGGCGTCATCGGCAAGGACGGCCAGCTGCCGGGCGTGTCCAAGGCGTTGTTCGTGGACGGCCTGGGCGCGGTCGCGGGCGGTGCGGCGTCCTCGTCGTCCAACACGGTCTTCATCGAATCGGCGTCCGGCATCGCGGAGGGCGCGCGGACCGGCCTGGCGAACATCGTCACCGGCCTGCTGTTCCTCGGCGCCATGTTCCTCACCCCGCTGTACGCGGTGGTGCCGATCGAGGCGGCGGCGCCCGCGCTGGTCGTCGTCGGCGCACTGATGATCATGCAGATCAAGGAGATCGACTTCGCCGACTTCTCCGTCGGCCTGCCCGCGTTCCTCACCATCGTGATCATGCCGTTCACGTACTCGATCGCGAACGGCATCGGCGCGGGCTTCGTCAGCTACGTGGTGTTGCGGGCGCTCACCGGGCGTGCGCGCAGCGTGCACCCGCTGATGTGGGTCGTGGCGGCAGCGTTCGTCGTCTACTTCGCGATCGGACCGATCCAGGCCGCGCTCGCGGGCTGAGGTGGGCAACTTCTCTTCGACGGGCGACGAGATCGTGAGGTATGCTAACTACGTGGAGACCGAGGCTGAAGCGGGACTGGCGAGCCGGCTGCGACTGGCCGTCGTCCGGCTCAACCGGAGGCTCCGCGCGCAGCGGGTGAACTCCGCGATCTCGCTCACCCAGGTGTCCGCGCTGTCGACGCTGCACAAGTGCGGACCCCTGACGCCGGGCGAGCTGGCCGCCAAGGAAGGCGTCCAGCCACCGTCCATGACCAGGGTGATAGCCGCCCTGGAGGAGTACGGGTTCGCCACGCGCCGCCCCCACCCCACCGACGGCCGGCAGGCCATCGTGGAGCTGAGCGAGGCGGGGCTGAGCTACATCAACGAAGAGGTCTCCGCGCGGGAAGCCTGGCTGGACAAGCGGTTGGCCGAGCTGACACCGGAGGACCGGGGCACGCTGTCGCGTGCCGCCGAGATCATCGACAGGATGGCGGGGCAGTAACGAAGTGCCGGCGTACGCGGGTGGGGCAGAGACGGACCAGGTCGAACGCAACCCAGCCGCACCCCCGCCGCGCAAGCGCATGTTCGGCTCGCTCCGCGTGCGCAACTACCGCCTCTACGCCTCCGGTCAGGTCGTCTCGCTCGTCGGGCTGTGGATGCAGCGCGTCGCGCAGGACTGGCTGGTGCTGGAGCTGTCCGACGGCTCGCCGGTCGCCCTCGGCATCGCGGCGGCGCTGCAGTTCGCGCCCACGTTGTTCCTGTCGCTGTGGGCGGGCGTGCTCGCCGACCGGATGGACAAGCGCAAGCTCCTGCTGGTGCTGGAGACCGGTCTCGGGCTCTGCGCGCTGACGCTCGGCCTGCTCGACGTCACGGGCGTGGTCGAGCTGTGGCACGTCTACCTGCTGTGCCTGCTGCTCGGCGCGGTGTCCGCGGTGGAAACGCCGGTGCGGCAGAGCTTCGTGGTCGAGATGGTCGGCCGCGACCAGCTCACCAACGCGGTGGCGTTGAACGCCATGACGTTCAACCTGGCCCGGATGGTCGGCCCGGCCGTCGCCGGCGTGATGATCATCTTCGTGGGCACGGGCTGGGTGTTCCTGATCAACGCGATCAGCTTCCTCGGCGTGCTGGGCGGGCTGCTGCTGATGCGTGCCGCCGAACTGCACCGCGGCGACCCCGTGCCCCGGGAGAAGGGCCAGCTGCGGGAAGGGCTGCGGTACGTGCGCAAGCGCGCCGACCTGGTGATCCTGCTGTGCCTGGTGTTCTTCATCAGCACGTTCGGGCTCAACTTCTACGTCACGCTGGCCGTGCTGGCGCGCAACACGTTCGGCGGCGACGCCTCCGCCTACGGCCTGCTCTCGACGCTGCTCGCGGTCGGCACGCTGGCCGGCGCGACGCTGGCGGCCAAGCGCAGCGCGCGCGGCAAGCCGCGGTTGAGGCTGCTGATCCTGGGCGCGCTGGCGTTCGGCGTGCTGGAGGTCGTGGTCGGCCTGATGCCCACGATGTGGCTGGCCGGGCTGGCGCTGATCCCCGTCGGCATCGCCATGATGACGTTCACGACGACCGCCAACGCGACCGTGCAGCTGGCCGTGTCGCCCGCGATGCGCGGCCGGGTCATGGGCCTGTACATGCTGGTGTTCCTGGGCGGCAACCCGGTGGGCGGCCCGGTGATGGGCTGGCTGGCCGAGCACTTCACCGCGCGGGCGCCGCTGGTCGTCGGCGGTGTGGTGTCGATCCTGGCGGCCGTGGTCGGCGGCGTCGTGCTGGCCCGACGGGGTGGCATGAGGCTGCCGACGCACCGCCTGGGCCTGCGCCGCCGCGCCCGCGTCTGACAATGGTCCGGTGGTCATCGCAACGGACTGGGTCCGGCTGCTCGTCGTCTGTCTGATCTTCACCGCCGTCGCGGGCGCCGTGGTGTGGTGGGCGCGGTTGGCGTCGCCTCGGCCCGTGGTCCGGGCGGCCGTGCGGGCGACGGCGCAGTTGGCCGCCGTGTCGGCGGTGATCACGGTGGTGCTGGCGTCGCTGCCGCTGACGGCGGCGTTCCTGGTGGTGATGGCGGGCGTGGCGACGGGGACGTCGGCTGCCCGCACGAAGACCGGACGGCGTGGCGTGTGGGTGGGTGTGGCGATCCTCGCGGGGACGGCGCCTGCGCTGGTGGCGCTGGTGGCGAGCGGCCTGGTGCCGTTGCGGGGGATCGCGCTGGTGCCGGTCGGGGGGATCCTGATCGGTGGGGCGATGACCGCCACCACGTTGTCCGTGCGGCGGACGTTGGACACGTTGCGGGACCGGCACGGCGAGTTCGAGGCGGCGTTGGCGCTGGGGTTCACCGAGCCGGTGGCGGTGCGGGAGTTGGTGCGGGGGCCGGCGGCGGAGGCGTTGATCCCGGCTTTGGACCAGACCCGGACGGTCGGCCTGGTGACGTTGCCCGGCGCGTTCGTCGGGATGCTGCTCGGCGGCGCTCCGGTGTGGCAGGCGGGCGCGTTGCAGCTCGTCGTGCTGCTGGCGCTGCTGGCGGTCGAGGCGGTGGCGATCGCGGTGGTCGTCGAACTCGTCGCCCGCGGCCTCGTGCGCAGGACTGGTGCGGTCGGTGAAGTTAGGCTAACCTAAGGCTCGTCGCTTCGTGGTGGGAGCGGCAGTCAGTTCGGGAACAGACGAGGCCCCGCCTCCCGGTCGTACCACCGGGCGGCGGGGCCTCGTCGTGCCGGCCCGCCGCGGGCGCCGACGGCTGGGGGCGAGTGACGAGCCGACCGGCCCCCCGACGTGGCGGCCATCGAGCAGTCGGGGCAGGCGCTGGAGGGGTGCGGGGGCACGCTGCTGCTCGTCGCCCACGACCGGAGGACGGCGTCGGCTGTGGGGGTTGACCACACCTTGGACGTGCGGACCCTGGCAAGATGGGCGCATGGGCACCGAGGAGGACTGGCCGGTCGAGCAGACGTGGTCACTGCGCAACACGCACTGGCACGCCTATGTGGAGCACACGTCCCTCGACCACGCCTCCCCGCGCGCCGAGCGGCTGGAGCGCACGCCGGAGGAGGTCCTGACCACGCCCGCCGAGGTGGCCGCGTGGTTGGAGGTCAACCTGCGCAGCGCGACCAAGCCCGAGGAGGCCGGGAAGAAGCGCACGAAGGACGAGCGGGACTTCTCCGACTCGAACCGGGTGCACACGTCGCTGGCGTCGGCGGGCGAGAGCATCTACACGGGGGTGAAGGGCATGCTGACCCTCGCGGTCGAGGCGGTGACCCCCGACGAGTGCCGCAGCTCCCACGACGGCGCCGACGTCGCTCCGCTGAAGGCCGGTCGGCGGCGTTGAGTCGGCGGTGGGGTCGCTGACCTGTGGTTTTGGGTCGACGCGGTTCTCGTGGTCGGGACGCGAAGATCACCCGAACGCGCGAATCGAGCGGGTTCGGGGATCAAGGGAAACGCCGAAAGCGTCGCCGGAGGAATGAAGGTGTGGCACCCGGCCCGGACCAGGCATCGCGCTCTGGACGGGAACGGCGCACGTGCGGCACGTGCGGGCGCGCGCCGGCACGGTGGCGCACGCGAGCCAGACCGGGTTCGAGCGTGAACGAGACCGGGGTCGAGCGTGAAGCGGGTTACCCGGCGCCCGCCGCGCCCCTGGACGCTGCGGGCGCTGGGCGTCGCATGCCCGAGTGCGGCGGGCACCGAGCGCGGCGGGGGTTACAGGCCCACGGGCCAGGTGTGGACCGGTTCGCCGGCGTGTGACAGTTCGACGTACCGGCCCAGCATGGCGGTGAGGGCGGTGTCGCGGTCGGCGCCGCGTTCCTCCAGCAGGGCCACCGTCTCGCGTTGCCACTGGGAGCCCGTGCGCCGCGCCAGGCACCTGGCCTCGATCACGCCCAGGTAGCGCTCGCACGCCTCGTCGGACACGCCGCACGCCCGCAGCCCCTCGTGGGCCAGTGGCAACAGGCGGCGCAGGACGAGCTCATCCGGCGGCACCCAGCCGATGCCCGGCCAGTACAGCTGCGAGCCCATCCCGTGCCGAGACCCGGCGTACAGGTTCTCCTCCGCCGCGTGGAACGACATTTGGGTCCACAAAGGACGCTCCAAAGTGGTCAGTGCTCGTTGCGCGCCGTAGAAGAACGCCGCGTTCGCCATCGTGTCGAGCACCGTCGGCCCGGCCGGCAGGACGCGGTTCTCCACGCGCAGGTGCGGCACGCCGTCCACCACGTCGTACACCGGCCGGTTCCAGCGCCACACGGTCCCGTTGTGCAGCCGCAACTCCGTCAACGACGGCGTCCCGCCCGCCCCGAGCACGTCCAACGGGTCCTCGTCGCCGGTCTCCGGCAGCAACGCCGGGAAGTAGCGCACGTTCTCCTCGAACAAGTCGAAGATCGACGTGATCCACCGCTCGCCGAACCACACCCGCGGCCGGACGCCCTGGTTCTTCAGCTCCTCCGAACGCGTGTCCGTGGCCTGCAGGAACAGCGGTATCCGGGTCTCGTGCCACAACGCCCGCCCGAGCAGGAACGGCGAGTTCGCCGCGATCGCCACCTGCACCCCGGCCAACGCCTGCGCCGCGTTCCAGTGCGCCGCGAAATCATCCGGCGCCACCTGCAAGTGCAGCTGCACGGACGTGCAAGCCGCCTCCGGCATGATCGACTCGGCGTAGCTGGACAACCGCTCGCCCGCCCGCCCCGGCAGGGGCGCGCCCTCCATCGACAGCACGACCTCCTCACCTCGCGCGGCGAGGATCTGGTCGTTCAACGTCGTGTACCGCGCCTGCTGCGACAGCCACCGCCGGTCGAAGTGCTCGTGCCGCAACGTCGGCAGCACCCCGATCATCACGATCGACGTGCCGGCGTCGTGCGCCTTCACGTCCGCTGCCGCGAGCGTGGAGACCAGCTCCCGCTCCAGGTCCAGCGTCTCGTCACCGGCCAGCTCGCGCGGCGGGACGTTGACCTCCAGGTTGTGCTGGCCCAGCTCCAGCGTGAACGACGGGTCGTCGATCTTCTCCAGCACCTCGGAGTTGGCCATCGCGGGCCGACCCGCGCCGTCGACCAGGTTCAGCTCGATCTCCAGCCCCATCTGCTGTCTCGGGAAGGAGAAGCTCTCCTCCGCCAGCATGGTTCCCAGCGCGTCCATGCACCGCTGCATGCGCTCGCGGTAGCGCTGGCGGTCCTCTCTGGTGAACGTCCGACTGGACACATCCGTACCCATGCCGCCTCCCAATCGGTAGGGCTGCTCCGGCGGGCTTAGCGGAGGCCAACCGTGACACAGCAAGCATCTGCCCGCCAGCGCCCAAATCGGTGCTCTCTGTCACATAGCAGTAACAATCAGCGAGAAGGTGCTGGTTGGCGGCTTGCGGCTGCGACATCCGATCCACGAGGGGTGTTCACCTGTCGACAAATGGGACACTCCTCGGTGTGATCGAGATCGACGACCCGGCGGACCCGCGGCTGGACGACTTCCGGGACCTGTCGACGGCCGACCGGCGGCCCGACCGGCCCGGTGGGCGGGGACTGGTCATCGCCGAGGGCGTCGTGGTCGTCGAACGGCTCCTGGACTCGCCCTACCCGGTGCGCGGGCTGCTCGGCGTGCGGCGGAGGGTGGAGGCGCTCGGCGACCTGCCGGCCCCCGCCTACGTCACGTCCGCCGAGGTCATGGCCGAGGTGGTGGGGTTCCACCTCAACCGGGGCGTGCTGGCCGCCGCCGACCGGGCGCCCCAGCCGGACGTGGCCGAGCTCGTCGCCTCGTCACGGCGGCTCGCGGTGCTGGAAGGCGTCGGCGACCACGAGAACCTGGGCTCGCTGTTCCGCAACGCCGCCGCGCTCGGCATCGACGGCGTGCTGCTCGGCCCGGGGTGCAGCGACCCGCTGTACCGGCGCAGCGTCCGCGTCTCGATGGGTCACGTGCTGCGCGTGCCGTTCGCGTCGATGCCGAACCTGACCGAAGGCTTCGAGCTGCTGCGCCACAACGGTTTCACGGTCGCCGCGCTCACGCCGCGGGCCGGTTCGGAGAACCTCGCCGACGCGGGGCTGCGCGGTCGCAAGGTCGCTGTCCTGCTCGGATCGGAGGGCCCGGGCCTGACCGACGAGGCCATCGCGGCGGCCGATGTCGCGGTCCGGATCCCCATGGCGGACGGCGTCGACTCTCTGAACGTGGCAACCGCGGGCGCGATCGCCTTCTACGCGATCGCCTGAACGCGCTACGTTCTCATCCCGAGCAGAGGAGGACGTAGGTGGAACTGCGGGTGCAGGACGGCCGGGCCGTGCTCGCGGGCCGCGACGACGCGGGCGAGCGGGAAGTCGACCCGCACAGCCTCCCGCTGGGCGCCGGGCTCGCCGACGCGTTGCACGAGTGGGCGAAGGTGGCCGACGCGGTGACGCGGGCCGACCCGCCCTCCGACGGCGCCGCGAACGCCCTCGTGACCAGGCGGGGGCGACAACTGGCGAGAAGGTTGGCGGCAGACATGGGCACACCGGTGGAGTACACCGATCCCGTGACCGGTGAGCTCGTGGTCGTGGACGTCCCGTCGGTCGAGGCCGACGAGCCCGAGGAGGACGAAGGGGTCGAGGCCGACGAGCCCGAACCCCAGGAGGAAACCCCCTGGGGCACCGGGCTCACGGTCAGCTTCATCGTCGCCGCCGTGGTGACGTTCACCGTGTACACGCTGTCGGTCGGGCTGGGCGAGACCAGCCAGTGGCTCGCGCTGCTGGCGAACGTCCTGGTGGTCGGCGGCATCACCCCGTCCGTGTGGCTGGCGCGGAAGGTGCCGGTGTGGCGGTGGGTCGCGTACGGCGTGGTGGCGGGCGTGCTGGCGGCGTGGTTGTCGTTGTTGCTGACGACCCTCCTGTGACGGTCGGCTAGGCCAAGGAGTCCCGCCACGCGGTGTGCAGCGCGGCGAACCGGCCGCGCCCGCCGATCAGCTCCTCCGGCGTGCCGTCCTCCACCACCCGGCCGCCGTCGAGCACCAGGACCCGGTCGGCGATCAGCACGGTGGAGAGGCGGTGGGCGATGATGAACGCCGTCCGCTCGGCCAGGACGGTCTCCAGCGCGTCCTGCACCGCGCGCTCGGTGGGCACGTCCAGGCTGGACGTCGCCTCGTCGAGCACGAGCACCGCCGGGTCGGCCAGGAACGCCCGCGCGAACGCCACCATCTGCCGCTGCCCGGCCGAGAGCCGCCCGCCGCGCTTGCGCACGTCGGTGTCGTAGCCCTCGGGCAGCGCCCGGATGAACTCCTCCGCGCCGACCGCCCGGGCCGCCGCCTCGACCTCCTCGCGGGTCGCGGACGGGCGGCCCAGCGCGATGTTGTCCAGCACGGACCCGTCGAACAGGAAGTTCTCCTGCGTCACCATGACCACCGCGCGGCGCAGCTCGGCGTCCGCGACGGACCGGAGGTCGACCCCGTCGAGCCGCACCGAGCCCTCGGTCGGGTCGTAGAACCGGGCCACGAGCTTGGCCAGCGTGGACTTGCCCGCGCCGGTCGCGCCGACCAGCGCCACGGTCTGCCCGGCGGGCACGGTCAGGTCGAACGGCGGCAGCACGACGGGGGCGGAGGCCGAGTAGCGGAACTCGACACCGTCGAACCGGACCGCGCCCCGTACGTCGCCCAGCGGTGTCGGTTCCTCGGGTTCGCGAACCTGCGGTCGCTCCTCGAGCAGGCCCGAGATCTTCTCCAGCGCGGCGGTGGCCGAGGCGTACGCGTTGGCGAACATCGCGAGCTGGTCGAACGGGTCGTAGAACCGCCGCACGTACAGCGTGAACGCGGCCAGCACGCCCAGTTCGAGCTGCCCGTTCGCCACCCGGAACGCGCCCCAGGCGAGGATCACCGCCAGGGAGATGTTGCCGATCACTCGGACGAGTGACGTGAACGCGGCCATCACGCCCATCGCGTCGGTGTTGGCGTCGCGGAACCGGGCGTTCAGCTCGCCCATGATCTTCTCGTTGCGCCGCTCGCGCCGGAACGCCTGCACCGCGCGGATGCCGTTCATGGTCTCCACGAACTGCACGATGATCTTCGCGATCGCGCCGCGCGTGTGGCGGTAGGCCCGGCCGGAACGGCGGCGGAACCACTGGGTGAGCATGATCAGCGGCAGGAAGCCGGACAGCACGACGAGCGCGAGCGGGAGGTCCAGGTAGAGCAGGACGACCGAGATGCCCAGCAGGGACAGCATCGAGGTGAAGAAGCCGTCCAAGCCCTCCTCGACCAGGTCCTGGAGGGAGTCGACGTCGCTGGTCAGGCGCGAGATGACCTTGCCGGACGTGTACTTCTCGTGGAACGAGACCGACAGGCGCTGCGCGTGCCGGAAGATGCGTTCGCGCAGGACGAGCAGCACGTCCTGGCCGATCCGGCCGGTCAGGCGGACGAACGACCAGCGCAGCAGCGTGGCGGAGATCGCGGCGGTGACGTAGCCGCCGACGCACCAGGCCAGGGCGTCGGGACGGCCGTCGAGCGCCGCCGGGATGCCGGTGTCGATGGCCGCGGCGATGAGGAGCGGGCCGGCCAGGTTGACCACGTTCTCCGCGATCACGATCACCAGGGCCAGGATCGCGGCCCTGGTGTGCGGGCGGATCAGCTCGCCGAGGAGGCGGCGGGAGCGGGCCTGGAGCTTGACGCCGGTGGCGTAGTCGACGTCTTCGACGTCCTCGGCCCCCACGCCCCGCCAGGCTTCGTCGTCCGAGGCGTCGTGGGGTTGGGGTTGGGGTTGCGCCACGCTCGTCACGCCGCCACCTCCTCGTCCTCCATAGTGGACAAGAGGTTGCGGTAGTCCTCGTTGTCCGCCAGCAGTTGCGCGTGCGTTCCGGTGGCCGCGATCCGGCCGTCGACCAGCATCGCCACCCGGTCGGCCAGCTGCACGGTGCTCGGCCGGTGGGCGACGACGAGCGCCGTGACGCCCTTGAGCACGCGGCGCAGCGCGGCCTCGACGTCGGCCTCGGTGTGCACGTCCAGCGCGGAGAGCGGGTCGTCGAGGACCAGCACGGCCGGGTGGCCGGCGACCGCGCGCGCGAGGGCGAGGCGTTGGCGCTGACCGCCGGACAGGGACAGGCCCTGCTCGCCGATCCGGGTGTCGAGGCCCCACGGGAGGGCGTTGACGAAGTCCTCGGCCCGGGCGACCTTCAGGGCTTCGCGGACCCGTTCCTCGCTGACGTCCTTGGAGCCGAGGGCCACGTTCTCGGTGACGCTCGCGGAGAACAGGATCGGCTCCTCGAACGCCGTGCCGACGACCCGGCGGAGCTCGGCGAGGTCGAGGTCGCGCACGTCGACGCCGTCGAGCGTGATCCGGCCGGCCGTGACGTCGGCCAGTCGGGGCACGAGCGCGGTGACGGTGGTCTTGCCGGAGCCGGTGGCGCCGACGAGGGCGACGGTCTCACCCGGTCGGATGTCCAGGTCGACGCCGCGCAGCACCTCGTTGTCGGAACCGGGGTGGTGGTAGCGGACGCCCTCCAGGCGGACGTGCCCGAGGACGGGCGCGGCCAACGGCTTCGGGTCGACGGGGGTGGTCACGGTGACCGCGGTGTCGGTCACCTCGAAGTACCGCTCCAGGGCGGAGGCGGTCGAGTTCGTCTCCGCCAGCAACCACCCGATCGAGTCGACCGGCCAGCGCAGGTAAGCGCTCACCGTGATGGCGGCGACGAGCGTGCCGACCGTGACGGTGCCGTCGGCGATGCCGATCGAGCCGAACGCCAGCTGACCGGCGATGCCCAGCTCGGGCAGCACGATCAGCACGGCCCACAGCGCGGCGAAGATCCGCACCTTCGAGATCTCGGTGTCGCGCAGCTCACGCGCCTGGCGGATGAACCGCTTGGTCAGGTGCGGGCCGCGGCCGAAGGCCTTGAGCACGCGGATGCCGAGCACCGACTCCTCGACCACGGTCGTGAGGTCGCCGGCCTGGTCCTGCGCGCGGCGGGCGACGACCTTGAACTTCGTCTCGAACAGGTAGGACAGCGCGACCAGCGGCAACGTGCTCGCGAGCACGATCAGGCCGAGGACGGGCGAGAGCCAGAACAGCACGCCCAGGCCCGTGGCCACGACCAGGGTGTTGACCACCAGGAAGATCACGGCGAAGCCGACGAACCGCCGCACCTGGGTCAGGTCGGTGGTGGCGCGGGACAGCAGCTGCCCCGACTGGTAGCGGTCGTGGAAGGCCACCTGCAGGTCTTGCAGGTGGTGGTACAGCTCGGCCCGCATCCGCGCCTCGACGTCCGACGCCGGTCCGGCGATCAGCTTGCGGCGGGCGTAGAACAGCGCGGCTTCGGCGCAGCCGAGCAGCACGATGACGCCGATGAGCAGCGGCAACGCATCCAGGTCGCGGCCGGCGATCGGGCCGTCCACGATTCGTTGGGTGATCAGCGGGATACCCAGGCCGCACGTCATCGCGAGCATGGTGGCGGCCATCGCCAGCACGACGGGTGTGCGAACGGGCTTGAGGTACGGCCACAGCCTGCGCAGAGTCGCGGCTGTGGAAGTACGGTCTTCCGACACGAGTCCCCCTCCGGTCCACCATGACGTTACGAAGGTGGACCGACGATCGGCATCCGGTTTTCGTGCCTCCGACCCTGCAAGCTCGAGTTGGGTGGAGGTCAAGGAGCGGGGAAGGTCCGGGAGTACGGGGAGGTCAAGGTGGATGTGCGGTATCTCCGGGCGGAGCCGACGATGGCGTTCCCGCGCGGTCGGTTGTTGGCGGTGAGCGGGGGCAGGCTGTACGTGCTCGCGCCGGACGGGTGGGACGTCGTGGGCGGGCCGCGGCCGGAAGGCGCGCGGCCGATCAGCCGGGAGGAGGCGGAGGACTGGTGCCGGTTCGAGGCGGTCGGGGTCGAGGTGCTCGACGCGGTGCCGGCGCCGTGGTGATCCGGATCGACCTGATCCGGTTCGGCGGGGTGGCTACTTCTTGCGGCGGCGGAGGATCGCCGGTGCGGTGAGCAGGCCCGCGAGGCCGTAGCTCGCCCCGGCGAGGAGGACGAGGACCGTCCAGCGGTCGCCGAGGGACGAGAGCCGGTCCGGCACGGCGAAGTAGTGGGCGAGGCCCAGGATGACCGGGCCGATCAGGATGATCGGCCACACCGGGCGGATCTTCAGCAGCCACAGGACCGGTCCGGCGAGCAGCGCGCTGAACACCAGCGCGATCGGCAGGCCGACCACGACGAGCAGGATGAACTCGCCCAGGGTCGTCTCGTTCACCACCCGGTCGAGGACGCCGCTGCGGTAGGCCCAGATCCACGCGATGAGCAGCGCGGAACCGGTGACGGCCGACACCACGACGCGCAAGAGCACCTTGAACGCGAAGCCGCCCGCGGTGAGGCGCGTGGGGTGCGGCGTGTCAGTCACGCGCAGAAGTGTGGCTGACCGGGTGCCGTGCTGTCACCGGGGCGGCCAGGACGAACCCGATCACGCCGGCGGCGACGGAGCCGGCGGGGATCGAGACCCAGACGGTGAGCAGGGTGAGGACGGCGGTGAACGTGACGCCGACGGCGGCGTAGCCGAGCGGGCGGTCCTGGTGGGCGGCCTTGAGGACGGCCCAGGCGATGAGCGCGCCGAGGACCAGGCTGATCGGCATGGCGAACAGGCCCATGGCCAGGCAGTCCCAGTCCTCGGTCGAGCAGACGGCTCCCGACGCGATGAGTTCGCGCAGGCCCCACCAGGCCGCGCCCAAACCGGCGCCCAGCGCGGCGCCCGCCACCAGTCGTCCCAGCATGGCGGGTGGTTACCCGGATGAGGTGGTGGTCAAGCAGGTCCGCGAGCGGCGGTCAGGGCGTGGTCGTCGTCGAGGCCCGCCGCGCTCGTCGCCCGTCCCCGGTCGACTCGGCGTGCGCCTTGACCGCGACCAGGGTGTGCTTGATCGACTCGACGTTGTAGCCGGGCCGGTCCTCGCGCCCGGTGACGCGGGGACCCAGGAACCGGCGGACGAACCAGTTGCCCACCCGGTACCAGTTCTCCGTCAGCACGCACCCCCGCGGGGTCGGCGTGATCACGTACGACCACCGCGCCACCCGGACCGTCAACGGCGACCGCACGTCGAAGGTCAGCAGCCGTCCCGGCTCGCAGGCCACGATCCGGGACGTGGTCCACCAGAGCTTGGCGCCGTTGCGGTTGAAGCCGCGGAACTCGACGCCGACCGCGGGCCCGGTGGCCCCGTGCAGCCACCGGCCGCCGAGGTTCTCCGGGCTGAACCGGCCCATCCGGGGCAGGTCGCTCACCAGCGCCCACACCACTCCCGGGTCCGCGGCCACGTCGATGCTGTGCGAGATCGTCGGTTCCACCAGATCCAAGGTAGGAGCGATCGACGCCGATGACGACCCGCGATCGGGTGGACACGCTGAGTGAGTGCGTTTCACCGTCTGCCCGACCGGACATGAGCAGGCCCCCGCGCAGCACCGCTGCGCGGGGGCCTGCTCATGTCCGGTCGGTTCAGCCCCGGGTGGAGCGGACGCCGAGGAGGACGTCCTCCCAGGAGGGCACGATCGGGTGGTTCTTCTTGCCCCGCTTGGGCGGTGGGTCCTTGCGGGGCGGTTGCTGCTTGGCGCCCGCCGCCGGTTGTTGCGGCGCCGGGGTCGTCGGCGCCGGTTCCTCGGCCACCGGGGCGGGCTCCGGTGTCGGCTGGGGCTCCTGGACCGGGGGCGGGGGAGGCGGTGGCGCCGGCTCCTCGCGGACGAGGATCTCCGGTTCCTCCTGCTTCTCCAGCTCCAGGGCCTGGCGCGCCAGCTGGGTCACCGGTCGGACCGTGCGCAGGGTGCGGTTGGGGTTCGGGTCCATGAGCTCCATGGCCCCGTCGTCCAGCGCGGTCACCGTGCCGCCCTGGGCGCCCGGGTGGAAGGCCCAGTGCGCCAGGTTGTCGGACCTGCCGGCGGTCCAGTGCAGCTGCACGACCCAGCGGCCGTCCTCGCCCCGCCACGAGTCCCAGCTGACGTCGGCGTACTCCTGGCCGCGGAGGCCGAAGGAGTGCGCGACGACCTCGCCGAGGGTCTGCACGTCCGGGCCGTCCTCGCGGACGGGGTGGGCGCGTTGGGCCAGGTCGGCGGTGCGGGAGCGCTCGAGGAGGACGGGGTAGGCGTAGCGCTCGACCCGGTGCGCGGGCAGGCCGGCCGCCGCCGCCACCTGGGCGACGGACTCACCGGCGCGGATGCGCGCCTGGATCTCGCGGGGCCGCATCTGGCTCTCGACCTCGATCTCGATCTGACCGAGTCGGGTGAGGTCGCCGCGTGCCGCCGCGCGCAGCCGTTCGTCGGCGGGGAGCACGAAGCGCTCGCCGCGATCCGGGTCCTCGAGGATGACGGACTTGCCGTCGTCTTCGAGCCCGATGACTCGCAACGCTCGCATCATGGCCTCCCGGATGGCTCACCTCGCCGAGTACTCACGTTAATGCGGCGCGCCGCCTTGACGGGGGAGACTCGCCGTGTTCGCCGATATCTTCGTGTGATCTTGCCGTATGTCGGCGGCCCGCGCACCTCCGTTAGCACAAGGTTCACCTCGCCCGCGATGGGTGCGGGTTCCCGAAGTGCCTGGTCATGACTGTGGGGGCCGTCCCGGCAAGGACGACCCCCACAGGTGCGGCCCGGGTCAGAGCTGGGAGACGACCCAGTCGACGGCCTTCGTCAGCGTGCTCACGTCGGTCGGCTCGACGGCCGGGAACATGGCGACGCGGAGCTGGTTGCGGCCCAGCTTGCGGTACGGCTCGACGTCCACGATGCCGTTCGCGCGCAGGACCTTGGCCACCACGGAGGCGTCCACCGAGTCGTCGAAGTCGACCGTGCCGACGACCTGGGACCGGTGGGCCGGGTCGGCCACGTACGGGGTCGTGTAGGAGGTCGACTCGGCCCAGGTGTACAGCCGCGAGGACGAGTCGGCGGTCCGGTCGACGGCCCACTTGAGGCCGCCGTTGGCCAGGATCCACTCGACCTGGTCGTTGAGCAGGAACAACGTGGCCAGGGACGGCGTGTTGTAGGTCTGGTCCTTGGTGGAGTTGTCCAGCGCCGTGGTGAGGGAGAGGAACTCCGGCACCCAGCGGCCCGACTTGCCGATCTCGGCGACGCGCTCCAGGGCGGCCGGCGACATCAGGGAGATCCACAGGCCGCCGTCGGAGGCGAAGCACTTCTGCGGCGCGAAGTAGTAGACGTCGAAGTCCGACGGGTCGACCGGCAGGCCGCCCGCGCCGGAGGTGGCGTCGATGGCGATCAGCGCGCCGTCCGAGCCCGCGGGGCGGGAGACGGGCACCGCGACGCCGGTCGACGTCTCGTTGTGCGCCCAGCCGACGAGGTCGGCGCCCTCGGCGTAGGCGATCTCGGGCGCGCTGCCCGGGTCGGCCTTGACCACGATCGAGTCGCCCAGGAACGGCGCGTCGCTGGTGACCTTGGCGAACTTCGAGGAGAACTCGCCGTAGGTGAAGTGCTGAGCCCTCTCGCGCACCAGGCCGAACGCGGCGGCGTCCCAGAACGCGGTGGTGCCGCCGTTGCCGAGGACGACCTCGTAGCCCTCGGGCAGCGAGAACAGCTCCCGCAGGCCGGCGCGGACCGAGCCGACCAGGGACTTCACCGGCTTCTGCCGGTGGGAGGTGCCCATCAGCGCGGCGCCCTCGGCCGCGAGCGCCGCCAGGGCCTCGGGACGGACCTTGGAGGGCCCGCACCCGAACCGACCGTCGGACGGCAGCAGGTCGGAGGGCAGGACCAACGAGGTCGGGTCGGCGGTCTGGGTCATCGCGAAGCCTCCGGTTACGGGGAGGGGGTCGGCACGACCGGCGCCGTTGCCGGGAGCCCTAAGTGTTGCAGCCGGGTGGCCGGGCGGTGACAGCCGGGTGTCCCGGGTCACGCCACGCGGGGTGGAAACCCCCAGTTCCGGTGGGTCGGGTCAGGCGATCTCGGCCCAGCCCTCGACCTCGGACGGCTTGCGGGGGCCGGGGCCCACGTACTTGGCGGACGGGCGGACGAGGCGGCCCGTCCGCTTCTGCTCCAGGATGTGCGCCGACCAGCCGGCGGTGCGGGCGCAGGTGAACATCGCGGGCATCATGTGCGGCGGGACCTGGGCGAAGTCGAGGATCACCGCCGCCCAGAACTCGACGTTGGTCTCGATGGCGCGGTCCGGGCGGCGTTCGCGCAGCTCGGCCAGGGCGGCCTGCTCCAGGGCGTTGGCGGCCTCGTAGCGGGTGGCGCCGAGTTCCCGGCACGTCCGCCGCAGCACGCGGGCGCGGGGGTCTTCCGCGCGGTAGACGCGGTGGCCGAAGCCCATCAGGCGCTCGCCCCGGTCGAGGACGCCCTTGACGAAGCCCTCGGCGTCGCCGGTGCGCTCGACCTCTTCGATCATGGGCAGCACGCGGGCGGGCGCGCCGCCGTGCAGGGGGCCGGACATGGCGCCGATCGCGCCGGACATGGACGCGGCGACGTCCGCGCCGGTGGAGGCGATGACGCGGGCGGTGAAGGTGGAGGCGTTCAGGCCGTGCTCGGCGGCCGACACCCAGTAGGCGTCCAGCGCCTTGACGTGCGCGGGGTCGGGCTCGCCGCGCCAGCGGGTGAGGAAGCGCTCGGTGATCGTCGTGCACTCGTCGATGCGGTGCTGCGGCACGGCGGGCCGGCCGATGCCCCGCGCGGACTGCGCCGCGTACGACAGGGCCATGACCGAGGCTCGGGCCAGCTGCTCGCGGGCCTGCTCGTCGGTGATGTCCAGCAGCGGCTGGTAGCCCCAGATGGGTGCGACCATGGCCAGCGCGGCCTGCACGTCCACCCGCACGTCACCGGTGTGCACCGGGATCGGGAACGGCTCGGCGGGCGGCAGGCCGGGGCCGAAGCGGCCGTCGACCAGCAGCGCCCACACGTTGCCGAAGGTCACGTGACCGGCCAGGTCCTCGATGTCCACGCCGCGGTAGCGCAGCGCGCCACCGTCGCGATCCGGTTCGGCGATCTCGGTGCGGAAGGCGACCACGCCCTCGAGACCCGGCCGGAAACCGTCGTCCTCGGTCTGCACCACGCTGTGCGCTCCTTCTCGGCGGAAGTAAAGAGTTGGAGAAACCTTGCTCCCCTTCAGACGTGCGGGCAATCGCGGGTGCGCGTGTCGTCGGTCACGATCAAGGAACCGATTCAGAAGACCGGCGGATCGTTAAGGCCTTGTTTCGGTTCGGCGGTGGGCCGTGTTTCCCGTGGTAGACCACCGGCCATGCACCTGACACCGCACGAGCGGGACAAGCTGCTGGTCCACGTGGCGGCCGACGTCGCGCGCAGGCGGCTCGAGCGCGGGGTGGTCCTGAACTACCCGGAAGCGGTCGCGCTCATCACCGACCACGTGCTCGAAGGCGCCCGCGACGGCCGGACGGTCAGCGAGCTGATGGACAGCGGCAGGCACGTGCTGAGCCGGGACCAGGTGCTCGAAGGCGTCCCGGAGATGATCGAGTCCGTGCAGGTCGAGGCGACCTTCCCGGACGGCACCAAGCTCGTGACCGTGCATGACCCGATCGTGTGAGGAGCAGCCCGTGGTCCCTGGCGAGATCGTCACCGGCGACGAGCCGGTCGAGCTGAACCCCGGCCGGCCGCGCACCACGCTCGTCGTGGTCAACGCGGCGGACCGCCCGGTGCAGGTCGGGTCGCACTACCACTTCGCGGCGGTCAACCCCGGGCTGGAGTTCGACCGGGAGGCCGCGTGGGGCAAGCGGCTGGACGTGCCGGCGGGCACGGCGGTGCGGTTCGAGCCGGGTGTCGAGCGCGAGGTGACGCTGGTGCCGCTGGCCGGGGCGCGGCGCGTGCCGGGGCTGCGGCCGGAGATGGCCGGGGAGTTGGACCGGTGACCGGGATCAGCCGCCGCCGCTACGCGGACCTGCTGGGGCCGACGGTCGGCGACCGGATCCGGCTCGCCGACACCGACATCCTGATCGAGGTGACCGAGGACCGGTCGATGGGCCCGCACGGCTCGGGCGACGAGGTGATCTTCGGCGGCGGGAAGGTGATCCGCGAGTCGATGGGCCAGGGCGTGGCCACCCGCGCGGAGGGCGCGCCGGACCTCGTGATCACGGGCGCGGTCGTGCTCGACCACTGGGGCGTGGTGAAGGCCGACGTGGGCGTCAGGGACGGCCGGATCGTCGGCATCGGCAAGGCGGGCAACCCCGACACCATGGACGGCGTGGACCCGGCGCTGGTCATCGGGCCGTCCACCGAGGTGCTCTCGGGCAACGGGAAGGTGCTCACCGCCGGCGGCATCGACTGCCACGTCCACTTCATCACGCCGGGGATCGTGGACGTGGCGATCGCCTCGGGGCTGACCACGTTGATCGGCGGCGGCACGGGGCCGGCGGAGGGCACGAAGGCCACGACGGTGACGCCCGGCGCGTGGAACCTGGGCCGGATGCTCGTCTCGATGGACCACATGCCGGTGAACGTGCTGCTGCTCGGCAAGGGCAACACGACCCGCGAGGACGCGCTGCGCGAGCAGCTGGCCGGTGGCGCGGGCGGGTTCAAGCTGCACGAGGACTGGGGCACGACGCCGGCGGCGATCGACGCCTGCCTGAGGATCGCCGACGAGTCCGGGGTGCAGGTGGCGATCCACACGGACACGTTGAACGAGGCCGGGTTCGTGGAGTCGACGCTGGCCGCCATCGCGGGCCGGTCGATCAACGCCTACCACTCCGAGGGCGCGGGCGGCGGGCACGCGCCGGACATCATCCAGGTGGTGTCCGAGCCGAACGTGCTGCCGTCCTCGACCAACCCCACCCGCCCGCACACGGTGAACACGCTGGAAGAGCACCTGGACATGCTGATGGTGTGCCACCACCTCAACCCGTCCGTGCCCGAGGACCTGGCGTTCGCGGAGAGCCGCATCCGGCCCACCACGATCGCGGCCGAGGACGTCCTGCACGACCTCGGCGCGATCTCGATGATCAGCTCGGACTCGCAGGCGATGGGCCGGGTCGGCGAGGTCATCATCCGGACGTGGCAGACCGCGCACGTCATGCAGCGGCGGCTCGGTGAGATGGCGGACAACCTGCGCGCCCGCCGGTACGTGGCCAAGTACACGATCAACCCGGCCATCGCGCACGGCATCGACCACGAGGTCGGGTCGGTGGAGGTCGGCAAGATGGCCGACCTGGTGCTGTGGGAGCCGAAGTTCTTCGGCGTGCGGCCGGCGGTGGTGCTCAAGGGCGGGTTCATCGCGCACGCGGCGATGGGCGACGCGAACGCGTCCATCCCGACCCCGCAGCCGGTCTTCGCGCGGCCGATGTTCGGCGCACATTCGGCGGCGCGCAGCAGCGTGCACTTCGTGTCGCAGCAGGCGCTCGACGCGGATCTGGCGGACGTGCTGCGCTTGGCGCGGCCGTTGGTGGCGGTGGGGGACACGCGTGGCGTCACCAAGGCCGACATGGTGCTCAACGACGCGATGCCGTCGGTGAAGGTGGACCCGGACAGCTTCGCGGTGCGGATCGACGGCGAGCTGGTGGAGCCGGCGCCGGTGGCGGAGCTGCCGATGGCCCAGCGCTACTTCCTGTTCTGATGAACCTCGCGGCGCTGATGATCGCGGACTCCCGGTTCCCGGGCGGCGGCCACGTGCACTCGGGCGGGCTGGAGGAGGCCGTCGCGCGGCGGTTGGTGACCGACGAGGCGACGTTGGCGTCGTTCCTGATCGGTCGGCTGCGGACGGCGGGCGCGTTGGGCGCGGTGTTCGCGTCCGCCGCGTGCCGCGGGCGTTACGCGGAGTTGGACGCCGAGCTCGACGCGCGCACGCCGTCGCCCGCCCAGCGCAACGCGTCACGCGTGCAGGGGCGCGGCATCGCGCGGGCGGCTCGGAAGGCGTGGCCGACCGCGGCGTTGGCCGAGCTGGTGCGGGTGACGCCGAGGCCGCACCACCCCGTCATCGTCGGCGTGCTGGTCGGCGAGCCGTTCGAGGCGGCGCAGACCGCGGCCTACCACGCGGTGACGGGTCCGGCGACGGGCGCGATCCGGCTGCTCGGCCTCGACCCGTTCGGGGTGAACGCGGTGCTGGCCCGGTTGGCGCCCGAGATCGACGAGATCGCCGCGATGGCCGCGGGCCACGCCGACACCCCGCCCGAGGACCTGCCCGCCCCGAGCGCGCCCGGCCTGGACCTGCTGGCCGAATCCCATGACCGCCACCACACGGAAGAGGTGCGTCTCTTTGTCAGCTGACCACGTGCACCCGGTGAACTTCGACCCCACCGACGCGGGCCACGACCCGCACCACCCGCACGACCACGAGCACCGGGCCGTGCGCATCGGCATCGGCGGACCGGTCGGCAGCGGCAAGACCGCGTTGACCGCGGCGCTGTGCCGGGCGTTGGGCGGGAGCGTGAACCTCGCCGTCGTGACGAACGACATCTACACGACCGAGGACGCCGACTTCCTGCGCGCGGCCGGGGTGCTGGACGTCGAGCGGATCGAGGCCGTGCAGACGGGCGCGTGCCCGCACACGGCGATCCGCGACGACATCACGGCCAACCTGGACGCCGTGGAGCTGCTGGAGCACCGGATCCACGGCCTGGAGCTGGTGATCATCGAGAGCGGCGGCGACAACCTGACCGCGGTGTTCAGCCGCGGCCTGGTGGACCGGCAGATCTTCGTGGTGGACGTGGCGGGCGGCGACAAGGTGCCGCGCAAGGGCGGCCCCGGCGTGACCACCGCGGACCTGCTGGTGATCAACAAGACGGACCTCGCGCCGCTGGTGGGCGCCGACCTCGGTGTCATGACGGCCGACGCCCACCGGATGCGCGGCGAGCTACCGGTGATCAGCCAGTCCCTTGTGGACACACCCGACGCCCCCGCGGTGGCCGACTGGGTGCGCGCTCAGCTCCGCACGCTCGCGGCGGTCAGTTGATTCCCGAACGGGCTGACGTCGCCCGCGCAGCCGTGCTGGTCGGTCATCGGCAGGTAGAGCGGCACGGTCTCGTCCGGCGGGAACACGCGGATGCCCCACACGGGCGTCTTGCGGCACACGTCCGGGTCGAAGTTGTCGACCTGGGCGAAGCCGACGTCCGAGCGGACCGCCGTGCCGTGCAGCAGGGTGAGCAGCGGACCGCGGTCGCCGACGCGTTCGGCGGCGGCGCCGACCCGCGTGCCGTTACCGTCCACATAGGACACGCCTGGGAAGCCCCGCAGCACGCACGTGTGCAGACCCCGGTTGGTGAACACGACCTCGCGGTACACCGTGCCCGCCGCGCCTCCCTCGCGGCCGAAACCGATGGTCAGGTCCGCCGAGCGGCACGTGGAGACCTCGGCCCGCTGCGCGACCGCGGTTCCCCCGGTGACCGCCACCGCCGCGATGGCGGCTGTGGCGATGGCGGCGGCTGTTGCGACAAATCTCCTCATCACGATCTCCCCCGGGAATCTCGGGTGGGAGTTCCACCCGACCTGATGACGTGTCGGGGGTCACAGGGGTTGCTCCGGTGAGGGCGCGGGCTCACCTGGTCGTGGCACGCGACCCGAACGGACGAACCGTCGTGCGCGAGATGCGGTCGATGGCGCCGCTGCGCCTGGTGCCGCGCCGCGGCGCGGACGAGGTGGCGCTCGTGCACCTGGTCAGCGCGGTCACGGCCCCGTTGGGCGGCGACGACCTGGAATTGCGGGTGACGGTCGAGGCGGGCGCGTCGCTGGAGTTGCGCGGTGTGGCCGCGACGCTGGCGCTGCCCGGTCAGCACGCGGGCGGCAGTCGTGCCCTGGTCGACGTGGAACTGGCCGACGGCGCTTCGTTGGCGTACCTGCCGGAACCCACGGTCGTCACCGCGCGTGCGTGCCACGAGTCCGTGTTCCGCGCGCGGATGGGGGAAGGCGCCCGACTGCGGGTGCGGGACGTCGTCGTGCTGGGTCGGTCGAACGAACGGCCGGGCTCGCTCACCACGACGCTCGACGTGCGGCGGAACGGGCCGCTGGTCAAGCAGACGTCTCGTTTGGGAATGCCCGAAGTGGACGCGAGCCCGGCCGGCCTGGCGGGGCGGCGGGTGTTCGGGACCGAGTTGCTGTGCTGGGGCGACGACCTGCCGGGAGCGGTTTCAGAGCAGTGGTGGTCACTCGTTCCGCTGGCCCGCGGCGGAAGCCTGAGCACCGCCCTGGCCGACGACGCCGTGACCGTCGAACGCGCGCTCGACGAGGCGCGGGCCAGGCACCCCGGATCGAACGACCCTCTGACTCGATCTCGTACTCGATTCCGAGGCGGGGGTCACACTGAAAGTCACGGATCGGGTGGCGGTCATCACCGTGCGGGCGGTTTCGCCTTGGGCGGGAAACCCGTACGGTCGCTGGATCGCTAGGTGCCACAAGTGCCTTGGCCAGGACGAATTACGCTCCGGGAGGTCGGGATGTCGGAGACGACGAACATCGCGTTGCCGTCGATGCGGGTGTCCTACGAACAAGGCTCGCTCACGGAGAGCGACCTCGCGGCCAGTTGGCACGAGCAGTTGCAGCTGTGGCTGGACCAGGCGGCGGGCGCGGGCCTGCCTGAGCCGAACGCGATGGTCCTCGCGACCTCGGACACCGACGGACGCCCGTCCTCGCGGACCGTGCTGGCCAAGGGCCTGGACGAGCGCGGCCTGGTGTTCTTCACCAACTACACGTCGACGAAGAGCCACGACCTGATGGCCACCCGGTACGCCTCGGCCACCTTCCCGTGGTTCGCGATGCAGCGGCAGGCGCACGTGCGCGGCACCGTCGAGAAGGTCGGGCCCGCCGAGACCGCGAGCTACTGGGAGAGCCGCCCGCGCGGTTCGCAGTTGGGCGCCTGGGCCTCGCCGCAGTCCCGCGTCGTCAGCGGACGCTCCACTCTGGAGAGCGCGCTGAACAAGGTCGAGCGGCAGTTCGCCGACGCCGACCGGGTACCCGTGCCGCCGCACTGGGGCGGCTGGCGCATCCGGCCCGAGGAGGTCGAGTTCTGGCAGGGCCGCCGCGACCGGATGCACGACCGCCTCCGCTTCCGCCTCGGTCGTGACGGCTGGGAAGTGCAGCGCATCGCCCCCTAGCGGCGACGCAACAAGATGACGTGATCGGCCTCCGCCACCACTCGATGGGTGGCGGAGGCCTTTTTCACGAGCCGGGCCTCCTCGTCGGGTGTGGTCGGCCAGTGCGACGGGCGGGACACGACCAGCCACTCGGCGTCGGCCGGGAACAAGGACACCCGGCACCGGCCGGTGAGGTGCGGCGCGAGGCGGTTGGACGCGGCGACGTGGGCGTCGTCCGGGATCATCGCCAGGACTTCGGCCGTCGTCGCGCGCCTGCCCTCGTCCCACGTCGGCTGGGGCGGGGGTCGGAGGAGCAGGGCGAGCGTGAACGCGGCCGTGACCGTCGCGCAGATCCAGACCCGGCGCGGGTTCGCGGTCAGGAACGCGAGGAAGACCACGGGCATCAGCACGGCGCTGTAGTGGTGCTCGATGCCCCAGTACGCCGGGTTGCCGGAGGCGAACCGCCACGCCAGCGTGGGCAGCGCGACCACGAGCAGCGGCGACCGCGCGGCGAGGAAGCCGGTCGGCGCGAGCAGCGCGACCACGGTGAGCAGGCGCAGCCAACCCTGGCCGCCGGTCTCCGCCGTCTGCACCCAGTACGGGTAACCGCCCGCCGGGTTCACCGCCGGCAGCACCGCGAACACGACCACGGCGGACGCCGCCACCCCGAACGCCGCCACCGCCCAGCCGCGCCGGACCCCGCGCCACACCAGGTAGAGGCCGATCGCCGCGACCGTCAGGCCGAGGTCCTCCTTGACCAGGACGAGCGGCAGGGCCCAGGCGAGGGCCGGGCGCCACCGCTCGCGGGCCAGGGCCTCCAACGAGAACGCCAGCAGCGGCACGGCGAAGGCCACCTCGTGGAAGTCGAACGCCACGGTGTTGTGCAGGCCCCACGACAGCCCGTAGGCCACGCCGACGACGACGCCGCGCCGACCGAGCCGGTCCACCGCGAACCTCGTCACCGGGATCGCCGACACGGCCAGCAGCACGGCCTGCGCGACCAGCAACGTCTCCGCGCGCGGCACTGCGGCGTAGATCGGGGCGAGCAGGGCGATGACGGGGTGGAAGTGGTCGCCGAGGAGCGGGAAGCCCGGACCTTTGAGGGCGGCCGTCGGCCACCGCCCGGCGGCGTAGGAGCGCACCGCCTGCTCGAAGATGCCCAGGTCGAACCCGGTCGTCTGGAACGAGCGGTGCCGCAGGACCGCGTACGAGGCGTAGAGGACGGCCAGGCCGAGCGCGACGGCGTGCGCCGGGCGGACGGTGGTCCGTGGTCGGGTGTCGAGCACGGCCGCAGCGTCGGCCGGTCACGCTGAACCGGACCTGAAGCCGCCTGAAGAAGCCTTCAGGCCAGCGGCAGCCGGACCGCCACCACCGTGCCCCGGTCGCCGTCCTCGATGGCGACGGTGCCGCCGTGGGCCCGCACGCCCTCGCGCACGATCGCCAACCCGAGCCCCGCGCCGCCCTCGTCCCGCGCACGGCCCTCGTCCAGCCGCACGAACGGCTCGAAGACCCGTTCGCGGTCGGCCTCCGTGATGCCCGGCCCGTCGTCCGCGACGCGCAGCACCGCCGTGCCGCCCTCGACCGCCACGGTCACGGTGACCTGTGCCGACGCGTGCCGTTCGGCGTTGTCGAGCAGGTTGCGCAGCACCCGTTCGAGGTGGGCCCGGTCGCCGAGGACCTCGACCGGTCCCGGCACGCCGGCCAGTTCGGCGAGGTCGACGCGAGCGGTGGCGCGGTGCTCGGCGGCGCGGTGTTCGAGGCGGGCGAGGAGCAGCAGGTCGGTGACGACGGCCTGCATCCGGTCGAGGTCCAGCACGGTGTTCTCGGCGGTGCGCCGCCAGTCGACCCGGTCCGGGTGGGCGAGCAGCACTTCGAGCTGGGTGCGGGCCGAGGCGAGCGGGGTGCGCAGCTCGTGCGAGGCGTCGGAGGTGAACCGCCGCTGCCGGTCGAGCGCGGAGCCCAGCCGGACGAACGTGTCGCTGGTGGTGGTCGCGAGCCAGGCCAGCACGCCGATCAGCAGCGCGGCGGCCGGGACCAAGGTCTGGAACAGCTCCCGGACGCCGTCCACGGCGGTCCGCTCGGCGTTGCCGATCGGCGCGGCCACGCGGACGTCGTACCGCTCGGTGGCGACCGTGGCGACCCGGACCTCCAGCACGCCGCCGTCGCGCCACAGGCTGGGCATGACGCAGTCGTGCCGGTCGGGGTCCACGTGGATCTGGGTGGTGTACCCCCTCAGCACCCGCGACGGGCCTGACAGGCTGCCGAGGGTGACGGGGGACTCCGTCGGCGGGCAGCTCGCGACCACGTCGTGCTCCCGGTCGACCACCTCGTACGGCCCGATGGCGGCGCCCGTCGACCGCACCGCCGCGAGGTCGCCGGTGGTCACGAGCAGCCTCGCCAGCCGGTGGGCGCCCTCGTTCGCGCGCGCGTCGGCGTCGGCGACGATCTGCCGTTCGACCTGCAGCTCCATCTGCTCGACCAGCCACGACGCGCCGGCCGCCAGCAACGCGCCGGAGACCACGGCGGCGGCCACCGCGATCCGGACCCTATCCACCGGCCACCACGTACCCCGCGCCGCGGACCGTGCGGATGACGTCACGGCCCAGCTTGCGCCTGATCGAGCTGACGTAGACCTCGACCAGGTTCGGGTCCGGTGTGGCCGCGAAGTCCCACAACCCCTCCAGCAGCTCGGCCTTGCTCACCACCTCGCCCGGCCGGGACAGCAGGAACGACAGGACGCTGAACTCCTTGACCGACAACGACACCAGCGCGCCGCCCGACCGGCACTCCCGCCTGCCCAGGTCCAGCTCGACGTCCCCGACGCGCAGCACGCTCGGCCGGGACGAGCCGCCGCGCCGGATCAGCGCCCGCAACCGGGCCAGGAAGACGACGTAGGAGAACGGCTTGGAGAGGAAGTCGTCGGCGCCGGTGTCCAGTGCCTCGGCCTCGTCCAGCTCACCGTCCTTGGCCGTGAGCATGAGGATGGGCGTCGCGTTGCCCGCCGCGCGTAATCGGCGGCAGACGCGGTAGCCGTTCAGACCGGGCAGCAGGATGTCCAGCACGATCGCCGCGTAGGGGTGCCGGGACGCCATCCACAACCCGTCCGTCCCGCTGAACGCGAGGTCGACCGCGTACCCCTCGGCCTCCAGCCCGGCCTTCAGGGACTCGGCCAACCGGACCTCGTCCTCGACCACGAGCAGTCGCACACCCAGCACCTTACGGACGGTGCGCGCCGAGGGGGTTCGATTCGCGGAGCCTGGGATCGGCGTTCCCCGGTTCGCCGGACCCGTCCACTCGACGGTGGTCGCGTTGAGCAGAGGCCGCCCGGTCGCCCGTCACCAGCCGTGTTCCACGTCTCGGTGAAGAAGTTGTTAGTTGCCGTACGCTAACGACCGTGCGGAGAGTGCTGGGGAAGATCGCCATCGACACCCGACCGCTGAAGGTCGTGGCGTTCCGGCGGTTGTGGCTCTCGACCGTCGTCACGGCTGTCGGCAGCCAGTTGACCGCGGTGGCGGTGCCCAAGCAGGTGTACGACCTCACCGGGTCGTCGGGCTGGGTGGGCGTGGCGGCCGGTGTGGCTTTGGTGCCGTTGTTGGTCTTCGGGCTGTACGGCGGCGCGATCGCGGACGTCGTCGACCGGCGCAAGCTGCTGGTCGTCACCAACACCGGCATCGCGGTGACGTCCGTGCTGCTGTGGGTGCAGGCCGCGCTGCACGTGGACTCCGTCTGGCTCGTGATCGCCCTCCTCGGGCTGCAACAGGTGTTCTTCGCCGCCAACGCCCCCGCCCGCACCGCCTCCGTCGCCCGGCTGGTGCCCGCCGACCAGATCCCGGCCGCCACGGCGCTGAGTTCGACGGTGATGATGTTCGGCGGCGTGTTCGGCCCCATGCTGGCGGGCGCGTTGATGCCGGTCGTCGGCCTGTCGACGTTGTACCTGGTCGACGCCATCGCGCTGACGCTGACGATCTGGGCGGTCTGGAAGCTGCCGCCACTGCCGCCGCTGAGCGGGACGTCGCGCCGCGCTGGGCTGCGTGACGTGGTCGACGGGTTCCGGTACCTGGCCGTGCAGAAGATCCTGCTCGCGAGCTTCCTGCTGGACATCATCGCGATGGTGTTCGGCATGCCGCGGGCGTTGTTCCCGGAGATGGCGGAGCAGACGTTCGGCGACCCGGTGGGCGGTGGGTTGGCGCTCGGGCTGCTGTTCGCGGCCATTCCGCTGGGCGCGATGCTGTGCGGCCTCACGTCCGGCTGGACGTCGCGCGTGACGCGGCACGGGATGGGTGTCGTGCTCGCGGTGGTGGCGTGGGGCGTGGCGATGATCGGGTTCGGGCTGTCGAACGCGCTGTGGCTCGCGGTGGTGTTCCTGGCGATCGGCGGCGCGGCGGACATGATCAGCATGGTGTTCCGCAGCGCGATCCTGCAGTCGGCGGCGACGGACGAGATGCGCGGGCGGATGCAGGGGGTGTTCATCGTGGTGGTGGCTGGTGGTCCCCGGTTGGCGGACTTGTTGCACGGGACCACGGGTGCGGTGATCGGTGCTGGGAGCGCGACGGCGTTGGGTGGTGTTCTGGTGGTGGTCGCGACCGGGGCGGCGGTGTTGGCCATTCCGGCGATCAGGCGGTACCGGTTCGCTCCCGCGGAGGTCGCTTCCGGGGACACCGCCAAGTGAACCGCTGACCGCGGTCAGACGGGGGTTCGCGGAGCCTGGCCCGGGTCACCGTGCCGAACCCTCGCCGCGCGCTCCCTCAGGCGGTCCAGCAGCAGTATGGCCGGGGTCGCCGTGATGCCGTGCAGGACGATGGAGCCGATCACCACCAGGCCGACAACCCGCCAGATCGCGTCCTGGTCGGCGAAGTCCCCGGCCTGCAGCGCGTAGGCGACGTAGAAGAGCGATCCGACGCCCCGCACCCCGAAGAACGAGATGACGGCCCGCTCACGGGGACCCGTCTTGCCCCGCGCCAGCCCGACCAGGCCGGTCACCGGCCGCACCACCAGCAGGAAGGTCAGCGCCACCAGCACCTCACGCCACCCGGTGCCGGCCAGCAGGCCGGTGACCGCCGCGCCGCCCAGCAGGAAGATGATCAGCACGGTGAGCATCCGCTCGACCTGCTCGACGTACTGGTGCAGGACGCGGTGGTAGCCGTGGGACCGCTCGCCCGCCCTGATCGTGCAGGCGCAGACGAAGACCGCGACGAAGCCGTACCCCTCGGCCAGTTCGGTGAGGCCGTAGGCCAGGAACGTGGCGGCGAGCGCGACGAAGCCCTCCGCGTGCTCCGCCAGCCGGAAGTCCTTCGACGGCGCGGCGAAGAACAGCTTGCGCAACGCCCACCCGGTGAGCAGACCGACGAGCAGCCCGCACGCCGGCCGCCACAGCAGGTCCACGGCGAACCACTGCGGCAGCCAGGCGTCCGGCGCCGCGCCGACGACGCTGATGGCCACGGCGGCGTACGTGAACGGGAACGCCAGCCCGTCGTTCAGCCCGGCCTCGGACGTCAGCGCGAACCGCGCCTCGTCCTCCTCCTCACCCGGGTCGTCGGGGTTCTCCGCGGGTTCGGCGACCTGCACCTCGCCGGCGAGCACCGGGTCGGTGGGCGCCAGCACCGCCGCGAGCAGCACCGACGAGGCCAGGCCCAGGCCGAGCGCGCCCCACCCCAGCGCGCCGACGGCCAGCATCGACAGGGGCATGGTGATGCCGAGCAGCCGCCAGGTCGTCGACCAGCGACGCAGGCCGACCGGCCGGTTCAGCGCGAGGCCCGCGCCCATCAGCGAGATGATCACGCACAGCTCGGTCAGGTGGAGGGTGAGCGTGCCGTGCTCGGTCGGATCGGGGTCGGGCAGCGGGTCGATGACCGTGAACGCGACGGCGCCGGCGGCCAGGAAGACCATCGGCATGGAGACGGGCGCCCGTCCCAGGACCCGCGGCAGCACCGCGGCCAAGAGGGTCGCGACACCGACACTGGCGTAGGCCACGGCAGTCGCACCCAACGGCCGAGTTCCTCTCGTCGGTTCGTGGTCGAGCGTGTGCCCCGGTCGAGCGGATCGGGTACTCAGCCAGTTACCCGGATCGGGTGGCGCCAACCCCGCGCGCTGCTCGGGTGCGCCGTCGCGCCTGCGTCCACAGCCTCGGGGGACATCCCTAGGTGATGCCCCTGACCTGCGGGAACACTGAGAGGGTCTTCAGTTCCCCCACGTTAGCGTCCCCCGGCATGAGAGCAGCCGTGCACACCAGGTTCGGCCCGCCGGACGTGGTCCGGGTCGTCGAGTCGGCCGTCCCCGTTCCCGGCGAGGACGAAGTGCTGATCAAGGTGCACGCGACGACGGTGACGTCGGCGGAGTGCGCGATGCGTCGCGGCGAGCCGCTGTGGGGACGCGTCGTCATCGGGCTGCGCCGACCGCGCCGGAAGCTGCGGACCCTGGGGATGGAGGTCGCCGGGGTCGTCACGGCGGTCGGTGCGGACGTGCGGCGGTTCGCGCCGGGTGACGAGGTCTTCGGGTTCACCGGCTTCGGCGCGGGCGGGCACGCGGAGTACGTGCGGATGCCGGCCGACGGGTCGCTGGCGCTCAAGCCGGTCGGCCGGACGTTCGCCGAGGCCGCCGCCGCCGTGGACGGGGCCACGACGGCGTTGTTCTTCCTGCGCGACAAGGTCGGCGTGCGCGCGGGGCAGCGGGTGCTGGTCAACGGCGCGTCCGGCAGCATCGGCACGTACGCGGTGCAGCTGGCGAAGCTGTTCGGGGCGGAGGTCGTGGGGGTCTGCGGGCCGGGCAACGTCGAGCTGGTGAGGTCCCTCGGGGCCGACGAGGTCATCGACTACACGAAACGCGACTTCACGGCCGACGTGGACGCTTACGACGTCGTGTTCGACACGGTCGGCAAGAGCTCGTTCGCGCGGTCGCGGCGGGCGTTGCGGGCCGGCGGGAAGTACGTGCCGACCACCGGTCTCGGCAACGTGCCGTTGGGGTTGTGGACGTCGGCGCGCGGCGGCAAGAAGGTCGTGTTCGGCATGTCGGTGCGCAAGAACGCCGGGTTGCTGGTCGTGAAGGACGTGCTGGAGGACGGCCGGCTGCGCGTCGTCGTGGACCGGACCTACCCGCTGGAGCGCATCGCCGAGGCCCACCGGTACGTGGATTCGGGGCACAAGCGGGGCAACGTCGTGATCAGCGTGGTGGACTAGGCGGGTGATCACCTACGACCGCCGGGCGTTCGTGCAGGCGTTCCTCGACGCCCACCCGGACGCCAAGCGCGGTTACTACTACAGCCAGGCGTACAACACGGCTCTGCGCGAGCACCGGCAGCGGGTGCTGGAGGGCTTGCAGATGCTGTTCGGCCTCACGCTCGACTTCGAGGGCGTCGCCGAGTACAAGGCGCTGTTCATGCTGTTCCGGACCACGGCGTCGTCGTACGTCAAAATCACCGGACCGGGCGAGGGGTTCGGAGAAGCCGGGTTGATCCTCAAGCAACTCGCCCAGGCCGGGGTGGAGCAGCAAGTCCACGACGCGCTGAACCGGATCACCGCGTGCAACGACCAGTCGCGTGACGCCCACCTCGACGTCATGGAGACGTTGATGGAGGTCTTCCTGGGCGACCGGGCCGGCGCGACGGTCACGTCGGCGGACCTGGCCGCCATCGGCGTGGACGACACCGCCGGCCCGAACAGCTCGGACTACGACCTGTGGGAGGACTACTGAGCCCGCAGGAACCGCGCCCATGAGGAGGCGGGGAAGGTGATGGTGGGCGTCGGGTTCTTCGAGTCCCGTGCCGCCACCCGGGTCGACAGGTGCGCCACCTCGACGCAGTTCGCGGTGCTGGCGCTGCGGGAACTCTTCCGCCACAGGGTCATGTCTTCATCGTGTCACGCGAGGCCCTTCAAGTAATCCAGCGTCTCCTCCGGGGTGTAGGCCAAACGCCGGAGCGCGGCCCAGGTCGCCTCGAACACCTCGATCCGGTCGTCCTCGTCGATGAACAGGCTCGCGACCTTGTTCTCCAGCAACACCAGGCTCGGGTCCTCGTCGTACCTCAGGATCACGAACGGCCCGCTGAGCCCGCCGTGCAACTCCGCGTCGGCCGGCACGACCCGCACCGTGATGTTGGGGCGTTCGCCGGCGTCGATGAGATGACGGATCTGGCGGCGCTGCGCCCCTTGATCGTGGAACGGACGCTCCAGGACGCCCTGTTCGATGATCACGCTCAGCTTGAGCGGTGGGTTGCGGCTGAGCAACCCTTGGCGCGCCATCCGACTCGCGACCAAGGCGTCCACCTGAGGGTTGGTCAGGCCGTGGCCGGTGGCCTTGATGATCGACCGGGCATATTCCGGGGTCTGGAGCAGACCGGGGATGACGAGAGGTTCGTAGAACAGGAGGGAGCTGGCCTCGTCCTCGAAGTCGGCCCAGGTCTGCCAGTCCTCGTGCAGCTTCTGGTTGTTCATGCGCAACAGGCCGCGTTGTTCGGCGTGCCGGGCGAGGTCCAGCAGTTCGACGCGTTGCTTGCGCGCGACTTTGTAGTAGTCGAGCAGCTTCTCCAGGTCGTCCAGGTAGATTCCCATCCCGGACGTCTCGATGCGGCTGATCTTGCTCCCGGACATGCCCACGGCCTCGCCGACGGCATCGGTGCTGATGCCCGCGGCGCTGCGGAGCTTTTTGAGGATGTACGCGAGTCGGCGTGAGCGGACCGACGTTCCGGCGCGGCGTGCCATGGGAGTGAACCTAGGGCCGCTGCAAATCCATTCGCAATGGCGCTCACTCGAACGTGTAATTGCGGCTAAAGCAGAAGCGCTGCGAATCTAGGGCGCATGGAGCCGATCATCAGGGTGACCTTGCCGAAGCGCGAGTGGTTGTTGCGGTGCTACTCCGAGCAGGAGGACGTGATGACGCTGGAGGTCCACGACGGCGGGATCGACGTGTTCCTGCCGTCAGGGGTGGACGGGGTCCGCCTGGAAGCGGCCCAGATCGCGGCGTTCCGGGAGGCGCTGGACGAGGCCATCGCGCAGGCCGAAGCCGACCTGAGGGCCGCCGCGCGAGGCTGAACATCAAGACTTGCCCAAGGTGTGCCGATTCGACTATCCCGTCCCAGTGTGATCCGGCACACTCACTCGGCATGGCGGAAGCGACGAGCGCACCGGCGCAACCGGAACTGAAACGGGCCATCGGCCCGAAGTTGCTGCTGTTCTTCGTGGTCGGTGACATCCTCGGCACCGGCATCTACGCCCTCACGGGCAACGTCGCGGGCAAGATCGGCGGCGCGCTGTGGCTGCCCTTCCTGATCGCGTTCGTGGTGGCGTTCCTGACCGCGTTCAGCTACCTCGAACTCGTCGGCAAGTACCCCAGGGCGGCCGGCGCGGCGCTGTACACCAACCGCGCGTTCAAGATCCAGTTCCTCACCTTCATGGTGGCGTTCGCGGTGATGAGCTCGGGCATCACGTCGGCGTCGTCGGCCGCGCTCGCGTTCGGCCGCACGTACCTCCAGTCCGTCATCAAGGAGTTCTTCTCCGACACGTTCACCGTGTCGGCCACGCTGGTCGCGATCCTGTTCATCATCGGCCTGGCGCTGATCAACTTCCGGGGCGTCTCGGAGTCGGTCAAGGCGAACGTCGTCCTGACCTGCATCGAGCTGTCCGGCCTGGTGATCATCATCGCGATCGGCCTCTACGCGGTGCTGGCGGGCGACGGCGACCCGAGCAGGCTGACCCAGGTCGACCCCGCGCCCGACCAGAGCGCGCTCGTCGCGATCACGTCCGCCACCGCGTTGGCGTTCTTCGCGATGGTCGGGTTCGAGGACTCGGTGAACATGGCCGAGGAGACGCAGAACCCGACCCGCATCTTCCCCCGCGCGATGCTGTGGGGCATGGTGGTCGCGGCGATCATCTACGTGCTGGTCGCGATCACCTCGTCGCTGCTCATCCCCGCCGACGAGCTGTCGAAGGCCGGCTCCTCGGCGCTGCTGCGGGTCGTGCAGGTCGGCGCGCCGGGCTTCCCGCTGTGGATCTTCGCGCTGATCGGCCTGTTCGCGGTCATCAACTCGGCGCTGATCAACATGCTGATGGCCAGCCGGTTGGTCTACGGCATGGCGAACGAGCGGATCATCCCGAAGGTGTTCGGCACCGTCCACCCGTTCCGCCGCACGCCGTGGATCTCCATCGTCTTCACGTCGGGTGTCGCGATCATCCTGGTGTCGACCACGGACATCGCCAAGCTCGGCGGCACGACGGCGTTGCTGCTGCTGGTCGTCTTCACCATCGTCAACATCGCGGTGCTGGTGCTGCGCAAGGAGAAGGTCGACCACGAGCACTTCCGCGCGCCGACGTGGGTGCCGGTCCTCGGCGCGATCACGTGCGCGTACCTGGCGAGCCCGCTGTCGGGCCGTGCGTCGGCGGACTACGAGATCGCGCTGTACCTGCTCGCGGCCGGCGTCGTCCTCTGGCTCATCAACCGCCTGGTGCACGGCAAGGTCACGTTCGACCCGGAGAAGCTGTCCAAGTGACCCCCTCGACGGTGGTGGGGCGCCCCACCACCGTCCGCACGGGCGGTCAGGCGTCGAGTTCCGCCAGCACGGCCAGGAGTCGTTCGCGGTCCTCGTCGTCCTGGCGGACCCGGCGGCCGTGGATGCCGCCGCCCGGCATCGCGGCGTCGCCCTCGGCCAACGCGCGCAGGCCGGGCAGCAGCGGGGCGGCGTCGGGGCCCAGTTCCCGCAGCGACTCGACCAGCCAGACGCCGGGGCCGACCCACTCCAGCCGCTGCCGGATGGCGTCGAGGAGGGGCTGGGCCTCGCCCGTCACGCGGCGGATCGCCAGGGCGGCGGAGTGGGTGTCGTGGCGGTCGGCGAGCAGTTCGCGCAGCCGTGGCACGAGGGCGGCGGCCGGTGGTCCGATCAGGCCCGCCAGCTCGGCGGCGTCCGCCACGTGCCGGGCGCTGTCCAGCGCGTCGGTGACGGCGTCGAGCGGGGCGGTGGTGTCGCCGGCGCGCAGCAGCAGCCGTACCGCCTCGATCCGCAGCCGGATGGTGGCCGGGCCGTCGCCCGCCGCGGTGGTGGCGATGGCGCGGAGCGCGGGCAGCATGTCGTCCAACGGGAGGCCGTGGCGCACCGCGGTCTGCGCGGCCGGCACGGGCGAGCCGGCGGCGGCCTCGGCCACGCAGGACCGCACGTGGTCGAGGTCGTCGGTGATGCCGGCGAGGGCCGAGGCGCAGTCGAGCCGGTGCCGCCAGGACGCCGCCGCGTCCTCGCGGACCTCCGTCAGCACGGGCACGGCCGCCGACGCCGCCGGACCCATCACGGCCAGCGCGCGGACCGCCCACCACTGGTCGTGCGGGACGAGCGCGACCAGCTCGGGCACGGCGTCGGCCGCGTCCGCGCCCCACCGGTGCAGCAGCCTGGTCAGGGTGTTCACCTCGTTGTGCCACCGCATCCGGCCGAGCACGGCGGCGTAGTCGGTCGACGGCTGCCACTGGGTCGGCAACGCCGCCAACCGCCGCCGCACCGCGTTCAGCAGCACGGGATCGCAGACCACGCCGGTGTCGATGAGCAGCTCGACGACGTCGTGCGCCACCGCGCCCGCCGCGAGCCCCGCCGTGAACGGCGAACGCCAGCGCGGGTCGCCGAGCGTGATCAAGACCTCCAGGCCCAACCCGAACAGGCGTCCCTCGAGCGAGTCCACATCGGTCGGCACGGGCTCGGCGACGAACGCCGCCAGCGACTCGGCGGCCAGGGGAACGGCGGCCCGCACGTCGCGCACCGCGGTCGCGGCGGACACCCGAACGCCCAGGTCGGGGTGGTCGACCGCGGCGGCGAGCAGGGGTGCGCTCTGCGCACGTGCCGCCCGCGACCCCACGCACCGCTCGTAGGCGGCGTCGACGACCCGGAGCGCGGCATCGGCCGACCCGCGCTCGAACAGCGTCCGGCACAGCTCGGCGAACGGCGCGCCGTCCATCCGTGCCACGACGTCCGCGAACGGGTACCCCGACCAGACCCAGTTCTTCACCGGCTCGCCGTCGAGCCAGCAGTCGACCACCGCGCCCGTCGCCGCCTCCGGCCACGGCAGCCCGGCGTCGGCGATCGCCCACAGCGCACCGGCCCGGACGGCGGCCGGACGGGCCGGCGCCAGCTCGGCGACCAGCCACTCGGCGCTCTCCGCCGGCGCCTGCCTGCCGGCCGCGGCCAGCAGGCCCGCCACCACGCGGGGCGACCGCTCGTGCCTGCGCCGCGCCCGCAACGCCGCCACCACCTCCGCGGCGGGCGGGAGGTTGCCCAGCAGGTACGTGGCGACGTGCCGGATCTCGACGTCCGGGTCCTCCAGCAACGGCAGCAGCCGCCCCGTCTCACGTCCCAACGCCGCGCTCACGTCCGCCAGCACGTCCGGCGGGGCGTCACCGGTCTCGGCGATCGCACCGAGCAGGTGCACCAGGCTCCCGCGCCGCGGCGTGGCCGGATCGGCGGCGAGCCGGGCGACGAACGGCACCGCCCACGGCGTCGCCGAGTACAGCGTGCCCTGGTGGTAGATGCTGCCGAACAGGTGCTCGAACGCCTCGCCGGCCACCGCGTCGTCCGTGCCGACCGCATCGCGCAACGTCCGCGGCACGTCCTCCGCCGAGCCGTACGCGTGGTCGAGTGACGCCCAGTCGACGTCGTCCACGCCGTCGAGCGCGGCGGCGGTCATCGGTCTGCTCCCATGAGCGGTGCAGCCTAGGCGGTCAGGCCGCCTCCACCCGGTACGGGTCGTGCTCGGCGAGCAGCTTCTCCAGCCGCGCCTGGTCGACCCGGCTCACCACGTAGGTCTCCTCCTGCCGGTCGCGGACGCACTTGGCCAGGGTGAACGCCGACGTGACGGTGAACAGCAGGCCGAGCGCCAGGAAGGCGCGCACCCAGCCGTCCACCGGCAGGTAGGCGACACCGAGTCCGACGGCGGCCAGCGAGATGGCGAAGGAGATCACCGCCTGCGCGTAGAAGGCGTTGGTGGTCGGCGAGTGCGGTTTCGCGGTCATGGCCGTAGCGTCCCTGCCGACCCGCGTCGGTGTCATGAGTACCGCTACTCAATCACGCGCGGACTTTCTGGAGGCGGCGCAGCTCGGTGGCGTCGTGCGCGCTGAAGACGTCGACCGAACCACGGTGGTCGCGCACCAGTTCGCGCAACCGGACCTGGTTTGCCACGCGCAGCTCCGGCAGCACCTGCATCCGCTTCTGCATGTAGGTCAACGCGGGCGGGCAGTGCCGTTCCGCCTCCATCTCGCCGTGGAAGAAGTACGCGTCGCCCGCGTGCAGCAGCCACCGGTCGTCGACGCGGACCGCCACGCCCGTGTGGCCGTGCGTGTGCCCGAACAACGGCACCAGCAGCACGTCCGGCCGCACCTCGCGCACGCCGTCGAAGCCGAACCACGTCTCGCCGGTCGCCTCGTGCGGCACCCACCGCGGGCCGTGGCTCCACTGGTTGTCCGGGTACCGCGACTTGTCGGTGCCCGTCTTGCCCGGACGCGTCGCCGCCGCCAGCTCCTCCGCCGACAGATGCACCCGCGCGTGCGGGAAGTCGCGCAGGCCGCCGCCGTGGTCGAGGTCGAGGTGGGTCAGCACGACGTCGCGCACGTCCGAAGCGCTGAACCCGAGCGCTTCCACCTGGCGCAGAGCGGTTTCCGCCTCGTCCAGCACGGGCCGGCTCATCAACCGGAACCGGCGCCCCACCGTCTCGCCCGGCCGGCGCACGTCGTCCACGCCGTAACCGCTGTCGACCAGCACCAGGCCGTCGTCGGTCTCCAGCAGCAGCACGTGGCAGACGAGCTCGGTCGTCTCGAAGTAGGAGCCCTTGCCGGTCACCAGCTTCCCGCCGAACGGTCGCATGGTGCCGCAGTTCAGGTGGTGCGCCTTCACGGTTTCGGCCTTCCCAGGAGTGCGCCCAGCCGGGCGGCGACGGCGTGCAGGGGGTCCAGCGAACGGCGGGTGCGGGCGAGCAGGAGCGCGCCCTCGATGGCGGCCAGCACGACCGTCGCCAGGTCGTCGTCGCCCACGTGCGCGGCGATGAGCCGCTGCCACGACGCGTAGACGTCCTCGCAGGCGACGCGGATCGGCTCGCTGTCCGACGCCGCGTCCAGCGCCACCGTGGCGACGGGGCACCCGTTGCGGAAGTCCGAAGCCAGCAGGTCCTGGCTGAGCAGCTCCAAGGCCCGGGGAAGCGCTTTCGAGGGATCGGTTTCGGCGGCCAGCACGGCGGCGAGCGCGTCGCACAAGTCGTTGCCCGCCAACGTCACCGCCTCGACCGCCAACTGCTCCTTGCCGCCCGGGAAGTGGAAGTAGAGGGAGCCCTTGGGCGCGCCGCCCTCGGCGAGCACCTGGTTGATCCCCGTCGCGTGGTAGCCCTGCGCCCGGAAGAGGTCGGCGGCGGTGCGCACCACGCGCTGTCGGGTGTCGGTCCGTCTCGGCATGGTTTTACTATAGAGACCGGTCTAGTAACTACGTCAAGGGGAGAGCAGCTCGGATACGCTCTTGACCCATGCTGGAGATCGCCCACGGCGCGGCACGCGCCGTCATCGCACCCGAGGGTGCGGGACTCAAGTCCTACGAGGTCGGCGGCGTGCCGTACGTGGAGACGTACGACGACGAACCGCCCATGGGCAGCGGCGCGGTGCTGGTGCCGTGGCCCAACCGCACGGCCGGTGGCAGATGGGTGCTCGACGGCGAGGAGCAGCAGCTGGAGATCGGCGAGCCCGCGAGGGGCAACGCCATCCACGGGTTGGTGCGCCGCGCGATCTGGGGCACCGTGGAGCACACCGGGTCGCTGATCTCGCTGGAGACGCCGGTCGCCGGCCTCGGCTGGCCGGTCGAGCTGCGCACCACCATCACGTACGCGCTCGACGACAACGGCCTGACCGTCTCGCACGGCGTCACCAACGTGGGTGACAAGCGGACCCCGTTCGGGGTGGGCACGCACCCGTACCCGCGGGCCGGCGCGTCCCTGACCGACGAGACCTCGCTGTCGCTGGCCGCCACGACCGTGCTGCCGGTGGACCCGCGGACCATGATCCCGAACGGCCCCGCCGTGCCGGTGTCGGGCGACTACGACTTCCGCGTGGCGCGGCTGCTGGAGGGCGTGCGGCTGGACACCGCGTTCGGCGGGTGCGAGCCGGTGGACGGGCTGGTGCGGCACGTGCTGAAGGGCCCGGCCGGCGGGGTCGAGGTCTGGGCGGACCCGGACTTCAAGTGGGTGCAGGTCTACACGCCGGACAACTTCCCCGGACGTGGCCGCGCGGTGGCGATCGAGCCGATGACGTGCCCGCCGGACGCGTTGAACAGCGGGATCGACCTGCTGTGGCTGGAGCCGGGTGACTCGTGGGCCGGGCGGTGGGGTTTGCGCCCGTTGTCGTAGGCCGTTAGCGTCGCTAACTATGAACGTCGCCATCACGGGTGGGTACGTCGTCCCGGTCGCCGGAGAGCCGATGGAGGGCGGCACGGTCCTGGTCCAGGACGGGAAGATCGTCGCGGTCGGCGTCGACGTCGAGGTGCCGGACGGCGTCCCGGTCGTCGACGCGGCGGGCGGTTGGGTGCTGCCCGGCTTCGTGGAGGCGCACGGCCACCTCGGCGTGCACGAGGAGGGCGAGGGCTGGGCCGGGCAGGACACCAACGAGATGACCGACCCCAACGGCGCCCGGCTGCGGGCGTTGGACGCGATCAACGCCGCCGACCAGGGCTTCGCCGACGCCCTGGCCGGCGGCGTCACGACCGCGGTGGTCAAGCCGGGGTCGGGCAACGTGATCGGCGGCCAGACCGTGGCGGTGAAGTGCTGGGGTCGCACGGCCGACGAGATGCTGGTGCGCAACCCGGTCAGCGTGAAGAGCGCGTTGGGGGAGAACCCGAAGCGGGTGTACGGGGAGCAGAAGAAGCTGCCGTCCACGCGTCAGGGTGTGGCGGCGGTGATCCGCGACGCGTTCACCAAGGCGCAGGACTACGTGGCCAAGCGGGACTCCGCCGAGGACGGTGTGTTCGAGCGGAACACCACGTCCGAGGTGCTGGCGCGCGTGCTGTCGGGCGAGCTGCCGTGGTGCCAGCACTGCCACCGCGCGGACGACATCGCGACGGCGTTGCGGCTGGCGGAGGAGTTCGGCTACCGGCTCATCGTCAACCACGGCACCGAGGGCCACCTGATCGCGGACGTGCTGGCGGAGCGCGGGATCCCGGTGATCATCGGGCCGCTGTTCACGTCCCGCTCGAAGGTCGAGGTCCGCAACCGCTCGCTGCGCAACCCGGGGATCCTGGCGCGTGCGGGCGTGCAGATCGCGATCACCACGGACCACCCGGTCGTGCCGATCCACTTCCTCGTGCACCAGGTGACGTTGGCCGTGAAGGAAGGCCTCGACCCGCGCGTGGGTCTGGAGTCGATCACCGTGAACCCGGCCCGGATCATGGGCCTGGACGACCGCGTCGGTTCACTGCGGCCGGGCCTGGACGGCGACGTCGTGATCTGGTCGGGCGACCCGCTGGACGTGATGAGCCGAGCCCTGAAGGTCTACGTGGAGGGCCGCGAGGTCTACCGCTACGAGAACGGCGAGGAAATCGTCACCAACCCCTTCTACCGCGAACCCTGACCCGCGTGTCGAACACTCAGGCCCCGCGTGTCGAACACTCAGGACCACCGTGTCCTACGTTCCGGCACCCCGAGTTCAACGCTCAGAACGACCGGCTTGTGTTCTGAGCGTTGAACTCGGGTGTTCTGAACGTAGGAGACGGTAGACGCGAGTGTTCGACACGCGGGACGCGAAGGTTCGACACGCCGGTCAGCGGAGGGAGCGGCCGATGACCAGGCGTTGGATCTGATTGGTGCCCTCGAAGATCTGGAGCACCTTGGCCTCGCGCATGTAGCGCTCCACCGGGAAGTCGCGGGTGTAGCCGGCGCCGCCCAGCACCTGCACGGCGTCCGTCGTCACCTTCATCGCGGTGTCGGTGCAGACCAGCTTCGCGATCGCGGCCTGGCGGCGGAACGGGAGGCCGCGGTCACGGCGGCGGGCCGCTTCCAGGTACGTGGCACGGGCGGATTCCACCGCGGCGGCCATGTCGGCCAGCAGGAACTCCAAGCCCTGGAAGTCGATGATCGCGCGGCCGAACTGCGTGCGCTGCTTGGCGTACGCCACGGCCTCGTCCAACGCCGCCTGCGCCAGACCCACGCCGCACGCGGCGATCCCGAGCCGGCCGGAGTCCAAAGCGGACAGTGCGATCTTCAGACCGTCGCCCTCCGCCCCGATCAGGCGGTCCGCGTCGAGCCGCACGCCGGAGAACGTCAGCTGCGCGGTGATGGAACCGGTCAGGCCCATCTTGCGCTCCGGCTTGGCGGCGACCAGGCCCTCGACGTGGCCGGGCGCGAAGAAGCAGCTCACGCCCTTGCCGCCCTCCTCGTCCGACGTGCGCGCCATCAACGTGTAGAAGTCGGCGACGCCCGCGTGCGTGATCCACGCCTTCGTCCCGTTCACGGTGTAGTGGTCGCCATCGCGCACGGCCCGCGTCGACAACGCGCCGGCGTCCGAGCCCGCGTGCGTCTCGGACAACGCGTACCCGCCCAGCTGGTCACCGGCCACCACGTCCGGCAGCCAGCGCGACTTCTGCGCGTCATCCCCGAACGTCGCCAACGCGTAGCTGGACATGACGTGCACCGACAGCCCGACCGCGACCGACATCCACGCCGACGCGACTTCCTCCAACGCCTGCAGGTACACCTCGTACGGCTGCTCACCCCCGCCGAACCGCTCCGGGTACGGCAGCCCGAGCAACCCGGTCTTGCCGAGCAGCCGGAACGCCTCGCGCGGGAACCGCGAGTGCTCCTCCGCCTCGGCGGCGTGCGGCGCGAGCTCGTCGCGCGCGATCTCGCGGACCAGGGCGAGCAGGTCCTCGGCCTCGGTGGTGGGCAGCAGGCGCTCGGCGGGCATCGTCGACCTCCGGATCACGGGGTACTGTCAACAGTACTGTAGGACGTACTCCAGTACTGAGGACAGGCTCTGTGACAGAGTTGCCGCCTATGACCTCGATCGCGCGCCGACCGTTGACGCCCAGGCAGGTGGAGCTGCTGGGCAGGCTGGAAGCGCTCGTGCTCGCCGAAGGTTTCGCGCACTTCACGCTGGACGACCTCGCCGCCCGCCTGCACTGCTCCAAGTCCACGCTCTACGCGCTGGCCTCGAGCAAGGAACAGCTGGCGGTGAAGGTGGTCGGCCGCTACTTCAAGGGCGCGGCCGAGCGGATCGAGCAGCGCATCGCCGACGTCAAGGACGTCCGCGCCCGCGTCGGCACGTACCTGGCGGGCGCGGCCGAGGAGCTGCGGCGGGCGTCGGCCCAGTTCATCACGGACGTGTCCGCGTTCGCGCCCACGCGCAGCACCTACGAGCGCAACGCCCGCGCCGCCGCCGAGCGGATCCGCGAGTTCATCCAGGAGGGCGTCCGCGACGGGGTGTTCCGGGACGTGCACGCGGCCCTGATCGCCGAGATGGCCGGTCTGCTCATCGAGGGCATCCAGACCGGTGTGCTGCCCCGGCGCGCGGGTGTCTCGGACGCCGAGGCGTTCACCGCCCTGGGTGAACTGCTGCTGGACGGGTTGCGGAGAGAACGGAGCCAGTCGTGATCGTCGTTGCAGGTGAGGCGCTCGTGGACCTGGTGCCCACGCCCGAGGGCACCCTCGCGCCCCGGCTGGGCGGGGGGCCGTACAACGTGGCCGTGGCCGCCGGACGCCTCGAAGCGCCGGTGAGCTTCCTGTCCCGGGTGTCGACCGACCTGTTCGGCGACCGGCTGATCGAGCGGCTGCACGCCTCGACCGTGCGCACCGACCTGGTCCAGCGCGGCGACCAGCCGACGACGCTGGCCGTGGTGGGGCTCGCCGACGACGGCTCGGCGCGCTACTCGTTCTACGTCGAGGGCACGGCGGACCGCCAGGTGACCGACCCGGGCCCGCTGCCCGCCGGCACGAGGGCGGTGTCCTTCGGCACGCTGTCGATGGTGCTGGAGCCGGGCGCGAGCACGTACGAGCGCGTGCTGTGGCGCGAGGCCGAACGCGGCGCGCTGACCGTGCTCGACCCGAACATCCGCGCGGGCCTCATCCGCGACCCGATGGCCTACCGCGACCGGTACGACTCGTGGCTGCCGCACGTCGGTCTCCTGAAGGTCTCCGTGGAGGACGCGCGGTGGCTGGCCGACCTGCCGCAGGACGCGCCCGAGGACGCCGTGCTGGAGGTCGTGCGCGACTGGCAGGGCGCGGGCCCGGCCGCCGTCGTGCTCACGCGCGGCGGCGACGGGCTGGCCGTGCTGACCGCCGCCGGCGACGTGATCCGCGTCCCACCCACGCCCGTGGACGTGGTCGACACCATCGGCGCGGGCGACACCGTGCAGGGCGCGCTGCTCGCCTGGCTGCACGCCCACGACGCGCTGTCCGCCGAGGCTGTCCGTGGTCTGGACGCCGCGCGGTGGGGCCGGGCGCTGGCCTACGCGGGCGCCGCGGCGGCCATCACGTGCTCCCGGGCGGGCGCCGAGCCCCCCTTCAAACGGGAGTTGGAGATGACCTAGCTCTCACCCCGCGTGAGATGGAGAAACAGCCCCGAAGGGCTACCGTGGTGGATGCACGCTAGCCACCCATGCATCCGGATGTGATGCCGGTCCCATCTCACAGAATCGGTTCACACCGCGACTGTGTGGAGGGTCGTCCTCTGACTAGCGTGGGAGAACTGACAGGACCCCAACGGGGTGGTGCTGCGGTGCGGGGCGATCCCACGCCCGCGCGCGTGCGTGCGAGACCCGCATGAGCCACCCCGCCCTAGCGTGAGAGGGACTCTGCATGCCCGACGCGACGACTGCGCCGAACGACACCCGTACCGTCGCGCTGCGCCATCCGGGCGGAGAGCACGAGATGAAGGTAGTGCCGGCCACCGAAGGTGCGCCCGGCATCGACCTCGGGAAGCTCCTGGCCACAACAGGTCTGGTCACACTGGACAGCGGGTTCGTCAACACCGCGTCCTGTTCCTCCGAGATCACCTACATCGACGGTGACGCCGGCATCCTGCGCTACCGCGGCTACCCGATCGAGCAGCTCGCCGAGAAGTCGAACTTCATCGAGGTCAGCTACCTGCTGATCTACGGCGAGCTGCCGACCCAGGCCCAGCTGGAGGAGTTCTCCTCCAAGATCAACCGGCACACGCTGCTGCACGAGGACCTGAAACGGTTCTTCGACGGCTTCCCGCGTGACGCCCACCCCATGCCCGTGCTGTCCTCGGCGGTGTCCGCGCTGTCGACGTTCTACCAGGACAGCCTCAGCCCCTTCGACGCCAACCAGGTCGAGATCTCCACGATCCGCCTGCTGGCCAAGGTGCCCACCATCGCGGCGTACGCCTACAAGAAGTCCGTGGGCCAGCCGTTCCTGTACCCGGACAACTCCCTGGGTCTGGTGGACAACTTCCTGCGCATGACGTTCGGCTTCCCGGCCGAGCCCTACGACGTCGACCCCGACCTGGTGCGGGCGCTCGACCTGCTGTTCGTGCTGCACGCCGACCACGAGCAGAACTGCTCCACGTCGACCGTCCGCCTGGTCGGCTCGTCGGAGGCGAACCTGTTCGCGTCCATCTCGGCCGGCATCAACGCGCTGTTCGGCCCGCTGCACGGCGGCGCGAACTCCGCGGTGCTGGAGATGCTGGAGAAGATCCGGCGCGAGGGCGGTGACGTCTCCGCGTTCGTGAAGAAGGTCAAGAACAAGGAGGACGGCGTCCGCCTGATGGGCTTCGGCCACCGGGTCTACAAGAACTACGACCCGCGCGCCGCGATCATCAAGAAGACGGCCGACGAGATCCTCGGCAAGCTCGGCGCGTCCGACGAGCTGCTGGACATCGCGAAGGCGCTCGAGGAGACCGCGCTCGCCGACGACTACTTCGTCGAGCGGAAGCTGTACCCGAACGTCGACTTCTACACCGGCCTGATCTACCGCGCGATGGGCTTCCCGACGAAGTTCTTCACCGTGCTGTTCGCACTCGGCCGGCTGCCCGGCTGGATCGCGCACTGGCGCGAGATGATCTCCGACCCGGCCACCAAGATCGGCCGCCCGCGGCAGGTCTACGTCGGCGCGCCGGAGCGCTCCTTCGTGCCGCTCGACCAGCGCTGACCGCGGTTCCCGCCACGCGTACGGCGAAGGCCCGCACCGGTGCCCGGTGCGGGCCTTTCCCGTTGCGGCGCAACGATCAGCCGCCCAGCTCGGCGATCAACGCGCGGTAGGGCCCGAACGCGGGCCCGGGGATGGAGTCGTCGGTGGTGAGGCGGGAGTCGTGGCACAGACGGGGATTCGCGCCGCGGGGTGGATGCCGAAGAGCACGGGATCAGTCCGCTCGGATGGGCCAGATCAGGGAACCGGCGCGGATGTCGTCCACGACCGTGTCGATCCAGGCGAGCTCGGCGCGGGCTTGGCCCAGCGCGTACTCGGTCTCGATGACGTGCAGCCGGGGCACGCCGCTCGCCAGCACGTCGGCCAGGGCGCGCTCGTCGGCCGCGATGCGGGCGGACAGCCGGTGCCCGCGTTCGGTCAGGGCTTCGACGGCGCCGATCGGGCCGAGCGCGCCGAGGTAGGCGACCGCGCCGAGGAACTGCGTGAACTCGCGCTGCGGCGTGCGGATCTGGCTGTCCAGCCGGCGCACCAGCTCGTCGTGCCCGGCATCGGTGAGGGCGTACACGGTCCGTTCGGGGCGGTTGCCGGTGCGCTCCGTGCCCTGCGGCGCGACCCACCCGGTGGTGACCAGTGCCTCGACGACGTCGTACAGCGTGCCCCGGTTGATCGCGGCGGCACGGTTGCCGCCGCGTGCCCGCAGGTCGGTGAGCATCTGGTACGGGTGTGCGGGGTGCTCCAGCAGAAGACCCAGCACCGCGAGCACCAGCGGGTTGTCGAGCGCGCGACGTGGCATGGCAGAAATCTATCAGTCGAAATCGACTATTAGTGAACCGGCTGGTCATGCGAGCCGTCGGGCGCGCTCCTAGGGTCGGTTCGTGGACTCCTCGACCGTGGTGTGGTTCCGACGCGACCTGCGGACCGCCGACCACCCGGCGCTCCTCGCGGCAGCCGGGCGGGCGTCCCGCGCGCTCGCGTTGTTCGTGCTCGACCCCGTGCTGCTGAAGGCCTCCGGCGAGCCGCGGGTCGAGTTCCTGCACCGGTGCCTGCGGTCGTTGGACGCCGAGCTCGACGGGCGGCTCGTCGTGGTCGAGGGCGATCCGGTCGAGGTCGTGCCGCGGGTGGCCGCCGAGGTCGGCGCGTCGTCCGTGCACGTCTCCGCGGACGCCGGCCCGTACGGGCGCACGCGTGACGCGGCGGTGGCGGAGCGGGTCGAGCTGGTGCGCGCCGGGTCGCCCTACGCGGTCACGCCGGGTCGGGTCGTCAAGGCCGACGGCACGCCGTACCGGGTGTTCTCGCCGTTCCTGAAGGCCTGGCTGGACCACGGCGTCCGCCCGCCCGCCGGGACCGACGCGTCGTCGGTGGAGTGGATCCGGTCGGACCTCGGGCGCGACCTGCCGCCGGGGGAGGCGCTGCCGGACGTCCGGGCGCTGTGGGAGGCGTTCCGCGACGAGAAGCTGCCCGACTACGCGGCCCGTCGCGACCGGCCGGACCTGGACGGCACCAGCAGGTTCTCCGCGTTCCTGAAGTGGGGCGTGGTGCACCCCCGGACGTTGCTGGCCGACCTCGGGCGCGGTGCGGGCGCGCAGGCGTTCCGCACCGAGCTCGCCTGGCGCGACTTCTACGCCGACGTGCTGTGGCACCGGCCGGATTCGGCGCGCCGCAACTACAACCGCGCGTTCGACCGGATGCCGCTGGACGACGACCGCGACCGGTTCCACGCGTGGTGCGAGGGGCGGACCGGCTACCCGTTCGTGGACGCCGGGATGCGCCAGCTGCGGCAGGAGGGCTGGATGCACAACCGGGTCCGCATGGTCGTGGCGAGCTTCCTCGTCAAGGACCTCCACCTGCCGTGGTGGTGGGGCGCCCGGCACTTCATGCGCCACCTGGTCGACGGCGACCTCGCGTCCAACCAGCACGGCTGGCAGTGGGCGGCCGGCACCGGCACGGACGCGGCCCCGTACTTCCGGGTGTTCAACCCCGTGACGCAGGGCGAGAAGTTCGACCCCGACGGGGACTACGTGCGCCGGTACGTGCCCGAGCTGCGCGACGTGGCGGGCAAGGCCGTGCACCGGCCGCGCGACCCGATCGTGGACCACGCGCACGAGCGCCTGGAAGCACTCGCGCGCTACGCGGCCGTCAAGGGATGAACACCGCGGAGGGCTACCGCAGCACGTCCCGCAGCCGCACGCGGGCGCCCGTGCGCAGGACGGCGTTCGAGTAGACCTTGCCGCCCAGCCACGTGATCGCCGCGATCGCGGCCAGCGCGAGCGCGATCGCCAGCAGCACCTGCCACGTCGGCGCGACGCCCATCGCCATCCGGCCCGGCATCAGGATCGGCGCGAACGGCGGCAGCACCGACAGCACCGCCACCGTCGTCCCGCTCGGGTCGGTGATCATGAAGTTGATCCCCAGCATGAACGCCACCACGATCGACATGCTGATCGGCATCAGCACCGACTGGAGCTCCTCCTGGCGCGACACCAACGACGCGGCGGCGGCGAAGACGGTGGCGTACAAGAAGAATCCGAGCACGTACCACAGCAGGCCGATGGCCAGCGCGCCGCCGGCCACGCCCGCGACGTCGAGCACCCCCGACAACGACGCCAGCGCCAGCCCGATGCCGCCGATCAGGAGCAGCTGCAGCAGGCCCACCGCGCCGAGCCCGACGACCTTGCCCAGCAGCAGCTGCCAAGGCCGCAGCGTGGCCAGCAGGATCTCCACCACGCGGCTGGACTTCTCCTCCACCACGCCCTGCGCCACCATCGCGCCGTAGACCAGCAGCGAGTAGTACAGCAGCCCGGCGATCACCAGGCCGATCGCCAGCCGCTGGCCGCGCTGCTCGTCCTCCTGCTCCAACGCCACCACGTCGACGCTCGCGCGTTCCAGGTTGCGCGCCACCTCGGCCGGGTCCACGCCCGCCTCGGCGAAGTGCGCGTCCAGGACCTGCTGCTTGACCAGCAGGTCGAGGGAGTTGCGCAGGGAGTTGCCCAGCGACTCCTTCACCACCACGCGCAGGTCGTCCGAAGCGCCGGTGATCAGCGCGTCCAGGTCGCCCGAGCGCACCTGCTCCTCGGCTGCCGCCAGGTCGGTCACGTCGACCGTCTCCACCTCGCGGCCGAACGACCGGGCGGTCTGCTTCAACGGCTCCGCGAGCACGGTGGCCTGCCCGCTCAGCGCGACCCGGTCGCGACCGGCGTCGTCGAACAGCAGGGCCTGCAGCAGCACGTACCCCGCCAGCAGGGCGACGATCAGCAGCGTGCCCCACAGGAACGACTTCGTGCGCACCTTGCCCAGGAACTCCCGGCGCGAGACCAGGAACACCGCCCGACGGGGGGTGAGGCTGCTCATGCGGCGGACTCCTCGGTCACCACGCTGCGGAACAACTCGGTCAGCGACGGCCGCTGCCGGGCGAACTCGTGCACCGGACCCGTGTCCAGGGCGGCGCGCAGCACGGCCTGGTCGTCCACGTCCGACGTGACCTCCAGGACCGTGCGGCCGGTCGACGTGTGCGCCGAACGCACGCCCGGCAGGTGGTCGGCCCAGCCCGCGGGCGCCAGCGGCGCGTCCACGACCAGCTTCGACTCACCGCCGGCGCGCAGCTCGTCCACCGAACCGGACGCCACGAGCGTGCCGCTGCGGACGATGCCCACCCGGTCGCACAACCGCTCGACCAGGTCCAGCTGGTGGCTGGAGAACACCACCGGCACGCCACTCGCCGCCTTCTCGCGCAGCACGTTGCTCATCACGTCCACCGCGACCGGGTCGAGGCCGGAGAACGGCTCGTCCAGCACGAGCACGTCCGGCTCGTGCACCAGCGCCGCGGCCAGCTGCACGCGTTGCTGGTTGCCGAGGCTCAGCTTCTGCACCTCGTCGTCGCGGCGGTCGCGCAGGCCGAGGCGGGCGATCCAGTCCTCCGCCGAGCGGTGCGCGGCGTTGGTGGACAGGCCGTGCAGCTCGGCCAGGTAGACGAGCTGGTCGAGCACCTTCATCTTGGGGTAGAGCCCGCGCTCCTCGGGCATGTAGCCGATCCGGCGGCGGGTCTCGAAGGTGATCGGCGCGCCGTTCCACCTGACCTCGCCCGAGTCCGCGGCCAGCACGCCGAGCGCGATGCGCATCGCGGTGGTCTTGCCCGCGCCGTTGCTGCCGACGAACCCGTACAGCTCGCCCGCGCGCACGTCGAAGGTCATCCTGTCGAGCGCCACGACCTCCCCGTAGCGCTTGGAGACGCGGTCGACCTCCAGCACTCCCTGTGCCACGTGCTCTCCTCCTGTCGTGACCGGTCGTGCCTAGCCGTAGACCTGCGTGGACAGCGGCGCGAACGGCGTGCGGCTGAACACCGCCTCGACCGGCAGTCCGAACACGTCGCAGATCCGCAGCGCCAGGTCGAGGCTCGGGTAGTGGTCGCCCCGCTCCAGCGCCCCGATCGTCTGGGGGTTGACCTCGACCGCCGCGGCCAACCCCGCCCTGGTCAAACCCCGTTCGACCCGAAGCACCCCGATCCGGTTGTGGATGGGTTGCCCGGGGCCTCGGCGCACCGGACTCATGCTACGAAGTGTTGCGAAAACCCAACAGAACGGCAAGTAAACAATTCACAGAATAGGCCGAACGGCGGTATCCGCGGGTCGTGCCGCTGAAAATCACGTTTCGGTGAAACGATACGTCGCCGGGAACCGAATCGAGTGTCGACGGGTCGAATTGCGCAGTAGGGCCGCAAGCCCCGTTGCCGTGAGGGGTGAACATGGAGCCGGACCAGTGGCTCGCGCAGTACGGAGAGAAGATCGAGCAGGCCAAGCGGAACGCCGCGCAGGCCGAGTCGCAGCTCGGTGGCGTCGGCGGTAGCGCGACGTCGCCGGACGGCCTGATCACCGTCACGGTCAACGCCTCGGGCGCGTTGACCGACCTGATCCTGCGCCCGCAGTTGCGCGGCGAGGACCCCGAGCGGATCTCCGGCGCGATCATGACCGCCGTCGCGCAGGCGCAGCGCGCCGCGGCGGGCAAGGTCGTCGAGATCATGACGGAGTTCGTCGGTGACAGCCCCGCGCTGGAGTTCGTGAAGGCGAAGATGCCCAACGGCTATTCGGGTGACGGCACGGACGCCGTGGAACCGGAGCCCGAACTCCAGCGTCGAGACACCAGGCCCGATGACGACTACTTCACCAACCCACCCGATGTCATGGCCTGAGCAGGGGGTAGATGACCATGTTCGACTCGTTCAACGTGAACCCGGAGGAGATCCGGGCGCACGCTGGCACGGTCGACCAGTTGACGCAGCGGATGCTCTCGGCCACCAGCACCGCTGACCCGTCGCTGTCGACCGACGCCTTCGGCGTGTTCGGCTCGTTCCTGGCGCAGTTCCTGCTCAAGACGGCCGGCTCGTCACAGGACATCCTCGGCCAGGCCACGGAAACCGTCGCCGACATGTGCCAGGGCCTCAAGGAGGTCGCCGACCTCTACGAGAACGTCGACCTCGACAACGCGTTCGGCTTCACCGGAAGGGCACGGGGATGAGCGGGCAAGCCACCACCCAGGGCCGTGACCCCTCGCACTTGATCAGCGACGTGCAGGGCACCGTCGCGGCGGTCGAGCGCGGCGACTGGGTCCAGGCCGGACTCGGCATGGCGAACACCGCCATGGGCATCGTCGGCATGGCCAGCAACCCGTTGTCGGGCTTCCTGTCCGCCGGGTTCAGCTGGGCCATGCAGCACGTCGACTTCCTGCGCGAGCCGTTCGACGCGCTGCTCGGCGACCCGCAGGCGATCCAGAAGATGTCCGACAGCTGGGCGTCCGCGGCCAAGCAGATCGAGGGCATCGTCGCGGACTACCGGCGCACGTCGGTGGAGGAGACCCGGACCTGGCGCGGCCGTTCGGCCGACGGGTACCGGGCGGCGAGCAAGCGGCACGCGGCCGGGCTGGAGACGCTGTCCAAGGCCACGCAGGGCATCTCGCGCGCCGCCAAGGGCGCGGGCGAGCTGGTGGCGACCGTGCGCAAGACCATCATGGACCTGATCAGCCAGGCCGTGTCCGAGATGGTCATGAAGATCATCCAGTGGTTGGCGGCGTCGTTCCTGACCTTCGGCGCGGCCATCGGCGCGGCGATCGCGGACATCGTGCAGATGGCGTGCAACTACGCCAAGAAGCTGGCCGACTTCCTGCAGAAGCTCGGCAACTCGCTCAAGAAGCTGATCGACCTGATCAAGTCGGTCGCGCAGATCGCCCAGACCGCCAAGCAGATCCTGCAGGCGATCACCGCGATGACGTCGTCCAACAAGGGCGGTGGCGGTGGCGGCTCGGGACCGCGGTTGTCGCAGGGTGGCCTCGGGCTCGACGAGCGGCAGCTCAACGAGATGGACCGGGGCGCGAACGACCGGTACACGAACAACCCCGGTGGTGGCGGCGGTGGGTCGACCATCCCGTCCGGCGGTCCGAGCCCGATCGGTCCCGTGGTGAGCCAGCCGCCGCGGGTGGGCACGGGCTACGGGCCGGGCATCGGTGGCGTGACGGAGCCAGGTCGTGCGTACCCGGGCGGTCCGAGCGGTCCCGTGGTGAGCCGTCCGCCTTCGGTCGGCACCGGTGGCGGCTCGGGTGGTTCCGGCGGTTCCGGTTCCGGTGGTTCCGGTAGCGGCGGTCACTGGGAGCCGGGTCGGTGGGTGCCGGGCGGTTCCGGTGCGGGCACCGGCCAGGTGCCCCCGCCGCCCACGTTCCGCGACACGACTTACGCGACGGGCAGCGGCAGCGGTACCGGCACGCCTTCCGTGCCGACCATGCCGACCGTGCCCCCGATCCGGACGACCGACCTGCCCACCGGCGGTGGCGCCGGTGGTGGTGCCGGCGGCGGCTTCGGCGGTGGTGGTGGCGGCGGCTTCGCCGGTGGCGGCGGTGGTGGTTTCGCGGGCGGTTCCGGTGGCGGTGGCGCCGGCGGTTCCACCCTCCAGGCCGGTGGCTCGTCCGGCGTGCTCGGCCAGTCGGGCGGTCCGGCGGGCGGCGCGGCTGCCGCCGGTGCGCCGGGCGCGGCCGGTGGACGTCCCGGTGGCGCGGGCGGCATGGGCATGATGGGCGCGCCGATGATGGGCGCACCGGGCCAGGGCGGCGACAGCAAGGACCACCAGCGCAAGGTGCGGCTGGAGGGCGAGCCCCTGATCGAGGAGCCGCCGAAGGCCGCGAAGCCGATCATCGGCGAGTGACCTGAACGCCAAGGGGGACCTCCACTCCGGAGGTCCCCTTTCGCGTGCCCGCTCACGTCCTGAGCGTTGAACTCGGGTGTTCCGAACGTAGGACTCTCGCACCCTGAACGCAGGACTCGCGCGCGTGTCCTGCGTTCAGGCACCCCGAGTGGAACGCTCAGGCGGGGGTTTGGGCGGCCAGTTCCTCGGCCACCTCGGCGGTGACGGCCGGTTCGGCGGCGGTGCGGTCGGTCGGGACCAGGCCGATTCGGGTGCGGCGGTCCAGGATGTCGTCGGCGGTCAGGGCTCCCTCGTGGCGCACGGCCCAGGCGACCTCGCCGACCTCGGCGACCTCGGGCGCTTCCGCGCCGTAGCGCGCGACCAGGTGCGGCGGGCCGGTGGTCGGGCCCGCGCCCACCAAGGGGATCCGCGCGGTGCGGGAGCGGATTGTGGTGAGGGCGGTGGCGTCGACGGCTTTGGCGGCCATGCTGCGGTAGGTGGTGAGCTTGCCGCCCACGACCGTGGTCACGCCGTCGTTCGTCAGCACGGCGTGACCACGCGACAGCTCGGCGCTGGGGCCGTCGCCCGTGTCGAGGAGGGGACGCAGTCCCGCGAAGGCCCCCAGGACGTCGGCACGGGTGAGTTCGCGCTCCAGGACCGAAGAGGCGACCTCCAGCAGGAAGTCCACATCGGACTGCGGCACGGTGGGGACGTCCGGGATCGGGCCGTCCACCGGCTCGTCGGTCAGACCCACGTACACCCGCCCGTCACGTTGCGGCAGCACGAGCGCGTAGCGGTTGCGGGCCCCCGGGACCGGGACGGTCAGCGCCGTGCTCGACAGGCCGACGGTCGACGCGGACACCACCAGGTGCGAACCCCGGGACGGGCGGAGCCTCACGTCCGGCGCCAGGTCGCCCGCCCACACGCCGGTGGCGTTGACCACCGCACGCGCCTCGATGTGCAGTGACGCCCCGGTGAGCGAGTCGACCACGTGCGCGCCGCGGCCGGAAAGGGAGGTGGCGCGGGCGCGGGTGACGATCCGGGCGCCGAAGCCGGCGGCGGTCCGGGCCAGGGCCACGACCAGGCGTGCGTCGTCGATCAGCTGCCCGTCGAAGCTCAGCAGACCGCCGCGCAGGTCCGCCCGCCGCAGACCGGGGGCCAGGGCCAACGCCTCCGCGGTCGGCACCCGCCGCGGACCCGGCAGCACGCGTGACGGTGTGCGCGCCATCCGGCGCAGCACGTCGCCCGCACGCAGACCGGCCATCACCACGGGGTCGTGCGCCTTGCCGTGCAACGGCACCAGCTGCGGCAGCGCCCGCACCAGGTGCGGCGCGGTGCGGGTCATCAGGATGCCCCGCTCCACCGCGCTCTCGTACGCCACCCCGACCTGCCCCTGGGCCAGGTAGCGCAGGCCCCCGTGGACCAGCTTGCTCGACCAGCGGGACGTGCCGAACGCCAGGTCGTGCGCCTCCACCAGGCACACCGACAGCCCGCGTGACGCCGCGTCCAGGGCGACACCCGCCCCGGTCACGCCACCGCCGACGACGAGCAGGTCGACGGGGGAGGACGCCAGGTGGTCGAGGTCCGCGCGCCGCCGCCCGGCGTTCAAAGAGGTGTTCACGACAGCGCCCCGTCCAGGTGGGCGGCCAGTTCGGCCAGCAGTTCCTCGAAGTCCAGGTCCGTGGTGGCCGGCCGGATCGAGAGCACCAGCGACTGCGTGGTCAGCAGCACGAGCCGGGCCTGGGCGGAGGTGGAGCCCGGCCGGATCGAGCCGTCCGCGTGACCCTCCTCGATCCGGCCGACCAGGAACGCCTCGACCAGCCGCTGCGTGCTCCCCAGCCGTTGCACGAGGTACGGCAGCATCAGCTCGGCGTCCAGGTCGAGCACCCGCCGCATCAACGGGTCGCCCGCCAGCAGCCGGATGCCCGCGATGGCCTGCGCCACGAGCCGTTGCCTGGCGTTGTCGCCGGTTGCCTCGACGCGGTGGAGCAGAGCGGTGAACTCCCTGGTCATGAGGGTCCTGACCAGCGTGCCGACATCCGGGAACCGGCGGTAGAGGGTCATCCGGCTCACGCCGGCGCGCTTGGCGATGTCCGTCAGCGTGGTGCGGCGGACCCCGACCTCGACCACGCAGTCGCGGGCCGCGTCGAGGAGCGCGTCATCACTGTGACGTTGAGACGTCATGTGTCACACTGTAGCGGTGACCGAGCACATCGACCACACCCTCCGGGGCAGGTGGACCACGACCGCGGGCTCGCTACCGCCGCACGCGCTGAAGTGGCTGCGGGAACGGACCGGGCTGGGCGACGTCCGCACGCCGGCCCGGCCGCCGAGGGCGCCGGAGTCCGCGTTGAGCACCGCCGCGCGGGCCGCGCTGGGCGAGGTCGTCGGCCCCGGCCACGTCCGGGTGGACCGCGACTCGCGGCTGGGGCGCGCCGGTGGCCTGTCCTACGTGGACCTGTTGCGGCAGCGCGGTGACGGCGAGCTGCCCGTGCCGGACGCGGTGGTGCTGCCCGCGTCGCCCGAGCAGGTCGTCGAGGTGCTGGAGGTGTGCGTCGAGCACGACGTGGCGGTGGTGCCGTTCGGCGGCGGCACGTCCGTGGTCGGCGGGGTGAACGCCCTGCGCGGGGACAAGGCGGCGGTGATCGCGCTGGACCTGAACCGGTTGGACAAGCTGGTCGAGGTCGACCCGGTGTCCCGGTTGGCGGTGTTCCAGGCGGGGTTGCCCGCGCCCCGGGCCGAACGGTTGCTGGCGGCGCACGGGCTGACCATCGGGCACGTGCCGCAGTCCTACGAGCGGGCCACCATCGGCGGGTTCGCCGCGACCAGGTCGGCCGGTCAGGCGTCGTCCGGCTACGGTCGGTTCGAGGACATGGTGGAAGGCGTCCGGCTGGCCACGCCGGTGGGCGAGTGGCGGTTGGGCGGTGCGCCGGCGTCGGCCGCCGGGCCGGACCTGAAGCAGTTGGTGGTCGGGAGCGAGGGCGCCTTCGGGGTCATCACGGAGGTCGCGCTGCGGGTGCGCCGCCGGCCGGAGGTCGAGCGGTACGAGGGTTTCGTGGTGGACGGGTGGGAGCGCGGGTCGGCTCTGGTGCGGGAGTTGGCGCAGCGGCGGGTGCCGGCGGACGTGACACGTCTGTCCGATGTGGACGAAACGGTGGTGTCGCTCGCGCTGGGCGGTGGGTGGAAGGTCAACGCGCTCAAGGGTTACCTGAAGGCGCGGGGCGTGCGGGAGCCGTGCATGCTCATCCTCGGGTGGCACGGCGCGTCGAAGCGGGAGGTCGCGCGGCGGAGGGCGGAGGCGCTGCGGGGCGTGAAGGCCTTGTCGCTGGGGAAGGTGCTCGGCGAGGCGTGGCGGCACGGGCGGTTCAACGGACCCCGTCAGCGGGACGCGTTGATGGAGGTCGGCGTGTGCGTCGAGACGTTGGAGACGGCCACGCACTGGTCGAAGGTGTCGGACCTGCGTGCCGCGGTGCGGGAGGCGTTGGTCGACGCGTTGGGCGCATGCGTGGTCATGTGCCACATCTCGCACGTGTACGAGACCGGCGCGTCGCTGTACTTCACGGCGTTGGCGGCCCGGGACGCCGCCGACCCGATCGGGCAGTGGCAGGTCGCGAAGGCCGCCGCGAGCGAGGCCATCACCGGGCTCGGCACGATCAGCCACCACCACGCGGTGGGCGCCGACCACGTCCCGTACCTGGAAGCCGAGATCGGCGGGCTCGGGCTGGACGTGCTGGCCTCGGTCAAGCGGACGCTCGACCCGACCGGCGTGCTCAACCCGGGCAAGCTCCTCGCTGGCGACATCGGTGTCTCGGGGCTAGCGTCGCCTGGTGACCGGTGACCTGCTGATCCGTTCCGTGCGGCCGTGGCCGAACGCCCCGGGCGCACCCCTGGTCGACGTGCTCTGCGAGGGCGGGCACGTCGCGGCGTTCGGCCGGGACGTCGACCCGCCGCCCGGGGTGCCGGTGGTCGACGGACGGGGCGGCGTGCTGCTGCCCGCGTTCACCGACGCGCACGCGCACCTCGACTCCACCCGGCTGGGGCTGCCGTTCCGCCCGCACAGCGCGGGTGACGGGCTCGCCGGGCTGATCGACAACGACCGGCGCAACTGGCGCTCGGCGGAGGCGTCCGTGGCCGAGCGCGCCACGCACACGCTCGGGCGGACGATCGCGTCCGGCGCCACGCACGTGCGCAGCCACGCCCAGGTGGACGTCGACTCGGGGCTGGAGAAGCTGGAAGGCGTGCTCGCGGCGCGGGAGGCGCACGCCGGGAGGGCGCACGTCGAGGTGGTGGCCTTCCCGCAGTGCGGCATCCTGCGCGAGAAGGGCACCGCCGAGCTGCTGGACGCGGCGCTGCGGGCGGGCGCGGACCTGGTCGGCGGGCTCGACCCGGCGGGGTACGACCGGGATCCGGTGCGGCACCTGGACGTCGTGTTCGGGTTGGCGGAGAAGCACCGGCGCGGGGTGGACGTGCACCTGCACGACGCCGGGACGTTGGGCGCGTTCCAGGTGGAGTTGATCTGCGAGCGGGTGAGCGCGCTCGGCATGCAGGGGCAGGTGACGATCAGCCACGCGTTCGCGCTGTCGAGCGTGGACGAGGAGCGGCGGGCGGAGCTGGTGGACCGGCTGGCCGAGCACGACGTCGCGGTGACGACCGTCGCGCCGGGCGTGCGGGAGCCGTTGCCGTTGCGGCAGTTGCGGTGGGCGGGCGTGCGGGTGGGGCTCGGGCAGGACGGGATCCGGGACTACTGGTCGCCCTACGGCAACGGCGACATGCTCGACCGGACGTGGCAGTTGGCTTATCGCAACGGGTTCCGGCGCGACGAGCTGGTCGAGATGTGCGTGGACGTGGCCACCCGGGGTGGCGCGGCGGTGATGGGGAAGGCGTTGGGGCTCACCGAGGGCGCGCGGGCGGACCTGGTGGTCGTGCCCGGCGACACGGTGACGGCCGCCGTGATGGATCGCGCGCCGCGCACGCTGGTCGTGCACGACGGGCGTGTGGTGGCGGCGGACGGCGAGCTCGTGTGACGCGGGGGAGCTGTCGGTGGTGGTCGGTAGCCTGCGCGCGTGACTGAGGACATCTGGGACGGCTTGGCGGCCACTCCGCTGGTCGAGGTGCGGCGGCGGGCGGCGATCGTCGGCGAGATCGCGGGGGTGGCGCCGGTGGTGGTGGACGGCGCGGAGCGGTTCGCGTGGAACGACTCGGGCGGGCAGTCGGCCGTCTGGTACTTCACGCCGGAGGGGCGCGCGTTGCTGCTGACGTTCGACCACGAGTCGGACCTCAACCTGTACGCGGAGGGCGATCACGCGCTCCAGGAGTCGCTCTACCGCGGTGTGCCCGAGGACCTGGTGCGCTTGGTGCGCGACCGTCCGGAGAACTACGAGTCGCTGAACCTCGTCGACGAGGCGACCGGGAGCACGATCCACTACGCGGGCGGGGTGTTCTGGTTCGACGGCGAGCGGTGGCGGGAGGCCGAGGGGTTGCTGGCGCACTGCGCGGCGGAGGGCTTGGAGCCGATGGTCGAGTCCGGGTTCGGGTACTGCCTGGAGTCGTACCTGTTCGGGCGGGAGTTCACGCCGGAGTCGGTGGTCGAGAGCCGGGCCGACTGGTACTGCGACGAAGCCGCGCGGGCCGCCGCGCTGGGCGAGGTCCGGGAGGTCTTCGCCCGGCACGGCGGTTGAGCCCGTCGCCTACAGGGTCACGAGCGCTTTGCCGAGGTTCTCGCCGCGGAGCATTCCGATGAACGCCTCCGGCGCCCGGTCGAGGCCCTCGGTCACGGTCTCGCGGTAGCGCAGCTCGCCCGAGGCGATCCAGCCGCCGACCTCCCGCACGAACGCCTCGCGCAGGTGCTCGTGGTCCCAGATGATGAACCCGCGCAGGGACAGGCGCTTGCCCACGGCCAGGCCGAGGTTGCGGGGGCCCGCGGGGGTGGTGGTGTTGTAGTTCGAGATCGAGCCGCAGATGGCCACGCGGCCGTACTGGTTGAACGAGGCGATCGCCGCCTCCAGGTGCTCGCCGCCGACGTTGTCGAAGTACACGTCGATGCCGTCCGGCGCGGCCTCGGCGAGCAGGTCGGCCACCGGGCCGTCCTTGTAGTTGAACGCCGCGTCGAAGCCCAGCTCGTCCACCAGGTACTCCACCTTCGCGTCGCTGCCCGCGCTGCCGATCACGCGCTTGGCGCCGCGCAACCGGGCCACCTGGCCCGCGACCTGGCCGACCGCGCCCGCCGCGCCGGACACGAACACCACGTCGCCCTCCTTGAACGCGGCGACGTCCAGCAGGCCCGCGTACGCCGTCATGCCGGGCATCCCCAGCACGCCGAGGTACGCGCCGACGGGCGCGGCCCCCGGGTCCACCTTGGTCGCGTCGGCGGCGTCCACCGCGGCGTACTCGCGCCAGCCGAGGCCGTGCAGCACCGTGTCGCCGACTCCGAAGCCGGGCGCGTTCGACGCCACGACCTCGCCGACCGCGCCGCCGGTCAGCGCCTCGCCGACCTCGTACGGCTCCACGTAGGACTTGCCCGGGTTCATCCGGCCGCGCATGTACGGGTCCACGCTCATCACGAGGTTGCGGACCAGCAGCTGCCCGTCGGCGATGTCCGGCAGGGGCACTTCGACCAGGTCGAAGTTCTCACGGGTCGGGAAGCCCTCGGGGCGGGAGGCGAGGTGGATCTCGCGCGCGGTGCTCGGCAAGGTCATATCGCGTGCAACAGCGCGGTGTCGCGGTGCTGTTCCGTCGTTCAGGTGTGACCTGGGTCGCGCAGCGCCGTCACGCTCCGGTAGGTGAAGCCGAGCCGTCGGTAAACGGTGATGGCGGCCTGGTTGGACTTGTCGACCATCAGCCCGCACGTGCCGCGCTCGGCCAGCAGCGCGCTCACGACGAACGAGCAGACCTTCGTGGACAACGACCTGCGGCGGTGGTCGGGGTGGGTCGCCACGCCCGCGACGAAGCCGACCCGGGGCGAGGGCCAGGCGTCCGCCGCGACCGCAACCAGCACGTCGTCGACGTGGATGCCCGCCCAGCGCGACGGTCCCGGCTCGCCGGGGCGCACCCAGGACTCGGGGTTCGCCTTGCGCAGCAGCGACTCGACGTCGTCCTCGTCCCGTTCGGTGAGCCAGCGGGCATCGACGCCGGCGTCGAGGGAGCCGGCGCGTTCCATCCAGCCGAACGTGCCGAGCACCGGTCGGCCGAGCTCTTCTGCCACTTCGGTCGTCACCAGGGGCCGCAGGCCGGGGCGCAGGTGGGCGCTGAGGAGCACCGAGACGCCCTCCGCGGGGCCGGTGAGCACGAGGCGGTCGAAGCGGTACAGCGCGGGCGCCAGGACGGCCACCGCGTCGCCGTGCGCCCAGGCCGCGCCGCCGCGGCCGGGGAGGAGGGACTGCGCGGCCCAGCGGGCGATGGGGTCGGGGGTGGCGGCGGACACGTCGGCGGGGGTGGGCAGAACGCGCATGACCGCATCATCACCCAAGAGCTACCCTCGCCCGCATGGACATCCGGCGGATCACGTCGTTGGCCGCGGTGATGGCCGCGGGGCACCTGTTCGACGACGTGCCGCGCGAGGACGCCACCCGCGCGTTCCTGGCCGATGACCGGCACCACCTGCTGATCGCCTACGTCGACGGCGCGCCGGCCGGGTTCGTGTCCGGGGTGGAGACCATCCACCCCGACAAGGGCGTGGAGATGTTCCTGTACGAGCTGGGAGTGGACGAGGCGTACCGGCGGCGCGGGATCGCGTCCGCGCTGATCCGACGACTGATCGAGTTGGCCGGGGAACGCGGCTGCACCGGGGTGTGGACCGGCACCGAGAAGGACAACGCCGCCGCCCTGGCCACCTACCGCCGTGCCGACGCCGAGCTCGACTTCGACACGGTCGCCGTCTCCTGGGGCTTCTAGGTTCCTAGCGGAACAGGGCGCGCTTCTGCAGCGACTCCTCCAACGCCCGGAACGCCAGGTCCAGCGCGGTGTTGTACTCGCGCTGGTCCCGCGGCGGGACCGACTCGTCCGGCGCGGGCACCGTGGTCATGGTGAACCACCGCTCGTCCCACAGCAGCCCGACCACGGCCTCCCAGTGCTCCGCGACGACCTGCTTGACCAGCTTCTCCTGGTCGATGACCTCGGCCATCCGGTCCTGCGACTCGGCCAGCCGCTCCAGCAGCTGCCGCACCCGGGCCCGGTCGGCGGCGCGCAGCCGCTCGGCCGACTCGCCGGCCAGCGCGACGACCTCCCGGTACCGCTCGATCGCCGAGACCGCCTCGACCTCCGGCACGGCGTGCCCGCTGGTGCGCTGCGCGGGCACGACTGAGGCGTGGCTGATCATGGTTCCTCCCCGGTGTCGAACGGGATGACGACCTGCGGCCGCGAGTGCTCGAACCGGTCGAAGAACAGGCCGCGCCGCGGTCGCGGTGACCACGCCATGACCTGCTCCGGTCCGAACGACAGCAGTTCCTTGCCCTGGATGTCGAACGCGATCCACGCGCCGATGTCGTCGTAGACGCCCGGCGACAGGCTGTTCTTCAGCCGCTGCGCGCCACGCCACCAGCCCAGCACGTGGGTGCGGTTCTCCGGCCCGTGCTTGAGCACGGTCCGCAGGCCGTCCACCCCGGAGGCCCGGGTCGTCGGGTTCTTCGCCTCCAAGAGGGTGTGCGCCGCGTCCACCGCGTAAACCACCAGATAGTGCGGTGGCAGCGGCGCGCCCGTCTCGCCGGTCATGCTCGCGGTGATCCGGGCCGCCGTGTCGTCGACCAGCGCCCGGATGCCGTCCAGGCCGACCAGCTCGACGGAGTGGCCCTCCTCGCCCAGTTGCTTGGCCAGCCGCTGCGCGTGCGGCCAGGCGTCCTCGGCCAGGCACGCGAGGGTGAACTGGGCGTCGCCCGGCCGGTGCTGACGGGCCAGCGACAGCGCCGCGCCGCCCAGCACGCCCGCCGCGTCGTCGGCCAGCGAGCCGAGCACCGCGATGTTGCGGCCCGGCGTGCGGGCGAACCGCACCTTCGCCGCGCTGCCCGCCACGTCGATCACCTGGCCCAGCAGCACGGTGGGGCTGCCGCCGTCGAACGGCCGCAACGCCCGGAAGTCCGGCAGCGCCCGCAACGCGGGCACCTTGCTGCCGTCGAACAGGATCGGCTCGGCCAGGTCCGGCGGGCGCAGCCCGTGCAGCTCGGCCTGCAAGACGTCGAACGTGCCCTTGGCGGTGGCGTCCGGGATGCGCGCGACCTCGTTGCCCGGCCGCACGCCCGACTCGTGGTTGACCACGGCGTGCCAGCGCGGCAGCTCCACCGCGGCGTCGTTCTGCGGCTCGGCCAGCACCCGCCGCGCCTTGGGCAGCGCGATGCGCACGGTGAACTGCTCGAAGATCGCCGACTTGCCCCAGAAGCCCTCGATGCCGGACACGTCCTGGCTGGACAGCACCAGGTGGATGCCCTGCGACCGGCCGCGCCGCGCCACGTCCTCCAGCAGCTGGGTCGCCTGCGCGGTGACCTGGTCGCGTTCGCCGAACAGGTACTGGAACTCGTCGATCACCGCCACGATCCGCGGCCAGTGGCCGAGCGGGTCCTCCTCGCGCAGCTGCTCCAGCTTGGTGACCTCGTGCCGCTTGGCCGCGTCCGCGCGCCTGCGCATCTCGTCGGCCAGGAACGCCAGCAGCGCCACGCCGAACTCGCGGTCGGTGTTGACGTTCACCCCGACCAGCCGCGCGTGCGGCAGCCACGTCGGGTCCTTGCGGCCCGGCGCGAACTGCGCGAACGACACGCCCTCCTTGAAGTCCAGCAGGTACAGCTCCAGCTCGTCCGGCGCGTACCGGGCGGCGAGGCTGCCGAGCATGGCGTAGAGGAAGTTCGTCTTGCCCGAGCCGCTGGGACCGCCGATCAACGCGTGCGGCGACGTGTCGCCCAGCCCCACGTGCACCGGCTCGCCCTCCAGGAACCCCACCGGGGCGAGCACGCCGGCGGACGAGTCCTCCCGCCAGAAGCGCTCCGGCAGCAGGTCGGCGAACGTGCTGAGCCGGTTGCGGCGCTCCTCCCGCTTGTCCGCGATCGCCGCGCACGCGCGGGGCACCTGCGCGCGGGGCAGCGGCGGGTCGAGCGCGACGGTCACGTGCTTGCCGGTCATCGTGCACGTCGCGGACTGGTCGGCGGCGATCGTGACGGTCTCGATCGGCGAGTTGACCGTGACCGGGATGTCGACGATGAACAGCTGGATGCCGGCCGCCAGTCCGTTGCGCGCCACCCGTTGCAGCTGCTGCTGGTGCTCTTCCCGCAACGGCTGCCGGTTGCCGAACAGCACCGCCACCCGCCACGGCTCGGTGCGCCGCCCGCCCGCCGCCCGCACCGACTGGTGGCCCTCGGTCAGCACGCCGGTGTGCACGCGTCGGATGTGGTCGGACAGCTCGTCGAGCAGCTCGTGCAGCCGCGCGGGATCGTGCACGGTCAGCAGGCCCGCCCTGGTCAACGGGTACAGGCCGGGCAACGCGCCGGTGAGCTGGCCGACGTCCCACACGTGCACGTGCACCAGGCCGGGCTGGAAGTGGCTCAGCACCCGCAGCAGCAGCGATTCCACCAGCGACTCGGCCGCGGCCCGGCTCTCGTGGGTGGAGGAGACGTGCAGGTGCGAGTGGTCCAGCAGCGGCACCGCCACCGGGAACCGCTGCGGCTCGGGCGCGCCGCGCACCACGCCGGTGCCGATGCGCCACAGCTCCGGCGCGCCGTCACCGCCGTCGGCCGTGCCCGGTGTGCCGAGCCACGTCTCGGGCGGCCACGACGCCGGGCCGCCGGCCGCCGCGTCGACCAGCGCGGTCAGCTGGTCCGGACCGCGTTCGGACCACTCGCGGAACGCCTCGACCCGGTCGATCAACGCCCTCGCCAGCTGCTGCTCGAACAGCGGGTTGGCCAGCGCGTCGGCCAGCAGCGGGTCGGCGAGCGCCCGGTCGACGCCGTCGCCGCGCAGGATCACCTCGAACATGTCGCGGGCGCGTTCGTCGGCGAGGAGGCGGTGTTCGCGCGAGGCGTTGCCCAGCGCGGCGGCGACCGCCTTGCGGAACTCCTCGAAGGAGCCCTCGATCCTCTTGCGGCGCTCGTCACGCCTGCTCACGTCACAGCTCCACGGCTAGGCGTTGGACCAGTTCCAGGCTGCCGACGATCAGCTCCAACTCGTCGGCGAACTTCTCTCCCGCCGCCACGAACCCGGCGGGCACCAGGGACTCGTGGTGGTCGGCGCTCGCCTCGACGAGGATCCCGACCGCCTCGTCCAACGCGTTCTGGGCCTCCCGAACGCTGCGGTAGGCGTCCCTGAGGAACTCGCAGCTCTGCTCGAGAGCGAGCTTGATCTCGCCTACCGAGGTCACGTCACAACCTGGAATTGATGCTCTCGGCCTGGGAGATCCCGGCGCCGAGGTGCTTCTGCAGGTCGGTGACGCCGCTGACCACCTCGGCGAAGCGCGCGTTCGCCTGCTCGACGTCGGCCTGGACGCTGCCCTGGGTGGCCGTGCTGAGCAGCGCCTGCGCGTCCTCGGCCAGGTCGGCGGCCTGTTGCAGGGCGTTCACGCTCTGGCCCGCCTTCTCGACGGCCTGTGCGATCGCGGCGCGGACCTCTTCGATGCTGGCCATGTCGGATCCCGACCCCTCCTGGCGAAACTGCTCGAGTTCCTATAGTTGAAAGTAGTACCTAAAGTTTCACGATTCACAAGCAAGATCGGCTGACCGGGTGGCATTCGAAATCCACTCGATCGGGTCAGCGATGTGGATCTCAGTCGGGCACCGTCCACACGAATGCCGAGTCCGGTGTCGCTGTCAGTTCCAACGCGGCGATCCCCGCCTGCGGCACCGGTGCGGCCGACCAGCGGATCGACCCGGAGCCGTCGGACCACGCGACCTCGGACCACCCCGAACGGCCCAGCGACGCCACCGCGTCGTGTAGCGCGACAGTGGGCGAATTAACGCTCGAGCCGAGGTCGATGTGCACGCTCAGTAGGTGCCCGTGGGGAGCCACTCGGGTGATCTTGCCACTGCGGGCGACCCGACTCGCTACTGCCCGCGCTTGCCATTCGGCGCCCGCGGACCGGTCGGTGGCCACGTCGACCCGCAACGACAGCCGCGAACCCGTCCGCGGCTCGGCCGCCTTCCCCCGTTCAGGCGCCGGCGCTTCGTCCGGTCGCACGTCGTCGACCAGGGGCTTGTTCTGCTGGGGGTCGCCACCGGCCCACGCCTCCACCAGCAACCGCTCCGCGCCCGGCAGCAGACCGTCGAGCAGCGCCGGGTCGTCGAGCACCGTCCACGCCGTCGGCGGCTCGCAGGCGACCCTCGGCGTGGGGAACTCGTCGCCGAGCTGCCGGACGAACGTGCGCACCGCGCGGGCCAGCGCGCCGGCCACGTTCTGCGTCGCGCGCTCGCCGCTGACCCGGCTGATCGTGACCGACCAGCAGCCCGGTTCCTCGTCGGAGCAGTCGGAGGCCCGCACGACCCGCCCGCCGACCTGGCGCAGCAGTGCGGAGCAGGCGGCCCGCGCCTGCTGCTCGTCGTCGGCCGCGACCACCGCGGTGATCAGCAGCTCCAGGTCTTCACCAACCATCTCGCCGCGAATTGTCCACGACACGCGTGTGGCGCGTGAGGGTGCCACTGATGTCACCCATAAGCAGGGACTTGCGCCCACCCCTCGTGATGTCCGCTGATCAGGCCGTTTTCGCCGCTCTAACCCCCGTTCACACGATGCGGTCGGCGATGACCGGTGGCGTGCCGTGCGAGGTAACGATGTGAGCGCATGGCCATCTACGCCAAGGAGGTTCCACCATGCGCAGCATCATCCGACTGGTCGCCGCAAGCGCCCTCGCCCTCCCGATCGTCATCGGCGCCTCGGGCATCGCGTCCGCCGACGTCGAGTTCGACCAGAACAACGCGTCCGCCACCGCGGACGGCGCCACCCTCCACGACTTGGCGTCCGGCGCCGACGGGGAAGGCGGCTCGTACTTCTACGAGGCCTACGAGGTCGCCGGCCCGTACGGCGCGGGTTCGTTCTACGTGCTGACGTACACGTGGGAGGGCAGCGCGGGCTACCACGACGGATATGCCTGGTCCAGCCCTGACGGCGCGTGGACGGGTTCGACATCGGCGCACGCCGAGGCCGACGCCTATGCCGGAGATGACGACGACTGAGCGTGGCGGGGTGGGGCGGCGCCCCGTTGGCCGCCCCACCCCTTCCGGTCGCTCGACCTGGAGCGCGCCCGGGTCTTCCGGGTGTGCTCAGCCCAGCCGGAGCACCCGGCGCACGAACGCCACCACGTCCGCCAGCACCTCGTCCGAGTTGATCTCGTTGAACACCTCGTGCCGCGCGCCGGGGTAGACGCGCTCCTCGAACAGCAGGCCGCGCAACCGGTCGGTGCCCGTGCGCGTGTCCGCCGCCGGCACCAACTCGTCGGCGTCGCCGTGCAGCCACAACGTCGGCAGCTGCTCCAGCGCGGGCCCGTAGTTCACCTCGTCGAGGGCGCGCTCCAACGCCTCCAAGGATTCCCGCCTGTACGGCCCGTGCCACACCAGCGGATCGGACGCGTACCGCTTGCCGACCTCCGGGTCGCGCGACAGCAGCTCCGGGTCCAGCGGCGCGCCGGTGTCCTCGGACCCGAGCCGGTCCAGCCCTTCCCACGTGCCGAGCACCGGCGCCGACAACACCAGCGCCGCCAACGGGTTCGACTGGGCGTACCGGGCCGCGACCAGCCCGCCCTCGCCGTGCCCGACCAGCACGGTGGGCAGGTCGGACGACGCCGAGCTCACCGTGGCGGCCAGGTCGGCCACCACGCCGTCGTAGTCGTCGATCAACGCCCGCTCGCCCTCGGACCGGCCGTGCCCGACCAGGTCGGACGCCACCACCAACGCGCCCGCGTCCACCAGCGCCTCGGCGACGTGCGCGTATCTGCCGCTGTGCTCGCCGTAGCCGTGCACGAGGACGGCGAGCCAGGCGGCGTCCAGGTTGGGCCAGGTGCGGACCGCGAGCTCGCCGGCGTGGCCGGGGACGTTGGACTCGATCACCTAGGCAGCGTAGAACGCGCTGATCTCGATCTTCCCCCCGGCGCACACCGGACCCAGGCCCCACTGCAGGCCCATCGGCTCGGTCTCGTCGGGCGGGATCGCCGCCGCCCGCGCCGCTTCCGCCTGGCACGGTCGGTCGACCGGCTCGTCACCGCTGGGCACCACGGTCCAGTGCAGGTTCGCCGCCGCCGCCTTGCCGGGCGTGAGCACCACCGGTGACGGAGCGGGGTCGGGCGTCCGCCGGAGGTCGGTGGGCACCGGGTTGCCCGCCGCGTCCAACAACTGCAACCCGCTGTACCCGTTGACCGTGCACGGCGAGGAGCCGTTGTTGGTCACCACGAGCTTCCCGTACCGGTTCCCCGCGCCCGCCTCGGTCGACTCCACGGCGCCCGCCAGCACGGCCGCCGTGCAGCGGCCGGAAGCGGGCGCGGGCGCCGCGGACGTCACCGGCGTCGAAGAGGGGGGAACGGGCGGCACCTCCGAGGACGTCGGCGGGTGCACCACGATGGTCGACTGCTGGGCCGCTTGCCGGGGAGTCCCGCACGCCGCAAGCGCGACCGCGAGGGCGCCGAGCGCCACGAGTCGCCTCATGTCCACCTCCTGGCTAGGGAACGGGTCCTCAACAGGAGGACGTACCCCACCGCCGGACGGTTGGGTGGATCGGCGAGGAATTCACTGGATCGGGCGCATCATTGACGCCTACCAACCCCGCGGCGGACCGGATCAGGCCGTCCCGGCCCCTTCGCCGCGAGCCGCCCACCCGCCGGGCAGCACCGGCATGTCGCCCACGCCGGCCGTCCACACGTACGTCCAGCACACCTGCCCGTCGGGCAACGTCACCCGCACCCGCCGGTACTCGTCGCCCTCGTACTCGTCCAGCACCGGCAGGGCGTCCTCCGGTCGTTCGAGCCGCAACACGTGCCCCGGCACACCCGGCCCGTCGCCGGGCCGCAACGCCGGATAACCCCGACCGGTGTCGTGCAGCGTCCCCGGCAACGACGCGGCCAGCGGGTCACCGCTCACGAACGGCTCCACGAGGCGCCACGCCCCCATCCCCGGCTGGAGCGTCCCGTACACGAACAGCCGGTCCGGCCAGTCGTCCGGCGACGGATCGCCGTGCACCGGCGTCACGTCCAGCCCGTCCCCGTCCGCCGGCCGACCCCCGAGCCTGCGCGCCGCCCGCTGGTCCACGTCGGCGCACCGCACCGCGCGGCCGTTGACCAGCAGCGGCATCCGCCTCGTCCCGGCCCCGGTGTAGGCGAGCACCGAATCCACCACACCACCGTTGAACAACGTCACCCGACCCGTGTGCACCCGCACCAGCCGGTACCGCAGCCCTCGTCCCTCGCAGCGGTCCAGCACGCGCAGCTGCTCCGCGGTGGCGAACCACACCGCGTGCTCCTCCTCGACCCCCGGCGCGGCGGCGAGGGTCGCCGGTCGCTGGGCGTCGGTCTTGCGCAGTCCCGCGGCCCACACGGCGGCGAGCCCGTCGCACCGGGCTCGGAGCACGACCGCCGGGCCGGCCAACCCGAGCTCCTCGCGCAGCCACGTCACCTTGGCCGGGTTGGCGTTGGAGCCGTACGCCAACACCGGCATCCGGCCCGCGAGCGGCGGTTCGCCGTGCGCCGCGAGCCAGTCGTCCAGGTCCTGCCCGTCCGGGGCGACCCGCCACCCGGAATCGGCGCCGGGATCGGGCGTGACCGGCCAGCCGGCGCCGTCGAGGTGCACGAAGCAGTGTCCCGGCCGAGCTCCCGGATAGGGCTTGGCCGGGTGACTATCGTCCGTGAAGGGCTGCGTCATGGTTCCCATTCTGGCAAACCACACCGGAAATTCACCGGTTGTTGGTTTCCGCCTGGTCTTAGACATCGGATCTCTGCGCGGGTCGCTCCCGTTGCGTTCGGCTGAGGTTCCGCTACTGGGCGGCGACAGGTCGGAGGTGTGGACGTGACCCGTCACACGTTCTCGGCCCGCCGCGCGTCGTATTCCTCCTGTGCCGCCAGGAAGTTCGGCAGGTTCTCCTCGATCCAGCCGAACAACTCGCTGATCTGCTTCGCCGCGTGGGCGCCCAGCGGCGTGAGGGAGTAGTCCACCCGGGGCGGGATCACGGGGTGGACCTCGCGGAGCACCAGCCCGTCGCGCTCCAGCGCCTGCAACGTCTGGGCGAGCATCTTCTCGCTGATCCCGGTCACCGCCCGGCGCAACTCGCTGAACCTCCTCGTGCCGCCGCCGTCGTCGAGGAGCTTGCCCAGCACCAGGCTGCCCCACCGCCCGGTGGCGTGGTTCGCGATCACCCGCGTCGGGCAGTTGTGGTCGTATACGTCACCACGCAGCTCCATGGCAAGCACTCTACCTGCACACTTTCTCATTCGTAAGTACCACACTTCAAGGTAGGTACTTACGAATAGTTAGCAGTGCGACCTAGCGTTGCCCCCATGACGACCTTGATCACCGGCGCGACCGGCCACCTCGGCTCCCTGATCCTCGAGCACACCCGCACCCGCCTCCCGGCCGACCGGCTCGCCGTCTCCGTCCGCGACCCGAAGAAGGCCGAGGGCCTCGGCGTCGAGGTCCGGCCGGGCGACTTCGACGGCCCCCTCGCCGACACGTTCGCGGGCGTGGAGACGCTGTTGCTGGTGTCGGTGGACGGGCCGGACGAGATCCGCGTCCAGCGGCACCTGAAGGCCGTCCGGGCCGCTGTCGACGCCGGCGTGCGGCACATCGTCTACACGTCCGTCACCGACGCGGACACCTCGCCGCTCGACCTGGCGAAGGTGCACAAGGCGACCGAAGAGGCGATCCGCGCGACCGGCATCCCGTTCACCTTCCTGCGCAACGGGATGTACCACGAGAACTACCTCCCCCAGGCGCCCGGGCCGATCGTCAGCGCCACGGGTGACGGCCGCATCGCCAGCGCGTCCAGGGACGACCTGGCGCTGGCCGCCGCCGTCGTGCTCAGCACGCCCGGTCACGAGAACGCGGTCTACGAGCTGACCGGCCCGCGGGCGTGGAGCTTCGACGAGCTGGCCGCCCTGGCGGGCACGACCCACGAGAAGGTGAGCGCGACCGACCGCACCGCCGGGCTGAAGGGCTACGGGCTGCCGGACTTCGTCGCCGAACTGCTGGCCGACATCGAGGTCAACATCAGCCGCGGCGCGCTCGCCGAGGTCCGCCCCGACCTTGAGAAGCTGATCGGCCGCACGCCCACCACCATCGAAGAAGCCGTCCGCGCCTGACCGATCCGGTCCGGCCGACCTGGCCCGGCCTAGCCGCCCGCCACCAGCGCCGCGTCGATCTCCCGGTGCGCCTCCGGGTGCTCCGCCCACCACTTCGCGTACCCGGGATTGCGGGGCAGCACCGCGCGGTACGCCCGGGCCGCGGCGGCGAACACGTCGTGGGCCAGGCCGGCGGCGGGACCGTCCCGGCGGGTGGCCAGCATCAGGTCCACCATCAGCGGCGCGCCGCGCAGCGGCCGGATCACGATCCCGTCCCCGCTGCGCGACTGGGGCAGCGCGAACGACACCGCCCCGTTGGCGACCAGGCCGCGCGCGGTGCCGGCCTCGTTCACGTGGTGGGTGAACCGGGGCGTGAAACCGGCCGCCGCGCACACCGTGAAGATCTGCAGCCGGTTGCCGACGAGCTCGTCCGGCGGCGCGACCCAGTCCCGGTCGGCCAGCTGCGCGAGGTCGACGTCGTCCTGCACGACCAGCGGGTCGGTCTCCGGCAGCGCCACGAACTGCGGCTCGCTCACCAACCGCCGCAGCTCCAGCCCGCGCAGCTCCCGCCGCTCCAGCCCTTCGAACCGGTCGATCACGCCCAGCTGCACCTGTCCCGACACCAGCAGTTCGAGCACGTCCGACGCGCCGGGCATGATCTCCGTGCGGACCTCCGAACAGGGGATCACCCGGCGCAGCTCCTCCACGAAGTGCCCGAAGAACAACGTGGGCACCCCGCCGACCACCAACGGGCCGGCCCTGCCTTCCCGGGTCCGCTCACGGGCGAGCGAGACCAGCTGCTCGACCTCGTCGAGCACCAGCCGGGCCGTGCCGACGACCTGCCTGCCGAGATCCGTGGGCGTGGAACCGCCGGGGGTCCGGTCGAACAGCCGACCGCCGACGATCCGTTCGACGGTCCGCAGCTGGGCGCTCATCGCGGGTTGCGTGAGCCCCAGGCGTGAGGCCGCCTTCGTGAGGCTGCCTTCTTCCGCTATCGCGCACACCGCGCGCAGGTGGCGTAGCTCGAGCTCGGGCATAACGCTCTTCTATCCCCCTTTCGCATGAGCCGCCAGCCCTTCCGCCGGTCATAGTTGGCGGGGGTTCCCTGCGATCGAGGAGATGCGGATGCGTCACGCGAGCCAGATCTACTGAAGCGGACTCGGCCCGTCCCGCCCCGCGCCACGGGCGCAGGTGACGGGCCAGGGGTGCGAGGCGGACGTCCCCACCCCGTTCGGGGCCGCCGGTCGCGACTGCGGAGTGAGCGACCGGCGGCCCCGTCGCGTGGTCGGGGGCGACACCCCGGACCGGAAACTCCCGGGGCCAGGGGTGACCGGGGTCAGGAGGTGACCGGGATCCGCACCGCCGCCCCGGTCACGGTGACCCGCGGGTCCTCGGGCGAGACCGCGATCTCCAACAGGCTGGGCCGACCCAGGTCCACGCCCTGGTGGATGGTGATCGACCGCGGCCGGTCGACCCGCCCGATGGCCCGCAGGTAGCCGCCGAACGCCGCCGCGGCCGACCCGGTCGCCGGGTCCTCCACCACACCGCCCACCGGGAACGGGTCGCGCGCGTCGAAGACGTCCTCGCTCCGCTGGTGCACCAACTGCGCGGTCACCGCGTCGTTGGCCCGCAACAGGTCGCCCAACGCGTCGAAGTCGTACTCCAACGCCGCCAACCGCTCCCGCGTGCGCACCGCCAGCACGAGGTGCCGCGACCCGCCGAGCGCCCAGTGCGCCGGGTACCGCGGGTCGAGGTCGTCGGCCGACCACCCCAGAGCGCGCAACGCCTCCGCCACGTCCTCCGCCGAAGCCTGCGTCGACGACGTCGGCACGCTGGTCAGGCTCGCCCTCCCCGGCGTCGCGGCGATCTCGACCAGGCCGGCCGGCGTGTGGAACCGCAGCGTCCCCGTCCGCTCCAGCGCGACCGCCGACGCCACGGTCGCGTGACCGCAGAACGGCACCTCCACCAACGGGCTGAAGTACCGCACGTCGAACTCCGCCCCGTCACCGCGCGGGAACAGGAACGCGGTCTCGGAGTAGCCGACCTCGGCGGCGATCTCCAACATCGACGCCTCGGCCAAGCCGGTAGCGTCGAGGACGACACCGGCCGGGTTGCCGCCGGCGGGGTCGGTGGTGAAAGCGCTGTAGCGGAGCACGTCCGGTTCCCGCACTGCCGTCTCATGCACGTCGTTCATGCGGACAGCGTCTCCCACCACCCACCATCGAGTCCAACGATTCCCTGCGATGGACCCGATCGGTATTGTCGATGCGGTGGACACCCGCCTCCTGCGCACCCTCCTGGTGCTCGCGCGCACGGGCAGCTTCACCGCCACCGCGGCGGAGCTGCACCTCGTGCAATCCACGGTGACGAGTCAGGTCAAAGCCCTGGAACGGCACCTCGGCGCCCGCCTGTTCGACCGGCTGCCCAGCGGCGCCCGGCTGACCGAGGCCGGCCGGCAGGCCGTCGAGCACGCCCGCGAGGTGCTCACCGCCGAGCAACGCCTGCGCGACGCCGTGCGCGGCAGCACGGCGGTGGAGGGCGACGTCCGGATAGCCGCACCCGAATCGGTCTGCGCCTACCGGCTGCCGCAACGCGTCGCGGACGTCGCGATGCGCTGGCCGGGCATCTCCGTGCACCTCTCGCCCGCCGGCACCCGCCAGGCCCTGGCCGGCGTCCGCAACGGCACCCTCGACCTGGCCCTGGTGCTGGAGGACTCGCTGGTCGCGCCGGGCCTGAAGGTCACCGCCATCGGCGTGGAGCAGATCGAGCTGGTGTCCGCGCCCGGCGTGGTGCTGGACGAGCGGTACTTCCTGCTGGAAGAGGGCTGCTCCTACAGCGACCGGTTCGTGCGCGACCTGCCCGCCACGCCGAGCATCACCCGGTTCGGCAGCATCGAGGCCGTGCGGTCGTGCGCGGTGGCCGGCCTGGGCTGGACCGTCCTGCCGCGCGTCGCCGTCGCCGAGCAGCTGGACGCGGGCACGCTCCAGCGCGTCCGCGAACTGCCCGACAGCACCTTGTTCCTGGTCACGGACCCGCGCCGCACGCCCTCCGCGGCCGTTCGCGCCGTCGCGGCGGCGCTCGGCTGAGGAACGCGCCGAGGCCTTCACGCGACCGGCTGCGCCAGCATCCCCTCGCAACTGCGCACGACCACCGCCGCCGCCCGCCGCTGCCCGTGGTCCAGCGCGGGGTCCACCGCGTGCACGCGCCACCGCCCCAACGCGTCCAGCACGGCGCGCCGCAACTCGCCCTCCGTCGGCTCGTGCTCCATCCCCAGCCGCACCACCGGGTTCGTGCCCAACCCGCCGACCAACCGCGACGCCTCGGCCTCCAGGTCGCCGGGCAGCCGCGTGCGCCCGCCCTGCAACGCGGCCAGCAACCTCAGCTCCCGGAAGTCGTGCGCCGAAGCCAGGATCCGCTCCACCGACGCCGCCAACCCGATCGACCCGGGCCGCGGTTCGGCGCGCAGCACCACGTCCAACCCCAGCAACGCCGCCCGCGCCTTGAGCACCTCCCGGCGCTCGGTGAAGTAGACGCCGATCGAGTCGCGCAGCTCGCCGAGCCCGCTGCGCTGCACCAACTGCCCGGTCAGCTTCACCTGCGTGTCGAAGCCCTGCCGGATCAACGTCGTCGTCAGCCGCACGCCGAAGATGCCGAACCGGTCCACCAGGCCGCGGCGCACCGCCGGGTCCAGCCGCACCGGGAAGTCCTCGCCGACGAACCGGTCCGCGGACAGCAGGTGGCCGTCCAACTCCGTGCGCGCCAACGCCGCCAGCGCCGCGAGCGCGGCGAACTCCTCCGGCCGCAGGGTGCGCGCGGCCACCGCGAGCAGCCCGGCCACCGCGACCACGTTCTGGCACAACGGGGTCACCGTCGCCTCGCGCCGGTACCGGCGGGCGATCTGCTTGGCCGACGACAGCGCGTCGATCCGGCCGCCGCCGATCTCGTCGGCCCGCGACAGCACCAGCACCGTGTTCACCGGCGCGACCCGCGCCACCGGGTGGTCGTGCGCGGTCTGGAGGAACCGCACGTCCGTGGTGTGCAGGTGCCTGGTCAGGTACAGCACCGCGTCGGCCTCGCCGTAGACGTGCTCGACCGGCGCGCCCGCCGGCGTGTCGATCAGGGTCAGGTCGCGCAACGACCGCGACGGCCACTCCACGGTCACGCGCTCGGCGTCCGGCGCGTCGACGAACGCCTTGCCGTCGCGGCGCAGCACCGGCGCCTCGTACTGGCCGACGTGCGCCCTGGGCCGCGGCCCGTCCTGGTACCACGTGGTGGCGCCGGTCGGCACGAACTCCTCGCCGATCAACGCGCTGACCACGGTCGACTTGCCCGAGCGCGGCGCGCCCGCCACGGCGACGCGCACCGGCTCGCCGAACCGCGCCTGGTGCCCGCGCAGCCACGCGACCGCGCGCGGGCTGTCCCGGTAGACCACCAGGGCGTCCTCGAGCAACGCCCAGACCTCGTCCTCCAGCGTCACGCCGGCCGCGGACTCGCCCGCAGGCGTCATGCGCTGATCCCCAGCGGCGGCGCCTGACCTCCCGCGAGGGCCTGGACCCGTTGGTAGAGCTGCACGAGGTCGTCCAGCTCCCGCTTGGCGTCCCGGTTGCGGCGCTCCCGCTCGGTGTTGTCGTCCTGCACCGCGCGGCGGGCGCTGCGGGCCGATTCGAGCAGCGTCTCCTGCAACTCCTCGGCCAGCGTGGCGAAGTGGTTGCGCAGGCTGCGCTGGATGTGCCGGGCCGCGTCGCGGCAGTCCTTGCTGAACTTGATGAAGAAGTCGTCCACGTGCCGCGCCGCGGCGGCCTTGGCGGCGGCCTGCCTGCGCCGCAGCCGCTGGTCGCTCTCGTCGATGATCGACTTGCCGCCGAACAGCGCGCCCGCGCCCAGCGAGATCGCGTTGATCAGCGGCATCCCGGCGAGGCTCGTCGCCAGGCCGAACATCAGCACGCCGCCGTAGGAGCCCTTCAGACCGGTGAACGCCTTCTGCATCACGCTGAACTTCTCGATCACCGGCTTGTCCATGGGCGCGACCCGGTCCAGCACGTCGTCCGGGAAGATCGACTCGGGCAGCAGGTCGTCGCGGACGACCGGGAAGCTCTTGGCGACCTTCTCGGCCACCCACTCCGAGCGGTCGAGCAGCCAGGCGAAGTTCGTGGTGGCGGCCTCGGTGAGGTTGTCCTCCAGCCAGGCCTCGAACTCGTCCCAGCCCAGCGCCGGGTCGGCGGTCTCGAACGTCTTGTCCACCTCGCGCATGATCTTGCGGGTGCGGTCGCGCAGGTCGTACTCGATGTCGGAGACCAGGTCTGCCATCTCGTCGGCCAGCACGGTCTGCCAGCGCGCGGACCGGCGGCGCAGCTCGTCGATGCGGCGCTGGGCCTCGTTGAGCGCGGCGATCGTCTTCTCCGGGCCCTGCGCGACGGCGGCGGTCAGCTCCTCGCGCACCGGCGCGACCAGCTGCTTGATCGCCGACGCGGCGGTGACCGCGACCGTGCGGCGGGCCAGGTGGTCGGCGGCGGCCACGATGTCCTGCCGCACGCAGGTGAGCAGCTCGGGGAAGCCGGACTCGGCGTTGAGCGCCTTGTCGCCGGTCTTGGCCGCGCGCAGGCGCAGCGCGGCGGACACCGGGACCAGCTTCGCGGCCACGCCGGCGCGGGCCAGGTGCGCCCGGTTGCGCTCGACCACCCGCCGCCACTGCGCCGCGATGTCGATCTTCGTGAGGACCACGATCACGTTGGGGCACGACGTCATGACCTGCTTGAGCAGCTCCAGCTCCGACCCGGTCAGCTCGGCCGTCGCGTCGGAGACCATGAGCACGGCGTCGGCCTGGAGCAGCGCGGCGAACGTGCTCGCCGTGTGCGCGGGCCGCAGGTCGCCGACCCCCGGCGTGTCGATCAGCACCAGGCCCGAGTCCAGCAGGGCGCGGGGGATGCCGACCTCGGCGCGCACGACGTCGCCGCCGTGGCGCCGGGTGGCGCTCACCTGGTTGGCGAGCTCGTCGAGGGGCACGGGTATGCGTTCGGTGGGTGTGTTCGCGATGGACGCGCCGCGCACGAGTGCCGCCGACGGGGTCTCCGCGTGCTGCACGAAAGTGGGGACGGTGGTGGTGACGTCGTCACCCACCGCGCACACCGGGGCGTTCACCATCGCGTTCACGAGCTGGCTCTTGCCCTGCTTCGGCTCGCCGATCACGAGCACGCGGAGCTTGGGGTCCAGCTGGCGGGCGCGCTTGTCGCGCAACCGTTCGGCCAGGTCGGGCCGGTTGTGCGCAGCGCAAGCCCGGATCGTGTCGTCGAGCACGTCGAGCCAAGGCGCGGACATCACCCGGCAGAGTGTGCCGGTAAAACCCGTCCGGGTGAAAGTCCGGGCACGTTCCGCGCACAAGGCGAGGGCCGGTCCCGTCGGGTGGACGGGACCGGCCCTCCGGTGGTGGATCAGTCTCAGAAGAGCAGGTTGTCCACGTCGAGCGAGTCGACGACCGGCAGGTCGAGGCTGTCGACCGTGCCGGTGACGTTGCTCACGACGCCGCCGACGCCGGCGGTGTCCGCCACGCCCGCGACCGCACCGGTGACGTCGGACAGGGGAGCGGCGCCATGGGTGTCGAACTCGGCCGAGCCGTGCGCGGAGCCGGACACGCCGAGCGTGTCGCCGAGGCCGGCCACGTTGCCGAGCCCCGCCACGTTGCCGAGGTCGCCGACGGGCAGCGAGCTGGTGAGGCCACCGGTCACGTTGCCGACCACGCCGTGCAGCGTGTCGAGCGTGCCGAACGCGGTGCTGGTCAGGCCGTCCGCGCCCGGCAGCGAGCCGGTGACCCCACCCGCGGTGGCGACGGCACCGTCCAGCGTGCCGGTCGCCGTGGCGGTCAGGTCCGAGACCTGACCGGTGGCGGTGTGCAGCGTGCCGTCCAGGGTGTCGGTCACGTCACCCACCGCGGAGAAGTCGCCCTCGACCGTCAGCTCCGCCGAGGCGGCGCCGTCGAGCAGGTCCCAGCTCGACACGCCGCCGAACACCGACAGGCCGTCGGCGTCCGCGCTGAGCGTGCCCGCCACGGCGGCCTTGACGTCGCCGGCGCCGGTGGCACCCGACACCGCGAGCTGGTCCGTGACGGCCTTGAGCTGGAAGATCGCGCCGGCCTGGCCTGCGTCGACCAGGTCGAGCGGCAGGTCCTCGAGCAGCGAGCCGTCGAGGGCGGGCAGGCCCCCGGTCGGCACGTAGTCGAGCACCAGCGGGATGACTTCCTGCACGTCCAGGGCGCTGATGTCGCTCAGGCCGGCCCTCGCCAGGGTGCCCTCGGCGTCGGCCTGGAAGTCGGCCAGCGCGGTCGGGTCGCTGAGCAGGTCGAGAACGAAGTCGTGCAGCGTGTTGGGGCTGGAGCCCATGATGGATGTCTCCTGGTCGAGTTGGACGCGGGTAGCCGGCCCGGCAGGGGTGGGGGTCCGGCCTGGTGATCAAGGTATGGGCGGGGGGATCACCAGCCATCGGGGATTACTCCCAGTAGATACCGCAACCACGATGGGGTGGTTCTCGTTCACTCCCTAGGGGATTAGGGGATCGCCTTGTGACCATCTCGTAACCCGTGTAGGTACTGCCGGTAGTTCGTTCAGGTGAGTGAGGGAGGCTCCGAGTTGCCGTACGTCCTCGGGGTCGACGTGGGCACCACGCGCACCGCCGCCGCCGTGTGCAGGCTGGGCGGGACCGGGCGGGCCGAGCCCGAGGTGGTCGGCCTCGGCGGTCCGGGCGGCGGGGTGGCGTCGACGCTGCAGCTCACCCCCGACGGCGCGTTCGCGGTCGGCGAGCCGGGCGACCCGAGGTGGACCGCGACCGGCTTCGCCCGCCGGGTCGGCGACGCGGTGCCGATCGTGCTGGGGCCCGACCCGCTGTCGCCCGATCTCCGGGACGCGGACGCCGAGCGGTGCCCGGCGGAGGAGCTGACCGCGCTCATGGTCATGTGGGTGGCCGACCAGGTCGCCGCGCGGGAAGGCGAACGGCCCGCGCACGTCGTGCTCGCGCACCCACCCGGCTGGGGCGCGCACGCCAAGGGCCTGATGCACCGGGCGCTGCGGTCGGTCGGCGTGGCGGCGTCGCTGGTGCCCGAGCCCGTCGCGGCGGCCGAGAACCACGCGTACAGCCGGTCGTTCGCCGGGTCGCTGGGCGTGTTCAGCCTCGGCAGCCACGGGTTCGGCGCGTCCGTCGTCGGCCGGGGGTTCGAGCTGCTCAAGACCGTCGACGGGGTCGACCAGGCCGCCGGCGTCGACTTCGACGACGCGGTGTTCTCGCATGTGCGGACCTCGCTCGGGCGGGAGCTGGCCGAACTGGACGCCGACGACCCCCGCACGCGCGGCCTGTTCGGCAGGCTGCGCCGCGACTGCGAGGCGGCCAAGCGGATGCTGTCGGGCACGGTGGAGACGTCGATCCCGGTGCACCTGCCGTCCGGGCCGGTGGACGTGCCGATCACCCGCGCGCAGTTCGAGGACCTGATCCGGCCGGACGTGGAGCAGGCCGTCGCGGTGTTCGACCGCGTCGTGTCCGGCGGCGTGGAGATGACCGTGCTCGTCGGCGGCAGCGCCCGCATCCCGCTGGTCGCGGCATCGGTGCCCGGCCGGGTGGTGCTGGAGGCCGCGCCCGAGACGTCGGTGGTGAAGGGCGCGGCGCTGGCCGCGCGCAGGCTCGTGGTCGGGCCCGACGCCGAACCCGAGCCGATCGAGACCTCGGTCATGGTGCGCGACGACGACCCGTCGCTGAGGTTCCCCGTGGGCGGCTTGGACGCGCCGGACGCGGAGTTCACCGCGCCGCCGCCCCGCCCGCCCGTCGACATCACACCGCTCGACCTGCCGGAACGGCGCACCGTGAAGCGCGTCGTGCGCGGGCTCGTGCCGACCGGTGGGCGCCGTGCCCGTGACAGCGAGGATGGCCGTTGAGCCCGAGCATGACCGCGCGCCCCGTGTTGTCCCAGCAGGTCACGCAGGTCCTGGCCGCCATCGCGGACGGCGCCGTGCTGCGGCTCGGGGTCGTCGCGCCCGGCGGGTACGGCAAGACCACGGTGCTGCGGGAGATCACGCGGGCGTTCGGGGACGCCGGCGTGCCGGCCTCGGTCGTGGACGACGCGCACCTGCTGCCGGACGCCGAGCTGCTGGCGCTGCGCTCCCTCGTCGAACGGGGGGACGAGAACGTCGTGGTGGCCTACCGCCCGTGGCCGCGGTCGGGTGCGCTGGCGGCGTTGGCCGAGTCGTTGGGGCGGGCGCGGCCGTCGTTGACGCTGGAGCCGTTCACGCGGGAGCAGGTGCGCGCGGTGCTGCCGGCGTCCGCCCGCGGCCTGGTGGACTTCGTGCACCAGCAGACCGGCGGTGTGCCGCGGTTCGTGCGGCGACTGGCCGGGTTGGCCGCGGCGGAGGTGACGCCCGAGGTGGTGGCGTCGTTCCGGGCCGACCTGGACTGGCTGGACGCCGACGTGCGGAAGTACCTGCTGGCCGCCGAGGCGGGCGCGGCGCTGCGGCTGGACCTGCTCGGCGGGCTGCTCGGGGTCGACGCCGACGCGGTCGGCGACGTGATCGAGGCGGGACGGGCCACCGGCCTGGTCGCGGCCGACGGGACGTTGCTGCCCGTCGCCCGGCTGGCGGTGGCGTCGCTGAGCCGGACCGACCGGCGGATCGCCGTGCGGCAGCGGCTGGCCGAGCTGCAGCTGGCGTCCGGCGGGCCGGTGCTCGACCTGGTGCGGCCGTTGATCGGCGTCGGCGGGGCGGGCAACCAGGCCGGTGTCGTCGGGCCGGGGATGGCGCAGGCGTTCCGGGCGGCGGCCGACGAGGCGTTGGCCACCGACCCGGCGTTGGCGGCACGGCTGCTGGCCGCCATCGGCACGGCGGGTGCCGACGTCGCCGTGCGGCGGGCGGTGGCCTCGGCCATGGCGGGCGACCTCGACTCGGCGATGCGGCTCGCGGACCGGGTGATCTCCGGCGGCGACGTCGCGCACCGGGGCGCGGCGGCGGAGGTGGCCGCGATCGCGTTGGCGCACCGGGGCCAGCTGGCCCGCAGCACGGAGCTGCACCGGTGGTCGCCGAGCTCGACGTCCTCGGCGTTCGCGGTCATCGGCCAGGTCGGCACGGGACGGTTGCCGACCGCGGCGCTGCCCGTCGCGCCGCCGACCATGCTCGACGGCGGCGCTTCCCTGATGGCGCAAGGCGTCGTGGAGTCGGTGACGTCGTCCGCGACCACGGCACTGTCCACTTTGGTGCGTGCGGCGGGGTTGCTCGAACCGGCCGGGCGAGCCGTGCTGCTGCCGGACACGCCCGCCGCGCTGGCCGCGCTGGTGGCGTTGCACAGCGGTGAGCCGGGCGTCGCGGAATCGGTGCTGGACCGGGCGATGGCGACGTCGTCGGGCGGCGCGCTGATGGTCGTGCGGCACCGGTTGCTGCGGGCGTGGATCGCGATGCAGCGCGGCAACCTCGCGCAGGCCAGGGAAGCGCTGGTGGCGCTGCGGAAGGTCGGTCGCCCGCTGGAACCGCGGGACTGGCTGTTCGCGGTGGCGCTGGAGATCGGCGTCGCGCGGCGCAACAGCGACCTGGCGACGTTGAAGCGGACGTGGGAGCAGGCGCACGAGGCGGTGCTGAGGCACCCCGTCGACCTGTTCACGTTCCTGCCGCTCGGCGAGTTCGCCACCGCCGCCGCACGGCTGCGCGACCAGCACCGGCTCGCGCCGCACCTCGCCGCCGCGCGGGACCTGTTGCGGGACTTGGGTGAGCCGGGCCTCTGGGCCGTGCCGCTGCACTGGAGCGCGCTGCACGCGGCGATCATCGCCGAGGAGACGTCCGTCGCCGAGGAGCACGCGGCGTCGCTGGCCGCGTGCCGGGACCGCAGCCGGTACGCCGGGATCGTGTCGACGGCGGCGGAGAGCTGGCTCGACGTGGTGGCCGGCAAGGTGGACGCCGACCAGGTCGAGGAGTCCGCGCGCGGCCTGCAGGCCGTCGGCCAGTGGTGGGACGCGGCCAGGCTCGCCGGCCAGGCCGCGATCAGGACGTCGGACCGCCAGGCGATGGTGCGGCTCCTGGACTGCGCGCGACTGCTCCAAGGACGCACCGCCGCGACCACGCGCAAGCAGCCCGAACCGGCGGTCGAGGCCGACGCGGGCAAGCTCAGCGACCGCGAGCGCGAGGTGGCCGAACTGGTCGTCGGCGGGCTGACCTACAAGCAGGTCGGCGACCGCCTGTTCATCTCGGCGAAGACGGTCGAGCACCACGTGGCCCGCATCCGGCAGCGGCTGGGCTGCACCAGCCGGGCGGAGCTGCTGGACCAGCTCCGCCAGATCGTCGGCTAAGTCGCACACCACTTGACCTGCGGTTCATCATCGACCACCCCTAGATCTTGCTCATCCGTGCTGACTGTTGCTCATGCGAGCAAAGTCCGTGACCGAGCAGGCACGACGGGCGCAGATCGTCGCCGCGGCGATCGAGGCGCTGGCCGAGCTCGGCTACGGGGCGACCTCGTTCAAGCAGATCGCCGCCCGCGCGGGCCTGAGCAGCACGGGCCTGATCTCGTACCACTTCAAGGGCAAGCAGGAGCTGGTGGACGAGGTCTACGCGCAGGTCAGGCGGGTGTTCGCCGCGTTCGTGCTGGAGCGGATGGACCACAGCCCCACCGCGGCGGGCGAACTGCGGGCGTTCCTGAGCGCCAACCTGCGGTTCATGCGCGCCCACCGGGCGCACATGGTCGCGTTGGCGCAGGTCCGCCCGCACGTGTCCGAGGTCGAGACCGCCGACGACGACCACCGCGGCATGGCCGACCTGCTCCGGGAGGGGCAGCGGCGCGGCGAGTTCCGCGACTTCGACGCGGACACCATGGCGATCCTCGTCCTGGCCCTGCGCAACGGGGTGCTGGCCAGGGCGGCCGATCACCCGGAGGTCGACCTCGACCTCTGCGAACGCGAGCTCGTCACCGCGGTGGAGCTCGCCACCACGAGGGGGTGACCCATGCGTCGGGGGACGCGAGCACTGATCACGGCGACAACCGCCCTGGTCGTGACGGCATGTGGGGGGAACGACGTGCGACAACGAGACATCGCGACGGTGGAGAACGGCGAGGTGCGCGGTGTCGCGCACGCCGACCACACCGTCTTCCAGGGCATCCCGTACGCCGCGCCGCCGAAGGGCGAGCTGCGCCGGCGGTCGCCGCGCCCGGCGGCGGACTGGGACGGGATCCGGGACGCCACCGAGCCGGGCAACCCGTGCCCGCAGGTCGGCTCGTCCTACTCGGACACCAGGGCGACCGACGAGGACTGCCTGTTCCTCAACGTCACCACCCCGTCCACCACGGGCCGCAGGCCGGTCATGGTCTGGGTGCACGGCGACGGCGCGATCGGCGCGGGCCACCACTTCGACGCCACCGCGTTGGCCACCAAGGGCGACGTGGTGGTCGTGACGTTCAACTACCGCCTCGGCGTGTTCGGCGGCTTCGGCCTGCCGGGCCTGGCCGGCTCCGGCGCGTTCGGCCTGCAGGACCAGCGCGCCGCGCTGGAGTGGGTGCGTCGCAACGCCGAGGGCTTCGGCGGCGACCCGGGCAACGTCACGCTGTTCGGCGTCTCCTACGGCGCGTCGGCCACCGCGGCGCACCTGATCTCGCCGAAGTCACGCGGCCTGTTCCACAAGGCGATCATGCACAGCGGGTTCGCGCTGGTCGACCTGCCGGCGGAGGCGTGGTACCCGGACCTGGGCGCGCTGCCGTGGCTCGCTTGGCGGGACACGGCCGAGGTCGAGGGCATCGGGCAGGGTGTCGCCGCCGAGCTCGGCTGCGCGGACGTCGACTGCCTGCGCGGCCTGCCCGCCGACGAGCTGCTGGACCACCCGCAGGTGATGAACATCTTCCAGCCCTTCGGACACGGCAACGAGGACCTGCCGGCGCTGCCCGTCGAGGCGTTCGCCACCGGCGAGATCGCGAAGGTGCCCGTGCTGGCCGGCAGCACCCGGCACGAGCACCGCGGCATCGTGGAGATCTTCCGCGGTCCGGTCGCGGTCGAGGACTACCCGCGGCTGCTCGCGGCGGCGTTCGGCGACCGCGCGGCCGAGGTGGGGCGGGAGTACCCGCTGAGCGCGTTCGAGAGCCCGAGCCGGGCGTGGGCGGCGGTGCTGACCGACCGGGTGTGGGCGCGGCCGACGTTCCGGCAGCACGAGCTGCTGTCCGCGCACACGCCCACGTTCGCGTTCGAGTTCGCCGACCCGGCGGCCTCCGCGAACGGCGCGAGCCACAGCACCGACACCGGCTACCTGTTCCCGGACGGCGAGTTGGCCGGCCGGCAGCGCGACCTGTCGGACGCGATGATCCGGTACTGGACCGACTTCGCCCGCACCGGCGACCCGAACGGCGACGGCGCGAACGGCCTGCCGCACTGGCCCGCGTTCGCCGAGGGGCGGCACGTGCAGTCGCTCGTGCCGGGCGCGATCACCGGCGTGGACTACCGGGCCGAGCACCGGTTGGACTTCTGGGAGGGCGAATAGGGAGGCCGGACCGGAGGCCGCCACGAGGGGAGGCGGCCTCCGGTCCGGTGCGGACAGGGGACGGTCAGTCGCGCTTGCCCGAGTGCAGCAGGACGAGGCCGAGCGCGGCGATCACGAAGTTCTGGAACGCGGCCGACAACCCGTTCCAGTCCTTGGACTGCCACATCACGAACCACTCGCCGCCGATCGCGATGAAACCGCCGCCGAACAGCAGCGCCTGCATCACCCAGCCCGTGGACGACAACCGGCGCGCCACCTCCTCGCGACGGCGCAGCCACGCCACCAGGCCGGCCAGCAGCACCAGCGCGGTGACCGCCTCCCAGATGATGATCAGCACGTACGCCACCGTCACGACGGTCGGATCGGTGATCGCGCGCCACGACGTCGTGGGCGAGCCGAACGTGGTGTCCATCGCGAACACGTGCTGGACGAACGCGTGGTTGGTCTCGTAGTCGGTGATGTTCCCGAACACCACGAGACCCATGTAGAGCGCGGTGATCCCGGTCAGCGCGGTGATCGCCGCCTTCAGGCTCCCCACCCTGGCAAGTAAACGCATGATCTGCAGAACGTAGTCAGGATCCACCGGAAGTCCACGAGCGGATTTCACCTCTGCCGGCCCGGACCCGTCCCGGGACACCTCGAACCGCAGGTCGGCGTGGGTGGTCGCCCGAGAGGGACGCTCACGTCCCGGATGCGGTCTGGACCACTCGGAGGTTCGGGGTGGGCGCCGCTCAGGGGCAGGGCGGCTCGTAGTCCAGCTGCGGCAGGTGCTCCTCCCACCGCTCCTCCGGCAGGACACCCTTGGTCTTGAGGCAGAGCCGCCCGATCACGTGCGGCAGGTCGAGGTCCCACACCCGGACCGTGCTGTCGGAGCTGGTGGACGCGAGCCGTCGGCCGTCCGGGCTGAACACGACTTCCCGCAACCCGCCGTCGTGCCCGGTCAGCACTTGGCCCAGGGGTGCGGGCCGCTGGAGGTCGTGCACGTCCCACAGCCGGATCGTGCGGTCCTCGGCGCCGCTGGCCAGCGTCCGGCCGTCCGGGCTGAACGCCACCGTCACGGCCGCCTCGACGTGACTGGTCAGCGGCTCGCCGATCGGCTTGACCCGGTTCGGCACGGTCAGGTCCCACAGCCGGATCGTCCCGTCGTCGCTCGCGGTGGCCAGGGTGCGGCCGTCCGGGCTGATGGCGCCCGCGCGGACCGCCAGGCTGTGCCCGCTCAGCGGGTGCCCGATCGGCTGGGCGGTGGCCGGGTCGGTCACGTCCCACAGCCGCACGGTCTTGTCCGCGCTCGCCGTGATCAGCGTCTTGCCGTCCGGCGTGAATTCGGTGTAGTGCACGTACTTGCCGTGGCCGACGAGCGCGCCTCCCAGCGGCTTCGGCTCCTCCGGGTCGCGGAGGTCCCACAGCTGCACGGAGTTGTCGTCGGAACCGGTGACCAGGACCTTCCCGTCGGGCCGGAACGCCACCGGCGAGCTGTAGCGGGTGCCCACCTCGATCGGCTCGCCGAGCGGTCTGGGGTCGTGCGGGTCGGTGAGGTCCCACAGCCGCACGGTCTTGTCGCTCACGCTGGCCAGCGTCCGGCCGTCCTCGCTCAACGCCAGCGACCACACGCCCGCGCCGTGCGAGAGCACGGTGGTCGACGTCGGCTTGCGCGGGTCGCTGGTGTCCCACACCCGGATCGTCCCGTCCTCGCTGGCCGACACCAGGTGGTGGTCGTCGGGGGTGAAGCGGGGCCCGATGGTGCGCGCCGAGTGCCCGATGAGCACGCTGTGCGGCAGCGACCACAGCCGCACCACCGAGTCGTGGCTGCCGGTGGCCAGGGTGCGGCCGTCCGGGCTGAACGACACCGCGTACACGATGCCGTTGCGGCCGGTCAGCGGCCGGCCGAGGGGGGTGGGGTGCGCCGGGTCGGTGATGTTCCACAGCCGCGTGGTGCCGTCCGCGCCGGACGCCGCGAGCACCCGGCCGTCCGGGCTGAACGCCACCGACCACACGCCCTCGACGTGGTCGATCAACGGCCGTCCGACCGGCCGCGGCGCCGCCGGGTCCGCCACGTCGAACAGCTGCACGCTGTGGTCGTCGCTACCACCCGCCAGCAGGCGGCTGTCCGGCCTGAACGCCAGCGAGTGCACGGTGTTGTCGAACCCGGTGATCGGCTCGCCGATCCGCCGGGGGTTGGCGGGGTCGCGCACGTCGAACAGCAGCACGGTCCGGTCGTCGCCGCCGGTGGCCAGCAGCGCGCCGTCCGGGCTGATCGCGACCGCGCGCACCTGCCCGACGTGCCCGCGCAGCGGTTCGCCCAGCCGCCGCGGCTCGGCCGGGTCGCTCACGTCCCACAGCCGCGCCGTGCGGTCGCCGTTGGCGGTGACCAGCGTCCGGGAGTCGGGCGTGAACGCCAGCAGGTAGACGGTGCCGTTGTCGCCGCGCAACGGCTCGCCGAGCGAGCGCGGGCGTTCCGGGTCGCTGACGTCCCACAGCCGCACGGTGGCGTCGTCGCCCGCGGTGGCCAGGGTCCTGCCGTCCGGGCTGAACACCGCCGAGGTCACCCAGCTGCGGTGCCCGGGCAGCGGTGAGCCGAGCGGCTTGGGGTCGTCCGGGTCGCGCAGGTCCCACAGCCGCACGGTCTGGTCGAAGCTCGCGGTGGCCAGGAACTTCCCGTCGGGCGAGTAGGAGGTGAGGTACACCGGGCCGGTGTGCCCGACCAGCGGCACCGCCAGCGGCGTCGACTGCGCGGACAGCAGCCGGGTCTGCACCTCCCGGTCGTCGGGCCGCATCCGGTGCGCCACCAGGGCCAGCTGCGCCGACAGCGACGGGTCGGACTCCTGCAACCGGTCCGCCTCGGCCACGACCTGCCGGAACACCGCGTCGTCGCGCTGCCGCACGGCCAGCACGGCGGCGGTCGCGGCGATGAGCGCGAGCACGGCCACGCAGGCCACGGCCGCCCGTCTGCCCCACGCGGCGCGCCTGCGGTACTGCATCGACACGGCGAGGAAGTCCTGGGCGGTCCCGGTCAGCCCCTCGGGACCCGCCGCGTCCGCCCAGTGCCGCGCGGTCTCCAGCCGCGCGCCCCGGTAGAGCAGCGACGAGTCGCGGTCCTGGCCCGCCCACGTCGCCGCGTCCTCCTCCAGCCGCTGCCGCAGCAGCTGGCCCTCCCGGTCCTGGTCGATCCAGCTGCGCAGCCGCGGCCACGCCTGCAACAGGGCCTCGTGCGTGATCTCCACGGAGCCCGCGTCGAGCGTGACCAGCCGGGCCCGGGCCAGCACCTCCAGCGCCTCCTCGCCCGCGGCCCGGTTCGCGGCCTGCCCGACCAGGTCGTGCCGGGTCGAGCGGCGGCGGGTGTCCTGGGTGTCCTCGCCGACGCGCACCAGCCGCAGCAACAACGGCCGCGCGGCCTGCTGCGCGTCCGGCGCGAGGTCGGCCCACGCCCGTTCCGCGGTGGCCGCGACCGCGCCCTGGATGCCGCCCGCCGAGCGGTAGCCCGCGATGGTCAGCTTGCCCGCGGCCCGGCGCTGCCACGTGGCCAGCAGGGCGTGCGACAGCAGCGGCAGCGCGCCCGCGTCGTACGCGCCCTGACCCGCCCGCGCCTGCGCGCGCCCGCTGCGCACGCCCAGGTCGCGCAGCATCAGCTCGATCAGCCCCGGCTCCAGCTGCAGGCCCGCGGCCTTCGCGGGCCGCGACACCGCCTCCCGCAGCTCCGCCGACGTCATCGGGCCCAGCACCATCTGCCGGTCCTGCAACGCGTCGGCCAGCTCGGGGAACGCCAGGCAGCGGCCGTAGAAGTCGGCCCGCACGCCGACCAGCACCAGCGCGGGCGGCGTGCCGCCGGGCGCCGCGGGCGTGCACGCCACGTGCAGCGCCTGGACGAACACCTGCAACCGGTTCTCGTCCGAGGACAGCGTGAACGCCTCCTCGAACTGGTCGACCACGACCACCACCCGGTCGCCGCCGTGCCGCGCCGCGTACGCCGCGAACGCCGCCCGGATCTGCGCGGCGAACCGCAGCACGCCCATCAGCGTCTGACCGAGGAACGTGTCCGGACCGTGCCCGGAGGCCACCAGGTCCTGGTCCATCCCGTCCAGGGTGAGCGCCATGTCCAGGATCTCGGTCAATTCCGGGACCTGCCGGATCAATTCCTTCACCGGGTCCGCGCCGGGCGTTATGACGACCGACGGCCAATTCGTCGAGCCCGCGTGCCCCAACGCGCCCTTGCGAATGGAGGGAATGACCCCCGCGCGCACCAACGATGATTTGCCGGCGCCCGAGGCGCCGACCAGCATCACGATTCCGCCGGTGTCCGCGGCATTGCCCAGGCGGGACACCAGCGCGGCCGTGCTGCGTTCCCTTCCGAAGAACCAACCGGAATCCTCGGGCTGGAACGCGGCCAATCCCCGATAAGGGCACACACCGATCTCGTCGGAACTCGGCGGGTCCTCGGCGTCGGGCGACGAGACCGGGCTGGCCAGCGCCTCCTCCCACAGCGCGCGCCACGCGTCCAGGTCGTACAACCCGGCCACCGGCGGCTGCGGCCGCGACTTCCTGGCCTCACCGATCAAAATTTCAAGTACTACCGAGAGTGCCGAGAACCGGGCGGGGACGTTGCGCCCCCGACGCCAGTCGCTGACCCGTTGCGCGGTCGCCCGGATCGGTCTGCCGCGCTCGTCGGCACGCCGCGCGCGGCCGACCGACTCGGTCACCTTCTTCAGAGGTGGATCGCCCGCCTCCGCGTAGAGCAGTGCGAACCGCTCCGCGAACACGGCACGGGGACCTGACCCCTGACCGGAACCAGCCATCCGCGGCGTGCCTCCTAGAGGTCCGGTGTTCCGGACCGGAAAACCGGGTGTGAGCGCGTGAACAGGTCGTTTGTCGACCGGTGGTGCTCTTCTCGGTCCACCCTAACGACTTGCGCTGACAAGCTGAGCGGGACGTTCCGGTGACGTCGACGAGTTGTGCGAAGGGACCGGTCAAAGTGGTTTCGCAGGCAACTACCGCGAGTGGCGGCTCGATCGTCGCTGAGGGGTCCTGGGGGTCTTCTCAGCGGTGTGCGCCGAACCGGCCCGCTCGGTGGAACGGCGCGGCGACGTGCCGGGCCGACCGGAGTTGACCCGATGCGGACCACCCGCCAGCCGGTCACGGCCCGTGAGGACCGGGGTGTCCCCGGTGAAGCACGGGTCTGCCCGATCCTGAGGACGGTGCTCGACGCGCACGGCCGCGACCGGGCCGAGGTGAGGCTGGACCTGCTGGCCCGGCTCGCCGCCCCGGCGCACAGCTAGTCGGTGTCCGGCCGAAGGACGTCGCCGCCCTCCGGGAGCGCCGCACAGCGCGGTGTGGCGCGACCGGCCCGGCGGCGTTTTCCGCCATGTCGCATTTCCGCCGGCCACGGGCCACCGCTTTGACCGATGCTGGTGTCGTGCACGAAGACGCGGAACGTTGTGTCCGGGCCGTGCGGTCGAAAGACGCCCGGTTCGACGGGTGGTTCTTCACCGCGGTCCTGACCACCCGGATCTATTGTCGGCCGAGTTGTCCGGTGGCGCCGCCCAAGGTCGAGAACATGCGGTTCTACCCGAGCGCCGCGGCGGCGCAACAAGCGGGATTCCGGGCGTGCAAGAGGTGTCGGCCCGACGCGTCGCCCGGTTCGCCGTTGTGGAACCACCGCGCCGACTCGGTGGCGAAGGCGATGCGGTTGATCGCCGACGGCGTGGTGGACCGGGAAGGCGTGCCGGGCCTCGCCGTCCGCCTCGGCTACAGCGTGCGGCAGGTCGAACGGCTGCTGCTGGCCGAGCTCGGCGCGGGGCCGTTGGCGCTGGCCAGGGCGCAACGCGCGCAGACCGCCCGGCTGCTCATCGAGACGACCGCGTTGCCGATGGCGGAGGTCGCGCCGGCAGCCGGGTTCGCGAGCGTCCGGGCGTTCAACGAGACGGTGCGCGAGGTGTTCGCGCTGTCGCCGACCGACCTGCGCACCCGCAGGCGGCCGCCCGCGCCCGACACGCCGGGCGTGCTGTCGCTGCGGCTGCCGTTCCGCGCGCCGCTGCGGCCGGACAACCTGTTCGGCCACCTCGTCGCGACCGGTGTGCCGGGGGTGGAGGAGTGGCGTGACGGCGCGTACCGGCGGACGTTGCGGCTGCCGCACGGGCACGGCGTGGTGTCGTTGACGCCGCAGGAGGACCACGTGGCGTGCAAGCTGGCGTTGAGCGACCTGCGCGACCTGTCGATCGCCATCGCCCGGTGCCGCCGGATGCTCGACCTCGACGCCGACCCGGTCGCGGTGGACGAGCAGCTGCGCTCCGACCCGGTGCTCGCGCCCGTGGTCGACGCCGGTCCGGGACGGCGCGTGCCGGGCACCGTGGACGCCGCAGAGTTCGCGGTGCGCGCGGTGCTCGGGCAGCAGGTGTCCACGGCCGCCGCCCGCACGCACGCCGGTCGGCTGGTGCGCGCGGCGGGCGACCCGATCGCGGACGGCGGGTTGACGCACCTGTTCCCGACGCCGGAGGCGCTGGCGGCGATGGACCCCGCCGTGCTGGCCGTGCCGCAGGCGCGCCGGACCGCGTTCCGCGCGCTGGTCGAGGCGCTGGCCGGCGGCACGCTCGACCTCGGCGTCGGCGCGGACTGGGCGAAGGCCCGCGCGGACCTGCTGGCGCTGCCCGGGTTCGGGCCGTGGACGGTCGAGGTGATCGCGATGCGGGCGCTCGGCGACCCGGACGCGTTCACCCCGACCGACCTCGGCATCCGCGTCGCCGCCCGTGCCCTCGGCCTGCCGGACACCCCCGCCGCCCTCGTGCGGCGAGCCCAGGCGTGGCGCCCCTGGCGGGCCTACGCCGTCCAGTACCTCTGGGCCACCGGTGACCACGCGGTCAACCGGCTGCCCGCCTGAAAGGACGTTTGCCGATGAGCCACACCACCGTCGACAGCCCCGTCGGACCACTCACGCTGGTCGCGCACGACGGCGTGCTGTCGGGCCTCTACATGACCGGGCAGCGGCACCGGCCGGCCGACGACTCGTTCGGCCCGGAGGACCCCTCGCCCTTCGGTGACGTGGTCGTGCAGCTGGCCGAGTACTTCGCCGGCACGCGCACGGCGTTCGACCTGCCGTTGGACCTGATCGGGACGCCGTTCCAGCGGACCGTGTGGCGGGCGCTGGCGGAGATCCCGTACGGCGAGACCGTGACGTACGGGGAACTGGCCCAGCGGCTCGGCCGGCCGTCGGCGGCGCGGGCGGTCGGGCTGGCCAACGGCCGCAACCCGATCGGGATCATCGTGCCGTGCCACCGGGTGGTCGGCGCGAACGGCGACCTCACCGGGTACGGCGGCGGGCTGGAGCGCAAGCGGCACCTGCTCGACTTCGAGCAGGGGTCAGACAGCTACCGGCTGCCGATCTGACCGGTCCGCGCGACGGGGGCGGCGCTTGCGGGCGTCGCCCCGTTCCAGCCACCACTCGGCCACCAGCAGCGGGATCACCCAGCCCAGCCACGCGGCCAGGCCGGAGATCGCCTGCAACAGGGCGACCTCGCTGCCGCCGAACGTGGTGTCGAGCTGCGGCGAGAGCGTGATCGTGGCGACGACACCCCAGATCCGGTTGGTCATGATCGACGCGGTGAGCGCGAAGCTGCGGATCATCCACCGGCGGTGGTCGACGAACCGGCGTTGCCGGGCCATCCGGAACCCCACCGCGGTGAACACCAGCCACAGCGAGCCCATCAGCACGTTGCCCGCCTGGTTGAGCGGCCCGAACGGCGACACCGCGCCGATGGCCAGCGCCGTCACCCCGGCCGGCAGCACCCCGCCGAGCACGTAGACCCGGCCGACCCGCCGGTGCGCCACCGGGAACCGCTGCCGGAACCAGGGCCAGACCTGCACCACGCAGGTCAGGATCGCCACGGACCCGAACACCACGTGCGCCACCAGCACCGGGAAGTGCCACGGGTGCGCGGGCGGCTCCGGCACCCGCGACAACGCCGGGTCCAACGTCAAGTACGGCGGCAACGAGAACGCCACGAACACCAGCACCAAGAACGCGAACGGCGCCACCCAAGGCCGCCGGAACCACTTCGTCTTCCCCATGCCCCCACCCTCCCCACCCCCACTGACCAATCCCGCACCAACCGCGCACCACCGCGTGTCGAACCCTCAGGTCCCGCGTGTCGAACGTTCGGGTCCCGCGTGTCGAACCTCCAAGACCCCCGAGTTCAACGTTCCGGATGTGGAACTCACGGGTCCTGAGCGTTCGACACGGTGGTCCTGAGCGTTCGACACGCGGGACTTGGAGGTTCGACACGCGGACGGAAAAGAAAGTTTGTCTTGACGGGGGAAGTTGTCGGTGAGAGGGTTGCGGCATGTTGGACGTGGCAGTGATCGAGGACCCGGCGGTGGCCGAGGTCTCGTTGGACCCGGTGCGGGCGAGGTTGTTGGCCGAGCTGGCCGAGCCGAGCTCGGCGACCATGCTGGCGGCCAGGATCGGCCTGCCCCGGCAGAAGGTCAACTACCACCTGCGCACCCTGGAGCAGCACGGACTGGTGGAGCTGGCCGAGGAACGCCGCAAGGGCAACATGACCGAACGGGTCATGCGCGCCACCGCCGCGTCCTACGTCATCTCGCCCACGGCGCTCGCCGCCGTCCAGCCCGACCCGGAACGCGCGCCCGACCGCCTGTCGGCCCGCTGGCTCCTGGCCGTCGCCGCACGGCTGGTCCGCGACGTCGGCAACCTCCTCACCGGCGCCGCCAAGGCCGACAAGAAGGTCGCCACCTTCGCCCTGGACGGCGAGGTCCGCTTCGCCACCGCCGCCGACCGCGCGGCGTTCGCCGAAGAGCTGGCCACCGCCGTCACGACCCTGGTCGCCAAGTACCACGACGAAGCCGCCCCCGGCGGACGCGCGCACCGCGTCGTCGTCGCGGTCCACCCCAGCATCCCGAAGGAGTGACGATGGGTCACGCGTTCGAAGGCGTCAACGAGGTCGAGCTGGACGGCGTGACGCCGGAGCAGGTGTGGGAGGCCATCGCCACCGGCCCCGGCATCGACTCCTGGTTCATGGGCGCCAACGAGGTCGAGCCGGGCGCGGTCGTCCGGCAGGCGTTCGGCGAGTACGAGCCGACCCACCGGATCACGGCGTGGGAACCCGGCAAGCACCTCGCCTACGGCGGCGACCGGGAGCCGGACGGCCGGTTCGTCGCCTACGAGTTCCTGGTCGAGGGCCGCGAGCGGGGCAGCACGGTCCTGCGCATGGTCGCGAGCGGCTTCCTGCCCGGCGACGACTGGGAGGACGAGTTCGAGGCCATGACGGCGGGCGGCGAGATGTTCTGGCAGACCCTCGTCACCTACCTCCGCCACTTCGCCGGCCGCACCGCCCGACCCGTCACCGTCGTGGGGCCGCCCGTCGCGGACTGGCCCGCGACGTGGCAGCGCCTCGGCCGCAAGCTCGGCCTCGACCGCGCGCCGAAGACCGGGGACCGCGTCGACCTGGACGACGGCGTCGTCTACTTCGCCAACTCCCAGACCGTCGGCATCCGCACGGAGCACGCGATGTACCGCTTCTTCCGCGGCCGTCCCGGCGCGCTGATCGCCATGCACCACGTGTTCACCGACGACCACCGCGACGAGCGGACGTGGTCGACCTGGATGGGAGACCTGGCATGACCACCCTGCTGCCCGACGACACCAGCACCAGCACCACCAAGCTCCTGCTCGGCTGCGGCGTCCTGGCCGGCCCGCTCTACCTCGTCACCGGCTTCGCCCAGGCGTTCACCCGCGAGGGCTTCGACCTGGCCCGCCACCCGTTCAGCTTCCTCTCCCTCGGCGACGGCGGGTGGCTCCAGATCGCGAACTTCGTCCTCACCGGACTGCTGTTCCTGGCCGCCGCGGTCGGCGCGCACCGCACCGACCGGGTCGGCCGCTGGGCGCCGGTCCTCCTCGGGATCTTCGCGGTCGGCATGGTCGGCGGCGGCGTGTTCGTGGCCGACCCGGCGTTCGGCTTCCCGGCCGGCGCGCCGGCCGGCCAAGCGCCGGAGCTCTCGTGGCACGGCGTGCTGCACGGCATGGCGTTCTTCGTCGCGTTCCCCGCCCTGGTCGCGTCGTTCTTCGTGCTGGCGCGGAAGCTGACCGGGCCGTGGGCGCGGGCGAGCGCGGCCGCGGGCGTGCTGTCGCTCGCGCCGATGCCCTTCCTGGGCTCGGAGTTCGGCACGGTGCTGCTGTACGGCGGCGCCGTCGTGGGTTGGTTGTGGGCGTCCGCCGTCGCGGCGAAGCTGCGCTCCGAGATCTGAAGGACCGGGCACATCATGGGACAGGTAGTTTCGAAGGACGGCACCGAGATCGCCTTCACGCGCATCGGGTCCGGACCGGCGTTGATCATCGTGGACGGCGCGCTGTGCTACCGGGCCTTCGGCCCCTCGGCGGCGTTGGCGGAGGCGTTGTCCGAGCACTTCACCGTCTACACCTACGACCGGCGCGGCCGGGGCGAGAGCGGCGGCGGCACCGCGCCGCACGACGTCGGGCGCGAGGTCGAGGACATCGCCGCGCTGATCGAGGACGCGGGCGGGTCGGCGCACCTGTTCGGCATGTCCTCCGGCGGCACGCTGGTCGCCGAGGCCGCGCACCGGGGCGTCGCCGCCGAGCGGATCGCGATCTACGAGTCGCCGATGATCGTCGACGGCACGCGCGAGCCGATGCCCGAAGACCTGCCGGCCCGCGTGGCGAACGCGGTCGCGGAGGGACGCCGGGGCGACGCGGTCAAGCTGTTCATGCGGTACGTCGGCACGCCGGGCATCCTCGTCGCCGTCCTGCGGGTCATGCCGCCGTGGCAGAAGCTCAAGAGCGTCGCGCACACGTTGCCGAACGACTTCGCGCTGGTCGGCGAGTTCCAGCGGGGCACGCCGCCGCCCGCCGACCGGTGGTCCGGCGCGCAGGCGCCCGCGCTGGTGATCGCCGGCGGCAAGAGCCCGGAGCACATGCGCAACGCGCAGCGGCACCTGGCGTCGGCGCTGCCGCACGGCGAGCTGACCGTCCTGCCCGGGCAGACCCACATGGTCAAGCCCAAGGCGACGGTCCCGGTCCTCGTCGACTTCTTCACGAGCTGAGCACGCAGGCGGAACCTGGTGGTGGGCGAGGACTTCCTCGTCCACCACCGTCGCGCGCGACGGCTTCAGGGCTTGCGGCCCACCGCGCCCGCGATGCAGTAGCTCACCGAGTCCAGCTCCTTGAGCCGCGGCCCGTCCGGCCACCAGTCCGCGCAGATCACCAGCCCCGGCTCGACCAGCTCCAAGCCGTGGAACAGCTCGTGCATCTCACGCCTGGTGATGAACCGCCCGCTGCCCATCGGCGAGTGCAGGAACGTCTCCTCCATGCGCCGCGCGATCGCGGAGTGCTCCTCGGTCTCCGGGTCGAGGAAGTGGGAGATCGCCACGTACGAGCCGGACGGCAGGGCGTCGATGTACTCGGCCATGATCTCGGCCGACGTCGGCGCGTCGCCGTTGTAGTGGTGCAGCGTGCCCATCTGGAACAGCGCGACCGGCTCGGTGAAGTCGATGTGCTTGCGCACGACCTCGTCGTTCAGGATCTCGCGCGGCTTGAAGATGTCGGCGGCCGAGAAGTGCGTCCGGTCGTTCTCCTCGAGCAGCGCGCGACCGTGCGCCAGTACCACCGGGTCGTTGTCGACGTACACGACTCGGGCATCCGGGTTGATCCGCTGGGCCACCTGGTGGGTGTTCTCCGCGGTGGGCAGACCGGACCCGCAGTCGAGGAACTGGTTGATGCCCGTCTGGCTCGCGACGAACCGGGTGGCGCGGATCAGGAAGCTGCGGTTGTCCACCGCGAGGGTGGTCGCTTCGGGCGCGATCTGCTGCACGCGACGCAGCACTTCGCGGTCGATCTCGTAGTTGTCCTTGCCGTTGAGGAAGGCGTCGTAGACCCTGGCGATGCTGGCCTTGGTGGTGTCGATGTAGACGGGGGCGGCGGCGTCCGAGGACGTACCCGGCATTGTGGTGACCTCGCATTACGGGGATGGGAGTGATGTTGTGTGCACCGCGTCACAGTCCGGTCAGCGTAAGGGTATGGGCTCAACGCGTGAGTGAGCCTCGTGCATCTGACCGGGCAAGATCATGGGTGTACGTTCAGTGACGATGCGAGTAGGCCCTCCTCGGGCGCAACCGCTGTTCGGGTGGGACGGGCACGACGGGCGGGAGGATCGGCGATGGCGGCGGACGAATCCACGCCGGAGAGGGACAGCGGTCCCACCGCGCTGCGCATCGTGCTCGGCGCCCAGCTGCGCCGCCTGCGCGAGGCCGCCGAGATCACCCGGGCGGACGCGGGCTACGCCATCCGCGGTTCGGAGTCGAAGATCAGCCGGATGGAGCTCGGGCGTGTCGGCCTGAAAGAACGCGACGTGAACGACCTGCTGACCATGTACGGGGTCGACGACGCGGGCGAGCGGGCGAAGTTCATCGAGATGGTCCGCCGGTCCAACTCGCCGGGCTGGTGGCACCGCTACACCGACCTGATGCCCGACTGGTTCCACGACTACGTCGGCCTGGAGGAGGCGGCGGCGCGGATCCTGATCTACGAGACGCAGTTCGTGCCCGGCCTGCTGCAGACCGAGGACTACGCGACGGCCATCGCGAGCCACGGCCGGTCGGAGCTGGTGACGCCCGACGTGCGGCGGCGGGTGTCGTTGCGGATGCAGCGGCAGAAGATCCTGGCCCGGCCGGGCGCCCCGAGAGTGTGGGCCGTGATCGACGAATCGGTGCTTTACCGCGCGATCGGCGGACGCGAAGTCCTGATCAATCAGATCGACCACTTGCTCAGCGTGACCAAGAGCGGGCCCGTCACCCTTCAGATAGTGCCATTCCCGTTGGCCGGTTACGCGGCGAAGGGTCCCTTCGCGATGCTGCGGTTCGGCGAGCCCGACCTGCCGGACATCGTGTACCTCGAACACCTCGCCGGTGCCCTCTACCTGGACAAACTCGAAGAGCTGGAGATCTACAGCCGGGTCTTCGACCGGCTCACGGTGGACGCCGAGACGCCGGATCGGAGCCGACAAATGCTCGCAAAACGGCGGGCTGAGCTCTAGTTGTCGTCCGACCGGGTGGGATTCACGCTCCGCATCTGCACGTGCATTTACCCGTGCACCAGCCGGTGCTACGGTCCGTGCACAACCGGATGCACGTGCAGATGCATCTCTGGCTTGGAAGGTGAGTCGATGGCCACCAAGGTTCACAACGGCATGTCCGCGGCCGACCTGAACGGCGTCACGTGGACCAAGAGCTCCTACAGCGACGCGATCGGCAACTGCGTCGAGTTCGCCGTGATCGACGGCGGCGAGATCGCGATGCGCAACTCCCGGTTCCCCGAAGGCCCGGCGCTCGTCTACACCCGAGCGGAGATGGCCGCGTTCGTGGCCGGGGCCCGGGACGGGGAGTTCGATGACCTCGTCGACTGACCACCCCTCGCGGACGACGTTCCAGCTTCGCGAGTTGATCGCGCGGGGGTTCCAGTTCCTGCACCCGCGCGATGCCAGGGGAGAGTTGGCGGCGGTGGTGGGGGTACGGGCGCACGATGCCGTGATCGACGTCGTGCGCCTGCACACCGAGGACGACGCGGTGGCGATGCGGATGCCCGCCGACGAGGTGAACGTCCTGTCGCCGAGCCGTTTCTCGTGGCGCCGTCGCGGTCCGGCCACGCACGTGCTCGAAGAACTGCTCGACCTTCCCGACGAGGACGAGCGGACCGTGTGAAGACTTCCCGTCCACATCCGCGGTGGTGGACGGGACGAGAGGGGAGAGCCCTCTCATCGGCGAACCTGACCTGGAGACGCAGCGGGAGTCGACTCCGCGCCGGAAAGGCGTCGACACCACGCTCGGAGCGCAACTCCGTGTTCGTCGCGATCGGTGCGGAGGCCGAGGTCGGCTTCGGCCTCCGCACCGACCACACCCGGCGGGCGTGGCGGTTCACGGGCGGCGCAGGCCGCTCAGCACCACGTCCAGGCCGCGGCGGAACTCGATGTCCGGCGGGATCGTCCGCGCGGTGGCGGCGGTCTCGGCCAGGAGCGGGTACTCCTCGCCCATCCGGGACATCGCGTCGGTGCCCAGGCCCGCCAGTGGGCTGCGGTGTTCGGTCTCGGTCGCGCCGATGAGGTAGCTCAGCAGCGCGCGCAGGGCGAAGACCCGCTGCTCGCCGGTGAACCCGGCCTCGGTCAGCACGCCCAGCACGGCCTCCGCCCAGCGCAGCAGGCTCGGGCACCGGTGCCGGTGCGCCATGGTGAGCGGCACGGCGTTGGGGTGCGCGGCGATCGCCGCGCGGACCCGTTCCACCAGGACCGCGAGCTGCTTGTCCCACAAGGCCTTCGGCGGCACGGTGTCCACTCCGGACACCACCTGCTCGACCGCGAGCGCTTCCAGCTCCTCCCGGTCGGCGACGTACCGGTACAGCGACATCGTGCCCATGCCCAGCTCGGCGGCGACGGCGCGCATCGACAACGCCGCCAGCCCGTCCCGGTCGAGGACGGCGAGCGTGGCGGCGGCGAGCGCGGAGCTGGTCAGCGACTTGGGTCGTGGCATGACCTTGACAGCGTACAAGTTACGCGCATAACTTGGATAGGCGTACAGTGCACGCTTACGTCGAGGGGGAGACGCCGTGAAGGTCAGCGCACGTGAGTGGGAAGCCGTGCTCGGTGGCACGGTGCGGGTCCCCGACCCGCGCAACCTGGTCCACCTGCAGTTCCGCCGCTTCGCCGGCTGCCCGGTGTGCAACCTGCACCTGCGGTCGATCGTCCAGCGGCACGACGAGATCACCGCGCACGGCGTCACCGAGGTGGTCGTGTTCCACTCCTCGGCGGCCGAGTTGCGCCCGCACGCCGCCGACCTGCCGTTCGCCGTGGTCGGTGATCCGGAGAAGCGGCTGTACGTGGAGTTCGGCGTCGAGTCCGCGCCGCGTTCGGTGCTCGACCCGCGCGCGTGGGGCGCGATCGTGCGCGGCGTCGTGCGCGACCTCGGCCCGGTGCTGCGCGGCCGGCGTCCGCTGCCCAAGCCGGAGGGCGGGCGGCTCGGCCTGCCCGCCGACTTCCTCATCGCGCCGGACGGCGAAGTCGTCGCGGAGAAGCGTGGACAACACGCCTACGACCAGTGGTCGGTGGACGAACTGCTTACCCGTGCACAGGCGCTGACCAGCAAGAACTGAGTTGTCCACAGGGTTGTCCCCAGCTGTGGACGGATCGAACACTCGTTCGATCGCTGACGCGGCCCCGCCCGTCAGCAGGGCGGGGCCGCGTCGACCAGGGGCTCAGCGAGACGGGTCGCGGTTGAACAGGACCCGGGCCCTGGCGTAACCGACGGCGCTGAGGACGAGGCACCAGCCGGCCGCCCAGTACCCGCTGTCGCCGATCGGCGTGCCGATGAGCAGCCCGCGCAGGGTGTCGGTGATCGGCGTGAACGGCTGGTGCTCGGCGAACCAGGCCAGCCCGCTCGACATCGAGTCGGTCGGCACGAACGCGCTGCTGACGAACGGCAGGAACTGCAGCGGCAGCGCGGAGCTGTTGGCGCCGGCCACCGTCTTCGCGCCCATGCCGAAGGCGATGCCCAGCCAGGTGAACGCGAACGCGATGAGCACCAGCAGCCCGGCCGCGGCGAGCCAGCCGGACAGGCCCGCCGACGGGCGGAACCCGTTGAGCAGGGCCACGCCGACCACCAGCGCCAGGCTGAGGACCGTGTTGAGCAGGCTGCTCAGCGCCTGCCCGGTCAGCACCGAGTAGCGGGAGATCGCCATGGTGCGGAACCGGGCGATGATGCCCTCGCCCATGTCGGTGTTGATGTTCACCGAGGTCCACGCGGCGCCGGCGCCGACGGCCATCACCAGGATGCCGGGCACCAGGTAGTCCACGTAGGACGGCCCGCCGGGGATCGTGGTGTCGAGCGAGCCGCCGAAGACGTGCACGAACAGCAGCATCATCACCACCGGCATGCCGATCGTGCCGATCGACATCATCGGGAAGCGCTGCATGTGCCGCAGGTTGCGGCGGAGCATGGTGGTGGTGTCGCGGATGGCCATGGTGCTCATCGCCGCACGGTCCTCTCGGTGGTCAGGGCGAAGAAGACGTCGTCGAGGTCCGGCGTGTGCACGGACAGGTCCTGCACGTCGACCGCGGCGTCGTCCAGCCGGTCGAGCAGGGCCCGCAACTGGTGCACGCCACCGTCGCCCGGCACGTCGAGGGTCAGGCCCTCGTCGTCGCGGGTGGAGTCGCCGATCGCCTTGGCGGCGAGGTCGAGCGTGTGGGCGTCGGCGAACCGCAGCCGCACGTGCCCGCCCGGGATGAGCCGCTTCAGCTCGGCCGCGGTGCCCTCGGCGACCAGCCGGCCGCCGTTGAGCACGGCGATCCGGTCCGCGAGCTGGTCGGCCTCCTCCAGGTACTGGGTGGTGAGGAAGATCGTGACGCCGTCGGCGACCAGGCCGCGGATGACCTGCCACATCGCGTGCCTGCTGCGCGGGTCCAGGCCGGTGGTCGGCTCGTCCAGGAAGATCAGCTCCGGTTCGCCGACCAGCGTCATCGCCAGGTCGAGCCGCCGGCGCATGCCGCCGGAGTAGGTGGAGACGGGCTTCTTCGCCGCCTCGAGGAGGTCGAACTGCTCCAGCAACCGCGCGGTGCGGCGTCGTCCGTCCCGGCGGTCCAGGTGGGCGAGGTCCGCCATGAGCCGGAGGTTCTCCTCGCCGGTGAGCAGGTTGTCCACGGCGGAGAACTGGCCGGTGACGCCGATGGCCTCGCGGACGCGGGCCGGGTCGCTGGCGACGTCGTGGCCCGCGACCTCCGCCCGGCCGCCGTCGGCGGTGATGAGGGTGGACAGGATCTGCACGGTCGTGGTCTTGCCCGCGCCGTTGGGGCCGAGCAGGGCGAACACCGTGCCGGGCTCGACCCGCAGGTCGAGGCCGTCGAGCACGACGTGGTCCCCGTAGGACTTGCGCAGACCGGTGGCGGTGATCGCCATGGTCGTCTCCTTCTAGTCGGTGAGCAGCGGCAGGGACCGCACGCCGGTGAGGTTCGGCGAGGGCATGAACGTCGGCCGCCGGTCGGGGTCCGTGCGCAGCCGGGGGAAGCGGTCGAGCAGGACGTCCAGCGCGAGCCGGCCCTCCAGCCGAGCCAGCGGCGCGCCGAGGCAGAAGTGCACGCCGCGGCCGAAGCCCAGGTGGGGGTTGGGGTCGCGGGTGACGTCGAGGACGTCGGGGTTCGCGAACTGGCGCGCGTCCCGGTTGGCCGCGCCGACCCACAGCATCAGCAGCTGGTCGGCGGGGATCTCGACGCCGCCGAGCGTCTCGGGCTTGTTCGTGACCCGGGCGAGGACCGCGAACGGGGTAAGGAACCTCAGCGACTCCTCGATGGCGGCCGGGATCAGGGCGCGGTCGCGGCGGACCGCCTCGAACTGGTCCGGGTGCGCGTCCAGGGCCAGCACGGTGTTGCCGAGCAGCATGGTGGTGGTGATGTGGCCCGCCACCAGCAGGACGGCGGCGAAGTTCACCACCTGGGCGTCGGTCAGCCGCTCACCGTCCACTTCGGCCTGGACGAGGTCGTTGAGCAGGCCGGGTCGCGGCGTGCGGCGGCACTGCGCGGCGTGCTCGCCCAGGTAGTCCATCAGCGGCCGGATGGCCTCGAGGCTGTCGCGCAGCTCTTCCCGCTGCTTGGCCTGGTCGTCCTTGAGCGAGAACTGGTTGGTGCTCTCGAACATCTTGTCGACCCACACCTTGAACAGGTCGCGGTCGCTGCTCGGCACGCCGAGCAGTTCGGCGATCACGATCACCGGCAGCGGGTAGGCGAGGTCGCGGACCAGCTCGAAGTCGTCGCCGCTGACGTCGTCGAGCAGTTCGCCGGTGAGCTCGGTGATGCGGGTTTCGAGGTCGGCGACGACCTTCGGCGTGAACGCGTGGCTGACCAGGCGGCGCAGCTTGCGGTGCTCCGGCGGGTCGATCTGGATGATGTTGCCCTCGGTCAGCGACGCGTCGTCCACCGGGAACAGCCGCGTGGTGTCGGACGAGAACCGGGCCCAGTCGCCGAGGACCTCGACCGACTCGGGGTAGCCGTAGACGTTCCAGAAGCCGAGCTGCTCGTCGTACTCGACCGCGTGCTCGGGTCGTTCTCCGCGCAGCCAGAACTGCTGCGGGTTGGTGTCCCACATTGTCGTTGTCCCCCAATGGTGTTGTGTTTTACGCGCGGTGGATGACGATGTCCCCCAGGGAGGTGCGAGCGCGCACCTCGACCCGCTCCTCGGCTTCGCCCGGCGCGTCCGCGCTGGTCAGCTCGTTGCGCACGCGGCCGGTGACCGCGCGCACGTCGAGCCAGGCGGCCGTGCCCTCGCGGATGCCGACCTCCAGCTCACCGGCCGAGGTCTCCATGACCACCGTGCCGCGCACGACCTCGTCGAGGCGGATGCGGCCGTTGGCGGTCTTGGCGTGCACGTCCGCGGCGGCGTGGCCGACGAAGATGTCGCCGTTGGCGGCGCCGATCCTCACGTCGCCGGTGACCTCGCCGATCCGGGTCGAGCCGTTCGAGTTCTTCACGGCGCCGGAGCCGTCGAGCCGGTCGACGCGCAGCTCGCCGGAGCCGGTCGACAGCTCGGCGCGGCCGGCGATCGACTCGACCGCCACGTCACCGTGGGAGGTGGAGGCCTTGAGCGCGGCCGTGTCCTGGAGCCTGATGTGGCCCGCGGAGGTCTTGAAGCGGCACTCGCCCAACGCGCCCTCGGCGCGGAAGTCGGCGAGCGAGCCGTGCGCGACGACGTGCGAGCCGGTGGGCAGCCGCACCACCACGTCGACGGTGCCGGTTTTGCCGAAGATGCTGCGGGCCCTGGGTGTCTTGACGGTGAGGCGGCCGGCGGCGAAGTCGACCGAGGTGCCCTCGGCGGCCGTGACGTCCTTGGTGTTGTCCGCGTCGGCGGGTTCGACCTCGACCACGGTGTCGTCCCGGTCGGAGGCGGTGATGAGGACGCTGCCGGCGACGATGTCGAGGTCGAGCGTGATGGTCTCGGGCGTGGCGAAAGAAGGCATGGCTGTCCCCTCGGAGTGGGTCTGGTCGGTGTTTGCGCTGGTGGCGGGCCTGTGCCGGTGCGGCTAGCGGACCCAGCCGGTGTAGCTCTGGCGCGCCGCGGAGCGGCCGGCCGGTCGACCGCCGTGCCCGAGCCCGGCCGCGGCGGCCCGCACCAGCCAGGCGTTGACGGAGACGCCTTCGCGGTTCGCGGCCTCCTCGACCCGGAGCTTCAGGTGCTCCGGCAGCCGCAGGTTGATCCGCGCGACCGCGCCCTCCTCGGAAACCACCGGTGGCAGCTCCGTGGCGTCATCTTGGCTCGGTGTGGCATCATCCGGCACCGAGACGACGAACTCGGGGTCACGGCCGCGCAACCGCAGGTCGACCGATCCGGGCGCGAGGTCACGGGTGATCTCGTCCATGGCCGTGGAAAGGGCTTCCAGCAGCGTCAACCGCACCGCTGACTCCAGCGGGGCGACGAGTCGTTCGGCCAGTGCCCGTGCCTCCGCGCCGCCCGCCTCGGCGGCGGTGGCGAGCTCCCGGCGGAGGTTGTCGACGTACGGCGTCAAGTCCATGGCACCACTATGGCACCACAGCGGTGCCAATGCAAGTCAGGATGGTGCCACGGCGGTGCGTGGTCGCTCCGGACGCAGCGACACCCGATTGGGTGAAATCGCGGTTCAATGAGACCGGTGGTCCATTTCGGAACGTGAGCACGATGCCGTGATCGTTTTCCGGCGTGATCGCGTCGAGTGGAATAGCGCAGCTCGCGGCCGAAGGGGTGGAATCGCCGACGGTCGTGATCGAATGGTGCCAGTGTGGGGTCTGAACTGCATAGATGTGCTGATCTCCGATGGTGATCCGAAATTTTGCGGACCTCTGCCAAAGTAGTGACTCGAACGGCCTAATAGAGCTATCAAGATGGATGTGTAGTGAAGGGCAGGAGGGCTTCACATCCACCTGAGAATGCCTTGCCAAGGCATCGGCCGTCGTGCAAGTCTTCCGCCCATGGATTTCCGCCCCCTGCCTGACGGGCAGTGGTCGCCGGTGCCCCACCTGCCCGGCATCCCCGAAGAACTCCGGCGCGAAGGCGCCTACCTGCCACCGCCGCTGCCCTCCGACCTGGCGCTGCCGGTGTCGACCTACCGCCGGTGCGCCGAGGCCGAGCACGCGCTCGGGCGGCTGGACGAGGCGGCCGACCGGTTGGGCGTGCGGCCCGCGCTCGTCCGGGCGACGCAGGTCCGCGACGCGAACAGCTCGGCCGGGCTGTCCGGTGTCGCCGTCGGTCTGCGCGAGACGTTCGCGGCGGACCTGCAGGCGTCGCAGGACGGGGCGCCGCCGACGGACAGCGCCGCGCCGTCGCAGCTGGTGGCGCCGTTCCTGCGGGCGTACGACCACGGCCTGGCGCGGGTCCGCGACGGCGCCGCGGTCGACGCCGAGGTGGTCGGCGAGGTCGCCGCGATCATGACCGGCGGCACGCCCGGACGCCGCCTGTCGGACGTGCTGCGCGACGCGCCCGGCCGGTTGGGCGTCAGCGACGCGCGGGCCTACCTGCTGACCGCGACCGGCGCGCACCTCGTGGCGTTGCTGGAGCAGTGGTCGACGTGGGTGCGCGAGGAGGACGAGCAGCCGCGGATCGCCAAGGTCGCGCTCGCGCACTACCAGCTGGAGGTGCTGCAACCGTTCCCCACGGCCAACGGGCACGTCGCGCGCACGTTCTCGACGTTGGAGATGGTGCGGTGCGGGCTGGTGCGCGACCAGGTGCTGCCGCTGTCCGTGTGGCTGGACACCGCGCTCGCCGAGTACCAGCGGCAGATCCGCGCCGTGGTCGACACCGGCCGGGTGGACCGCTGGGTCGAGTTCTTCGCCACCGCCGTCCGCGACCAGGCGTTGGCGCAGCTGCGGCTGATCGGCCACCTGGGGGCGTTGGCCGCCGACTACGCCGTCCGGTTGCCGCGCAAGGGGAAGCTGCCCCTGGTCGCGGCGGAGCTGATCGGCTTCCCCGTGGTGGACAACCGGTCGCTGCGCACGCGGTACGGCGTTTCCGCGAAGGCCGCCACCGACCTCACCGCCCGCCTGGTCGAGCTGGGCGTGCTCGTCCCGTGGGAGTTCCTCGGCTACCGCCGGGTGTTCCTGTGCCGGGACGTGCTGCGCCTGCTGGCCGACCACCCCGAGACCACCGCTTGACCACCGTTCGACCACCCGGAAAGAGACGCGACGACGCCGATGAGCGCACCCCCCGACGAACCGTCCCCCCGATGCCGCCGCGCCGGCTGCCGCAGGCGGCACTGCCGCCGCCGACGTCACCGCTCACGGAGCCTGCCGCGGGTCCGGCTCGTGGTCGGCCTGCTGATCCAGATCGGCGTCGCCCTGCTGCACTGGTTCCGCGACTGACTCCAGCCCGGCCACCAGGTCGCGCACGCGTTGCGCCGCGTCGTCGTCGGTCCCGATGAGCAGCGCGAGCGCGCGGTTGAACCGCCGGTGGGCGACGGCGCGGTCGCCGGACAGCCACAGCGCCCGGCCGAGCGAGGTCAGGGTCCTCGCGCGCGCGGCGGTGTCGGCGAGGTCCTCGAAGAGCTTGTCCGCCCGGGACAGGTACTTGATCGCGGAGTCGGGCCGGCCGACCTCGATCATCAACTCGCCGAGGTGGGCCAGCGCCCGCGCGGCGCCGGGCCGGTCGTCGTGCAGCAGGTAGAGCTCCAGCGCCTCGTCGGCGCACCCGATGACCTTGTGCAGCCGGCCCTCGGCGCGGTACGTGGCGGCCAGGTCGTGCAACGCGCCGGCGGCGGCGTCCGGGTCGTCGTCGCGGAGGCGGTGGATCGCCAGTTCGCGCATGCCCGCGACGGCGGCGAGGCGGAGCGCTCCCCGCCCGCGTAAGTGCGCGGCGGCGCGGCGGAAGCCGGTGGCCAGCAACAGGGACGTGGGCAGCGCGGCGGCGAGCTCGGCGCCGACGTCGAGCAGGTCGCGCGACCACGTCTCGTCCACGTCGGCGGGCAGCGCCGGCCACGCGTCGGCGAACAGCGCGACGGCGGCCTCCGGTTCGGCCAGCGCGGCGCGCAGCGTCGCCGGCAGTTCGTCCCGGTGCGCGTCGAACCAGTCGTGCCCGGCGGTCCGCAGTTCCTGGCGCAACCGCGCGACCTCGTGCCGTGGCTCGTCGCTCACCTCGTGCCATCCTTCCGCGTCCCCGTGTCGGACCGACCCCTGGTCTCATCGCCCCGCGCCGTCACTTGATCACGAGTGTCAACCAAACGGGTGAGACCGCACACCGCTGGAAGTGGCCGACTGTCGGCGTACCGGGTCACCCGTGCGCACCACGCACCGTCATCACCGCTGGGTGGGGACGATCTCGAAGAGGTCGTCGAACTGCATCGGGGCGAGTGCCGTCAGCGCGCCGCCGATGAACGCCGCCCCGGGCTGGAGGTCGCCGGCGAGGACGCGCGCGACGGTGGAGCGGTTGACGTCCATCGCCTTGGCCAGCGCGTAGTCCGAGCGGAACCCGGCGAGCCGTGCGGCTTTCGTGAAGACATCGGTGCGGAGCTTGATCGTGTACGGCATGGCCTGCCTCGTGTTGTGCACGCCCAACGCATGTTGTGGTGGCACAACGCTAGGCAGTTCGGTTTGTATGCGCAACTGATGTTGTGTGAAGACAACGTGCAGGTCAGCGGCTACCTGGGGGGAGTGCCCAACCAACGTTGCGTGCGCGCACGTACCATGTCGGCGTGACCAAAGCCGAGAGTGCGGACTCGTCCTGGTCGGACTTCGTCCAGAAGCAGATGGACGACCGCGGGATGAGCACCGGAGAACTGACCGACAAGACCGGCTTCGACCGGAGCCGGCTGACGGCGTGGCGGAAGGGCGAGCGCCCGAACCTGGACACCGCCCGCGTCGTCGCCAAGGCGTTCGGCATGAGCCCGCTGGAAGTCATGGTGGCCGCGAAGCTGATCACCGCTGAGGAGGCGGAGCTGAAGGGTGTGTCCAGCCCTGATCCGGGCGCCCTGACCGATCAGCAGCTGGTGGCCGAACTGGGCCGCCGGCTCAAGAACCGGTCCTGACCCCGGTCAGCCGGCTGACGACCGGCCCGGAGCGACCTCCGGGCCGGTCGCGGTGTCCGGTGCGGCCGGTTCGGGCAGCGTGCGGATCACGAGCCAGCCGAGGGCGGGCAGCGCGATCAGCGGGGTGAGCGCCGTTCGCAGGGAGGTGTGGTCGGCGAGCGTGCCGATGAGGGGGCTGGTGATGCCGCCGATGCTGACGGTCAGGCCGAGGATGACGCCACTGGCCGTGCCGACCCGGCTGGGCAGGTAGTCCTGGGCGAGGGTGATCTGCAGGGAGAACGGGAGGTAGAGGCCGGCGGACGCCAGTGCGACGCAGAGGTAGAGGGCGGGGCCGGGGACGAACACGACACCCGCGACGGCGCCGACCGTGATCAGGTACGACCAGCGCACGACGGCGATCCGGTCCCAGCGGTTGGCGAGCCTGCTGCCCACGACGGTGCCGACGGCCCCGCCGAGGTAGAGGAGGAACAGCGCGGCAGTGCCCGCCGTCGTGCCGCCGGTGGTTCGCTGCTGGGTGTGGAGCGCGATGAACGCGCTGAGACCGACGAACACGACGGACCGGAAGACGACGGCCAGGGACAGCTTCAGGAACGAGGCCTTGTCGTCGCCGGCGCGGGGGCTTGCCGCGGTCGGGGTGGTGAGGACGGGGTCGGCGAGGGCGCGCAGGACGGGCAGGCACAGCACGCTGCCGGCGAGGGCCGGGACGACCAGCAGCGGGGACGATCGCAGCCCGCCGACGGCCACGACCGCGGCGACCAGGACGGGTGCGGTGGCGAGCCCGAGGTTGCCGCCCAGGGAGAACCAGCCCATCGCGGTGTGGCTGCCGCCGCTGACGGCTCGCGCGACGCGGGCGGCCTCGGGGTGGTAGGCGGCGACGCCGATCCCGGCCACCGCCACGAACGCCAGCGTCAGCGCGTAGGAACCGCTGATGCCGCTGAGCGCGATGCCGAGCCCGGCGAGCACGGTGCTCACGGGCAGCAGCCACGGCATCGCCCACCTGTCGGTCAGCGCGCCGAACAGCGGTTGCGCCACCGAGGACAGCAGCGACGCCGCGAGCACGATGCCGGAGACCGCCGCGTAGCCGTAGGCGCGTTCGGCGACGAAGAACGGCACGAGCGAGGCCACCGCGCCCTGGTAGACGTCGACGCAGGCGTGCCCGACGGACAGCAGGGTGATCGATCTGGTGCGTGACACGACGCCATGCTCGCGACCGGGGGAGGTGTCGCGCTTCCGATAACCTGCCGTTCGATGACGGAAATCCGCCACAACCCGAGAGCGCCGACCCAGGCGCGGACCCTCGCCCCCGGCACGGGGATCGACGCCCACCGGCATGACGACCACCAGCTCGTCTACGCCGCTCGGGGCGTGCTGGCGATCACGACCGACCGGGGTTCGTGGGTCGCGCCGGCCAACCGCGCCGTCTGGGTGCCTGCCGGGACCGTGCACGCCCACCACGCGCACGGTGAACTCGAACTCCACCTCGTGGGCCTGCCCGCGACGGACAACCCGCTGGGGCTGGCGGAACCGAGCGTGCTGTCCGTCGCCCCGTTGCTGCGCGAGCTGATCCTCGCCTACACCGGTGCGCCGCACGACGACTCGCCGGAGCGGCAACGGTTGCGCGCCGTCCTGCTGGACCGGCTCCGGGTCGCGCCGCAGCAACCCGTCCACCTGCCCGTGCCGACCGATCCCCGGCTCACGGCGTTGTGCGCGATCCTGCGCGCCGACCCGGCCGACAACCGCACGCTGGCGGCACTCGGCGCGGTCGTCGGCGCCAGTGACCGCACGCTGACCCGTCTCTTCAAAGCCGACCTGGGCATGACGTTCCCGCAGTGGCGCACCCAGTTGCGGCTCTACCACGCCCTCGTCCTGCTGGCCGACCGCACTCCGGTGACCACCGTGGCCCACACCTGCGGCTGGTCGTCCACCAGCGCGTTCATCGACGTCTTCCGCCGCGCCTTCGGCCACACCCCGGGAACCCACCACCACCGCTGAACCCGCGCGCGCCGGTACCCTGGCTCCGGCTGCGATCCCGGTGCTGCGAAGACGGGCGATCGGACGGCGGCCAGCGGGACTTCCCGCCGTTCGCGCCCGTACCAAGCCCGCGAAGGTCCTCGGTCACCTGACCGAGGACCTTCCGCTCGATAACCCGTCGGCGCTCAACGGTCGGTCGCGAATCCCTCGACGAAGTAGCTCACCCCGGGGGCCGGCGGTCCGCACTGGAGCAAGGCTCGGACGTGAGGCCAGACGTCCGGCGAGACCGGGTAGCAGTGGGCGAACCAGAGATCGTCCGCCACGTCGAAGAACGGCCGAAGCCGGATCAGCTGCTCGCGCGTGACGGCGTACTCGCTGACCACCTCCTCCGTCCGGTCCGAGTAGCCGACCAGCGCCCATCTCGTGTTGTCGCCGTTCGCGTACCTGTGCGGGTCGTCTCTCACCCGTCCAGTCTGTCCGGCACGACAGCCGGAGCCAACCGGGTTCGCTGAGGGCGGGCTCCGCCTGGCGGCGACTGCCGGAAAAGATCAGGCCCCGAGCGCGTTGCCGCTGCTCAGGGCCTGATTCACCCGGCGAAAGGTGAGTGCCCCCGGCAGGATTCGAACCTGCGACACACGGTTTAGGAAGGCGCGTGGCCCAGCTCTGCGGTCACGTCTCCTGACCTGCGCCAAAGCGGCACCCCGTCGCCCACGTCCGCGTGCCCGTTTCGCAGTGGCTTCGCGTTTCGCGCTGCGGGCTCTCAGGCGGCCCGACCCTGCTCGATGGCAAGACGGCGAAGCCGTCGCGGCAGCCGATCGCCGTGCCCAGCCCACCCTAGCCGCGTGACCGCGCGATCGTCCCGAGCGGCGAACCTCGCAGCTCTTCGGCCTCCAGCTCACCATCACCTCGCGCGCCGCCTCCGGACCACGTGCACCGACTCCGCGCACGGCCGACGGGCGGAGCGAAGCGGGAGCCCGGCGTGCCGGGATGCGGGGAGTCGGTGCCAACGTGCGTTCCGCCTAGCCGCGCGCAGCCGCAGGCGGCGCGCGCCTTGATCCTGTAGAGCCGATTTCGGCAATGCACGCTTGTATCAGTTGACGGGCCGGAGCAATTTGGTGCCAGGTGGCTGTGAGATGAGCCGGTGTGGAAGGCTGTCAAGCATCTCCCGCAGCGAATCTTCTTCTTCGCTAGTTGCGAAGATGATCTGAGCACCCTTGGTGCCGTCAACTGCGGCTCGTCTCAGTAGAGCGGCGAAGCTGAGTCGACGCGTATCCTGCTGTCGCGGCTCATCGAAGATCAACAGTCGCGCATGGTTGGTTTCGAAATTCATGCCCACTTCGAGAAACGCCAATAGGTAGGACCAAATCATGCGAATCATGTCGCTAGCAGAGAGGTCGAAGCCTAGGTCGAACCCTTCGTGCGTTGGTCGAAAGGTATCGTGCGAGATCTCAATGCTGTCCGGATCCAAGGAGTCGAAGTGGTACAGGTGTAGTTGCTCGACTAGTGCGCTTCGGAGGTATTGCAATTTGCGAGCGTCCGAGCCGGACTGGGGGCTATCTGATATTTCTTTCAGCATTCGACGATTGTCACGCCACTGCTCGGCCCGATCGCGAAGGTTTTCCACGGCTTGTGATATCTCGTCCTCCGTTCGAGAAAGTAGGTCGCGTTTTTCGATGAGACGCGCTTGTTCCATAAGTTGTGAAACCGACGGCGTCGAGGAAGGGGATGTCAGGGCGTCTTTGAGCGAACGGATTTGTCGTCGCAAGTCTGCCGACTCGACCCGAAGTCGACTAAGTTTCCCTTGTTCGATATCGACCAGTCGTGAAAAGTCGGCTGCCATAGCGCGGAATGTTCGCAGCTCTTGCTCTATGTAGGCGACGCTCACTTCGGGCGACATCGGGTTTGTCGTGATCTCAAACCCGTCGGGCAAATTTTGCTGACAAGTCGGACAGAAGCTGTCGTCACCTGCTATAAGTAGATTGGTTGACCCGAGCTGACGGAGCAGGTTTGCATCTTTGTGTCGCTGGAGGTCCTCTTCCAGCGCTTCAACACGCAGACTAACGCTGCTAAACCGGTCTTGCGTTTCTTTGACGGCGCGCGCTTGATCATTAAGTAGCGCATTTGTCGCGATCAGCGTTGTTTGAGTGGCACTCAACTCCGCGTCGAGAGCTTCGGCGACATCGCCCACTGGCCTCACGTCGTCTGGCCGCAGCTCCTCGATCAACTGCTCCAGTCGATTGATCTCGGCGGATACAGTGGACCAGCCACTTCCTGTGGCGATCAACGTCTCGCCGACAACCTCCCTGCTGTCTGTGACCGGCCGAGATGGGATCTGTTGAACCACGATTGAAGCAGCTTGAGCCGTGCCAGCGATACGACCAGCAAGTTGACGCCACTCGCTATCCATTATCGTGGCTGCGGCTTCGAGCCGTTGTCGTCGCTGAATTTGCGCGTATTCGTCAAGCGCGAGTACATATTCCGCTGCCCGTCGATTTACATCACGGATGCCGAAGTACGTAGGAATGCGTGCCTGCAGTCCTGACCAGCCGTGTTTCTGCTCGACGAAAAAATATGGGAATAGACACTCGAGATACAGGGGTACTTCAGCGCCATCGACCTTAGTGACTCGCGGCAGAGACCACCCGAGGAAATTTTCGAGGTAGCGGTGAAATCCGAGGTCTCTCTGGGCAGCGCCAGGCCTGCGGACAAAGAAGTCTTGTGCAGTCCGTTTGTCGGCTGGCGACGACAGAGCTGCGCCATGGGTTACCTCAATCAGAGTGCGGTCTTTTACGCTGCTTTTGACAAAACGCTTCACCGTTATTGTGTCGCTGCGTGCGTTCGAGACTTCTAGTGAGACCCAAGATTCAAGTACGCCGTACTCGTGTCCGTTGATTTCGATCGAATCGGTCATCGCATGCGGAAGCGGCACGTCACGTTTAGCGCTGAGCATGCCTTCTAGTCCAAGTGCGTAGACTATCGACTGCAGCGTGGTGGACTTTCCGCTAGAGTTATCAGCTCGTATAACGTTAAGCCCGTCTGTGAATCGAATGTCAGTCCCGCACTCGGGGCCTGTGGTCTTGATTCGAATCTGCAAGTGGCGGAGGTTAAGCATGATCAGCGCCTGTCCATGAGTTCACGAATGGCCTTTTGCGAGATTTTCCTCGGCAATTTCTCGAGGAACTGTTTTTCTCGGATCATCAGGTCGCTCATCCGCCATACTCGTGAGGCTAGTTCGACGCCCTCCCCGGTTAGTGATATGGTCAAGTTGTCGTTCCTTGTAATGATTCCGGCCGCGTCGGCAATAAGTAGTGTTCTTGTAAGTGAAGGGTCATACCGGACCGCTGCATCACCAGGCAGGCGTTCACCGCGGAACCACCTTTCTAGCACTTCGCGGGACCGCGGTGACCTTAGTGCCCATATTAGGAGGTGTATTTGTTCAAGATTTGCAGTGCGCCCACGGCAGCGCTCCAGAACTAGCGCAATCGACGCCAAACGCCAGTTGATTCTGAGGTCCCCTGGTATCTGGTCGGGGCGTCGGGTGAACCTCAGCTGTGTTCCTAGGTTGGCAAAGATCCCCTCTAGGTCTTCAGGGTTCATGTCCACCCGCCGTGAGGGAAGTCAAGTGGACAACGCAATATCCAGTCAGCTATCGACTGCCATGAGAGGGTTACCCGAAGACGATTATCTAGAGCCGGAACCTCCGTTTCAAGCTCCTTTGCAATATCCTTTGCCATGCCTGTCAGCGTTTGCATCTTGCCGTCGAACGTGGGATACTCAAGAGCCAAAAGTGATTCTTTGGTGTTCTGGTAGCGCGTAGTGCTTTCCCAGTTCTCGGGGTACTTTTCGCGCATCCTATCGAGAGCGTTCGTGCCGTTGATGTACTGCGTTATGAGGCCTTCTATAGTTTTGTTCCTGGCACCTTGATCGGTTAGTAGCGCTGTGAGCTTCGTATCGGCCTTTTGTACTGCATCAGCGTTTGCAGTCATCCAAGTACGGATGTCATCTTGTGACGAGTTGTACGCATCGATAAGCGTGCGTGGTCTTCGAAGTAGTTCGTCGATATACTCGGCGTAAGCTTTGTCCGTGGCCACTACGATTCGGAAGTTGTCATGCAGGTGCGGTAGAGCCTTTGCCCGATACTCCTCGGCCTTCGTGGATGCATGCTGTACCAGCTCTTGTGAATCGAAGGTTGGCACTAGAAACATGTACCGCTCAATTTTAACTCGACCGAGAAGTTTCTTGAACTCATCCTTCTTGACTTCAAGCTTCTTCAAGTCCCGAGTAAGCTTATCCCGCTGCTTCTCGAAACGCTCCTTCACGGAAATCGGTTCTTCTGCTGCGTAACATTGGAAAGCGCAGCCGTCGTGAGTGAAGGCTTCGATGCCTAGGTCGCCTCGATGCTTCGCCGGCACAGTCTGGACTTGATCAGCGCCGTAGCGGCGCTGGATGAGAAGAAGACACCACTCTTCCCACTCGTTGCCATCCCAGTACTTGTCCATAGTTACCATGGCTTTTCGTCAAGTTGGTAGCCCAGAGTAGCGTCAGGACTCCTGCCAGTTCGTATGCAGAGGCGCGACCGAAGCGGCGATGTCATGACGATCACTGTACGAGTTCGGTGGCCAAGTTCAAGTGGCCCGGATCGAAGACATGCTTGTCAATACCCTAAATGGATGACGTCGGGATTGTTGTAAAGGTGCGTTCTTGGGTTCGTATACGCCAGCGTCAGCGGCTCAGCACCGATCTTTAGACTGGCGTCATGCCGGACCTCACCGTACGCGTAGCGTACAGATGTAGTCGTAAGTGGCTGGCCGACGCCCTTCCGCAGAGATGGCTCCACGTGCGCGCGGTGGCGAGACGCGCAAGTGGAGCGGCCTTTCTGCCCGGAGGGGAGCGCCAGCTCCTTATCTGTGCTGCCCTGCTGCACGATATCGGCTACTCGCCTCTTCTGGCGGATCACGGTTTCCATCCACTTGATGGAGCGCTGTACCTTCGGCACATAGGTGCATCTGAACGGCTCTGTGCTCTGGTGGCCCGTCACTCATGTGCTTATTCAGAGGCGGAACTAAGGGGACTGACGTTGGAGTTGGCGCAATGGCCCGATGAGCAGACTTCGACTAGAGATGCGCTATGGTGGGCGGACATGACGACAGGACCGGATGGCGAGTCGGTCAGTGTTCATCAACGGATCGCCGAAATACAGGCGCGGTACGGACCGAATGACCTTGTAACGGTCTTCATCCGCCAGGCGGAGCCTGAGTTAGTGGCGGCGGTGGAGCGTACGGAGGCTCGGTTGCGAGCCGCTGGGGTTGAGGTCAGGTGAAGTAGGGCTCGGGGCGGTTGCTGAGGCCGTGTTCGATGCGTAGGCGGATTGATGGGTGGATGTCGAGGTCGGGTAGGCGGTCGGGTTCTACCCAGTGGACTTCCTTGGATTCGCTGCTTGTGCGCAGCTCGCCTCCGATGGGTTGAGCACGGAAGCAGATGGAGAACTCTTGGCGGACTTCGCCGTTGTCGTAGGCGATGACGTGGTTCGGGTTGGAGTAGAGGCCGACCAGGCCGGTGACTTCGACGTGGATGCCGGTTTCCTCTTCGACCTCGCGGACGACGGCTTGGGTGAGGGTCTCGCCGACGTCTTGGCCGCCGCCGGGGATGGCGTACTTGTCGTTGTCGGTGCGCCGGATCATCAGGAGGCGGCCGGTCGAGTCCTGAACGATGGCGCTGACGGCTACACGGATGCTGTTGGGCTTCGGGGCGTTGGGGTCGTTGAGGTAGTCGGTCCGGGTCATGGTTCGACCTTGTCAGAAGGTGGCGCCCTTCGCGCTGGCCCAGACGCTCTCCAGGCTTTCGGAGTAGGTCTCGAAGAGGTCGCCTGCGGAGAGTCGGCGTAGGTGGAGGGCTGGGGCGTGGGCTCCGGGGAAGCCGTAGACGTGGGTGTTGACGATCATCTCGTCGTCGAAGCGGAAGACGGAGTTGTAGAGGGTCGTCTTGTGGAGGCGGACTTCGATGCCGGGGACGTCGACCAGTGGGCGGACGAACGCTAGGGCGTTGCGGATGCGGGCGGCGACCGTACCTTTGCCTAGCTGCTCTTCCTCGCTGCGGCGGGCGGCTTCGCGGCCTGCTGGGTCACCGAAGAGGAGGCGAATCTTGGCGCCCTGTTCGGCCTTGAGGCGCAGCTCCTTGGCGAAGGTTGGGCGTTCGACCAGGAAGAGGGCGGCCAGGGACAGGACCTCGATGTGCTTGGTGGCGTCGTTGAGGAGTCGATCCCAGAGGTCCGCGGGGATGTTGTTGCGGTGGGGGTAGACCTTGACCACTTCGGACTCGGCGATCTCGGCCTTGCGGTCTGCGGCTACGGCGTCTGGCCAGAGGTAGTTCTCGGTCTCGCGGACCATCGAGGCGATGGTGTGGCGGTGGCGGGGGTAGGGGACTCGGCCTTTGGTGATCCAGCGTTCGACGGTCTTGGGGTCGACGCCGGTGGCTCGGGCTACGTGGTCGAGGTCCAGGCCGTTGCGGAGTAGGGCTTCTCGTAGGCGTTCGTTGGCCATGTGTACCCCCGTGGTGACGACTTGGGACGTCTTCAAGCTAGCAGGGACGTCCTGAGAAGTCCCGCTATGCGGTGCTTGCGTCCCGCTGAACAGCCGAAAGTGGTTGGTGTCAAGGTGCTGGACCAAGGGTCCAGCCGACGCTGATGACAGGAGATCGGCTGTGGCGATCAGTGGTGGGAGCAGGCTCCCGACGACGCACGACTTCGTCTTCCCCCGTGGCGCGCTGGTGATGGGTGTCGAGCCGGTGCTCCGGTTCCAGTCGGCCGATGAGCGGGCGAAGGGGTTGCCGGTTCAGCAGGAGACGGACAAGGAGACCGGGCTGTTGGTGTGGTCGGTCCTGGTGATCGACCAGGCGGCGGAGCGCAAGACGGACGCCGTGGTGACGGTGAAGATCGCGGCCCCGCACCAGCCGGTTCCGCCGGAGGCGATTCCGGGGACGGATGTGCGGCCGGTGGTGTTCGAAGGGCTGACGGTGACGCCCTGGATTGACGACAAGGCGTGCCGGGGGAGCCATGGCGGTGAGCGGCACAGGTGCCGGGCGAAGCTCGGGTACAGCCTGCGGGCCTCGGGCATGAAGCCGGTCGTCGTCAAGTCCGCTGCCAAGGCGGCGTGACCGATGAGCAACGACATGGTTCGGCTTCACGTGACCGATGACCTGCCCATCCGGGCTTACCCGCAGACGTTCGCGGACCGGGTGGAGATTCGTTTCGGCAAGGCGTTCCCGGTCGTCCTGGTGGTCGAGAAGGACTCGATCAACCGGCTGCGCTCGGCGTTGCAGGACGGAGGCGTTGCCCTGGGCGTCGAGGGGGACGAGTGGGAGTGACGTCGCTGGAGGAGTTGTGGTCGGCCGTGCAGTCGGCGGCGACGCTTCGGCAGGCCCATGACGCTCTGCTTGAGGTGGTGCCCTCACGGGAGGCCACGCGGGTGGAGTGGCGGGACTTCCACCAGCGGGCGGCCGAGGTGTATCGGCGGGTCGCGGAGACCGATCGGGGGAGGCAGAGGGAGGCTCTGTTCCTCGCGGAGCAGCAGCGGGAGAAGGCGGAGAAGATCGCCCAGGCCCTCGCTGCTGACGCGGGCGCTCGCAGGCGGCGGCGGAGGATCGAGCCGGATGGGTCAGAGGGCACGGCGGCGCAGGCGGCTCGTGTGCCCCACCGGATCGGTGATGCGAGGTACGCGGTGAGGCTTCGTGATGACGCGTTCACCAAGGCCGTGCGGTTGGCGGGGTTCCACTCGGACTACGCGTTGGCCAAGGCGATGGGGCTCAACCGGTCGACGGTGAAGCGTGCGCGTGACGGTGAGCTGCGGCCCGGTGCGCGGTTCATCAGCGGGGCGTTGAAGGCGCTCGCGCCGTTCGAGTTCGAGGACCTGTTCGAGGTCGAGACGAGCGAGTGACCGTGCGGGCGGTCTCGTACGGCAAGTGATCTGAATTGCTGGTTGGTGGGGTCGCGGGGAAACAGGTTCGAGTCTTGGCGGGCTGAAGCTGTTTCCCGGCGACACACCGACCGGAACTTTCGCGTGCTTTCGTTACCACACAAGGGATTCCGGTCATGTCGAGGCTAACGGTACGTGGGGTGCGCGCGTCAAGTCGACGCGGTGCTCCGACAGTGTGGAAGTTGTCCAACGGCCGCCCCTGTGGGGCGTGCAAGCGGTTCGGTGTCTACGCCCCGAACCAGCTTGTTTGTTGTGGCTGCCTGGGATGGTTGCCGCTGATTTTCGCCCCCGTGGGGCGTGCGCGATGAACGGCGGAAAGTGGGTCGACCCGGCTCCGTTCGAGGGTGTCCGACCTCGGGTGCCGTGGTGGGTGCTCGTCCCCGGCAAGGCCAAGTGGATCGCGGCACTGGTGGCGCTGGTGTGGATGCTGGTCGTCGGGGTCGTGCGCCTGGTGCTCGTTGTCGTGCGGTATCCGGTGGTCGCGGTGGTGCCGGTGTCAGCGGCCTGGTGCTGGTGGCGGTTCGGGCTCTCGCCGTTGGTGCTGGCGTTGTTGTCGCTGGTCGCGGCTCTGAGCATCTGGGCAGGTCTGGATCGTCGGTCGTTCCTGCGCCATGGCTGGTACCGGCTGGTGACCGAGTGGCGGCGGGCGACGGTGTACGTGCCGAAGTGGCGCTCGGTGATGCGGCTGGCTGACCTGGCCAAGCGGGACCGTGGACGCGAGTACCGGCCGAAGCTGCGTCGGGTCCGGTCGGAGGGCTGGCGGGATCGGGTCCGGGTGCGGATGGTGCCTGCCCAGTCGCCTGAGGCGTGGGAGCTGCGGCGCGATGGGTTGGCGCACTCCTTCGGGGCTCGGTCGTGTCGGGTGCGAGTGTTGCGGCCTCGGGTGATCGAGCTGGACTTCGTCCACCGTGACCCGCTGCTGCGCCCCCTGACCGTCCCGGCGCTGACGGATGCCGAGGTGGATCTCAAGCGGGTGGTCGTCGGCCGGACCGAGACCGGCAAGCCGTGGCGGCTGCGGCTGCTCGGGTCTCAGGTGCTCGTGGTCGGCGTGCCTGGTGCGGGCAAGGGCTCGGTGTTGTGGTCGCTGGTGTGGCAGCTCGCCCCGGCCGTCCGGGCGGGCCTGGTGCGGCTGGTGGGGATCGACCCGAAGGGCGGGATGGAACTTGGGCAGTGTCCGGACGCCTTCGATCGGGTTGTGTACGACAACGGGCCGGAAGCCGTTGCGCTGCTTGAGGAAATCGCCGCTGAGGTCAAGGAGCGGGCGACGCGGTACAGGGGTGTGCGGCGGCTGTGGGCGCGGTCGACGGGGGAGCCGTTCACGGTCCTGGTGGTGGACGAGTTGGCGGACCTGATCGCCTACCAGCCGGACAAGCAACTGCGTGAACGTGCGGTGCGGGCTATCCAGACGATCACCTCACAGGGGCGTGCGCCTGGGTACGCGGTCGTGGGCTTGGTCCAGGACCCACGCAAGGAGGTCGTGTCCTTCCGGCACCTGTTCAGCACCCGTGTGGCGCTGCGCCTGGACGAGCCACAGCAGGTGGACATGGTGCTTGGCGACAGTGTCCGGCAGCGCGGTGCGGCGGCGCACGAGATCAGCGAGAACACGCCCGGTGTCGCCTGGGTGAAGCAGGACGGGCAGCGGGAGCCGGAACGGGCTCGGGCCTTCCACGTCACCGATGCCGACTTGGTCGAGCTGGGCCTGTTCCTAGCCGATGCGAAGGTGCACGACTTCCCGACTCGGCCGGATGGCTCGGGGGAGGTTGCGGCGTGAGCGAGTACCTGACTCGTGCGGACCGGATGAAGCAGCCGGCGGCGCTCGACGTGGCTCGGGCCGTGGCTGAAGAGCACGGCGTATGCGTCCGGCCGCTGGCCAAGGAGCGGATCGACCTGGACACCGGGCGGGTCGAGATCGTGCCCGTGGCGTGCGGCTCAACCGTGGCGAGCGTGTGCCCCACCTGCGCGGAGAAGAACCGGCGGCTACGCATGGCGCAGTGCCGTGAGGGATGGCACCTGACCGAGGAACCCGACTTCACCCCGGACCCGCCCAGTGACGATCAGCGGGCGCTGACCGCCTATCGGGCCGACTTGGTGAAGGTGTACCGGCAGGCGGTTGAAGAGGGCGACGAGATCGGCGCCGAGGAGGTGCGAGAAGAGGTCGCGGGGGTCGACGCCGAACTTCGACAGCTCGGAATCCGCGGTTCACTCCCCGCCCTGGAGGCGCGTCCACGGATCACCCGGAGGCGGTCGACCAGGCGTCGGCAGGATGCGCCGAACCTGCCTCGGCGGCCGGTCGCCAGGCGCACGGTCGGACGGGTGTTCGGCGGCAAGTACCAGCCCTCGACCTTCCTCACGCTGACGCTCGACAGCTACGGCAAGGTGCGCTCGGATGGCACGCCGGTCGACCCGGACACCTACGACTACCGGCGGGCGGCTCGGGACGCGGTGCACTTCGCGGCCCTGCTGGACCGGTTCGTACAGAACCTGCGGCGGTGCGTCGGCTGGGACGTCCAGTATTTCTCGACCGTCGAACCTCAGCGGCGACTGGCGCCACACTGGCACGCCGCTATCAGGGGTTCGATCTCGCGGGCGGAGCTGCGAGCGGTCGTGGAGGCCACCTACCACCAGGTCTGGTGGCCCAATCACGACGAGATCAAGTACAGCGGCGACAACCGGCCGGTGTGGGACTCGCGGGCGAAGGGGTTCGTTGACCCGACCACGCGTGAACCGCTGCCGACCTGGGATGAAGCACTGGACCATGTGGAGCGTCCGGCGCATGTCGCCCGATTCGGTGTTCAGGTGCACTCCAAGGGCATCCTCGGCGGCACTGAGGAGGCCGGTCGGCACATCGGCTACCTGACGAAGTACCTGACCAAGAGCATCGGTGAGTGCTTCGACGCCCAGACCAGCCGCCAGGAGGACCACGCCGAACGGCTGTGCGCGGAGCTGGCCGTGACGCCCTGCTCGCCGCAGTGCCCGGTGTGGCTGCTCTACGGCGTCCAACCCAAGGGCGCTCGCCTGTCAATGGAACCGGGCAAGTGCAAGGGCAGGGCGCACAAGCGCTCAACGCTAGGCGTCGCCGGTCGGCGGGTGCTCGTGTCGCGGAAGTGGTCCGGGAAGTCGCTCGCCGACCACAAGCACGACCGCAAGGAATTCGTTCGGCAACTGCTCGCCGACGTGGGGATCACCGGGGACGACCAGCCAAAACGGGTCGTCTGGAACAACGTGCAGCCCGGTGACCCGAACGTGCCCCCAAGACCACACCTGCTGCTACGGGCGGTCGCGGAGCGGCGTCGATGGAAGGCCGAGTACACGGCGGCGCTGCTCGCCTCGGCCAGTCCGCCAGACCGTTCGGCAACGTCTCAAGCTGCGTAAACGGGGGTTCGGGGATGAGTGGCAAGGTGCGTGAGCTGGCTAAGTTGATGTCTGTTCCGGAGATGCTGGAGGCCCTGGGTGGGGAGGTCTCGCGGGACACGTTCTACAAGTGGCGGCAGACGGGGAAGGGGCCTCGGTGCTTCTCGCTGCCCAACGGTGAGCTGCGGTGCAAGCGGGTGGACTTCCTCGCTTGGCTCGATGACCTGTACCGGGCGGCGGCATGACCACCACGTTCAAGGTCCGGTTCTGGGAGATCGCGGACTGGTCGAAGAAGAAGGGCAAGGACGGGAAGCGGAAGGCTCGGCCCTACGGCGTGCGGTGGGTGACCGACACCAAATCGCACTCGGAGTGGTTCGGGACCAAGGCCCTGGCCAACAGTCGGCGGTCGGAGCTGATGCAGGCTGCTCGGCGGGGTGAGGAGTTCGACGTCGAGACGGGCCTTCCGGGCTCGGAGCTTAAGCGGCGAAACTCGCTGTCCTTCGTGGAGTTCGCGCAGTCCTACATGGACATGAAGTGGCCGGACGCTGCCGCAACCACGCGGGGCAGCACGGTGGAGGCGCTGGCTACGGCTGGGGCGGCGTTCGTCCGGAATGGAGCTGGGCGGCCGGAGGTGAACGAGCTGCGGGGGGTGCTCACGCGCAACCTGCTGCCTCCGGCTACCCGAGACGACGAGTTGTCACGTGAAGAGCGGGAGGTCGTTGACTGGCTGGTCCGGAACTCGCGTCCGCTGTTCGAGCTGACGGACGCTGTGGCGGTTCGTGAGGTGCTGGACGCGTTGGCGGTGAAGCTCGACGGCAAGGCGGCGGCTGCGACGGTCTACCAGCGGAAACGGGCGGTGTTGTTCAACCTGCTGTCCTACGCGGTGGAGCTGGGCCTGATCCCGGACAACCCGCTGACCAGGGTGAAGCGCAAGGTCGCGAAGGTGGTCGAGCAGGTCGACCCGCGTGTCGTCGCCAACCCCGGCCAGGTGGAGCGGCTGTTGACCGCAGTGACGTACGTCGGGCGGCGCAACCAGGACCGGGGCGCGCACCTGGCGGCGTTCTTCGCGACCGGCTACTACGCGGCTGCTCGGCCCGCTGAGGGCCTCGGCCTCCGTGAGGACGACTGCACCCTGCCGGAGGAGGGCTGGGGCCTGCTCATGCTCGGTGAGTCGCGTCCGGCGGCTGGGAAGCGGTGGACGGACTCCGGGGAGGTCCACGACCGGCGAGGCCTGAAGCACCGTGGGGTGAAGGACGTGCGGCCGGTGCCGATTCCGCCGGTGCTCGTCCGCATCCTGCGGTCTCACCTCGACCGGTTCGGGACCGGGCCGGACGGGCGGCTGTTCCGCTCACCCGGTGGAGGGGTCGTGTCCTCATCCACCTACTACCGAGTGTGGGAGGAGGCTCGCCAGTACGCCCTGACGCCTGCTCAGGCGGCCTCTCCGCTGGCAGGGCGACCGTACGACCTTCGGCACGCCGCAGTCTCGCTGATGCTCAACGGCGGTGTTCCGGCTACCGAGGTGGCGGAACGGGCGGGGCACTCGGTGGACGTGCTGCTCAAGGTGTACGCGAAGTGCATCGACGGGCAGCGGGAGAAGGTCAACAAGCTGGTTGAAGCACTTTTCGGCGACGACTAAGGGCTGTCACATACGCACTGCTCGGCTGCGGGCACAGACAGAAGTAGGATGTCGCGCGGGTGTGTGATCAAGATCACTTTTGCCGCTTTTTGGTCACCATGGATGGCGTCTTAATGTGCTGACCTGCGTAAACTGCGCCTCGCGCGCGTGCGCGCGACCGGTATTCGCCAGAGCGACAACGTCCACATGAGACAGTCGTACGTCGTTGACCAGCGCTAGCGTCGTCGATATGTCCAACCATGCCGACATGGCACCCGAATCCTCGTCCGCCGACCTGCTGTCGCACGATGAGGTCGCCGAGTTAGTGCCCGCGCTCCTGAGCGACATCCACGCGGTGACGCGCCAGGTGGTGCGGCTGCGTCAGCGCGTGGACGCGATCGAGGCAGCGAGCGTCACGGCCGCCTCGTCCCCGGCTCAGTGAAGTCGGCACTGCGGGGAACCCGACCCAGGGGGTCGAGGCCGTTTCGCGATGGTTTCGCGGAGGGCGGCAGACGGGGGCAGAGTCCGGCTGACGGCGACTGACGGTAAAGATCAGGCCCCGAGCGCGTTGCCGCTGCTCAGGGCCTGATTCACCCGGCGAAAGGTGAGTGCCCCCGGCAGGATTCGAACCTGCGACACACGGTTTAGGAAACCGATGCTCTATCCCCTGAGCTACGAGGGCGCGGTGGTGAGCGTACCCGGTCGGGGATCCGGCTTCCGGTGGTGGGGTTGTCACTCGGTGGGCCTAGGAACGTGCACCTTGGGTTAGGGGGTGGGCCTCGCCGGGTCGGCTGTACGGGGGATGTGGGCGACCGCACCTGTTCCGCATCGGTCCGGTGAGGTACAGAGGGGCCATATCCCCCTCCGACGAAAGCCATCCCATGAGCAGCCGACCCTGGCCTGACTTCCGTCCCGGCCCCCTGGGCTCCGTCGGCGCGTGGTGGCGGCGCCTCCGTGCCCGCCCCAACGCCGAGCAGTACACCTTCGTCCCGGCCTCGACCTCCCACCAACACCCGTTCGAGTCGCCGCTGCCCAGCGCCGTCTACGGGCTCGACTTCCACGCCAAGATGACGATCCACTGGCGCGTGGACCTGACGACGGGCGCACGGCACAACGCGCCGCGCAGCGCCGCCGTCAACGACGTCATCCACCGGGCCAAGGCCCTCACCGAACGGGCGATGCTCGTCCACCACGCCCCGCTCCAGCACCAGCTCGGCGCGGAACTGGCGGCTGAACGCCAGGTCGAGGGCACGCACGTGTGGGCCCGCGCGGACGGGGTCGAGCTGACCGTGGACGAGCACGACCTGGCGATGGCGCGCAAGCACATCGAGCTGCTCCAGACCACCACGATGCGCCAGGCCGAACGGGACGCCGAACGCGCCGAGATCAAGTACCTGCGCGACGAGGTGCTGACCGACCTGTCCACCGCGACCATCTGGTGGCTCGTCCGCAACGGCTACGAGGTCGAGCAGGCGGTGGCGCTGAGCCGGCACCTGGCCGAACTCGTCGGCATCGCCTCGCAGCGCCGCGACCAGCACTGGGCCGACACGCTCGTCACGTCCTTCGAGAGCGCCCTGCCCCGCCTGGACGACGGGCACCGCGTCGACGTCCGCCTCCACCTGGCCAAAGCGCTCGGCATCTACGGCGGCTCGACGGTCGCCGCGGAGTTCGCCGAGCAGGTCGGCCTGCCCGCCCAGCTGCAGCAGAACCAGAACGGCGCCAAGCCCCTGACGTGATTCCCTAATCTGGTGACCGTGACCCACAACCTGACCGAGGTGCGCGGCGCGGCCGTGGCTGGCGCGTTGCGCGTCCTCGCCCGGCTCACGCCGTTCGTCGAACCCGAGTTGATCGGCCTGCGCGAGGTGGTGCGGCCCGGAGACGTGTGCGTCGACATCGGCGCCGCGCTCGGCCTCTACACCGTCTCGCTGTCCCGCCTCGTCGGTCCACAAGGGACAGTCCACAGCATCGAGCCGCTGGTGTTCGCGCACCCCGCGCTGTCCTACCTGCTGCGCCCGCGCGAGGGCCGCAACATCGTCCGGCACTCCGTCGCGTTGGGAGTGAGCGAGGGCCGTCAGGTCATGAGCGTCCCGGTCCGGCACGGCACGCCGGTCACCGGCCGCTCGTTCCTCACCGCGGGCGCGGACGGCCTCGGTTCCAACGCCGAGTTCGCCGAGCACCTCGAAGTGCTGGTCCGCACGGACACCCTGGACCGGTTCCGCGCGGCCAACGCCATCGACCGGGTGGACTTCGTCAAGGCCGACGTGGAAGGCGCGGAACTGCGCGTGCTGCAAGGCGGTGAGGAGACCATCGAGAGGTTTCGACCGAAACTTCTCCTGGAGATCGAGGAACGGCACGTGTCGCGATTCGGTTACCGCGCGCGCGACGTGCAGGACTGGCTGGCCGAACGCGGCTACCGCATGCACGCGTGGCACCGCGACACCTGGCGGCAGGTCGACCGGATCGACGATCGCGTGCGCAACTACCTGTTCGTCGCACGGTGACGGCGCCGGTGACGTGACCGGTGATGTGCCGGTGACGTGGCCGTCGCAGTGGCGCGGCGGCGATAGCTAGGCGCTGGCCAGGCCCGGAACAGCGGAAGACCCCGGTCCCTGGGGGTGGACCGGGGTCTTCCTGTGGGCCGGTCTACGAGACGTAGACCTCAAGTTCGTAAATCGAGTATCCGTATCCGGTGGCCCGTTGGATACCCGTCATTCGTACGAATCGTGCCGCATCAGGGGCGAACGACGCAAGATCCCGGCCACCATCTCCTGCGGAAGTCGTGTAAGCGGTCCGCCACGTGCTGCCGTCAGTGGACAGTTCTATGCGATATGCCTTGGCATAAGCCGCTTCCCACGACAGCACGACCCGGCCGACGGTGCGCGTCGCGCCGAGGTCGACCTGCACCCACTGCTGGTCCGACCAGTCACTGGCCCAGCGGGTGTCCGGCTTGCCGTCCACGACGTGCGCCGGCGGCGAGGCGTACCAGCCGCGTTCGTGGCTGCTGGCGGTGGCCGTGGCGCCGGCGGCGAGGTTCGCCAGGTTCGTGCCGCGACGGGACGGGAACTGCACGACCTGCTGGTAGGTGGGCCGGTTCTGCCAGTGCACCTTGTCGTGCGTGATGCCGCCCATGGCGCGGTGGATGATGGTGTCGGCGCACCACTGGTCGCCGGCGGCGCACGAGTCGTCGCCGGGGTAGACGGTGGGCGGTGGGGTCGCGGCGGCGGCGTTCAGGGTGTCGAGCAGCGTCTGGCGGCAGGCCGCCACGTTCCCGTTGCCGCAGTAGCGGGCGCCCAGAGGCCCGTCCACGCGATCGCCGAGCACGGCGCGCAGGTCCTTGTCCACGTAGCTCCACCAGCCGTTCTGGAACGACGAGCCCTTGTGCGGGGCCGCGCCGTGGGTGTCCGACGGCGGTTCGTCGATCTGGAGGGCGCTGGTGAGCCGGCCGTAGAGCGCGTCGCCCAGGCCCGGCTTGAACTGCGCCTCGACGAGGCGGGGCCACCACGCGTCGAGCAACCGGATGGCGTCGGCGTGCGCGTAGGTCTTGCTGCCGCGTGAAGTCTCCTTGCGGAGCGAGCCGGACCGGTGCCAGTCGCGGAGCTTGGTCACCGCGGCGGCGAGGCCGGGATCGGTGATCGGCGTCGTGTCGATCACGCGGAGGAGGTCGGGCAGGACCTGTTCGGCGCGGAGGTCGGCGACGCCCGCTTCGGCCATGGCTTGGGTGAGGGAGGCCCGGGTGACCTTGCCGCGGGTGATGAGGGCGCGCACCCGGTCGTCGAGCAGGTCGCCGCGGTGCACCGAGCCCATGCCGTAGCCGGACGCGGAGTAGTCGAGCGCCTGCTTGTTGTTCCAGCTGATGTAGTAGTCCTGGTTGACGGAGTTCGGGTGCTGCGCGAACGGCGTGTACGCGGCCGTGTTGCGGTCGGCGTTCCAGCCCTCCCACTCGTACGCGGGCTCGGCCTTCACCGGGAGGTGCGGGTCGACGGACGCCTTGCGCACGGGGTTCGCGCCGGAGTTGAAGTACGCGGTGTCGCGGGAGTCCACGTAGAACCAGTTGAAGGCGTAGCCGATGTGCTCGGCGGCGCGCTGGAAGTCGGCGGCCGACTTGATCGCGTCGGGGTCGTTGAACTCCTGGAAGCCGATGATCGAGTCGACCTCGTGCAGGTAGGTGGAGCGCAGCGACGTGTACGCGACGAACTTGCCGTCGACCTGGGCGCGGCTCTGCACGAGGCCGTACTTGGTGCGGTGCATGACGAGCGTGTACGAGCCGGCGGGGGTCGGGTCGGCGACGGTCGGCTTCCACGCGTTCTTGCGCTCCAGGCGTTCCATCGGCAGGCACTGGCCGTGGTAGCGGTAGTGCAGGGACGCCGCGGTGGGCGTGCCGTTGCCGGGCTCGCAGAGTTCGACGGCGTAGGTGTCGGTGATGTCCTGGCCGGCCGAGGTCGCGCTCCACGAGTAGTCGGTGCCGCGTCCGAGCTGCACGTACATCGACACGCCGGCGAACGACACGCCGCGTGCGCGCAGGCCGGGGCCGTGCAGTTCCTGCAGCATCAGGAGTTGCGGTGCGAAGTAGCCGGTCTGCGGGCCCCACACGGCGATCGGGTTGCCGGTGTCGGTGTGCCGGCCGGACACGGCCAGCGCGTTGGACATGCCCTGCTTCTCGGTGAGGAGGTCGGGCGGCAGGACGCCGTCGGCGAAGAGGCCTTCGAGCGGCTTGAGGTTCGGCGGTACGTCCACTGTGGAGTCGGTGGTGGTGGTCTGGTCGTGCACCATGGGTTCCGGGGTCACGACGCCGTTGTCGGGCAGTGCCACGCCCTGGGGCGACGTGGGGGTCGTGCCGTACGGGAAGCGCCGGCCGTCGTGCAGGGTGAGCACGGCCTCGGGGTCGTTCTGCTCGCGGAACGACCGCCACACCCGGTCGCCGACGGTGGCGCCGTACTTGTTCCGGGCGGCCAGCTTGACCAGGGCGTTCTGCACCTCGCCGCCACCGCCCGCGCCGAACAGCCCGCCCACGACGGCGGCGATCGCGACCAGGTCGGTCGGCTGGAACGGCTTGATGTCGTTCCAGTTGGTGATCGCGTCGGCGTGCCCGGTCAGGACGTACTCGCCCGGGAACGTCCGGTTGGCGACGGACCTGGCGATGTAGGCGTTGATGCCCGCGATGTAGTCCTTGACGTCCTGCAACGCCTGCGCGCCACGCGGGCCCTGCGCGGCCACCTGGTCGATCTGCGCCTGGAGGTCGGCCTCGGTGTAGGGGATCTGGTTGTAGAAGCTCTGCTCCAACGCCCGGTTGCCCTCGGCGCCGCCCGCGAACCCGGACAACTGGCCGCGACCGAGGTGGCGGAACAGGTCCATCAGCCAGAGCCGGTCCTGCGCGGCGGCGTAGCCGGCGCCGAACTCCGTGCCGGAGCGGGTCGTCCCGTAGATGTGCGGCATGCCGAGGGTCTTGTCGCGGACGATCGTGACGTCCGCGCGCGGCTTGATCGTGCTCTCGACCTGGTCAGCCGCGACGCCGAAGGAGGCGTCGTTGAAGAACGCGCCCAGCTGCTCGTTGGTGAGGCCGCCGTAGCCGGAGACGAGGGAGTCGTAGCGGCCCAGCTGGTCGGCGGAGTGCGCCGGACGGGTGCCGAGCGCGCGGTGGGCCAGGATCTCGGCGAGGGTGGCGTTGCCGTTCTGGCCGGGCGGCAGCACGTCGTGGCACTGGCCGAGGCAGTGGTCGTCCGGGGTGAAGGCGCTGGTCCTGACCTCGGCGGCGGCGGCGACGGCGGGGGTGGTGGGGACGGTGGTGGCCGCGGCGGCGAGGAGTGCGACCACGGCTAGCGATCGGGCGGCTCTCCGCATGACGCGAAGCTCCTTCCAGGCAGGGATCGTGTGACGCACGTTACTGGCTGGTCGCATATTCGCGAAAGACCTTCGCGTTTTGGTGGGTGCACGCCTGTCGGCTTCGCCCGTCCGAGTGTGGAGTCTTGACCTATTGGCTTGACATTGGGAAAAAGGTCAACATGATGCGACGTCGATCGCTGCTCACCGGCCTCACCGGCCTCGCCGGCGCGGGGGTGCTCGTCGGTCTGGGCTCCTGGCCGGCGCTCGGCTCGCCCGTCCTGCCCATCCGCAGTTGCGCCGACTGGGGCGCGAGGCCGCCGGCGCAGCCGACGAGCGTTGTGAACGAGCGGCCGGTGCGGATCCTCATCCACCACACCGCGTCGGCGAACGTGACCGACTACTCGCAGGCGGCGGCGTACGCCAACGCCAGGTGGATCCAGAACCTCCACATGGACACCAACGGCTGGATCGACTCCGGCCAGCACTTCACCAACAGCCGCGGCGGGTTCCTCATGGAGGGCAGGCACGGCAGCCTGGCGGCGTTGCGGGCCGGTGATCGGGTCGTGGTGGGCGCGCACTGCCCCGGCCAGAACACCGCGGCCATCGGGATCGAGAACGAAGGCCTCTACATGGACGTGGAGCCGCCGAAGTCGCAGTGGGACTCGCTCGTGTCGTTCTGCGTGTACACGTGCGAGCAGTACGGCATCCCGCCGTCGTCGATCCAGGGCCACCGGGACTACCGCGACACCCTCTGCCCGGGCGACAAGCTCTACGCCCTGCTGCCGCGCCTGCGCCAGGAAGTTGCGCAGGTCCTGAGCTGACCTCGGTTATTTCCTGGCAACTGTGAACAGGCTGAACCCGCGTCTTTCCGTGGTGAGATAACGGGGACTTAACGTCAGCTTGCGTGTTCGTGCACGAGGCTTGGCGGGCACGAACACGAAACGCCAACGCGGGGAGGCGTCGTGATCAAGGTGATGCTGGCCGATGACGAAGACCTCGTCCGGTCCGGCCTTCGCATGATCCTCAGCAGCGCAGGCGACATGGAGGTCGTGGCCGAGTGTGACGACGGGCACCTGGTGGCCGACCTGGCACGCCGGCACCGCCCGCACGTCGTGCTGCTGGACATCCGGATGCGGTCGTCCGACGGGTTGATGGCGCTGCGCAGGCTGCGCGCCATTCCCGACCCGCCGAAGATCGCCATGCTGACCACGTTCGACGTGGACGAGTACGTCTCGGAGGCGCTGCGGTTGGGCGCCTCGGGGTTCCTGCTCAAGGACACCGAGCCCGAGCAGCTGGTCCGGGCCGTGCGCGACCTCGCGCTGGGCGGGGCGGTGCTCGACCCCGGCGTGGCGGCGCGGGTGCTGGCGGCGGTCGCCGACGGCGAACGGGCGGCCGAGCCCGCTCGGCGGTTGCTGGCCTCGTTGTCCGAACGGGAGCGCGAGGTGTTGGTCCTCATCGGACAGGGGATGTCCAACGCCGAGATCGGTGGGACGTTGCACCTGTCGGAGGCGACGGTCAAGGGGTACGTGTCGTCGGTGTTGGGCAAGATCGGTGCGGTGAACCGGGTGCAGGCGGCGTTGGTGGCGTTCCGGGGCGGGTTGATCGCCTGAGTCCTGCGTCGCGGTGCGAGAGTCCTGCGTTCGCGGCGTGTGAGTTCAACGCTCAGGGCCCTGAGTTCAACGTTCAGCCGGGCAGGCCTGGCGGACGCTTTCCGCCAGGCCTGCCCGGCTTCGACCAGCTGGACTTGTCGCGGGTGGCGTTGTTCAGGGCTAGCGGCGGCCGCTGAGTGTGCGGCTGCCGGCGTATTCGGCCTGTGCGCCCAGTTCCTGCTCGATGCGGATCAGCTGGTTGTACTTGGCGGTGCGGTCGGAGCGGGAGAGGGAGCCGGTCTTGATCTGGCCGCAGTTCACCGCCACGGCGAGGTCGGCGATGGTGGAGTCCTCGGTCTCGCCGGAGCGGTGCGACATGACGACCGAGTAGCCGGCGCGGAAGGCCGTGTTCACGGTCAGCAGTGTTTCCGTGAGGGTGCCGATCTGGTTCACCTTGACCAGGATCGAGTTGGTGATGCCGAGGTCGATGCCCTTGCGCAGCAGGTCGACGTTGGTGCAGAAGACGTCGTCGCCGACCAGTTGGCAGCGGTCGCCGATGGCGTCCGTGATCTGCTTCCAGCCGTCGAAGTCGTCCTGTGCCATGGCGTCCTCGATCGAGACGATCGGGAACTTGTCGACCAGTTCGGCCAGGTAGGCGACGTGCTCCTCGACCGACCGCTTGCGACCCTCGCCCCGGTAGTCGTAGACGCCGTCGGCGTAGAACTCCGAAGCCGCGGGGTCGAGCAGCAGCGCGACGTCCTCGCCGGGGGTGTAGCCGGACTTCTCGATCGCGTCGACCACGAAGGACAGCGCCTCGTCCGCGGAGTTCAGGTTCGGCGCGAAACCGCCCTCGTCCCCGACGTTGGTGTTGTGGCCGGCCTCGTGCAGGCTCTTGCGCAGGGTGTGGAAGACCTCCGAGCCGATCCGCACGGCCTCCTCGAAGTTCTCCGCGCCGATCGGCGCGATCATGAACTCCTGGAAGTCGATGGCGTTGTCGGCGTGCGCGCCGCCGTTGATGATGTTCATCATCGGCATCGGCAGCACGTGCGCGAACACGCCGCCGACGTAGCGGTAGAGCGGCTGGCGGTGCGCGGCGGCGGCGGCCTTGGCCACGGCGAGCGAGACGCCGAGGGTGGCGTTGGCGCCGAGCCTCGCCTTGTTCGGGGTGCCGTCCAGCTCGATCATCGTCTGGTCGATGACGGACTGCTCCTCGGCGGCCAGGCCCTTGACCGCGTCGGCGATCTCGCCGTTCACCGCGGCGACGGCCTTGCGCACGCCCTTGCCGTGGTACCGGGACCGGTCGCCGTCGCGCAGTTCGACCGCCTCGTTGGTGCCGGTCGACGCGCCCGACGGCACCGCGGCGCGGCCGAGCGAGCCGTCCGCCAGTTCCACGTCGACCTCGACGGTCGGGTTGCCGCGGCTGTCCAGGACCTGTCGTCCGACGACGCGCACAATCGCGGTCATTTCGCTCCTCAAGCCAGGTGTATCGGTCAAGAAACATAGTGCCCCGACGCGGCCCGGTCGAGCCACCTGGTCTAGTTGCCGGAGACGGCTTCCGGGACGACCGGCCGGGGTTCGACCTCGACGCGGTTGCGGCCCTGGCGCTTGGCGCGGTACAGGGCCATGTCGGCGGCGGCGAAGAGCTGGTCCAGCTTGGCCGGGCCGGCGGCGACGCCGATGCTCACCGTGGGGTGGCAGGCGGCGCCGAGCACGACGGTCCAGTCGTGGCCGTCCACGGCGGCGCGGATCCGTTCGGCGACGGTGGGGCCCACTTCGAGGGTGTTGCCGTCGGCGTCGCCGAGCAGGACCACGAACTCGTCGCCTGCCCACCGGGCCACGAGGTCGGCGGCGCGGCACTCGCGGCGCAGCAGTTGGGCGATCTCGCGCAGGGTGGCGTCGCCCGCGGCGTGGCCGGCGTCGTCGTTGACGCCCTTGAAGCGGTCGACGTCGACGAGGACGAGCCACGGCACCCGGCCGCGCGCCGCGGTGCTCTCCAGGAGTCCTGCGGCGGCGCGTTCCAGGCCGAGGCGGTTGGCCAGGCCGGTGAGGGGGTCGCGGGCGGCGGCTTCCTGGGCGGCGACGGCCAGGCGTTGGGCCTGGACGGCGACGCGGCGTTGTTCCAGCGCTTGGCCGAGTCCTTCCTGGAGGGTCTCGGTGGCGGTGCGGCTCGCCGCCACGGAGCAGCGCAGCGCGGTGGCCTCGCCGACGTGGTCGCCCATCTCGGCGCAGATGTCGGCCAGGTCGAGGGAGAACCGCAGGAGCAGGGACGGGTCGTTGATGGACTCCGAGGCGGCGACCGCGCGGCTGGCGAGGGTGCGGGCGCTGACCAGGTCGCCCTGTTCGCGGCGGACCACCGCGAGGACCCAGCCGGCCACGGCCGACGCCCACTTGTCGCCGGCGTCCTGGGCCTGGCGCAGTGCCTCTCGGGCGTTCTCCTCGGCCTGGTCCAGCTCTCCGACGCCGGCCAGCGAGCGGCTGTACGCGGCGAGCAGGGCGCGGCGCATCTGCTCCTCCTCAGCCAGGTCGAGGCCCTCCTTGAGGTAGCCGCGGGCCTCTTCGAAGATCGCGCGGGCGCGTTCGGGGGGTGAGGAGATCGCGCGGAAGTTCAACGTGCCGCCCAGCCCTTGCAGGCAGTGGCCCAGGATCTCGACGGCGGACGGCGAGTGCTCGGCGGCGCGGCGGGCCACCTGGACGGACAGGCGGAGCATGTCCACCGCGGCACGGCGGTTGCCGATGCCCTCCAGGAGGTAGGCCAGGGCGTGCATCGCCTGGGCGGCGGCCGGGTTGTCGCTGTGCTCGCCGTCGAGGTCGGTCCAGCCCTCGGCGGCCAGTTCCAGCGCGAGCGGGATGCGACCCAGGCGCCAGGCGAGCTTGGCGCGGTTGACCAGGACGGCGGAGCGCTGCCAGCGGTCGGCGCCCGGCGGGACGCGGCTCACCACCTGGTCGAACAGGGTGTTGGCCTCCGGCAGGCGGCCAGCGTTCAGCAACGCCTTGACCTCGAGGTCGAGTTGCGGAACCTGTCCGGCTACCAGCCGATCTCGCTGCTCCACTCGTGCTGACACTCCATTCCGACTCGGCGATGCGGTACGCGAGGACCGCTCGCCGCCGGCACGGCTACCACAGGCTACCGGCCCGAACGCCGGGTGTACCGCTCCTCGTGGAGCACGGCCTCCAAGGGCAGCCGGTTGCGCCAGCCGTGCCGCTCCAGGTCGGGGGTGTCCGGCAGGCACTCGACGGGCCCGACGCACAGCCAGGCCACCGGGCGCAGGGGTTGCGGGATGTCCAGCATCCGGCGGAGCACGTCCTCGCGGTAGAAGCTGACCCAGCCGACGCCGAGGCCCTCGGCGGTGGCGGCCAGCCACAGGTTCTGGATGGCCAGGCACACCGAGTACAGGCCGGCGTCGGCGATGGCGTGCCTGCCGAGCACGGCGGGAGAGCCGCGGTCGGGGTCGTAGGTGACGACGACGCCGACCGTGGACTCCAGGATGCCCTCGACCTTGATCCGGGCGAACAGCTCGGCCTGCCCGGCGTCCAGTTCTGAGGCGAAGACGCTGCGCTCGGCGTGGACGTGGTCGCGGAACGCGCGGCGGGTGTGCTCGTCGCGCACGACGATGAAGTCCCACGGCTGGGACAGGCCGACGCTGGGCGCCGCGTGCGCCGCGGTGAGCACCCGGCGCAGCACGTCGGGCGGGATCGGGGCGCCGGTGAACTCACCCCTGGTGTCCCTCCGGCGGTGCAGGACGTCGTAGAAGCTCATTCGGACGATCGTGCCTCACGCGTTCCGGTGAACCTGACCGCGAGAGGGTGGCGTGCGTCTCAGCTCGGCGTTGAATGGCCGGTCATGGTCGGAACGGTGCACGGGTCCGCGCTGGGTTTCGCGGGCGGAGTGGCGGTGACCGCGCTGGCGGGGAGCTGGCCGGTGTTCGCCCTGCTCCTGCTGGTGGTGGTCGTGGTGGTCGTCTCGTGGTGGACGACCGTGTTCGGCGCGGCGCTGACCGCGGTGCAGTGCTGGGGCCTGTACGGGAGCTTCGTCGTCGGTGACGAGGGGCGCCTGGTGGCGGACTGGCCGGCGTTGGCGGTGCTGGCGGTGGCGGGCACGGTGTCGCTGAGCGGACTGGTGCGGGACCGCTCCTCCGCGGTGGACCCCGCGGTCGGTTGACCTTCACCCTGGGTGAAGCCGCACGGTGGTCCCGGCCGGGCCGCGCGGGTTCGGCTGGGGGAGGGGTCGTGGAGCTGCTGACGATCGGTGCGTTCGCGCGGGCCGCCCGCCTGTCGCCGAAGGCGTTGCGCCTCTACGACGAGCTGGGCCTGCTGACGCCGGCCCGGGTGGACCCGCTGTCGGGCTACCGGCTGTACTCGCCGGACCAGCTCGACCGGGCCCGGCTGGTGGCGTGGTTGCGCCGGCTCGGGATGCCGCTGGCCCGCATCCGAGGGGTGTGCGAGCTGGCGCCGGCGGACGCCGCGGCCGAGGTGCGCGCCTACTGGGCGCGGGTCGAGGCCGACACCGCGGCACGGCGGGGCCTCGCCTCCTTCCTCGTGGAACAACTGTCCGGGAAGGACTCCACCATGACCGTCACGCTCAGGTACGCGGTTCGGACCGATCAAGGGCTGGTGCGGGACTCGAACCAGGACGTCGGCTACGCGGGCGAACGGCTGCTGGCCGTGGCCGACGGGTTCGGCGCCCGCGGCGAGCCGCTCAGCACCATGGCCATCGACGCGCTCACCCGGCTGGACACCGTCATCCCGGCGGGGGAGCTGCTCAACGCGCTGGCGGACGCCGTGCACCGGGCCGGCGCGGCCGTCGGCGAGTACCTGTCGGCCAACCCCGGCGACGAGTGCAGCGGCACGACGTTGACCGCGTTGGTGCTGTCCGGCTCACGGCTCGGCCTGGTGCACGTCGGCGACGCGCGGGTGTACCTGCTGCGCGGCGGCCGGCTGTTCCGCATCACGCACGACCACACGGTGGTGCAGTCGCTGATCGCCGAAGGCCGGCTGACGGAGGAGGAGGCGGTCAGCCACCCGCAGCGGTCGATGCTGGTGCGTGCCCTGCACGGCAAGGCGGTGGAGCCGGACCTGGCGCTGCACGACGCCCTGCCCGGTGACCGGTACCTGCTGTGCTCGGACGGCCTGCACACCGTCGTGCCCGAAGCCGACCTGCGGGAGGTGCTGGCGTCGGAGGGCGAGCCGGAGGAGGCGACGCGGCGGCTGGTCGAGCTGGCCAACGCCGGTGGCGGGCCGGACAACGTGGTGTGCGTGGTCGCGGACGTGGTGCCGGGCTAGCCGATCGGTCCCTGGGTCTCGCCGTCCGGTGACTCCCGCCACTGGTCGAACGGCCGGTCGAGGCGCCACGCCCCGCCGTCGTGGGTGAGGACCCGGTCCTCGCACGTCTCCAGGTTCGACAAGGACTCGAACAGCTCGATGCTCCACCCGAACAGGCGGCGGCACAGCAGCCGGATGGTGAGGCCGTGCGAGACGACCAGGACCGTGCCCGGGTGCGCCGGGTCCCGCATCCGGGTCTCCAGGTCGGTCAGGAACGCGGCCAGGCGGTCGTCCACGTCCGCGCCGGACTCGCCGTTGGGCAGCCGGAAGAAGAAGTGCCCGAACGCGTGCCGCTGGTGCTTGAGCACCTCCTGCTGCACCGGATCTTGGAGGTTGCCCCAGTCCTGTTCGCGCAACCTCGGCTCGGCGACCGTGCGCTCCAGCTGGTCGCCCAGGTCGAGGTTGCGCAGGGTGGTCCTGGTCCGCACGTAAGGGCTGACGTAGCCGGCCGCCGGGTCGCCGTCGAGGAGCTCCTTGATCCGCGGCCCGGCGTCCCGGGCCTGTCGTTCGCCCAGCTCGGTCAACGGCAGGGCGTGGTCGGGGATGCGGCAGTACGCCAGCTCGTCGACGTTGCCCAGGCTCTGCCCGTGGCGCAGCAGGATGATCCGCACCGGTCCATGGTGCCGGTGTTACATTCGCAGGCGAAACGGGACGGAAGGTGTCACATGGTCAAGTACGTCGCCCTGTACCGGAAACCGGCCGACGTCGAGGCGTTCGACGAGGCCTACTTCGCGTCCCACCTGCCGTTGGTCGAGCAGACGCCGGGCCTGCTGCGCGCCGAGGTGGCGAAGGTCTCGCGCGTCTTCGTGCCCGGTTTCCTCGGCGAGCACGAGCCGCACGTCGTGGCCGAGATGTACTTCGAGTCCGCCGAGGCCATGAAGAACGCCTTCCGGTCGCCCGAGTGGCAGGCCGCGGGCGCGAACCTGGCCGAGATCGGCGGCGTCGAGCTGGTGGCGATGTTCGCGGCGGAGGTCGTGGACCGATGATCACGGTGGTGATCGGCGGCGGCACGATGGGCGCCGGTGTCGCCCACCTGTTCCTGGCCGGCGGGCACGAGGTGGTGCTGGTGGAGGCGGGCGCCGATCGGGCGTCGGCCGCGCGGCGCGCGGTGGAGGCGTCGCTGGCCAAGGCCGCCGACCGGGGCAAGTTGGCCGCCGTGCCGCACGAGCTGGTGAAGCGCCTGACCGTGGTCGAACGGCTCGACACGCAGGTCGGGCGGGGTGCCGCGCTCGTGGTCGAGGCCGTGCCGGAGGACCTCGGGTTGAAGCGGCAGGTGCTCGGCGACGCGGCGCGGGCCTGCCCGGACGCGGTGCTGGCGTCGAACACGTCGTCGTTGTCGATCTCGGCGTTGGCCGAGGGCCTGCCGGGCGAGCGGGTGCTGGGGATGCACTTCTTCAACCCCGTGCCCGTGCAGCAGCTGGTCGAGCTCGTGCACCACTCCGGGGTCGCCGCCGACGTGGTGGCGCGGGTCCGCGGTTGGGCCGAGGAGCTGGGCAAGACCGTGATCGAGGTGCGGGACGCGCCGGGGTTCGCCACGTCGCGGCTCGGGGTGGCGGTCGGCATGGAGGCGATCCGGATGCTCGAGGAGGGCGTCGCCTCCGCCGAGGACATCGACACCGGCATGCGGCTCGGGTACGGGTGGCCGATGGGTCCGCTGCGGCTGACCGACCTGGTCGGGCTGGACGTCCGGCTGGCCATCGCCGAGCACCTGGCCGCCGAGCTGGGGCCGCGCTTCGAGCCGCCGCCGTTGCTGCGGGAGAAGGTCGCGGCGGGTCAGCTGGGCCGCAAGACCGGCCACGGCTTCTTCGCCTGGTAGGGAGGACGGGTGCGGATCCGTGAGCTGACCCCCGACGACGTCGGCGAGGCCGACCGGCTGCGCCGGGTGGCGTTCGGCGGCATCGGTGAGCCGTCGTTGCGGCCCGGTCGGCGAGGGCTGCTCGCCGAGGTGGACGGGCACGTGGCGGGCCTGCTCACGATCAAGGACTTCCACCAGTTCTGGGGCGGCACGACGGTGCCGATGGGCGGTGTCGGCGGCGTGGCCGTCGAGTCCTGGGCACGGGGGCGCGGGGTGGCCGGCGCGCTGCTCGAAGCGGCGTTGCGGGACATGCGCGAAAGCGGGCAGGTGCTGTCCGCGCTGTACGCGACCGTGCCCGCGGTGTACCGGTCGCGCGGGTGGGAGCGGTCCGGCGTGTTCGAGTGGCTGGAGTTCCCGCTGGACCGGATGCCCGCCGGCGCGCGGGCCGCCACCCGGCCCCTGGTCGAGGGCGACCTCGCGGCGGTGCAGGCGTGCTACCTCGACGTCGCGTCCACCGTGGACGGGCTCGTGGACCGCAGCCCGCCGACCATCGCGGTGGACGACCTGCTCACGGAGTCCGTGGTGTCGGTGGTGCCCGGCCACGACGGCGAGGTGCGCGGGTACCTGGCGGCCGAGCGCGACGCCGACGGGCTGCGGGTGCACGACCTCGTCGGCCGGGACGTGACGACCCAGCTCGGGCTGTTGCGGGAGCTGGGCGGCTGGGCCGGCGTGCTCGACAGGGCCCGGCTGCTGGTCACCGACCCGGCGGTGACCGGCCTGCTGACGAACCAGGCGATCGAGCACACCGTGACCACGTCCACGTGGCTGCTGCGCGTGGTCGACCTGCCGGCGGCGGTGGCCGCGCGCGGCTGGCCGTCGGCGGCGTGGCTGAAGCCCGCCGCGGTGGACCTCGACGTGGTCGACGAGCACGCGCCGTGGCACGCGGGGCGGTGTCGCCTGGTGGTCGAGGACAGCTCGGTGCGCGTCGAGGCGGGTGGCAGCGGCGCCGTGCGGCTGCACGCGCGTGCCCTGGGGCCGTGGTTCAGCGGGATGCAGAACAGCCACGCGCTGCGCCGCGCCGGGCTGCTCGACGGTGACGGCGCGCTGCTCGACCGGCTGGTCGGCGCACCTGGCGTCCCGCGCCTGGCGGATTACTTCTAACCTGACCAGCCGTGCTGCTCGCCGCGTTGGAACTGGTCGGTATCGCCGCGTTCGCCGCCTCCGGGGCGGTCGCGGCGGTGCGCGCGCGGCTCGACGTGTTCGGGGTCATCGTGCTGGCGCTGACCACGGCGCTCGGCGGCGGGATCGTCCGGGACGTGCTGCTGGGCGTGCACCCGCCGGCGGCGCTGGTGAGCTGGCCGTACCTGGCGGTGGCCGGTGTCACCGGATTGGTGGTCTTCTGGTTTCACCCGACGGTGGCGAAGCTGTGGCGGGCGGTCCTGCTGCTGGACGCGATCGGGCTCGGCCTGTTCGTCACCGCGGGCACCACGACGGCGCTCGCGCTCGGCGCACCGCCGTACGCGGCGTGCCTGGTCGGGATGACCACCGGCATCGGCGGCGGCGCGCTGCGCGACGTGCTGCTGCGGGAGATCCCGCTGGTCCTGCGCCGGGAGATCTACGCGGTGGCGGCGTTGTGCGGCGCGGTCGTGGTGGCGTTCGGCGACTACCTCGGCCTGCCCGCCGTGCCGGTGACGCTGGTCGGGTCGGCGGTCATCGTGGGGCTGCGCCTGCTGGCGCTGTGGCGTCGCTGGAACGCCCCGGTGGCCCGCAAACTTGACGGGTAGCTCACACCGGCTTCTCAGGCGGCTCTCAGGACCAGGGGCAAGACTGACCGCATGCGCATCCTCGTTGTCGACGACGACCGGGCCGTGCGTGAGTCGCTTCGTCGCTCACTGCAGTTCAACGGCTACCAGGTCGACCTTGCCGGCGACGGCCAGCAGGCCCTCGAGTCCGTCGTCTCCCAGCGCCCCGACGCCATGGTGCTGGACGTGATGATGCCCCGACTCGACGGGTTGGAGGTGTGCCGCCGGCTGCGCAGCACCGGCGACGACCTGCCGATCCTCGTGCTCACCGCCCGTGACGCGGTGTCCGACCGGGTGTCCGGGCTCGACGCGGGCGCCGACGACTACCTGCCCAAGCCGTTCGCGCTGGAGGAGCTGCTGGCCCGGCTGCGCGCGTTGCTGCGGCGGGCGGCGTCGGACGCCGAGGAGCCCGCGGGCGCGGTGCTGCGGTTCGCGGACCTGGAGCTCGACCCGAGCACCCGGGACGTGCGGCGCGGCGAGCGCCCGATCAGCCTCACCCGGACCGAGTTCGCCCTGCTGGAGCTGTTCCTGGCGCACCCGAAGCAGGTGCTGACCCGCGGCCGGATCCTCGAGGACGTCTGGGGCTACGACTTCCCCACCTCGGGCAACGCGCTGGAGGTCTACGTCGGCTACCTGCGCCGCAAGACCGAGGCGGAGGGCGAGACCAGGCTGCTGCACACCGTGCGCGGTGTCGGCTACGTGCTGCGGGAGACCCCTCCGTGATCGGTGCCGCCAACGGGCGGCTCCAGCGGGTGTCGCTGCGGGCCCGGGTGACCCTGCTGGCCGCGTTCTGCGTGGCCGGAGCCGTGGCCGTCGTGTCGCTCGGCGCGTACATGACGGTGAGCCAGAACCTGCACGACTCGATGGACTCCAACCTGCGGCAGCGCGCCCAGGCCGCGGTGAACGCGCCGAAGGTCAACAACGACGTCACCGAGATCCCCGGCGCGTTCCTGGCCGCGGGCGACATCCGGATCGGCGTGCTGGACGTGACGGGGCAGATCCTGTACCCGAAGGGCACGATCGCGCCGCCGACCCAGCCCGCGGACCTGGACGTGGCGCGGGGGTCGCGGCTGGAGAACATCTGGACCGACCTGCGCACCGACTTCCGGGTGATCGCGGTGCCGTACGGCGACGGCCAGGCGATGCTGATCGCGCAGTCCACCAAGCCGTTGAACGTCACATTGGGCAAGCTGTCCGTGGTGCTGTTCGTGATCAGCGGGCTCGGCGTGCTGGTCGCGGCGGCGGCGGGGACGGCGGTGGCGCGGACCGGGCTGCGGCCCGTGCAGCGGTTGACGGAGGCCACCGAGCGGGTGGCGTTGACCGGCGACCTGCGGCCGATCCCGGTGTCGGGTGACGACGAGCTGGCGTTGTTGTCGCAGCGGTTCAACGCGATGCTGGGCGCGGTGGCGGACTCGCAGGAGCGGCAGCGGCGGCTGGTGGCGGACGCGGGGCACGAGCTGCGGACGCCGTTGACGTCCATGCGCACGAACCTGGAGCTGCTGCTGGCCTCGGAGCGGCCGGACGCGCCGACGTTGTCCGACGAGGACAAGGCGGAGATCAACGCCGACGTGCGGGCGCAGCTGGACGAGCTGACCACGTTGATCGGGGACTTGGTGGAGCTGGCGCGTGAGGACGCGCCGCAGGTCGTGCACGAGCCGGTGGACCTGGTCGAGGTGGTGGAGCGCGCGCTGGACCGGGCGAAGCGCCGTGCGATGGACGTGGACTTCGTGGTGGAAGTGCAGCCGTGGTCTCTGCTGGGCGACTCCAGCGCCCTGGAACGTGCCGTCCTCAACCTCTTGGACAACGCGGTCAAGTTCAGCCCGGCACGCGGCGTGGTCCGCCTCTCCCTGAAGCAACTGGGCGACGGCAGCGCGGTCGTCGAGGTGGCCGACTCCGGCCCGGGCATCGCCGACGCCGACCTGCCGCACGTCTTCGAACGCTTCTACCGCTCCTCCGAAGCCCGCACCCTCCCGGGCTCGGGCCTGGGCCTGGCCATCGTCAAGCAGGTGGCGGAACGCCACGGCGGCCTCGCCTACGTGGGCCGCGCCCCCGAGGGCGGCGCCATGTTCACCATCCGCCTCCCCGGCCGCCCCGCCCCCGTCCCCCACCACTAACCGGCGTGTCGAACACTCAGGACCACCGTGTCGAACACTCAGGACCACCGTGTCGAACGTTCAGGTCCCGCGTGTCGAACGCTCAGGACCCGCGTGTCGAACGCTCAGGACCACCGTGTCGAACGTTCAGGACCCCTGAGTTCCACATCCGGAACGTTGAACTCGGGGGTCCTGGAGGTTCGACACGCGGGCGCTGAGCGTTCGACACGCCGGTTAGCCCTTGGTGGAGCCCAGGGTCAGGCCGCCGATGAACTGGCGTTGCAGGGTGAAGAAGACGACCAGGGTGGGGAGGGCGACGAGGAGGGAGCCCGCGGCGACCAGGTTGTTGTCCACGAAGAAGGTGCCCTTCAGGTTCTGCAACGCCGACGTGATCGGCATCTTGTCGCCGGTTTGGATCAGGACGAGGGCCCAGAGGAAGTCGTTGTAGACCCAGGTGAACTCGAGGGTCGCCAGAGCCGCCAGAGCGGGACGGCACAGAGGCAGGATCACCTGCCAGTACTGCCGGAACACGCCGGCTCCGTCCACGCGTGCCGCCTCACCCAGCTCCGCCGGGATCGTCTTCATGTAGTTGCTCAGCACGAACACGCAGAACCCCGACTGGAACGCCACGTGGATCAGCACCAGCCCGAGCTGCGAGTCCAGCAGCAACCCGCTGTCGCTCAACCACGACGGCAACGGCGTCAGCAGGTAAAGCCGGTACAACGGCGTCACGATCACCTGCTGCGGCAACAGGTTCCCCGCCGTGAACAGCACCAGCAGCGCCAGGTTGAACCGGAAGCTGTACCGCGACACCCCGTACGCCACCATCGAGCTGAGCAGCAGCACGAGCACCACCGCCGGCAACGTCACGATCAACGTGTTCAGGTAGTAGTGCGGCAGGTCCGCCTGCGTCCACGCCGACGCGAAGTTGTCGAACGTCAGGCTCTCCGCGATCGAGAAGTACCCGTTGCGCGCCGTGTCGTCGTACGTCCGCAGCGACGCGTACAACGCCCACAGCAGCGGCGCGAGCGTGGCCAGGCACGTCAGGACCAGGAACACGTGCAGGGCGATGCGCGCCGGTCGGAAAGCGAACGTCACGTCCGGTCCTCCTCGCGGAACACCTGGATCAGGTAGGTGATGATGAACCCGAGCGAGATCAGCAGCAGGACCACGGCCAGCGCCGAACCCCACCCGATCCGGCTCGACTCGCCGATGATGTTGTCCGTCACCAGCACGGACAGCAGCTCCAGCCCGTTGCGCCCCTTGTTGATCACGTACACGATGTCGAACGCCCGCAGGCCCTCGATCACGGTGACCACGAGCACGACCACGTTCACCGGCCGGAGCACCGGGAACGTCACCCGGAAGAACGTCTGCCACGCATTCGCGCCGTCCAGCGCCGCGGCCTCCTTCAACGCCGGGTCGACCGACTTCAACCCCGCCAGGTACAGCAGCATGATGTACCCGGTGTGCCGCCACCCGGCCGCCACGAGCACCGCGTACAGGTTGATGTCCGGATCACCCAGCCAGTTCACCGGGTCCGTCGAGGCGGTGCCGAGCACGTTGTTCAGCAACCCCTGCTCGGGCTGGTAGATCAGCTGCCAGATGAACCCGACCAACGCCAGCGACAGCACCATCGGCAGGTACAGCGCGCTCTGGTAGATCCGCCCGAAGCGCAGCTGACGGTCCAGCAGCACGGCCAGCAGCAGCCCCGCCACGGTGGGGACCACGAGCAGGAACAGCAGCCAGATCAGGTTGTGCCGCAACGCGGGCCAGAACCGCGGGTACCGGGTGAAGATGTCGACGTAGTTCTGGAAGCCGACCCACTCGATGTCGGCGAACCCGCCGATCCCGTCCCAGGAGCTGAACGACAGCCCGACCGAGCCGAGCGCGGGCGCCCACACCAGCGCGACGTGCACCAGCGACGGGATGCCGAGCATCAGCCCGAGCAGGAGCTTGTCGCGCGGGGCCAACGCGGTGGCGCGGCGACGCCTGCCGCGCCGGGACGTCGGGGAGGGGGCCGACGTCCCGGCTGGCTCCGGTGGGGACTGCAAGGCGGTCACGGCGTCACCCCGTGAAGATCGTCTTGGCCTGGTCGGCCATGCCCTTGAGGATCGAGTCGAGGTCGTCGGGGTTCTGGATGAACGCGTTGAGCCCGTTGGTCGCCGCGTCGCTGGCGAAGCGCGGGTCGGTGTCCCGGTCGAGGAACTGCGTGATGTGCGCGGCTTCCTTGATCACCTGCGCCGACTTCTTCTGCAACGCGTTGTAGCCGGTGGTCTCGGCCTTGTTCGACGCGGCGACCTGGCTCGGGTCGGCCTTGACGTAGGCCAGCTGCGCGGCGGGCGTGGACAGGTGCTCCAGCAGCTTGCGCGCGCCCTCGGGGTTGGCGGGCTTGCGGGACATCATGAAGCCGTCGATCGGCGCCTCCACGGTGTCCTGGCCGTGCTCGGGGTTGATCTCCGGGTACGGGAAGAAGTCCAGGTCGTCCACCTCGGCGCCCTTGAACTGCTGCGCCACGAACGAGCCGAGCAGGTACATGCCCGCCTTGCCCTGCTGCAACGCCTGCGCGGCCTCCTGCCACTCCCGGCCCAGCGCGTTCTCCTGGTGGAACGGCAGCAGCCGTTTCCAGGTGTCGAACACCTCCCGCACCTTCGGCCCCTGCCAGTCCTCCTTGCCCGCCATGAGGTCGACGTGGAACTGGTAGCCGTTGAGCCGGAAGTTCAGCTGGTCGAACGTGCCCATGCCGGGCCAGCCCTGCTTCTGCGCGAACGCGATCGGCACGAGCCCGTCGGCCTGCATCCTGGTGGACAGCGCGACGAGCTCGTCCAACGTCTTCGGCTGCTCGTACCCGCGCTGCTGCCAGACGCTCTTGCGGTAGAACACGCCCCACGGGTACTGCACGAACGGGATCAGGTACTGCTTGCCGTCCGAGGCGGTGGACGCCTCCTTCAACGCGGGCTCGTAACCGGCGGAGACCTTCGACCACACGTCGCTGAGGTCGCCGGTCAGGCCCTTCTCGGCGAAGAACCGCATCCGGTAGCCCGCGAACCACGACAGCACGTCGTCCGGCTTGCCCTGGAGGTAGTTGTTGATCTGCTCCTGGTACTGCTCGTGCTGCTTGGTGTTGATCGCGACCTTGAGGCCCGACTCGCCCTCGAACGCCTTCAGCACGGCCGTGATCGCGTCCTTCGGCACCTGGTCGGACTGGTTGTTGCCGAACGACACCGTGTCGGTGGCGGCGGCTCCGCCGTCGGAGCCGCACGCGGCCAGGCCGGGCACGGCCGCGACGCCCGCGCCCGCGACGATCGCCCTCAACAGCGCGCGGCGGCCCAGCAGGGGGTGGGTGTTGGGGGAGAACCTCGTCATCGTCGCTCCTCCGGGTGACACTCAGCTGTAGCCAAGTGAACAAAGAGTCAACAAGAGGCCTCACAATGTGGGCTGCGCCACACGGAATGTCAAGCTATCCGACGGTTCTTGTTGGACTGTGTTGACGTTTTCGCGGCAAATCGACCACTCTTGTGCCATGACGACTTGGCCCACCCGTGTGCGCGGCCTGGCCTGGGGCGCCGACTACAACCCCGAGCAGTGGCCGGAGGACGTCTGGGACGACGACGTCGCGCTGATGCGCCGGGCCGGCGTGAACCTGGTGAGCGTGGCGATCTTCTCCTGGGCGTTGCTGGAAGTGGAAGAGGGCCGCTACGAGTTCGGCTGGTTGGACCGCGTGCTCGACCGTTTGCACGCGGGCGGCATCCGGGTCGACCTGGCCACCGCGACCGCCGCGCCGCCGCCGTGGCTGACCACCGCGCACCCCGACATGCTGCCCGAGACCGCCGACGGCGTCCGGCTCGCGCACGGCTCGCGCCAGTCCTACTGCCCGAGCTCGCCGGTCTACCGGACCAAGGCCGTCGCGCTGGCCCGCGCGCTGGCCGAGCGGTACCGCGACCACCCGGCGCTGTCCGCGTGGCACGTCAACAACGAGTACGGCTGCCACGTCTCCCGCTGCTACTGCGACCGGTGCGCGGTGGCGTTCCGGGCCTGGCTGCGCGCCCGCCACGGGACGCTGGACGCGCTGAACGAGGCGTGGGGCACGGCGTTCTGGAGCCAGCACTACACCTCGTGGGACCAGGTGCTGCCGCCGCGGGCCACGCCGGCGACGCACAACCCGGGCCAGCTGCTCGACTTCGACCGGTTCTCCTCCGACGCGCTGCTCGAGCTGTACAAGGCCGAGCGGGACGTGCTGCGCGAGGTCACCCCGGACGTGCCGGTGACCACGAACTTCATGGCCGCCGCGTTCTCCGGGCTCGACTACTGGAAGTGGGCCGCCGAGGTCGACTTCGTCTCCAACGACCACTACACGTTCGGCGAGGACCCCGACCGGCACGTCCACCTCGCGTACTCCGCCGACCTGGTGCGCGGCCTCGCGGGCGGGCGGCCGTGGCTGCTCATGGAGCACTCCACGTCGGCGGTGAACTGGCAGCCGCGCAACATCGCCAAGCTGCCCGGCGAGCTGCGCCGCAACTCCTACGCGCACATGGCCCGCGGCGCGGACGGCACGCTGTTCTTCCAGTGGCGGCAGTCGCGGGCGGGCGCGGAGCGCTACCACTCGGCGATGGTGCCCCACGCCGGGCCGGACACCAAGGTGTACCGCGAGGTGGAGCAGGTCGGGGCCGAGTACCAGCGGATCGCCGAGGTCGTCGGCTCCACGGTGGACGCGCCGGTCGCCGTCGTCTTCGACTGGGAGTCGTGGTGGGCGCTCGGCCAGTCCGGCCACCCGACCAGTGACTTCTCCTACCCCGAGCACGTGTTCGGGTACTACCGGGCGTTGTGGCGGGCGGGGGTGACGGTCGACTTCGTGCCGCCGGGCGCCGACCTGTCCCCCTACCGGCTGGTCGTGCTGCCGGCGTTGTACGCGGTGGACGACGCGACGCCGTACGAGGAGCACGTCGCGGCGGGCGGCCACGTGCTGGTCACGTACCTGTCCGGCGTCACGGACACCCGCGGCCACGTGCACCTCGGCGGCTACCCCGGCGCGTTCCGCGAGCTGCTCGGCGTGCGGACCGAGGAGTTCCACCCGTTGCGCGCGGGGCAGACCGCGGCGCTGGACGACGGCTCGTCGGCCGTCGTCTGGACCGAGCACCTGCACGTCGACGGCGCGGAGGTCGTCGCCTCCTACGCGGACGGCCCGCTGCCCGGCGTGCCCGCCGTGACCCGCAACGAGCACGGCGGGGGCGTCGCCTGGTACGCGGCGTGCGGCCTGGTCGGCGACGGGCTGGAGCGGCTGGTGCGGACCGCGCTCGACCGGGCGGGCGTGCCGGTCGGCCCGGGCGGTGACGTCGAGGTGGTGCGTCGGCGCGGTGAGGTGGCCGGCTCCGCCGTATCGTGGCTGGTCGCGGTCAACCACTCCGACGGCGACGCCGAGCTGCCCGCGGTGGGCGTCGAGCTGCTGTCCGGCGCGCGCGCGTCGGGCAGCGTGGTCGTGCCCGCCGGCGGCGTGGTCGTGCTCAGGGAAGAAGAGGTGTGACGTGCTGGCACGCCAGCGACAAGCGGTGATCCTGGAAGAGGTCCGCCGCACCGGCGCGGTGCGGGTGAGCGACCTGGTCGTCCGGCTGGGCGTCTCGGACATGACCGTGCGCCGCGACCTGGACGTGCTGGCCGCCCGCGGCCTGGTGGAGAAGGTGTACGGCGGCGCCACGTCCGTGGTCGGCCGCAGCACCGACGAGCCCGGTTTCGAGGCCAAGTCGGTGCGCCAGCTACCGGAGAAGGAGGCCATCGCCGCCTTCGCCGCGGGCCTGGTGCGGCCCGGCACCGCGATCGGCCTGTCGGCGGGCACCACCACGTGGACGCTGGCCCGGTTCCTGGACGACATCCCGGACCTGACCGTGGTGACGAACTCGATCCGGATCGCCGACGTGCTGCAGCAGAGCGGGCGCACCGATCGCACGGTGGTGCTCACCGGCGGGGTGCGCACGCCGTCGGACGCGCTGGTCGGGCCGGTGGCCGTGCAGGCGCTGCGGTCGCTGCACCTGGACGTGGTGTTCCTCGGCGTGCACGGCATGGCCGAGCGCTCCGGCTTCACCACGCCCAACCTGAACGAGAGCGAGACCGACCGCGCGCTGGTCGACGCGGCCGGGCGGGTCGTCGTGGTCGCCGACCACACCAAGTGGGGCACCGTCGGCATCTCCACCATCGCCGCGCTGGACGAGGCGGACGTGCTGGTGACCGACGAGGGATTGGCCGAGCCCGCGCGGACGGTGCTCGGCGAGCAGGTCGGCGAACTGGTCCTGGCGCACGTGCCGGGCCGCGGAGAGGAACTGGCGTGAGGCGCACGGCGGGGAAGCTTGCCGATGGTCGCGAGATCATCTACTTCGACGACACCCCGGACGCGCCGCCGCGCGACGCGGTCGACACCCGCGACCTGCCGCGCGCGCAGCCGCTGTCGGAGGTGCGGCGCGACCCGTTGACCGGCGAGTGGGTGGCGATGGCCGCGCACCGGCAGACCCGCACGTACAAGCCGCCGGCCGACCTGTGCCCGCTGTGCCCGTCGACGCCCGGCAAGCCGACCGAGGTGCCCGAGTCGTCGTACGACGTGGTCGTGTTCGAGAACCGGTTCCCGTCGTTCGCGCAGGGCGTGCCGGAGCTGCCGTCCACTGTGGACGGGATGCCGATGGTGCCGCGGGCGGCCGGGCTCGGCCGGTGCGAGGTCATGTGCTTCACGTCCGACCACGACACGTCGTTCGGCTCGCTGCCCGCCTCGCGGGTGCGCACGGTCGTGGACGCGTGGGCGGACCGCACGGCGGCGTTGAACGCGACACCGGGTGTCGAGCAGGTCTTCCCGTTCGAGAACCGGGGCGAAGAGATCGGCGTGACGCTGTCCCACCCGCACGGGCAGATCTACGGCTACCCCTTCGTGACCCCGAAGACGGAACGGATGCTCGCCGTCGCGGCGGACTACCAGGCGTCACACGGTCGTCCACTGATGGGTGACATCCTGGCCGCTGAACGCGCGGCTGGCACCCGTGTCATCGCCGAGAGTGAGCACTGGACGGCGTTCGTGCCCGCCGCGGCCCGGTGGCCGGTCGAGGTGCACCTGGTCCCGCACCGCCAAGTGCCGGACCTGCCCGCGCTGGCGGACGCCGAGCGGGACGACTTCGCGGACCTCTACCTGACCGTGCTGCACCGCCTCGACGCCCTCTACGACCGCCCGCTGCCCTACATCGCGGCGTGGCACCAGGCACCCGTCCGCACCGGCCGTGACCTGGCCTGGCTGCACCTGGAGGTGTTCTCGGTGCTGCGCGCCGCGGACAAGCTCAAGTACCTCGCCGGCTCCGAGTCGGGCATGGGCGTGTGGGTGAACGACGCCACGCCGGAGCAGATCGCCGAGAGGCTGCGCGGCTGAACCGCGGGGCGGAATCCCGGACCGACTCACAAGGGATGCCCAGTTTCGTTTAAGGCTGCTCTCAGGCGGGCACCGCAGAGTGGTGGACATGACCGAAGACGAGCAGCCGAAGCAGCCACCGCAGTCTCAGCCGGCTCAGCCGCGGAGCCCGTGGGCGCGTGGGGACGCCGGGCTCGGTCATGAGGACGCCGGCTCCCAGCAGCAGGGTGCTGGTCGGCCGGACAGGGGCGACACCGGCGCCGTGCAGGGCGGCGCCGGTGCTTCGCCGGAGTCCACCGGCGCGGGAGGTGCCTGGCAGGGGGCCTCGGCGCGGCCGGAGGACGTGACCGACGGGTCGGCTGTGGGGGCCGACTCGTCGGAGGCGGGATCGGCGGGTGTTCCGCGGGGGAACACCGGCCACCCGGCCGACCTGTACCCGGACAGCGTGACGACGACCGCTGCCACCTCGAACCCCGGCTCGCCGGCCGCTCCGCACGCGAGCGGCGCCGAGCCTGTGCCCGGGTCGCCGGACGCGTGGTCGCGTTCCGGTCACCCGGATGACTTCGGCTCGCCGGCCGCCTCGCAGGGTGCCGCCGGCCAGTCGGGAACCGGTCAGGCGGGCGCTGTGCAGGGCGGCGCCGGCCCGACCGGAGCAGGTGTGGCAGGCGCTGTGCAGGGCGGCGCCGGCCATCCCGGAACCGGTGGTCCCGGCGCCGTGCAGGGCGGTGCCGGGCTGCCGGGATCCGGGCCGGACGCCTGGCATGGCGGCTTCCGACGCCCGGAGCACACCGGTCCGTACGGCGCTCCCCAGGACCACCAGGGCCCGCCGGCCCACTCCCCTTCGGGGCCGGCGCAGCCCGGTGTGTCGGGCCCCTACTACGCGCCGCCCGGTTCGGTCACCGGCGCACCGCGCCCGCAACGGGGCCGCGGCAAGGTCGTGGCGGGGATCGCCGCTCTCGTGCTCGCCGTCGGCGGCGTCGCGGGCGGTGTCGGCGGGTACGTCGGCTTCCAGGCCGCCGACCAGGCCGGGCCCGTGACCAACGCGCTCAACCAGACCCCGCCCGCCCAGCAGAGCTCCGACGCCCCGGAGGGCTCGATCGAGCAGGTGGCGCAGAAGGTGCTGCCGACCGTGGTGCAGGTGCAGGTCAACGGCGGCGCCGGGTCCGGCTTCACGCTCAGCTCCGACGGCTTGGTGCTGACCAACAACCACGTGGTCGAGAGCGCCGCGAACGGCGGCCCGATCGCGGTCCAGCTCCAGGACGGCCGCTCGTTCGACGCGAAGATCGTCGGCCGCGACCCGACGTCCGACCTGGCCGTGCTGAAGATGGAGGACGTCTCCGGCCTGCCCACGGCCGAGCTCGGCAACTCCGGCGACCTGCGCATCGGCCAGGACGTCGTGGCCGTCGGCTCGCCGTTCGACCTCAACGGCACGGTCACGTCCGGCATCGTCAGCTCGCTGAACCGCCCGGTGCGCGCCGGCGGCCAGCAGGGCGGGGTGGACACCGTGCTCAACGCCATCCAGACCGACGCCGCGATCAACCCCGGCAACTCGGGCGGCCCGCTGGTGAACATGCGCGGCCAGGTCGTCGGCATCAACTCGGCCATCTACAGCCCGAACTCCAGCCAGTCCGCGCAGGGCGGCTCGGTCGGCATCGGCTTCGCCATCCCGATCGACCAGGCCCGCCGCACGGCCAAGGAGCTGTCGGAGACCGGCAAGGCGACCCAGACCGTGCTCGGCGTCCAGGTGGGCGACTCGCCGCAGGGCGGCGCGGTGGTCCGCGACGTGACCGCCGGCGGCGCGGCCGAGGCGGCGGGCATCAAGTCCGGCGACGTGATCACCAGGTTCGGCGACCGGCCCATCGAGGCCTCGGACTCCCTGGTCGCGGCGGTCCGGTCCCGCGCGCCGGGCGAGAAGGTGCAGCTCACCATCGGCGAGGACCGCACGGTCGAGGTGACGCTCGGCAGCCAGCCCGTCGAGGTCCGCTAGCACCCGCGAGCCACCGGCTCCCGTGCCCCGAGCCGGTCGTGGAGGCCGCACGCCGACACAGGTGACCGCCCCTCACCTGTCGGCGTGCGGCCTCTTGTGCCGTCGCACGAGGGTGGTCGCGAGGACGCCCAGCCAGGTCACGCCGACCGCCACCAGCAACCCGACCGGGTAGTCCCGGTCGACCAGGCCGGGGTTGGGCCCACCCGCGAACGGACGCCAGAGCAGCGGGACGGCGAGCAGCACCAGCACGCCGGTGACCGTGCCGCCGACCCGCGCCGCCGCCCGCCACGGCTTCGGCACCCACCGGGCGATCAGCAGGCCGAAGCCGGCGAAGAGGGGCGCGAGCAGGGCGTCGTGCGCGACCGGGCCCGCGACGAACCACAGCGCCAGCTCCACCGAGACCAGCGGCAGCACGAGGACGGCGCCCCACAGGCCCATGACGACACCCAGCGCGCCGATCACCCACCTCATCGGAGGACCTCCAGCCGGGTGACCCACTTGGTCTGCGTCACGCCCGGTCGGCTCGGTGCGATCAGCCGGCACGGGTAGCCGTGGTCGAGGGGCAGGATCTCGCCGTCGAGCCGCAGCGCGAGCAGCGTCAACGGGTCGCGGGCGTGGGCGGCGGGCAGCGTGCTCGCGCGGTAGAGGCCGTCGCGTTCCAACGACTCCACCCGGACGTCACCGGGTTCGAGGTTCGCCGGCGCCAGCAGGTCGCGCACGGGCACGCCGGTCCACCGCGCCGACGCGCTCCAGCCCTCGACGCACGCGATCGGCAGCTCGGCCGTGGTCTGGGGCAGCGCTTCGAGCTCCCGGCGGGAGAACCGGCGCCCGCCGACGATCAGCCGCCAGTCGTCGCCCACGGCGGACACCCCGGCGGCGGTGGCCGTGCGGTTGACGGGCAGCGCCGCCGACCGCGTGCCCAGGACGGAGACGGTCCGCAGCCACGGCACCGTGCCGCCCGCCGTGGCCAGCACCGCGACCGCCGCCGCGCCGCCCGTGGTGAGCAGGAACCCGCGTCGGCTGAGCGTGCCTCGGCGGACTTCCTCGGCGGGCGTGCGCATCAGCGGCAGCTTGACCGCGACGTGCACGAGCAGCGCGCCGACCGCGATCCAGGCCACGGCGTGGTGCGCGGTCGGGAAGAAGAACTGCCAGGGGTAGTTCTGCGCCGCGTTGAACAGGCCGGTGACCAGCTCGAAGAACGACGCGCCGACCAGTGCGAAGATCGAGCCGCGTTCCAGCGCGTGGGGCAGGGACTTCACCACCGGCCGTTCGAACAGCTTCGGGTAGACCGTCCACAGCTTCGCCAGGAGCAACGGGATCGCGGCGACGCCCGAGGTGACGTGCACGCCCTGGGTGAACCGGTAGAGCCACACCGGGCGGGTGGGCCAGGCGAACCACCCCGGCGGGTGCTGGAGGTAGTGGCTGAGCAGCCCGGTGACGAAGCAGAGGCCGAACGCGATGCCCAGCCACAGGCCGATCCGGGTGGCGGTGTGCGGGCTGGACGTGCGCTTCACGGCCGCACCAACTCGGCGAACCAGCGCCCGTCGCGCTCGACCACCCACCGCGACACCAGACCGGCCCGTGCGGCGGTCGGCGTGACGGCCCGCGCGTCGACCCGTGCCCAGTCGAACCACGCCCCACCGGCGACGCGGGCGCGTTCGCGGCGCAGCCCGCAACCGGGCGGCTCGACCTCGACCAGCACGCTGCCGTGCCGGCGCAGGAGGTGGCGGGCGCGGCGGAGGAGCGCGACGGGGTCGCCGCCGATGCCGATGTTGCCGTCGGCGAGCAGCACGTGCGCCCACCGGTTCGCGCCGGGCAGCCGGCCGAACAGGTCGCGGCGCAGCGCCGGCCCGCCTCTCGCCCGGGTGAGGTCGACGGCGAGCGGGGAGTGGTCGATGCCCAACGCCACCACCCCGCGCCGGACGAGCGCGGCGACCATCCGCCCGGGGCCGCAGCCGAGGTCGACGGTCGGGCCGTGGCAGGCGTCGAGGAGGACGTGGTCGGCCCCGTCGGCGTCTTCGTGCCACCGGTCGACGCGCAGGGGCAGGTGGTCGCCGCCGGCGAACTCGAGCCGGCACTCCGCGCCGCCGAGGCCGAGGTCGAACGCGGTCACGGCGGTCATCGCAGCGCTCCCGAACGCGCGAGGGCGGCGGCGAACCGCGTGTTCGGCACGGCGGCGGCCACCTCGCGCGCGGTGGCCACGTCGTCCACATCGGACAGCACGGGCAGCAGGCCGATGTCCCGGCCGCCCAACGCCCGCAGCGTCGACGCGCCAGTGTCCGATCGGGACATCGGCACGGCGCGGAGGTTCGCGGCCACCGCCGGGTCGTCGAGCCCGAGCGCCCACCAACCGCCGTCCGCCGCCGGACCCAGCACGGCGTCGTGCCCGGCCAGCCGGTCGACCGACTCGGCCAGCAGCGCGGGCGTGAGCTGGGGCGTGTCCATGCCGATCTGGAACACCGGCAGGCCGTGCGCGCGGTGCGCGTCGGCGTGCGCGTTGGCCAGCCGGTCGGCGAACGACCCACCCCGCTGCGGCAGCACGGTGAACTGCCGCAGCACCGCGCGGATCTCGGCCGACCGCCGCGCGTCACCGAGCGACCCGGTCAACGCCACCACCGGCCGGACGCCCGGTGTGCCGAGCACGGCGTCGAGGGTGTCCAGCAGCGCGGCGGCGGCGATGTCGGCCGCCTCCGCCGGCGTCGCGGGAGGGCACAGCCGGGTTTTCGCCAGGCCCGGCGCCGGCGCCTTGGCCACCACCAGCAGGCTCGCCGAGTACGCCGTCACCGCGCGCTCCTCCGGACGACCGCCGTCATGTCCCGCACCGCCCGCACGGTCCCGCGCACCGAGCCGGACACCTTCGACCTCGTGCCCGCCGCGCGCGGCCCGTACCGCACGTCCCGCTCGACCACCCGCCACCCGGCCGCCGCCGCGCGCAGCAGCAGCTCCAACGGGTAGCCGAACGCCCGGTCCTCGACCCCCAGGCCCAGCAGGTCCCGCCGGCGGAACGCGCGCATCGGCGCGATGTCCCGCACCGGCAGCCCCTTGCGCCGCAGCAACCCGGCCAGCACCGCGTTGCCCGCCCGCGCGTGCCACGGCCAACTGCCCGCCCCCGGCACCCGCCGCCCCACGGCCAGCTCCGCCCGCGCGAGCAACGCCACCAGCTCCGGCAGCTCGCCCGGGTCGAGCGAGCCGTCCGCGTCGAGCACGCAGACCACTTCGGAGCGCGCGCGTTCGATGCCCGTGTGCACGGCCGCGCCGTACCCGGGCCGCGGCTCGTGCACCACCTCCGCGCCCAACGAGCGGGCGATCTCCGGTGAGCCGTCACGCGATCCGTTGTCCACCACCAGAGGCCGGTAGCCGGCGGGCATGGCCCGCAGCACGCCCGGCAACGCCGCCGCCTCGTCCAGGCAGGGGAGCACCACGTCGATTTCGTCCACGCACCACAGCATGGGCCGTCGCGGACGACCGGAAACCGTTGTGGCGCTTACCGAATCATGACGTGCGCGCCAGTTCTTACGGACCGCTGACGGATCCCGCCGCCGGGCCTCCGCCGGCCTTACGGTGGGCGTGTGCTCCGTGTCCTGGCCGCCGCGGCCCTGGTCGCCTCGGCCGTCGTGGTCGGCGCGCTCCTGCCTGACGACCGCGTTCACGCGCCCGCCCCGCCGCTGTTCGCCCACTGGCTCCCGCACGTCGGCATCGGCACGCCACTGGCCGTGCTGGTGGCGTTGTCGGTCGTCGTGTGGGGTCCGGCGCTGGCCGGTCGGCTGTCGTGGCGCCGCGCGCTCGGCGCGGGTTACGCGACCGCAGTGGCGTGGACGTTCTCGCTGGCCCTGGTGGACGGCTGGGAACGCGGCTTCGCCGGCCGGCTGACCACGGAGCACGAGTACCTGCACGAAGTCCCGGGCGTGACGGACGTGGGCGCGATGCTGCGCGAGTTCTCCTCCCGCATCCTGGACTTCCAGCCCGACTCGTGGACCACGCACGTCTCCGGGCACCCGCCGGGCGCGTTCCTGGTGTTCATCGGGCTCGACCGGGTGGGCCTGTCCGGCGGCGCGTGGGCCTCGGCGTTCGTGGTGCTGGTCGGCGCGCTGACGGCGGTCGCGGTGCCGGTGACGGTGCGCGCGTTCGTCTCCGAGGAGCACGCGCGGGCCGTGCTGCCGTTCGTGGCGCTGTTCCCCGGCGCGGTGTGGGTCGGCGTGTCGGCGGACGGGCTGTTCGCGGGCGTCACGGCGTGCGGCATCGCGTTGCTGGCCACCCGACGTGCGTTGGCCGGCGGTGTGGTGCTGGGCTTCGGCGTGTTCCTGTCGTACGGGCTGGTGCTGATGGGCGTGCTCGCGCCGGCGGTGCTGCTCCTCGACCCTCGCGGGCGGGACTGGCGGCGGGTCGGCGTGGCCGTGCTGGGCGCGTCGGCGGTGGTGGCGGTGTTCGCGGCGCTCGGGTTCTGGTGGCTGGACGGCTACCACCTGGTCGTCGAGCGGTACTACCAGGGCATCGCGACGCCCCGCTCCTACGCGTACTGGGTCTGGGCGGACCTGGCCGCCGCCGTGGTCGCCTGCGGTTTCGCGCCGTTCGCCGCCCGGTGGCGCGGCACGGCCACAATGGCCAGGGGTGCGGTCACACTGGCCGTGGCGGCGGCGGCAGCCATCCTGGTCGCCACCGCGTCGGGCTTGAGCAAGGCCGAGGTGGAACGGATCTGGCTGCCGTTCACGGTGTGGCTGGTCGTGCTCGTGCCGGACCGGCGGCGGCTGTGGCTGGCGGCGCAAGCGGTGACCGCGCTCGCGGTCAACCACCTCCTGCTGACCAACTGGTGAGGCGCGGACATGGGTGAGACGACCGGGCGGGTGCTCGTCGTGGACGACGACGTGACCGTGCGCGACGTGGTGCGCCGGTACCTGGAGCTGGCCGGCCACGAGGTCGAGCTGGTCGGTGACGGTGAGAGCGCGCTGCGCCGGTTCGCCGAACGCGAGCCGGACCTGGTGGTGCTCGACCTGATGCTGCCGGGCGTCGACGGGCTCGAGGTGTGCCGCCGGCTGCGGGTGCGCAGCGCCGTGCCGGTGGTGATGCTGACCGCGTTGGGCGAGGAGGAGGACCGGATCGCCGGGCTCCAGCTCGGCGCGGACGACTACGTGACCAAGCCGTTCAGCCCGCGTGAGCTGGCGTTGCGGGTGACGTCGGTGCTGCGCCGGTCGCGGGTGGCGGCGTCGCGGTCGGCGTCGGTGCTGACCGACGGCGGGCTGCGGGTGGACGTGGGCGCGCGGTCGGTGTCGCTCGACGGGCGTGAGCTGTCGCTGACCACGCGCGAGTTCGACCTGCTGGTGTTCTTCCTGACCAACCGGGGCGCCGCGTTCAGCCGCGGCGAGCTGCTGTCGCGGGTGTGGGGCTGGGAGTTCGGCGACCAGTCCACCGTGACCGTCCACGTGCGACGGTTGCGGGAGAAGGTGGAGGTCGACTCGGCCCGGCCGGTGCGGATCGCCACCGTGTGGGGCGTGGGCTACCGGTACGACGGCGGTGCGTGATGCTGGTCGAGATCTACCACATCCTCCCGTACGCGGTGCTGTTCTCGCTGCCGTTGGCGCTGCTCGGCGCGGTGCTGCTGCGGCGGTTGCGGAACGGGTCGCTGGCCACGGCGCTGACCGTGCTGGCGATCGTGCCGGTGGTGGCGACCATCGGCGGCGTGCTGGCGGTGAGCGGGTTCATGTTCACCCCGATCCTCACCACGACCGTGCTGGTGTGCCTGCTGGTGGCGTTGGTGACGGTGCCGACGGCCGTGCTGCTGGGTCGGGCGCTGGCGCGGCGCAGCGTGTGGGAGAGCGAGGCGCGGGAGCGGGAACGCGCGGCCGAGGCGTCCCGGCGTGAGCTGGTGGCGTGGATCAGCCACGACCTGCGCACGCCGTTGGCCGGGATCCGGGCGATGGCCGAGGCGCTGGCCGACGGCGTGGTGTCGCGGCGCGGCGAGGTCGCCGAGTACGCCGGGCGGATCTCGACCGAGGCGGAGGCGTTGTCCGGGATGGTGGACGACCTGTTCGAGCTGTCCCGCATCACGGCGGGCGCGCTGCGGCTGACGTTGTCCGAGGTGCCCCTGGCCGACGTGGTCAGCGAGGTGGTGGCGGCGGAGAGCCCGGTGGCCTCGCGCAAGGGCGTGCGGCTGCGCGCGGACGCGGCGACGTGGCCGGTGGTGCTGGGCAGCGACCCCGAGCTGGCCCGGGTGGTGCGCAACCTGCTGTCCAACGCGATCCGCCACACCCCGCCGGACGGCACGGTGGCCGTTCAGGTGGACGTGGACGGCCCGTCGGCGCTGCTGCGCGTGGACGACGGCTGCGGCGGCATCCCGGAGGCGGACCTGCCCAGGGTGTTCGACGTGGCGTTCCGCGGCGCGCCGCACCGGCAGCCCGTCGGCGGCGGGTTGGGGCTGGCGATCGCGCGCGGCCTGGTGGAGGCGCACCAGGGCACGATCGACGCCCGCAACCACGGTCGCGGCTGCCGGTTCGAGGTGCGGTTGCCGCTCAGCGGAGGCGGTCCGCTGCGAACTGCCTGACCCCGGCCGCGAAGGTCGTCGCCGCGCGGAAGCCGAGGAGGTCGAGGGCTCGGGCGGGGTCGGCGACGACGTGCCGGACGTCCGCCGGGCGCGCGCCGCCGACGACGCGCGGCCTAGGGCCGCCGCACGCCTCGGCCAGGTGGGTGGCGAGGTCGCCGACGGTGCGCGGCTCGCCGGAGCAGATGTTGAGCGGGGTGAACGTGCCGGGCTCGCCCGGTCGGCGCAGGGCCAGGACGTTGGCCCGTGCCACGTCCGTGACGTGCACGAAGTCGCGGCGCTGGCGGCCGTCTTCGAGGACGGTGGGCGCCTCGCCGCGTTCGAGCGCGCTGCGGAACAGGCTCGCCACGCCCGCGTACGGGGTGTCCTTGGGCATCATCGGGCCGTACACGTTGTGGTAGCGCAGCGCCCACACCGCGCCGCCCGTCTGCCGTGCCCACGCCGCCGCGTAGTGCTCCTGGGCGAGCTTGCTCGCGGCGTAGGTGCTGCGGGGGTCCAGCGGGGCGTCCTCGGGGACCAGGCGCGGCTCCAGGGGGCTGCCGCAGTGCGGGCACGGCGGTTCGTAGCGGCCCTGGTCGAGCTCGGCCTGGCGGCGTGGCGCGGCCCGGACGACGCCGTGCTCGGCGCACTCGTACCGGCCCTCGCCGTAGACGACCATCGACGACGCCAGGACCAGGTGCTTCACGCCCCGCTCGTGCATCGCGGCGAGCAGCACGGCGGTGCCGAGGTCGTTGTTGCGCGCGTAGAGCGGCGCGTCGGACGGGTCGAGGCCGTGGCCGACGACGGCGGCTTGGTGGCAGACCGCGTTCACTCCGTCGAGGAGCTTTTTCACCGTGTCGAGATCGGTGACGTCCTCGGCCGCCGGTGGACGGTCCCGGTGGGCCTGGGGCAGGTAGGCGTCGAGCACGACGACGTCGTGGTCCTGGGCGGTCAGGTGGTCGGCGACGTGCGAGCCGATGAACCCGGCCCCGCCGGTGAGGAGAACGCGCACGTCACCGAAGTTAGGGGTCCTTCGGCGGGAGCGGGCGGTGCGACAGCGTGACGTCACGGAACCGTCAGATCCTCCGATTGGCTACGGTGGCGCTCATGGAACGCAGCGCGCAGCGACTGGGACGCGCCCTTGTCGTGATCGTGGACGACCGGGTGGCGCACGGTGAGCACGACGACAGCACAGGACCGCTGGTCACCGAGTTGCTGGAGGAAGCAGGGTTCATCGTCGACGGCACGGTCGCGGTGGAGGGTGAGGTCGTGGGCATCCGCGCCGCACTGAACACCGCGGTGATCGGCGGTGTCGACCTCGTCGTCACCGTCGGCGGCACAGGTGTGTCGCCGCGCGACGTGACGCCGGACGCCACACAGGGCGTGCTCGACCGGCCGATCAGCGGCATCGCCGAGGCGCTCCGGGCTTCGGGGCTGGCGGCGGGAGCCGTCGACGCGGGCATCTCGCGGGGGCTGGTCGGCGTGTCCGGCAGCACCCTCGTGGTGAACCTGGCCGGGTCGCGGTCGGCGGTGCGCGACGGCATGGCGACGTTGTCGGCACTGGTGCCGTACGTGATCGAGCAGCTCTCGGGGTTGGACGAGGCATGACCGAGCCGGCTGACGACGCCGACGCCGCTGCCGCCACCGCTTCGGCCGCGGCGGAGGCGGCGCGGCGTCGTCGGCTGGCCGAGGTGTTCGGCGACGTGCTGCCGGAGGGCTCGTCGGACGAACCGCGCCCGACCGGGCGTGACGACCGGTGGTACGAGGAGAACCGGCCGCCGCACCACGGCGGGTAGGACGGCCTTCGCGGGACCGCGGCTGACCGGGCGATGCCGGCCACGCCCGGTCAGGTCCCGTACCGCTCTTCCACTCGCTCTTCCACCGCCGGCCGCTTCCACCGCCGGCCGCGTGCCCCTTGGCTGCCGGTCCCGGTCCCGGCGCCGGTGCCGTGGCACGGCCGCGTCGGGTCCTGTCACCAGTCGGTCCTGGCGCGCCGCCCGTTGGGACCGTCCGATGGCGCTGTCCGTTCAGGACGTCTGTTCGGGCCGTCCGTTCGCGACGCCCACTTGTTCATCCGCGTCCGTCAGTCCTGGCGCTGGCGCTGCGAGGCGAGGAGGTCGCGGATCTCCTTGAGCAGCTCAACGTCGGTCGGCTCCGAGGGGCCGGGCTCCTGGCCGCGCTTGCGCCGCTCCTTCAACTTGTTCATCGGCAGCACGAAGATGAAGTAGACGATCGCGGCCACGATCAGGAAGTTGATCATCGCGGTGATGATCGCGCCGAAGTCGATGATCGTCTTGTCGCTCGTGCCCAGCTGCACTGCCAGGCCGTTGACGTTGTTGCCGCCGAACAACGCGATGATCGGGTTGATCAGGTTCGTGGTGAACGCGGTGACGATCGAGGTGAACGCGGCGCCGATGACCACCGCCACGGCGAGGTCGATCACGTTGCCGCGCATGAGGAAGTCCTTGAAGCCCTTGATCACGGTTGGCTCCTCCGTTCGGGGGTATGGGTGAGGTCAGCGGAGGGTAACGGGTCAGGGCCTCAGCGGTGACGCTCCGGGTACGTGTGTCGCGGGGAGGCCGAGCCGCTCGAACGTCGAGGGCCCGAACGTGGTGATCTCGGCGATGAGGTCGTCCTCGACGCGCAGGACGTCCACCTTGCACGCCCGGAACACCGTGTCGCCGTGTCGGCGCAGGTAGCTCGCGGCGGTCGGCATCCGGTTGGCCCAGGTCGGCACGAGCAGCCAGTCGCCCTCCCGGTCGGGGCCGAGCGCGCGTTGCACCAGCGTCGCGACCTGGTCGAGGCCGTCGAAGCACAGCGGCGCGGGCGGCATCGTGACCCGCAGGTCCTCGGCGGCGATCGCCACGGCCGCCGCCGCGTCACACCGCTGGTGGGCGTCGATGAACCGGCTCAGCAGCTCGCGCTCCCGCGGGTTCGGCTCCCGGGCCGTCCAGTCGTTGCGGTGGGAGGGCAGGTGCTGCCGCATCGTGGCGCGGGCGCGCTGGAGCGCGCTGTTGGCGGCGGCCACGCTGATGTCGAGCAGCCCGGCCGTCTCCTGCGCCGTCATGCCCAACACCTCCCTCGCGAGCAACGCAGCCCGCTGGCGTGCGGGGAGGAGCTGGAGGGCGGCCAGGAAGGCGAGCTCGACGGTCTCCCGTGCGACCGCGACCACGTCCGGCTCGTCATCGGTCGGGGCGACCTGGTCGAGCAGGCGGTCCGGGTAGGGCGTGAGCCAGCTGATCTCCGGCTGGGTCCTGGGCGTGCGCGCCTCGGCCCGGATCAGGTCGACGCACGTGTTGGTGGCGATCTTGTAGAGCCAGGCGCGGACGTTGCCGCCGTCGAAGGTGTCCCACGCCCGCCAGGCGCGCAGGAACACCTCCTGCACGGCGTCCTCGGCTTCTTCGTAGGAGGCGAGCATCCGGTAGCAGTGGACGTGCAGTTCGCGGCGGTGCTGCCGGGTGGCCTGCTCGAACATCAGCGGAGGGACTTCCCGACCTGCTGGACGGCCCAGGTGTTGCCGTCGGGGTCGTCGAAGAAGATGAAGGAGTTGTAGTCCGCGCCGGCCGGGTCCGGTCCGGGCGTCATCGCGCCGTTCTCGAAGTGCTGCGGTCCGGAGTTCGCCACGCCCTTCGCTTCGAGGTGCGCGTGCGCCTCCTGGATGTCGGAGACGACCAGCTGGCAGCCCTTGAGCGAGCCGGGCGTGCCGCTGTCGCCGAGGCCCTTGCCGAAGACGAGGGAGCACGCCGAGCCGGGCGGGGTGACCTGGACGACGCGGAAGGCGTCGCCGGAGCGGTGGTCGGTGTCGAGCGTGAAGCCCAACGTGTCGGCGTAGAAGGTCTTGGCGCGATCGACGTCGGACACGGGGACGATGACGACTTCCAGCTTCCAGTCCACGGTGCTCTCTCCTCGGTAAGGGGCCGAAGCCCACCCTGCAATGCCCTGCACCGGGTGGAACGACAGGCGCGCCGAAAACTCATCGGTCACCCGATGAGAACTTCATCCACCCAGCTCACCCCCCGCCCCCACCCCTCCGCCGCTCGAACCCGCCCCACCCCACCTGACCCGCAGGCCACCCCACCTGACCTGCCGGCCACCACCACGGCAGAACCGACGAGACCGGGCGGCGTGGCGAGACCGGTGGTTGTGTCGGGGCGCAGGTGGGCGCGGGCAGGCGCACTCCCAGTTCAGGCGGTGCGCGTGGGTGCCCGGTTGGTGGGTTGAGGTGTTGGCGGGTTCAGCGCAAGATCACGGCGACTGGGCCGGCCAGGGTCGCGGCGGCCAGGCGGTGGGCTGTGGCACGGTCCGCGGAGATCACGACAACCTCGCCCTCGCGCACCGCGACCACCGAGGCGTCGGCGGCCAGCACGTCCGACTCGGCGCCGACGACGTCCACCCGGCTACCCGGCCGGAGCAGCCCGACCACCCCGGCGTCGCCCAGGCGCACGGCTACCGACGACACGCCCGGGTCGGCCGTCGTCAGGCGGGCATCGGTCAGCGGTTCGCCGGAACGGGCCGCGCTCACCAGGCTGCGGCCTGACGCGTCGCCCGGCGAGATCGCACCGACCGGCGCCAAGGACGGTGGGACGGCGACCACACGCACGTCGTCGGCGCCGAGCGGCACGCCGGGGGCGAGATCGCGCGCCGTCACCAGGACGTCGACCGTCGAGCCGGCCGGCAAGACGGCCACACCCACGGCTACCAGGGCCAACAGGCCCGCCAGGATCCTTCTGAGGTGGAGGAGCACGGTTCCGACGCTAGGGACGGAACGGGGCTCAGGACAGCGTCGACCCCCGAGCTGTGGACAACTCGGGGGCCTGTGGACAACTTCCGCTCAGGACGCGGCGGCGGCCGAAGCGGAGGTCGTCGAGGAAGCGGAAGACGAAGACGACGACGAAGACTCGGACTTGGCGGCAGCCGGAGCGGACGAGGCCGCGGGAGCCGCGGAAGACGACGAACGGCTGTCGGTCCGGTAGAAACCGCTGCCCTTGAACACGACGCCGACCGCGCCGTAGAGCTTGCGCAGCCTGCCGGAGCACTGAGGGCACTCGGTCAACGCGGAGTCCGAGAAGGACTGGACCGCGTCGAACCGGTGGTCGCACTCGGTGCAGGCGTACTGGTAGGTCGGCACGGTGAGCCCTCCACGAGTCCGGGTTGGCACTCCTCCGTGACGAGTGCCAACACCGATGATGCGCCACCCGGCATATGTGGCGCAAACATCACAGGTCAACGTCACAGGCCGAGTCACCGCGACGGCAGCCGGACCACACCCCGCCCCGGCGTGAGCACGGCGTCCACCCGCACGTCGTGCGGTTCCGCCGGCAACGACGGCACGAACTCCTCGTCCCGCACCACCGCCACCACCGGCCCCGTGGCCAACCCCAACGCCCGGTCGTAGAAGCCGCCACCCTTGCCCAACCGCACCCCGGAGTGATCCACCGCCAACGCCGGCACCAGCACCAACGCCGCCGACCCCACCGCCTCCGCGCCCAGCAACGCCCCCACCGGCTCCCGCAGCCCGAACGCCCCCACGCGCAACCGCCCGTCGAAACGGGCCCAGTCCAACCCGTCCCCGACCACCACCGGCAGCAACACCCGCAACCCGTGCGACCGCAACGCCTCCACCATCGCCAACGACCCCGGCTCCGCCGCCGAAGCGACATAAGCGCACACAGTCTCACCAGCGGAAACACCGAACGCCGCGACGGCGGACAGCACCTCGTCCACCATCGGGGGCATCACGGCGCCGCGCCGCCCGGCCCGCAGCCGTGTGCGCAGAGTCGCCTTCCGATCACGTTCACCGGACGTCATGGCAGGTCACCCTAAGCGCGCCGTTACGCTCGCAGCTCATGAGCGCCTTCCAGACAGCAATCGTGCCGGCGGCAGGCCTGGGCACGCGCTTCCTCCCCACCACCAAAGCGGTGCCCAAGGAGTTGCTGCCGGTCGTCGACACCCCCGGCATCGAACTCGTCGCCACCGAGGCAGCCGAAGCCGGCGCGACGAAGCTCGTCATCGTGACCTCGCCCGGCAAGGACGCCGTCGCGGAGTACTTCCGCCCGCAACCGGAGCTGGAGGCGACGCTCGAGGAACGCGGCAAGACCGAGCTGCTCGCCAAGGTCCGCCGCGCGTCGAACCTGCTCGCCGTGGAGACCGCGATCCAGGACAAGGCCCTCGGCCTCGGCCACGCGGTCGCCTGCGCCGAGGGCAACCTGACCGGCGCGGACGAGGCCGTCGCCGTCCTGCTGCCGGACGACCTCGTGCTGCCCACGGGCGCGCTGACGAAGATGGCCGCCGTCCGCGAGAAGCTCGGCGGCAGCGTGCTGTGCGCGTTCGACATCCCCAAGGAGCAGATCTCCGCCTACGGCGTCTTCGACGTCAGGGACACCGGTGACGACGACGTCAAGCAGGTCGTCGGCATGGTCGAGAAGCCCAAGGCCGAAGACGCGCCGTCCACGTTCGCGGCAGCCGGCCGCTACCTGCTCGACCGGGCGATCTTCGACGCCCTCAAGCGCATCACGCCCGGCGCGGGAGGCGAGCTCCAGCTCACCGACGCCATCGCGCTGCTGATCAACGAGGGCCACCCGGTGCACGTCGTGGTCCACCGCGGTGGGCGACACGACCTGGGCAATCCGGGGGGATTCCTCAAAGCTGCGGTTGACTTCGCACTGGAGCACCCCGACTACGGGCCCGAGCTGGGGGAGTGGTTGCGGGCACGCCTCGCCAACTCCTAAAACGAGGTCAACTTATGAGGTCAGTGGACGAGCAGCTCGCCAGGGTGGTCGCCGCCGCCGTGCGGCCCGCCCCCGTGCGGGTGGCGATCTCCGAGTCGCAGGGACTGCTCTGCGCCGAGGAGGTCGTCGCCGAGCGCGCGTTGCCCGGTTTCGACCAGTCGGCGGTCGACGGCTACGCCGTGCGCAGCGTCGACGTGCAGGCCGCCAACGACGAACCGGTCACGCTCCCGGTGGTCGGCGAGATCCCCGCCGGGTCCCGCCAGCCCAGACGGCTGCAACCCGGCCAGGCGGTCCGGGTCGCGACCGGCGCGCCGCTGCCGACCCTGGCCGACGCCGTGGTGCCCGTCGGCTACACCGACGGGCACGCGGCGAAGGTCACCGTGCACCGCTCGGTGCCGTCCGCGGCGTTCGTGCGGCGCACCGGCGAGGACGTGCAGACCGGTGACGTCGCGGTGCGCCGCGGCGCGTCCATCGGCGCCGCCCAGGTCGGCCTGCTCGCCGCGGTCGGCCGCAACAAGGTGCTGGTCCACCCCCGGCCGCGGGTGTCGGTGATCTCGATCGGCGAGGAGCTGGTCGACGTCGACCGCACCCCCGGCCAGGGCCAGGTCTACGACGTCAACTCCTACGCGCTGGCCGCCGCCGCGCGGGACGCGGGCGCCGAGGTCAGCCGGGTCGGCATCCAGTCGTCCGACCCGCGTCGGCTGCGCGAGGTCGTCGAGGGCAGGTTGCTGCTGTCGGAGATCGTGGTCGTCGCGGGTGGCGTCGGGGGCGTCATCGGCGACGAGGTGCGCGCCGCGCTGGCCGACCTCGGCGACGTGGACGTGACCCGGGTGGCCATGCACCCCGGTTCGGTGCAGGGCTTCGGCCGGCTCGGACCGGACGCGGTGCCGACGTTCCTGCTGCCCGCGAACCCGATGAGCGCCCTGGTCGTTTTCGAAGTGCTGGTGCGTCCGCTGATCCGGGCCGCGCTGGGCAAGCGCAACCCGTACCGGCGGGCGGTCAGCGCGCGGCTGCTGTCGCCGCTGACGTCCACGAAAGGCCGGCGCGGCTACCTGCGCGGCCAGCTGCTGCGCGACGCGGACAACGGCGAGTACCTGGTGCAGCCGCTGGGTACCTCCGGGTCGCACCTGCTGGCGTCGTTGGCCGAGGCGAACTGCCTCGTCATGGTCGACGAGGACGTGACGGACGTGGCGGTCGGCGAAGAGGTCGTGGTCAGCTTCCTCGCCCAGCGGGGATGAGGCCCCGACGGGCACGAGACACAGTGGGGATGGATGAGTTTCGCGGGTGACGGCGGTCGGCACCCCGGCTGGCCCGCGCGGCTCGGACCGCTGAGGGTTCCCGCGGGCCTGGTGGAGCTGCGCCCGCCGAAGCTGTTCGACGCCTCGGCGTGGTCGCGGGCCAGGCTCCGCGACCGGGCGTACCTGGAGGACTGGGAACCCACCGCGGCCGAGGGGTGGCACGAGCGCAACGCGCCGCTGGCGTGGCCGCCGCAGTGGTCGTCGCTGAAGTCGCTGGCCCGGCGCGGCCAGGCGCTGCCGTTCGTGATCACCGTGGACGGCGTGCTCGCCGGGCAGATCACCGTGGGCAACATCGTGCGCGGCTCGCTGCGCTCGGCGTGGGTCGGCTACTGGGTGGCGGCCGACCGGGCGCGCGGCGGCGTGGCCACGGCGGCGCTGGCGCTCGTGGTCGACCACTGCTTCGGCGAGGGCGGCCTGCACCGGCTGGAGGCGACCGTCCGGCCGGAGAACCGGGCCAGCCTCCGGGTGCTCGCCAAGGCGGGCTTCCGGGAGGAGGGCCTGTTCCTGCGGTACCTCGACGTGGCGGGCGACTGGCGTGACCACCTGTGCTTCGCGATGACCGCCGAAGAGGCGTCGCCCGAGGGCCTCGTACGCCGATTGGTCGCACAGGGATACGCCCGAACTGCCTGATCTGCAGGCCATGCGGCTTATTCGGATCACCCGAAAGTGGGTGATACACCACACTTTGGTACGTACGCCGGTCGGCGTGCCTCCGACACAGGTGTGACTGTTGTGACTAGCGTGGCATGCGCACCACCGAGCGCGCCGCGGGGTAGGGGGAGGTGACGGGGATGCCGAGCTCGCTGATCGTCGTGGGACTGGTCGTGGCCTGGTTGGTCGTCCTCGTGCCGATGGTCGCGCGCAAGCGCGCCGACGCGTCGCGCGGCGGCGTGGAGGAGGAGTACGACGCCATGCCCGAGGCAGACACGGACTTCGACGAGTACGACGACTACGACGAGCCGGACGCCGACTTCGGCGGACACCGGCCGTTCCGCCCGGGTCGTGGGGGCTACGACCCGGAGACGGCGGCGATCGTGGCGCAGGCCAAGTACGCCTTCCGTCGCCGCGTCGTCGGCACGTTGCTGCTGCTCGCCCTGGTCACGGGTGTCGTCGCGGGCGTGCTCTACCCGCTCGTGTGGTGGGGCCACGCCGCCGTGGACGTGACGCTGGTCTCCTACCTCGGTTACCTGCGCCGGCAGGTGCGGATCGAGGAGGAGATCCGCGCGCGCCGCCTGGCCAGGCACTCCCACCCCCGCCGCCGCACCACCGCGCGGCAGGCTCCGGACGTCCAGCCGCACACCGCCGCCACGCCCTCCGTCGAGGCCGAGACGTCCCGTGACCAGCAGGGCCTGTCTCCGCAACCGAGGTTCCAGCACCAGCCCCGCCCCGGCACCGTCGTGGTGGACCTGGACGACGAGGACCCGCTGTTCGTCGAGCTGGACGGCCCCGAGGCCCTCCCGTACCGACGGGCGTCGGGCGAGTAGAGGGGGGTGGCAAAACCACCCCCCGACTACTGATATGCTTCCTCCCGCACGACAACAGAACACGGGGCTGTAGCGCAGTTGGTAGCGCGACTCGTTCGCATCGAGTAGGTCAGGGGTTCGATTCCCCTCAGCTCCACCATTGCGGTCCTACTTGAACCCTTGTCCGCGAGGACAAGCGCAAGTAGCTCCGCATCGGTAGCCCGCTCGAAGGCGGCTTCCTCCACCGGGAGGGAGCCGCCTTCGGCGTTTCCGGGCTGTTCGACCTGCTGCCTGGCATGGGCATGTGCCCCAATCTCGACAAGCCCAGCGATGCCCGGTGCCAGGCTGTCGCTCCCACGACGCCTTGCGCGCCGGGTTCGGCGTCGAGGTGCAGCTTCTCGAACACCACCTTGATCACGCCACGCTTCACCGCGCCGCCCCCGCGGCCGTAGAAGCCCTGCGGGTCAGCGAGCAGTCGGAGCGGTGCACCGGAGAACTCCCGACCGACATCGAGCTTGCTCGATGTGTCGGCGAGTTGTTCATCGATCTCGCGGCGCTCGCCGGCGATCTCAGCGAGCTTCGACTTGATCTCCGCTTTCGGCCAGTCGGCGTCACCCAGCAAGTCGAGCAAGCGGTCTTCCTTGACGTCCAACTCGGCAAACCTGCCCAGCAGTCGCTTCTTCAGTCCGCTGAGCGCTGCTTGTTCGCCCAGCAGCGCCTCGTCGAGTTGTCGTCGCACTGCTGCCTGGAACGCGTCGGTGAGGCGGACTGTGCACGAGGTGCCGTTCCACGGCCGCCTCCACCTTCGCGACCGGTAGATACGGCAAGTCGCACAGGTGCTGCTGCCTGCCGCGGCGGAAGAAGTAGAAGTACACGCCACCGTTGCCTTTGCCACGCATGATGACCAACTGGTGACCGCAGCGATGACACCACAGCAGACCCTTGAGCAACGTGGTGGTGGACGCGCTTGCCACGGACTCGCCGCTTCCGCGCGGCGGCAAGGTGGAGCGTCCTTGGCGATGCGGCCGAGCTGGTAGTTGCCGCCGAGCTGCTGCTTCCACTCCGCGGCGAGGCGGTACCGGGCCTGGATGTCGCCGGCGCCCTGTGGGAGCGAGGCCATGGCCGAGCTGTGCCCGAACGCACGGTGTCCATGGCGCCCTTCACCGCCTCGGGCACCCGACGCAGGCGGGCGTTGTCCGTGGCACCGGCCTGCTTGAGGTCGCCGTCGAACAACACCCGTGGTCGCGGCGCTCGATGTGGAGAAGACCAACACCCGCAGGGCCGGAACACACCGCCGTGCGCGTGGCGATGGACTCGACGGCAGCCATGCGCTCCGCGGTGATGGTGTCCGCGTTGCTGGAGCCGGTGCCGTCGATCTCCACCAGTGCGGCGGGCGGCCTGGCCGGGGCGCAGGTGGCCAGGAGTTGCTGGTTGGCGGCGAGGTCGCTGTGGGATGAGGGAACGCCGCCGCAGGAAATAGTCAAGCTGGCGACGACTGCCAAGAGGACGGTCAGACAACGCATGTGATCGGAAGCAGGGCACTGAAGGTTGCCGTAACTAGCCGCCTACAGTGCCCAGCTCCTGTTAGTTGCTGCCCTTGCTCTGAGGGTCGGCATCTTGTGACGCGAGGGTGCGGTGCCATTGTGCGGCACCAGGAGATGATCTCATTGAGCGTATCTGCTCATTGAGTTCGTACTGGAGGCGTGCCTGTCGTCGCGAACGAGCGCTCAAGAGCTGTGCCGTCCACGATCCTCCGCACAACACTCCGAGTGTGAATATCAGTAAAGCCAATAGTGCCCAACCGCCTATGAGTGGCATAATGGCCTGTTCCTGAGAGAGGTCATCGGTGTCGCCCTGACCTGGGGCACCGGGTACCCCGCAGAGACTTAGACGGCGGGGTACCCGGCGCAGGTGTACTGTGTCAGGGCGTCAGATGAGGCTGATCAGCAGCAGGGCCAGCGTGATCCAGTGAGACTGCATGGCGCTCCTCCTTCCCGATCGGCTATGGATTGCCGGACGGAAAGGAGCAAATCAAGGAGATGGCGCACTCATGGCGTGCGCCGTAGGTGCGCCATAAGACCTGCCTGAGTGGGTCTACCTACCACTCCCACCTGAAGCCCAAGACCGCCTGCTGGGCGTAGGCCACGAACCGGTGTGCCGCCCCCGAAGCATCGAGGGAGAGAGGTTCGCTCAGGACGGGGTCTCCGAGGTAGTGGTCAGGCCAGGCGCAGAACCACACGTGCTGCGGTGTGTACCCCGCGACGAACCGGATCGCAAAGTCCAGGTTCTCCACACGGGCTCTCACGGGGCGACGTACCTCAGTTGGCTGGTGGACACCGGGATCAAAGAAGGTCTCGTATTCGATAGCGATGCGCTGGCCAGCCTGAAGCGTCCGGCCGAACATGATGTCGTCACTGACGAGACCACCGCCGTACTCATAGTGCTCCCCGACGTGGCCTCCGTAGAGTACGTCTATGCGAGAAGCGAACGGCTCATGGTTGAATAGGTAGCTGTCGACGCCATCTTCAATGGCTTGGACCACTTGCATAGTGCGGCGCTGAATGTAGGATCGGTCACTTCCGAAGAAGTACCTCTCGAACAAGGTCATTGTACGGTGCCACTGGCGCTTGCCCATCGGGCGTGGCACGGGCACCGTATCAATTATGGCGTCAAGCGGCCCAACGGTGTCGCCGGAGAACGTTGCCCACAACCTCTGCGCGTCCTGATCACTCATTTCGAATGCCGTAATGAACCATGTAAGCGTCTCTCCGGTTAGATGCTCGCCGAGTAGGGCGCGTCGGATGCGGTCGCGAAGGCTGCGAGGGAGGTCGGTGTCCGTGTCAGGATGTTCTCCGGTGTCCCACAAATAGAGGGCAATCACCTGGGACACGGCGGCTGGTGCAACCCCCGAGCCACGGAGCCGGCGTGCAGCTGCTCGCCAGCGCCGGGTGTATCGAGGGTTCGTTTGAAGTAACTCCGTAAGCAGTTCACCGGTGGTCTTCATCGCACGTTTCTTGCTGGCATCCACGTTGATCGATCTTCCTGTTCGCTCTCGCTAGCGCCGCGGCCTACCACTTTGTCTTCGCATCGGACACAAGGAACGATACGCGACGAACCGTCATGTTTCAGGCCCTGTATGGCGTTGATCATCCAAGGGACATGGTGCAGTGACCGGACTAGTGCCAAGTAAGGGACACATCGGCCGCTGGTATGCCAACCGGCCTACAGTGTGTGCACTCTGCTTCATGATGGAACGACGGCTCGAGGAGAGGGCGTGCGTGCAACTGAGATCATCGCGGAGCTCAACGAGCTTCGACGGGGGCGCGGACTGCAAGTAGATGATCTTCATGCAGTGGAGTTGCCCAACCTTCGGCGTGCCTGCGGCGTTGCTGAAGGGGATCGTCCGGCTGTAGTGCGAGAGAAGCTCGTATTACGGCTTACTGAGGCATGTGGATGTCTCCCCGGTCATCTTCAGACAGCTGCGCTCGCAGCGCTCGCGTTGCATGAAGAGGCTCACCATCGCTTCCTGCACGAACGAATGGCCTGGTTCAGGGCGCAGATCGACCGAGACTCGCTCCGCACCGCGAGACGTTGGGTAGACAGCGCATTCAAACGATTGGCCGACGAACTCGACAGCGTCGAGAATGAGTCGAATCCACGATCCAGCGAACCCGGGCCAAACGGCTGGTACACCGAGAGCCTTCTGTCAGTTCTCGATATGGAAGCTGATCCGCCAGAATTGACCGAAACTCGAACGATTGTAGCTACGGCAGACGAGCTCGACGAGATCGTCCTCATGGTCAGCGCGCCCAAGGGAATCCATCTGACTGACGAAGAACGAGTTACCGCTGACATGAAGTTCGGGGGCCGAATTGTCGAGGCTGAACATGATCCTTCAGGGCACAGTCAGTTCGTGGTGCGCTTGCCGAAACCTCTGAGCCTGGGGGAACGCCACAGCTACAGTGTTCGGTTCAAATCGTACCGTCGTATGTGGATGAGGCCGTACTACGTACTCTTGCCGCTCCGTCACGTCGAGCATTTCAAGATGCATCTCAAGTTCCCGGCAGGTGGCCCTGAACGTGCCTGGAAACTGTCCGGCGTTCCGCCCGTTGTTCTAGAGAGTGGACGACCCAACGATCACCGCGTGCAATTCGACGAGTCGGGAGAGGCTCAACTTGAATTTTTCGGGCTGCGAGCGGGTTTGGCTTACGGCATTGGGTGGTCTCTTGAGGCGAAGTGACCGCCCCTGATTCGTCCATCTGAGTAGGAAGCGAATTCCATGCCTGATTCCGATGGGTTCGAGGTAGACGTCGAAGCCCTGTACGCGGCTAGCCTCGGCTTGCGAAATCTAGTGTCAGAGTTCGATGAAAAACCGGTTCGCGACATCGACGCTGGAGCGAATTTCGGCCATGCGGAGCTTTCCGCTGCTGTTGAGGGATTCAGTAATCGATGGCAGCGGGGAGCCAAAAATCTGATCGTCGATGTCGAAGCTATCGACGACCGGCTGATTGAAACACTGAAGACCTACCAAGAAGCTGATGACGCAGCACTCAGGGCCTTGAGGAAAATCTACACGGGTGGAGGTCATGCGTTCGATGTTCAGGAGTGAACTGGGTACAACGGAAGACCCGAACATCCTTATTCCAGGCAATGTAGAGAGTATTTATCGCGTAGCGCGTGCGATGAGGGTCTACGGTAGGGCATTCGAACAGGTCGGCAGCACCCTGAAGAAGCTCGATGAGGGCAACTATCGTGGTGCTGCTGCGGCGGCATTTCGGCAATGTTTCGACATGCAGCCGAAACGCTGGCTTGAGGCGGCCGACGCGTTCGACATGGCGGAGGGTGCACTGGTTCCTTATGCAGCGGCGCTCGGTGAATCCAAGAGAAGAGCAGCAGAAGCAGTAGCCCTCTGGAAAAGAGGTGTTGAGTTGACGAGGGCGGCAGGAGCGGTCAACCCGCTGCTACTCCCTGCTGATAACTTGGTTGGCTTGGGAGGTGCCCTCGGAGGTATAGATTCGAAGAACCCGTCCGACCCAGGCGTCGAACTACGAGCTGCCGCAAGAGACATGCTTCATCGAGCCCGGTTGCATCTCAGTGACATCGGAACGGAAGCGGCCCGGAAGGTTAGGGAGGCGAGCGAAATAGCTCCGCCGGAGCCTACCCTGTGGCAACGGTTCCAAGGCTTCCTTGATGGCGCACGTGGAGAAGTTGGTGGGACGCTAGAAGTTATTAATCCGGCGAACTGGGCAGATGTTGCAACTGGCTTGGCCGGCATGTCTGACCTTGCCCTTAAGGATCCCGTTGCTGCTGGAAAGATCGTTCTCGATTACGAGACAATGCGGGATGATCCAACGAAATGGGTTGGCGGGATGGTTGCTGGCGCGCTCCTCGGTAAGGGGCTTAGCAGAATTTCGAAGGCGTCGAACTTACCGAGCAGTCTGACCGGTCATGTGTTCGAAGGTCATCACAAAGAAGACCGAATCACCGGATACCACCATCGGTACGGAGGTCAGGACACCGGTGAGTTCAAGGTCGTGAAAGAGGGGCGGCATGACGAAAACGGCGTTTACCGCGCTACCGTTTGCGGTCCGAACGTCGAGGGAGCCTGGAGGTGTAAGGGAAGTACATTTTTTCCGGACGACTGGACTCGTGCACAGGTTGAATCGGTAATCGAGCGGGCTTTCGAGGCCCGTCGGCCAGTATATGATAGCGAAGGCGTACTCGTCCCCGAGAAATGGCAGGCGCGTGTAGATGGCGTATTGGTGGAAGGAAAACTCGACAAAAGCTTTACCGGCAGTGTCGATCAAGCCAAACTTTTCGACGTAGAAACGGCATACCCGAAGTATAATAAGTAGTGGCACAATAATAATATGAGGAAAAGCGAATCATGAATCTACTTCAAAAACTGACTATTGCAATGCGCGATGATGGCGAGCTCGATGTTTCGGGGTCAACGGATCTGTCAGTTTTGGTGAGAGTTATTGAGGATATCGGCGGCTTTGAGGATCTATGGAGCGGAGTGCTTGATGCCATAGATGGAAAGGGTGATCTGCCGTTCTGGACAGGTGGCGATGAGGGAGAGGTTCGAGTTGATGGTGACGGTGTGTGGTTTGGAATGCAGTCTGACCCAGGCGTAGGTATTAGAGTTGCGCCGTCAGATGCTCGGCCGTTGGTCTCTTATGTTCTGCAACTTATCCAGGAATCTGAGTCTGAGTAGCGGAACTGGGACGGCAGGGCCTCTCATGGCTATCCTTTAGTCGCGACCCCCGACCTCCGCAAAACCTCCACCGAAGCAGTCACCTCTCGCGTCCAGCAAACCCTCGCCGTCGACTTCGACCCCCCAGTCCGAAGTCCGCAAACGTCGCTCCTTCGGCTACGCCACCACGCGCGACACCTGGGTGCGCATCGAAGTCAAAGACCTGGCGCGGATGGACGGACAGGGCTGGGGCCTCGAAACTGCCGCCGTCCTAGACGGCGTCGCCATGCCCGCCTGGCTGCAAGGCGTCTCTTGGATTGACCACGACCTCGGCGTCATGTGGCGAGCCGACGAAACCGAACTGGTGGCAGACGCGCCCATCAAGGCCGGAGGCACCCTGAAGCAGGACCCCGACCTGTCCGAGTCGTGGTGGGATACGTTCCGGAGTTCCATGCAGGCCTTGGCCGCCCACACCACGACCCGAACCGCCACACCGCACTCCGCCCGGTCACCCAGGAACGGCTTACGAACACTATCCACAAGCCGAGCCGCAGCTTCCGCCACTTGTTGCCGCGAAGCTCGGGGTGGATGAGGTCGTCCCGCTTGAGGTGCAGCCGGACACCCCGCGTGCTGAGCCACTCGTCGTGGAGCTGGGCGAGGGGTGAGGGCAGCTGGAGAGCGGGAGCGGGCATAGCGGCAATGTACGGGGCAGGACGGTGCGCTGGCAGCTGACGACTATGCACGGGGTCTGTGAAGGATGTTGCGGCTCCGTCACGGTAGATCACCGAGGGCTAACGAGTATCAGGCGAGCGGCGATACCAGTTCGAGTCGAGTTTCGGTGTTGCTCGCATTATGCAGAAGTGAGTTTCGGAGGCTGACCGAGTGGCGAAGCGTAAGGTGAACACTGAGAACCACGTCAGCGGTACCGTCGAGGGCAATGTCCTTCAGTCCGGGCGTGTTGACGCGGCCTATATGGCACCTGTCAACGCGGGCATCCAAAACTTCTCTACTACTCACCTCCACGGACGGCGCCGGAGCCTGTCGGAACTTGGCCCGGTTCCGCTCCCTTGGCGATTAATGATCCTTGGTGTTCTGATAGTAGAGTTATTTGCCCTGATCGTTGTGCCGAAATCCGAGTCGGTTGCAGGTAGAGCGACGGCGTCGCCGCGGGTCGTAGCCGCATTGCCGCCTGAAGCTCACGAGGTCTTCAACATAAAAGTCCTCACAGATACCACAGACGTCAACTTCGGCATAAAGACCGGTGGTGCAAGTAGCTATCTGTTCCCTCCGGGAGCGTTGGCAGGCTTACCGGCGCCCTATCCGCCGAACGGTTGCTACGACTGGCAACAGTGGGCGCTGGATAACGGCGGCGTTCCGACGGGTACGAGTTATGTTTCCTTCACGGTATCTGCGATCTCGGACGAGACTGTCCGAGTGCACGGCGTCAAGGTTCACGTCGAGCGACTGGTAGGGGAGCTGGTTGGTGACGTTGCTGCTTGTCAGCAAGGAAGCCCTCCTGAGATGTCGTACCTGCGCATTGACCTCGACAAGGCCCAGGCAACATATCGGTACTCTGAAGATGCGGCCGACCCTGACCCCCCGATCCGGCCATTTGCACTTGAGGTAACCGCAGCCAGGTCTGATCAAGTTATGGTAATGGCAGATTCCGGGCCTTGCTACTGTCGCTGGCACCTTGACCTCGACGTCGAGGTGGGAGGTCACTACTACCCTTATAGAGTGGATAATGGTGGGGAACCTTTCGTGGCCGCTCCACTGCACGCGCCAGGTTATAGTTACTTCGCCTACAGTTCGACCTGGATTAGTTTGAACTAGTGGATTCCGACTGCGGCCGATGTCGCGACGAGGAGTTCGGGGGCATCGAGGGCGTCGGGCGCTGTATGCGGGTTACCGAGACGTACCGCCAGCTGCTCGGCTGCATGATGATGACCCGGTACACCCCTAACACCATGGTGCAGGACGTCGTGGTCAGCCGGATCGCCACGCTCGAGGGCTTCGACCGGCAGCGCTTTGGTGGCAACATCACGCTGTTGGCCAGGCTGGAGCGGCTTGCCGATCATGCTGGTGCACCGTTCGAGCGGCTGGTCGGTTGTGGCAGGGGCACTGCGTGGTGCACGAAGGCCAAGGACTACCGCAACGACATCGCGCACCACTTGGCGCGCTTCCCTGGTGTCGACGGGCGGAGATGCACTACGTCGGCCAAGCCGCCTACTGGCTGTTCGTCCTGTGCCTGCTCCGCGGGGCCGAAGCACCCGAGGCTTGCTTCGACCGCCTGGTGCAGTCGCAGCGGTTTCTGTTCGAAGCGGAGGAGATCCGACGGCTTCTCGAGCGCATCGCCCGTGTCCTGCGGGAGCATCCGCGAGAGGCCATCGGCGCCGCCGAGGAGCTGATCGAGTCCACGGCGAAGGTGGTTCTGGTGCAGCTCGGTCGAGGCAGTTGACGAGCGCAACGATGACCTCCCAGCCCTCATCAGCCGAGCGCAACGCGCCTTGCACCTGCACCCGGCAAGCGCCACGCAAGGGCCGGATGGTTCGGATGCCGTCAAGAAGTTCCTTGGCGGCTTGGTCTCAGCCGCAATCGGGGTGGCCGAGCTACGCAACCGCGGGTACGGCACCGGTCATGGCCCTGCACAAGCGCCTGTCGGACTTCGACCGCGCGATGCGTATCTGGCGGTCGGTGCCGCACACACGTGGTGTCAGCTCATCCTCGACACACTGGCCGATCCCGAAGCGCCATGGCAGCGAAGCAACGAGCCATAGCGCCAGCCCGGTTCTCGGGAGCCGGTCACTGCCGTGGAGCGGCTTCCTAACCCCTTGCTCGCTCATGATCCGCCGCACCGTCCGCGCGCTGATGCCGTACCGCTTCGCCAACACCTCTCCGGTAGTGCCCTCGGCGTACAGCTCAGCCATCTTTTCCAGCTCCCGCTCGCCGAGCCGATCCTTCGCCGACCATGGTCGAGGGTTGGGTGATGCGACCGATGACATGGCCTCCATCGTCTCGTCCACGCCCGAGTCGATCATCTCCATGACCTGACCAGCGGCCCCAGGAGCTCGGGGCGGTTGGAATATCTGGATAGGAGCTCCACCAGAGACCAAGGTGTACGAACACCTTCAGAGGCGGGAACCGGTAAGCCGGTTTCCGCCTCTTCTGTGCGTGGCCGCGTCGGGCACGGTGGGTTCGTTCTCCAGTTCTTCGAGGAGATCGGCTTCGCGTTCGCGGAGTCGGCGTTGTCGGGTCCGGTGCTTGAGCGGTCGGGCCTTGTCGTCGGCGTCGGCGTCGGCGTCGGTGTCGGCGTCGGTGTCGGCGTCGGCGTCGGCGTCGGCGTCGGCGTCGGCGTCGATACGGTCCATGTCGACGACGTCCTCGCATGTCACCGATCGCACCGCGGGCCGGTAAACGGAGTGGGCCATGCGCTTCGGCAAACACCCGGATCGAGTTCCTGGGTGGCCGCACGGGGTTCCTGACGATGCCGGTGATCGCGGAAAGCGCGAACCATCTCGCCCGCCGCCCCGGAACTCAGCCATCCGCGCCCGTCTTCGTGGCGACCTCCGCGGTGGGTGCGGCTTGGCCGAGTGGCTTCGCGTGGCGGAGCAGCACGACCGTCGCCACGGTCAGCGCCGACACGATCACCGCGCTGGTGCCCGCCGCGAGCGTCACACCGCCGGTGAACGCCTCGCGAGCCTCCGACAACAAGCCCGCGGCCACGTCCGGCGGCAGTCCCTCCGCCGCGGTCAACGCGCCCGGCACCGTGTCGCGGGCGTCGACGACGGACGAGGTCGCCATGTCGGCCCGGTAGACGGCGACCGCGATCGTGCCGAAACCGGCGATGCCCAGCGCGGTGCCCAACTCGGTCCCCGTCTGCACCAACGATGAAGCGGAACCCGCCGCCTCCGCCGGCGCCGTACCGACGACCAGGTCGGTCCCCAACGACCCGCCGGCCCCGATGCCGAACTGCACCATGATCGACCCGGTCACGAGCAGCGCGACACCGCTGGTCGTGGTCATCTGCGTCAGCACCGCGAAACCGGCGGCGGCGATCGCCAGACCGACCGCCATCACGTAGCCGGGCCTCAGCCGTCGTGCGGCGATCGGCGACAGCAGTGAAGCCGTCACCAGCCCGATCGCCGGCACCACGAGCCAGAACCCGGCCCGCACCGCCGAGAACCCGAGCACCTGCTGCAGGTACTGGCTGGCCAGCAGCATCGAGCCGGAGATGTTCGCCGACGCCAGCAGCATGATCCCGATACCGCCCGCGAACGTGCGGTTGCGGAACAGCTTGAGGTCCAGCAGCGGGCTGGGCAGCTTGTGCTGCCGCACCACGAACACCGTGCCGAAGCCGAGGCCGACCAGCAGCGCGACCGCGTTCACGGCGGTGACGCCGTCGCGGGCGAAACCCTTGAGCCCGTACACCACGGGCAGGATCGCGGCCAACGACAGCACCACGCTCGGCAGGTCGATCCGCCCGGCCCGCGGGTTGCGGAACTCCGGCAGCGTCAGCGGACCGAGCACCAGCAGGGCCACCATGACCGGCACGCCGACCAGGAACGCCGCGCCCCACCAGAACGCGTCGAGCACCAGCCCGCCGATCACCGGGCCGACCGCGATGCCCGCCATGAAGCAGCTGATCCAGACGCCGATCGCGAGGCTGCGCTGCTTGGGGTTGGTGAACATGACCACCACCAGCGCCAGCGTGTTCGGCAGCATGATCGCGCCGGCCACCCCGAGCAGCGCCCGGGCCGCGATGAGCATGCCGGGGCTGCCGGAGTAAGCGGTCAGGATCGACGCCAACCCGAACAGCGCGCCGCCGATGAGCAGCAGCTTCTTGCGGCCGACCCGGTCGCCGAGGGTGCCCGCCGTGACGAGGGAACCGGCGATCATGAAGGGGTAGATGTCGCCGATCCACAGCAGCTCGGCGCTGTCGGGCGCCAGGACGGCGCTGAGCTCCGGCAGCGCCAGGAACAGCACGCTGACGTCGAGCGAGAGCAGCACCGGGACCAGCGCCAGGACCGCGAAGCCCAGCCAGTCGCGGCCACTGGCGCGCGGTTCGGACCCGCCGTCCGCTCCCACGTCACGCCTTCCCGGTCGACCGCGTCACGCGGTGCGCCCGCGCCGCGCCGCTTCCTCCAGTTCCGGGACCACGTCGTGCGGGCTGGGGGTCGCCATCAGCTCGGCGTGGACCCGCTCGACGCCGTCGCGGATGCCCGGCTCTTCGAGCACCACCTTGATGCGGGTCCGGGCCTCTTCCGGAGCGCCCTGCACGTCCAGGGCGAAACCCGCGCCGCGGTCGGGCACGTAGCGCGCGGCGTTCTTGGAGATCATGGTCCGGCAGGCGGCGGACCACTCGTCGCCGAACGCGGGGTTCAGGTGCTGCGCGTGGGAGTCGACGATCAGCTGCGGCACCTTGAAGGTCGCCGCCGCGCCGAACGTCCCGATTGCGCCGTGGTGGATGATCGCGTCACACGTCGGCAGCAGCACGTTCAGCGGCATGTAGTCGATCACGCGCACGTTGTCCGGCACCGAGGGCACGTTCGCCAGCTGGGTCGCGTCGAGGGTCGCCACGACCTCGACGTCCAGCTGCCCGACCATGTCCAGCACGTCCGCCATCGGGTCCCAGCCGTCGTCCTTGATGACCAGGCGGCGGGACTGGCCGAGGGACAGTGCGACCCGCGGCCTGGAACGCTCGGCGTGGAGCCAGTCCGGGATGGTCGTGGTGCCGGTGAACGGCACCCAGCGCATCGGCATCGCCTTGGTGGCGTCCGGCAAGCGCATGCCGGTGGGCATCGCGTCCACGGTGAACTGGCCGAGCAGCAGCTCTTCGTCCACCTCCACGCCGTGCCGCTCGGCGGCCGGGCGCACGGTCTCCACGAACGGGTCCCAGTCACCGGGAGCGCGTTCCATCGCGCGCACCGCGAACGGGAAGTAGTCCTGGCTCCACATGAGCCGGGCGTGCGCGACACCGTTCACCTTGGCCGCGATGGAGCCGGCGAGGAACGGCGGATCCCACAGGACCATGTCCGGCCGCCACACGCGGGTGTACTCGACCAGGTCGTCGACCTCGGGGTGCGGGTCGGACGCCGCCGCGCCGAAGGGGTGGAAGTCCCACATCGGCGGCAGCATGAAGTAGCGGACGACGTCCCAGGTGGCGAGTTCGTCCCCGGACAACCCGAGCCGGGCGGCGAGGTCGTCGAAGCGCGCCGAGACGTCCGCCGGCGCGATCTTGCCCGGACCCGTGGGTGTGCCGGAGCCGTCGCCGAGGGGCACCGCGGTGAGGCCGCAGGCGCGGATCGCGTCGGCCAGGGAGGGCGCGGACGCGACGCGCACCTCGTGGCCCGCGCCCATGAGCGCGTGGGCCAGCGGAACGAGGGGGAACAGGTGCGAAGGCGTGGGCCATGCGGTGAACAGAAAACGCATACTGCGCCTTTCCCGACCATTCGGCGAACGGCGCGCGGGCAGCCGTCCGGATAAACGTCCCCATTTCTTTCCGGCACATGCTGTCAACCGGCACGCGCGTCCGTCCAGGGTCTTCTTCGAAAATGCGGATCTTCCAGGCGGCTGTACCCGGTCCGCGTGGTGGTGTGGCACGCTGCCGGTTCGCGACCGGAGGAAGAAGTCATGCATGCGGTGGTGGTGGGCGCCCGCGGATTCCTCGGATCGGCGCTCGTCGCGGGGCTGGAACGGGCATCCGCGCAGGTCTCGAAGGTCACCAGGCGTGAACCCGCCATCGTTGACGACGGGCTGTCGCCGGCACTCCGCACCGCCGGTGTGGTCTTCTACGTCGCCACCAGCGTCACGCCCGGAACAGCCGAGAAGTTCCCTGAAAGAGCGGACCGCGATCTCGCCGACTTCAGCCGGCTCGTCACCGCCCTGGGCGCTCTGGGAACCAATCCGACGGTAGTTCTGGCCGGCACCGCCGACTGCTACGACCGGGCCGCGGAACCACCATTCACCGAGCGCACGCCGCTGCGGCCGGGCACCGCGTACAGCCGGTGCAAGCTGGAGATGGAAAAGGCGCTGCGCGCCGCGCCGGGGGTGCGCCCGGTGGTGGCGCGCCTGGCCAGCCTCTACGGGCCCGGCCACCGGACGGACCCCGGGCACGGCGTGATCGCGCACTGGCTGACCGCCGTCGCCAAGGGGGAACGCCTGCGCCAGATCGGCGACGACGACATCAGCCGGGACTTCGTGTACGTGGACGACGTCGTGGACGCCCTGATCCGCGTCTCCCGGCACGACGGCGGCGACCTGCCGTTCGCCCTCAACATCGGCTCCGGCGACCCCGTCTCCCTCGGCCGGTTGCGGCGCGAGGTCGAGGACGTGACCGGCGTGCGGTCGACGGTGGACCGGTCACCCTCCCGCGAGTTCGACCGGCGGACGATCCTGCTGGACGTCGGGCTCGCCGAGGAGGTGTTGGGCTGGCGACCGTCCACCACGTTCACCGAGGGCCTGCGCCGCACCTGGAAGTCCGTCCTGAACGGCTGAGCCACCGCCCCGATGACCAGCGCGAACTCCGTGACGCGCCACGAACGCGGTGACCGGTGCGCGGTGCCTGTGGTCAGACGACGTGCACGCGGGGCACGTAGAGAATCCACTTGCCACCGGACTCGCGGAACGCGCGTTCTTTAGCCATGATCTCGTCGGCGTGGTTCCAGGCGAACAGCAGCGCGTAGTCCGGGTAGGACCGCGAGAACCGCTCCGGCGCGACGATCGGGATGTGCGAGCCCGGCGTCACGCGGCCCTGCTTCACCGGTGTCGTGTCGGAGATGTACGGCACGAGGTCCGGCCCGATACCGCAGTAGTTGGTGACCGTCGCGCTCTTCGACGTGGCGCCGTACCCGACGACGGTCTTGCCCTGAGCGCGCAAGTCGGTCAGGAGTGCCGTCAGTTCCGATCGGATCGACTTGATCTCGTCGCGGAAGCGCGCGTAGACCGCGAGCCGGTCCAAGCCGATCTCCGCTTCGCCGTCGGCCAGGTCGAGCACCGCCTGACTGACCGCACGGCGGCCGGCCCGCGCGATCGTGTAGCGCATCGCGCCGCCGTGCACCGGGATGCGCTCGGCGTCGACGAGCTCGAACCCGAACCTGGCCACCATCGCGCCGACCGACTTGATCGCGAACAGGTAGAAGTGCTCGTCGTAGATCTGGTCGAAGTAGTTGTGCTCGACCACGTCGCCGAGGTAGCGGTCCTCCACGACGAACACGCCGTCGTCCGCGAGCAGCGCGTCGACACCGCGCAGGATCGAGTCCATGTAGGCGATGTGGCTGATCGTGTTGGCGGAGAAGATCACGTCCGCCGGGCCGTCCTCGGCGCGGATCGCCCGCGCCGACGACTCCTCGAAGTAGTCGACCCGGACGCGGATGCCCTTGTCCCTGGCGACCTCTGCCGGCCCGCCGGACGGGTCGACGCCGAGGTGGCGCACGCCCGCCCGGCGGACCGTGTCGAGCATGATGCCGTCGTTGCTGCCGATCTCCACGATGAACGGGTCGGGCTTGGCCAGCTCGGTTTCCAGCAGCTGCTGCGCCGTCTGCTGGAAGTGCTTGCGCATCAACGCGGACATGCACGAGCGGTACGGGTAGTCGAAACCGAACATGGCCTCGCGCGGCACCTCCTCCAGCTGCTGCACCATGCCGCACGACTGGCACAGGCCGACGGCCAGGTGGAAGTACGTCTCGCGGCCGATGTGCTCGGGCAGCAGGAACGCGTTCGACACCGGCTGGGTGCCGAAATCGAGGCACTGCTCGACGGTGCCACCGCAGATCCGGCAGAATCGTCGCCCGGGATCCACCTGGGTCATCGAGATCGCCTCCTGCTCCGCGGTGGGCTGGACAACCCATCGTCGGCGGCTCGGCCGGCGGTGCGCTACTTCGACAATGCGAGGTTTCCGCATCGTCCGAAGTGGTGATTCGGTCCGGCGCGATGGCCGCACCCGGAAAGGGGAGCCGCCCGGTCAGGCGGACCGTGCGGCCGCGCTCAGCCGAATTCGCGCACGACAGGTCCTGGTGGTGGAGCGCATCCTGTCCGATGATGACCACCGGGCGCACGTCGCGACGCCAACCCGCGGATCTTGTTCCCGCTCGCGGCGAAGAGCGCACGCCGGCCGGGGCGAACGACAGCGGGCGCGGGCCGGGCTGCGGCCGGGGTCGGTCATCCCGACCCACCACTCCCACACGTACCCACCCGGTTCCGTCCCGACGCACGCGAGTCGGCAGAGCAGCAGGAGCGCATCCATGACCGTCCACGAGAAGGCGACACCCGACCGACCGGTGTCGGGTGAACGCACCCGGCTCGACTCCCTGACCACGCTGCGCTTCGGCGCGGCGCTGCTGGTGTTCGTCCTGCACGTCTACGTCTACGTCTGGTACACGGGCGGCGACATGGAGCAGGTGCCGTTCGGCGCGGTGGCGCTGCGCTCGGCGCTGGCCGGCGTCTCCTTCTTCTTCCTGCTCAGCGGGTTCGTGCTGACCTGGTCGGCCCGCGAGGAGGACACGCCGCGGACGTTCATCCGCAGGCGCCTGGCCAAGATCTACCCCAACCACCTGGTCACGTGGGTGGTGGCGCTGGTCCTGCTGCTGTGGGCCGGCGAGCAGGTGGGTGCGTTACGGGCGCTCAGCACGCTGCTGCTGGTGGAGGCGTGGATCTCCCTGCCGGAGGTGGGGCTCGGGGTGAACCCGGTCTCGTGGACGTTGGCCTGCGAGCTGTTCTTCTACCTCTGCTTCCCCCACCTGCACCGGCTCATCGCCAAGATCCGGCCGGAGCGGTTGTGGCACTGGGCCGCCGGCTGCCTCGCGGCGATCGCCGTGGTGCCCCTGGTGATCATGGCGGTCACCCCGGCGGAACCCAAGGGCGGTCCCTTCCAGACGACGCTGCTCCAGACCTGGCTCACCTACAACTTCCCGCCCGTCAGGCTCCTGGAGTTCGTCCTGGGCATCCTGCTGGCGCGGATCGTCATCACCGGCCGGTGGTACCCGAAGCGCCTCGGCCTCGCGCTGATCGCCGTGCCGCTCGGCTTCGTCGCCTCCTTGCAGGTGGTGTTCCCGTACCTGGTCACGGCGATCCTCGCGGTGCCGCTGGCCATGATGGTCCTGGCCTCGGCGCACTCCGACATCACCGGCTCGCCCGGCCTGCGCAGGCGGAGCTGGATCTGGCTGGGGGACATCTCCTTCGCGTTCTACATGACACACGTGCTGGTGATCCTGTACCTGCACCGGCTCCTGGACCCCGAGGGCGACGCCGGGGCCGCGGCGGACACCGGTTTCACCGTGCTCTACCTGGTGATCTCGGTGCTGGTGTCCTGGCTGCTGTACGGCGTGGTCGAGCGGCCGGCCATGCGCCGGTGGGGTTCCTCGCGCGGTCGGCGGACGGCGGCGCCGTGAGCCCAGGCGGAAACGCGCGAACGGCCCCCGCCCGGTGTCGGGCGGGGGCCGTCGTCCGTGCCCGTTACGGCAGGGACTCGCACGCGATGCGGTCGTTGTCGCTGTCCAGTTGCGCCACGTCGCCGTAGTACGGGTAGTAGAGGTCGAACCACGCCTGCGCCTCGCGCTGGGTGGCGAAGTGGTGGCAGTCCTTGCTGTTGCCGGGGTTCCCCGGCGCACGGACCTCCGGCCACGGGCTGCCGGCGCCGACCCACTCGGCGTAGCTCACGGCCCGGTGGAACGCGGGGCCCTGGTAGTAGATCGTCGGGGCGGTGCCGTACTTGTAGAAGACGTCGTTCGCGACGCGACGCACGACCTGCGGCGTCGGGAACGCCTCCGCTCGCCACTCGTCGTAGCCGATCGAGTAGCCGGAGCCGGTGGCCAGGTTGGACATCCGCATGATGTTCGGCGCCCACGACAGCTTCTGGAAGCCCTCGTTGGCACGCCGGTCGAACGCGCGGAAACCGGAGGCGGACCACTCGTCGTAGGTGAGCTTGTGGTTCACCCCGTCCTCGCCCTCGACGAAGAGCTCGTTGGACGTGCCCCACTGGTAGTAGTAGCTGCCCGCGATCCAGCCCGCGTTGCGCGGCGCCGGGCTGCCCGACGCCCGCCACTGGGATTCGGTGAGCCGGTCCCAGTCCCACGTCGTCTGCGGATCGCCCCAGAAGGTGACCGCGTAGACGGTGGGCGACCACGCGTACTTCACGTAGTCCGTCGGCGAGGCGGCGGGCTGCGGGAAACCGGCGGCGGCCCACTGGTCGTAGGTGATGGCGCGGGCGGTGCCGGCGTCGACGCGCCACACCGTCGGGTCGAAGGGCTGCTTGTAGTAGCCGTCGGCGACCGCCGCGCTCGCGGGCGCCGCCACGGCGACGGCCAGTCCCAGCCCGACGGCCGCGCCGACCAGCGCCGCCGCCACCCGTGTGATCTTGTTCAAATGACTCGCCTTCCGTCCACCCCGAACTCGCTCTGCGGTGGGACATTCGGTGCGCGCCACCAGTTGTTACGCACCGGAGTCAAAAACGGGCTCAGTTAACTCGATTGGACTAGCAACTGCGCTGATTGTGAGGATTTGTCATCACGTTCCGTACGAATCGACGGATCATTCCCTCGTGTCGCGCCACGTCGACCACCAAGCCGCCGACCCGGTGCAGCCCCGGCGCCACCGGCGCGGCCCGCCGCAGCACCGTGCGCACCCGGGCGACCAGCTCACGCGGGCTGCACGGCTTGGCGAGGTGGTCGTCGGCGCCCCCGGCCAGGCCGAGCAGCAGGTCGTCCTCGCCGGTCCGGGCGGGCATGGCCGGAAGTGTGGACCCCTCGGCTGTGGATTCCTTGGGAGAACCCGCGATGGGACGCCTCGACGTGACCTCGCGCGGGCTCGGTGTGGATCACTCGCTACGCTGTGGCCGGTGCGCTTTGTGGCGGATCTCCACATCCACTCCAAGTACTCCCGGGCCTGCAGCCGCGACTGCGACCTCGAACACCTGACCTGGTGGGCCCGCCGCAAGGGGATCTCGCTGGTCGGCACCGGCGACTTCACCCACCCCGCCTGGTACGACCACCTGACGTCGAGCCTGGTCGAGGCGTCACCGGGGCTGTACCGGCTGCGCGACGACCTCGACCGCGACATCGACCGCCGGCTGCCGCCGTCGTTGGCCGCGGCGCCGGTGCGGTTCATGCTCTCGGTGGAGATCTCGACCATCTACAAGCGCGGCGACCGCACCCGCAAGGTGCACCACCTCGTGTACATGCCCGACCTGTCGTCGGCCGCGCGGTTCAACGCCCGGCTGGCCAAGATCGGCAACCTCGGGTCGGACGGGCGGCCGATCCTCGGCCTCGACTCGCGCGACCTGCTGGAGATCACGCTGGAGTGCGGCGGCTACCTCGTGCCCGCGCACGTGTGGACGCCGTGGTTCGCGGTGCTCGGCTCGAAGTCCGGGTTCGACGCGATCCAGGACTGCTACGTCGACCTCGCGTCGCACGTCTTCGCGGTGGAGACCGGGCTGTCCTCCGACCCGGCGATGAACTGGCGGGTGTCGAGCCTGGACGGGTACCGGCTGGTCAGCAACTCGGACGCGCACTCGCCGCCGGCGCTGGGACGTGAGGCGACCGTGTTCGACACGGAGCTGGACTACCACTCGGTGCGGTCGGCGTTGGAGACCGGCGACGGGTTCGCCGGGTCGTTGGAGTTCTTCCCGGAGGAGGGCAAGTACCACGTCGACGGGCACCGCAAGTGCGGCGTGCGGATGGAACCCGAGGAGACGCTGGCGCACAACGGGATCTGCCCGGAGTGCGGCAAGCCGTTGACGGTCGGGGTGCTCAGCCGGGTGGCGGAGCTGGCCGACCGGCCGCACGGCTCCCGGCCCGCCGGCGCGGCCGGGTTCACCAGCCTGGTGCCGTTGCCGGAGATCATGAGCGAGATCGTCGGCACCGGGCCGAAGAGCAAGAAGGTGGTCGCGGAGGTCGACAAGCTGACGGCGGCGCTCGGGCCGGAGCTGGTGATCCTCCAGGACGTGCCGGCGGACGACATCGCCGTGCACTCGCCGTTGCTGGCCGAGGCGGTGACCCGGCTGCGGCGCGGCGAGGTGGTGCGCGACTCGGGGTACGACGGCGAGTACGGCGTGATCCGGGTGTTCGAGCCGGGGGAGCTGGAGCGGCGGCGCTCGGCGTTCGCGTTGTTCGACTACGCCCCTCCGGCTCCGTCCACTGTGGAGCGTGCGCGGCCGGTGCCCGCGCCGGTCCCCGTCGTCGGCCCCGAGCCTGTTCGGCCGGAGTCGGGTGGTTCGTCGTTGCTGGACGGTCTGGACCCCGAGCAGCGGGCGGCGGCCGAGGTGGACGGCGGACCGTTGCTGATCATCGCCGGGCCGGGGACGGGCAAGACGCGGACGTTGACGCACCGGATCGCGGACCTGGTGACGTCACGGGGCGTGCCGGCGTCGGAGTGCCTGGCGATCACGTTCACGCGGCGTGCGGCGGAGGAGATGGCGGAGCGGCTGGCCCGGCTGGCGCCCGACGCCGTCGGCGAGTTGACGATCGCGACGTTCCACTCGCTCGGGGTGCTGATCCTGCGTGAGCACGGCGCGTACTTCGGGTTGTCGGCGTCGTTCGGGGTGGCGGACCCGGATCTGCAGCTGGCGGTGGCGCTGTCCGTCGTCGCGGAGGAGAAGGCGGCACGGGCGCTGATCGCCGACGGGGACGCGCGGTACAAGAAGGCGTTGCGCGCGCAGGACCTGGTGGACTTCGACGACCTGATCTCGTTGCCGCTGTCGTTGTTGGAGGAGTCGCCCGCGCTGGTCTCCGGTTACCGGGCGCGGTGGCGGTGGGTGTCGGTGGACGAGTACCAGGACGTCGACGAGCAGCAGTACCGGCTGTTGCGGCTGCTGGCGCCGCCGGACGGCAACCTGACCGCGATCGGCGACCCGGACCAGGCGATCTACCGGTTCCGAGGTGCCGACGTCGGGTTCTTCCTGCGGTTCCGGGAGGACTTCCCCGCGGCGCGGACCGTGCAGCTGACCAGGAACTACCGGTCGTCGGCCGCGGTCGTGACGGGTGCGCTGGAGGTGATCGCGCCGTCGTCGCTGGTGCCGGGGCGAGAGCTGCGGCCGATGGTGGACCACGGCGACGCGCCGATCGGTGTGCACCACGCGTCGTCGGAGGCGGCCGAGGCGGGGTTCGTGGCGCGGACGATCGAGCAGGTGCTGGGCGGTGCGTCGTTCCACGCGTTCGACAGCGGGCGGGTGGTGGGTGACGGGACGCAAGGGCTCGGCTTCTCGGACTTCGCCGTGCTGTACCGGACGGATCGGCAGGCGCGGGCGTTGGTGGAGGCGTTGACGCAGTCCGGCCTGCCGTTCCAGAAGCGCTCGCACGACCGGTTGGCGGACCGGCCCGGGGTGGCGCGGATCGCGCAGGACCTGAAGTTCGCGGCCGGCTCCACTGTGCTGGAACGCGTGCGTGCCGTCGCGGGTGACGACCACACTGCCTATGAGCTGCTGAAACCTCTGGCGGCCGAGTGCGGGGCGGACTTCGAGCGCTTCCACACGGCGCTCGCGCTGGGGGTGGAGGTGGACACGTGGGACCCGCGGGCGGACCGGATCTCGCTGCTCACGCTGCACGCGTCGAAGGGCTTGGAGTTCCCGGTGGTGTTCGTCGTCGGGTGCGAGGACGGTCTGCTGCCGTTGCGCTGGCCGGGGTCGGTCGACGCGGAGGCGGTGGACGAGGAGCGGCGGCTGTTGTTCGTCGGGATGACCCGGGCGCAGCGACACCTGTTCCTGAGTCATGCGGCCGGCCGACCGCGCTCTCCGTTCCTGGCGGCGCTGAAGGCCTACGACCAGCTGGGCGACACCCAGCCGCGCCGGAAGCGCAAGGGCACCCAACTCAGCCTGCTGTGAACCGTGTTCGGACTTACCGGACCTCCGGGCTGCGGGGAATTGTCGGACCTGGGCGCTACCGTCGCGGCATGGCGCACACCATTGGCTTGGCCCTCGACTGCCACCACCCGAGCGAGCTGGCGGAATTCTGGAAACTGGCCCTGAACTACGAAACCGAGCCCCCGCCCGCGCCGTTCAAGACGAGGGAGGAGTGGGCGGCGCAGTTCGCCGATCCGGACGATGATCAGGAGGACGGCGCCTGGCTGCACGACCCAGCCGGCGTCGGTCCGCGACTGTTCCTGCAACAGGTGAGGGAGCCGAAGACCGAGAAGATCCGCCTGCACTTGGACGTCCGCGTGAGCTCGGCGGTGCCGGAGGCGGAGCGTTGGTCGGCGATCACGAACGCCGTGGGGCAGTTGGTCGCGGCCGGCGGCAGCGTGGTGAAGGAACATCCGGAACACCACGTGGTCATGGCCGACCCGGAGGGCAACGAGTTCTGCGTCTGCTAACCCCGTGGCACACCTTCGAGTGATCATCGCCCCAAACTGTACGGAAACACTGTTCCCGTACCTCGGTTAAAACGAAGCCGACCCCCGAACCCGCATCCAGTCGCCCTGCCATCTGGTGCGCCGACTGTCGCATGATCGCCGAACTCCAACGCCCGCCGCCTGCGCTTGCGGTTGCCGTGTCTGCGGCCGTTGATCGCGCCCATTGACGGTCGGCGGTGCGCGTTGGCGTGGGCGTTGTTCGCCTCGGGTGGCAAACGTTTGCGGGGGTGCCGGGGTGGCGGTGGGTGGGAGGTCTTCGTGCGGTGGTGAGTTGTGAGTTGTGAGTTGTGGGGTGGTGGGTGGGTGGCGGATGGGGTTGAGGTGCGGAAATGGGTGGGTGAAGATCGGGAGTGGACTGGACCATAACGTGGCGTTATGACTTGACTGGCATATCCGGTGGGCGTTTCGGCCGGCTAGCGTCGGGTTCAACGGCCCCGCATCCCGTGTCACCACCCCTGCAAGGAGACAAGCGGATGACTCGACGTAGCGTCGCCGCGGTCGCCGTGGCGGTTCTGAGCGCTGCCGGATTGGCAGCTGCGCTGGCCACCACCGCGAACGCGGGTCCACCACCGCCACAGCTCGCCGTCGACGGAGCCGTGGTCGCGGCCATGGCGCGCGACCTCCACCTCACCCCCGACCAGGCCCGCGCCCGCATCGAACGCGAAGCGGTCGCCGCACGGACCGAGAGCACGCTCAAGGCACGGCTCGGCCCGGGCTTCGCCGGCGCCTGGCTCAACGCCGACGCCACCCGACTCGTCGTCGGCGTCACGGCCGCGTCGCAGATCCAGACCGTCGAGGCCGAGGGCGCGCGGGCGACGGTGGTGCCCCGGTCGCTGGCCCAGCTCGACGCGCTGAAGGACAAGCTCGACCGGAACGCGCGGAGCGCACCCCGGTCCGTGCCCGGCTGGTACGTCGACGCCCCCACGAACACCGTGGTCGTCCTCGCCCGCGACACCGCCGCCGCGAAAGCGTTCGCGCACGCCAGCGGCCTGGCCGACGACGACGTCCGGGTCGAACCCTCCACTGAGGAACCGCGCCCGCTGATCGACGTGATCGGCGGCAACGCCTACTACATCGGCAGCGGCTCCCGCTGTTCGGTCGGGTTCGCGGTCAACGGTGGCTTCGTCACCGCCGGGCACTGCGGCCGCACGGGCGCGACCACGACCCAGCCCAGCGGCACGTTCGCCGGCTCCAGCTTCCCCGGCAACGACTACGCCTGGGTCCGCACGGCCGCCGGCAACACCGGCCGCCCCCTGGTCAACCGCTACCCCGGCACGGTGCCGGTCGCCGGTTCCACCGAGGCTCCGGTGGGCGCCTCCGTCTGCCGCTCCGGCTCCACCACGGGCTGGCGCTGCGGCACCATCCAGCAGAAGAACACCTCCGTGACCTACCCCGAAGGCACGATCACCGGCCTCACCCGCACGAACGCCTGCGCCGAACCCGGCGACTCCGGCGGCTCGTGGCTGACCGGTGACCAGGCGCAGGGCGTCACCTCCGGTGGCTCCGGGAACTGCACGTCCGGCGGGACGATCTACTTCCAGCCGGTCAACGAGATCCTCCAGGTCTACGGCCTCCAGTTGATCGTCAGCGGCGGCACGCCAACCAGCACCACCTCGCCGACCACGACGACCACCACGGACCCCGGCCAGACCACCTGGCAGCCAGGCGTCGCGTACGCGACCGGCTCCCTCGTGACGTACGACGGCGTCGGGTACAGGTGCTTGCAGGGGCACACGTCCCAACCAGGCTGGGATCCGCCGACGGTGCCCGCCTTGTGGGAGCGCGTGTGAGCTAGCGGCAAGCGCACGCGCGGGGTCCGGCTCGCACCCGGTGAGCCGGACCCCTTCCCGTCGAGGCCGCGTCAGCAGTCGAGGTCACGTCACAAGTGGGCGCCTCCTGTCGCATCGAGCCACGCTCCCGTCATCCACCGCGATTCCTCCGATGCCACGAACGACACCACGTCGGCTATGTCCTCCGCGTAACCGATCCGGCCCAACGCCGAACGCGCCGCCATCGCCGCTTCCGCCGCCGGATCCCCGCGCAGCCACGACGCGTTCGCATCGGTGTCGACCACCCCCGGCGCGACGGTGTTCACGGTGATCCCGCGCGGCCCCAGGTGCTGCGCGAGGGTCCGCGTGAACGTGTCCAACGCGCCCTTCGTCATCGAGTACGCGATGCCGACCGGCATGGCGATGCGCGTCGCCCCGGACGAGATGTTCACGATCCGCCCACCGTCCCGCAACACCGGCAGCGCGCGCTGCACCAGGAAGAACGGCGCCCGCACGTTCACCGCGAACACCGCGTCGAACGCCTCGGGCGTCACGTCCTCGATCGGCGCCGGCAACCCGATCGCCGCGTTGTTCACCAGCACGTCCAACGGCGGCAGCGCCGCCACCAGCGCGTCGAGCTCCGAGGGCAACGACGCCCGCACCGCGAACGCGCCACCACCGGCCTCCTCCACCACGGCTCGCGCCGCGTCGTCGTCCCGCGCGTAGTGCACGACCACCCGCATCCCGTCCGCCGCCAGCCGCAACGCGATCGCCCGCCCGATCCCGCGACTCGCCCCGGTCACCAATGCCGTCTTCACCAGCACCCCAATCTGTAACGACCACTACACAAAGCCGAACTGTAGCGGACGTTATAAAATGACCGCCGTGGTGGGGCGCAAACGCGGGTTCGACCGGGACGAGGTGCTGGACCAGGTCACGCGCGCCTTCTGGCGCGACGGCTACCAGGCGACCTCCGTCGCCGACCTCACCGCGACCACCGGTGTCAACCCGCCGAGCCTCTACGCCGCGTTCGGCGACAAACGCGCCCTCTTCGCCGAAGCCGTCGCGCGCTACCAGCAGACCTACGGCGCGTTCACCGCGCGAGCCCTCGAAGAGGAGCCCACCGCACGTCAGGCCGTCGAACGGATCCTGACCGAAGCCGCGGTCGAGTACACGACCCCGGACCGGCCCAAGGGCTGCCTGATCCTCAGCGCACCCGAGCTGACCGGCCCGCGCGACCAGGCGAGACGGGCGGTCGAGGCCAAGATCCGGCACGACGTCGCGACCGGCGCGCTCCCCGCGGGCACCGACGCGCGCCGCCTGGCCGTGTTCGTCGCCGCCACCGTCCGGGGCATGTCGTCGCTCGCCCGGGACGGCGCCACGCGGGCTGAACTGCACGATGTTGCCCGGACGGCGCTGTCGGTGTGGCCCGCACCCGTACCCTGAGAGGCGACGAGAAGGGGTGGTGCGGGTCGTGGAGCTGGCCGAGTCGCTGCTGGCGTGGCTGCACGGCTGGTCAGGTGTGCCCCTCTGCCCCGGCGACTGGGCCTGGACCGTCACCGCGTTCGGCGCCCTGATCGGCGTGCTGCCGACGATCGCCGCGCTGCTGTCGATCACCGTCCGCCGCGTGGTCGGCAACTCCTACGGACCGTTCACCGGCGCGATCTTCGCCGTGCTCGGCGTGGTCAGCACGCTGGTGCTGCCGTGGATGGCCTTCTCGGCCACCTACAAGCTCCTGCGCACCCGCGCGCTGCCCGGCATGGAGTCGCTGGACGCGTCGCCGTGCATGGTGATCAGCCAGTACGACTACCTGATCGTCACCGACCCGATCATCACGGCGATCACCGGCCGGTCCGGCGTGCCGGACGTCATCTTCGCCGGTGTGACGGCGCTGCTCGCCCTGCTCTGCCTGCTGTTCGTGATGCTCCAGGCGGGCTCGGCGTTCCGGCTCGGCCCGAACTGGCCGCGCCGGGTGTTCTGGCCGCCGTTCCTGGTCCTGCTGCTGTCGACGTCCGCGCTGCCGGTCACGCTGGTGGGCCACCTGCTGCTCGGGTTCTTCCCGATCGCGGTGTTGGGCTCCCTCGTCGTGCGGGTTTTCGGGTTGACTACCGCCATGCTGAACCGCCCCGGTCGCGATCGCGGGAACCCGAGCCCGCAACCCGCGGTGTCGAGAACGCCACCGCCGTCGTCCCAGCAGCCGCACCAGTCGTCCTCGCAGCCGCGGCAGTCGTCGTCGCAGCCGCGGCAGTCGTCGTCGCAGCCGCCGCGCCAGCCGCACCAGCCGCCGCCGTACAAGGTGGAGAAGCCGCCGCCCTACCAGCCCGCGCAGATCCCGCCCTACCAGCCGGTCCCGCCCTACCGGCCGACGCCGCCGGCGCGGCACTACCCGCCGACGCGGGTCGCCGACGTGCCCGTGGAGTCGCCGAGGCCGACCAAGCCGGAGCAGCCCGCGCCGTTGGCCGACACGCCCGGCCCGCTGCCGTTCGGCCCGGCCGGCGCCGGCAGCAGCGCGCCGACACCGACGCCGGACTCCGGCAAGGTGTGGAACCCGGCGGGCGGCCGGTTCCGGCGGATCCGCCAGCTCGGCCGCGGCGGGTTCGGCACGGTGTGGCTGGCGGTGGACGAGCAGTTGGCGCGCACGGTCGCGGTGAAGCTCGCGCACGCGCCCGACAACGACACCGAGCAGCGCATGCTGCGCGAAGCGCGCGCTCTGGCCGCCGTGCGGCACCCGAACTGCGTGCGCGTGTTCGACATCGTGCAGGACCCGGACGGCCTCGCGATCGTCATGGAGTACATCGACGGCCAACCGCTGTCGGACGTCGTGCGCGACAGCGGTCTGCTCGCCGACACGCTCGCCGCCCGGCTCTGGGTGAACATGGCGGACGCGCTGGCGGCCGCGCACGAGCAGGGCGTGCTGCACCGGGACGTGAAGCCGTCCAACGTCATCGTGGACACCCAGGGCACCGCGCACCTGATCGACTTCGGCATCGCCAGGTCGAAGGGCGACAGCACGCTCACCGCCACCGGGATGATGGTCGGCACGCCCGACTTCCTGGCGCCGGAGACCGCCCGCGGCGAGGCGGCCAGTCCCGCGTCGGACGCCTGGCAGCTGGCCGCGACGGTCAGCTACGCGCTCACCGGCCACCCGCCGCGCGGGTCGAGGGAGAACCCGATCTCGTCGCTGATGGCCGCCGCGCAGGGCGAGCCGTGCGTGAAGCTGCCGCAGCACAGCGCCCACGCCCGGCTGCTCACCAGCGCGCTGGACGCCGACCCGGCCAAGCGGCCGGCGCTGGGCGCGATCCGCAACGAGCTGAGCACGTGGCTCTCGCAGGCGGGGCTGAGCAAGGAAGGACCGGTCACGAGGATGATCGACCGGCCGGAACCGCCGACCCGACCCGTGCGCTGACCAGGGCCGCGACCCCGATCACCAGCGGCACGGCCAGCAGCACGCCTGAGAACGCCAGCACCAGCGCGGTGCAGCCGAGGGCGAACGCGGCCGTGCGGCTGCGCAGGAGCGTGACGGCGGCGGCCAGCCCCGCCGCCGTCACCGCCGCGAGCGTGGTCGACGCGACGCGCATCAAGGTGTCCAGCTCGACGTGCAGGCGCAGCGTCGCGGCGGTGAGCAGCGCGCACACCACCAGCAAGCCGGTCAGGCCGTGCCGCCCGCCCAGGCGTGCGCCGCCCGCCAGGTAGGTGTTGATCGCGCCGAAGGCCAGCAGCGTCGCGGCCACCGCCGTGACCAGCCGGGCGGACGGCCCGAACACGCGTTCCAGCAGGTCGGCGAGCGGGACGTCGCTCGTCGTGCCCGCCGTCGTGACCGCCAGCCCCAGGTACAGGACGGCGACGACGACGAGCGTCCACCGGGTCGCCCGGCGCGGGTCGCCGAACTCGTCGGCCAGGTTTCCCGCCGCCTCCCAGCCGGAGAACGCGAAGAACAGCACCACCGCGGCGTGCCCGACGGCGAGCCACCCGTGCGGCGCGAAGGGCTCGAAGTCGTCCCGCGACACGGTCGGCACGGTGCCCGCGACGGCCACGGCCAGCAGCACCGCCAGCAGCCCGACCAGCAGGACCTGCGCGCCCGCCGACACCCGCAGCCCGGCGTAGTTGGCGGCGAACGCCGCGGCCAGCAGCACGATCGCGATCACCGCGGGGTCGCCGCCGCCGAGCGCGTGGGCGACGTACCGGCCGCCGACCAGCGCGCCGCCGAGCACCCCGAACGGCACGCCGACCAGGTAGAACCACCACGCGACCGGCCGTGCGGCCCGTTCGCCGAACGCCGTGCGCACGAACCCGACCACGCCGCCCCGGTGCTGTTCACCCAACCGGGCGAACGACACCGCGACCGGGACGCTCAGCGCCAGCAGCGCGACCCACGCCAGGAGGGAGGCCGGCCCGGCGGCCTCGGTGGCCAGGGCGGGCAGCACCAGCACACCGGGACCGAGCACCGCGCCCACGTACATCGCGGTGAGCCTCATGCCATCAACGGGAGCTTGCGGGTCAGCCGGGTGACCTCGGCGCGCGGGCCGTAGAGGGCGACGGCGACGAACTCCGGGTCCTCGGTGCGGGCGAGGGCTTCGAGGTACTCGGGGTAGGCGCGGGAGCGGCGGGCGACCTCGGTGAAGCCGATCTTCAGCACGCCGTCGGCGCGGTGCAGGGCCTTGAGGTGGTCGGCGGACGTGGTCAGCACCGGCACGGGGTGGGTGTTGAGGCCGAGGTGGAGGGTGCCGTCGGCATCCTTGGCGTCCTCGCCGAGCAGGTCGGGCAGGCGGGCGCCGAGGGTGAGGCCGAGGACGACGGCGGCGTTCGCGGCGAGGTTGGGCGGCAGGTCGTCACGCAGGATCAACGCGAGTGTGGTGGGCAGCACGTCCGGTCCGTCCGTTCGGTGGAATGTGCTCAGACTTGTCCACCTGAACGGCCTGATCCAGTGCTGCCGAACTTCGTTCGAGAGAGTTTGCCATGATCGGGACATGGACGAACTTGATTCGGCGATCATCGCGAATCTGCAACTGGATGCGCGGCTGACCAACCGCGAGCTGGCCCGGCGGCTGGGCGTCGCGCCGTCGACCTGCCTGGAACGCGTGCGCGCGCTGCGCGAACGCGGCGTGATCAAGGGCTATCACGCGGACGTGGACCTGAGCGCGCTCAACCGCCCCGTCCAGGCCTTCGTCGCCGCCCGCCTGCGCCCGATGAGCCGTGCGGTGATCGCCAACTTCAAGGCGGCGATCGGCGCCCTGCCGGAGGTGACCGCGATGTACGTCGTGGCGGGCGACGACGACTTCCTCATCCACCTCGCCGTGCCGGACCTGGAACACCTGCACGCTTTCCTCATCGACCGCCTGAGCGAACGGCGCGAGGTGATCAGCTTCCGCAGCTCGGTGATCTACGAGAGCATCCGCAACCCCGTGCTCACCGAGCTGCCGGGTTGACGTCCGCGCGGTCGCGGTCAACTGCGGCGAACGGGTGAACGCGGTGTCCCCGGGTAACGGACTCTTCCTCCGGGCCGAACTACGCGTTGATTCGTGCGAGCGGAACAGTCAGCGAGGTGGATGGTGTCGTCCGAGGAAAGCTGGCACGCCGCCCGGTTGATTCCCACTTCGGGAATCAACGGCGCGGATGAACAAGAAAGACGGGCGACTTCCGCATTGCTGGCGGTGATGTCCGCGGTGCGCGAGTTCGGGCGGACGCTGACGCAGCCCTTGGGCGCGCCCGCCGCTGCCGTGCGGACGTTCATCGAGGTCCCGTTCGAACTCGAAGGACGCAAGGTGATCCCGGACGGGCTGATCCGCGTGGTGCGCGGTCAGCGGTCGTGGACGGCGCTCGTCGAGGTGAAGACCGGCGCCAACCAGTTGCAGGTCGAGCAGATCGAGAACTACCTCGACGTCGCCCGGGACCGGGGTTTCGACGCGGTGATCACCATCTCCAACGAGATCCCCGCGCTGCCCGGCCAACACCCGGCGGCGGTCGACCGGCGGAAGCTCAAGAAGGTCGCCCTGCACCACTGGTCGTGGACCGAAGTGCTCTGCGAGGCCGTGGTGCAGAAGGAGCACCGGGGCGTCGCGGACACCGATCAGGCGTGGATCCTCGGGGAGCTGATCCGGTACCTGGAACACCCGCGATCAGGTGCGATGGCGTTCGAGGACATGGGGCCCGCGTGGGTGCCGCTGCGCGAGGCCGTCCAGGCCGGGACGCTGCGGGCGACCGACAAGACCGCACCCGAGGTCGCCCTGCGCTTCGACGCCCTCGTGCGGTTCGCGTGCCTCCGACTCGGGCGGAGGCTCGGTGCGGAGGTGACCCCGGCGCTGACCCGCAAGGAGCTGGCCGAGCCGCAGACGCGGGTGGCGAAGCAAGTCGGTCAGCTCGTCGCCGAGGGCAGGTTGACCGCCGGTGTCCACATCCCCGGCACGGTGGGCGTGCTCCAGGTGACCGCCGACCTGCGGGCCGGCAGGGTCTCGTGCCACGTCGACCTGGACGGGCCGCGGGAAGGGCGCCCGACCACCCGGGTCAACTGGTTGGTCCGGCAGTTGAAGGACGCCCCGGACACCGTCCGGCTCGAGGCATTCGCATTGCACGGCCGCGGCGCGGGTGCGTCGGAACTGCTGCGCACCGTGAGAAGCAACCCGATGGCGTTGGTGGCGGACCCGGCGAAGGACATCCGCGGATTCCGGGTCGCCAATTCGGTGCCTCTGGGCAGCAAGCGCGGTACCGGCCGGAATTCGTTCATAGATTCCGTGCTCGCCGCCGTCACGAGTTTCTACGAAGACGTCGTGCAGAACCTGAAGCCGTGGGCTACCGCACCGCCGCGGATCCGGCCGGAGGAAGCGTTCGCACCGCCTGTCGACGTTCCTCCGGCACTCGTGTCCACCGCGCCGTCCTCGCAGGACGGCCCCGAGATCAGTTCCAGGACGGCAGCCACTTCTGGGCGTCCCACACCTCCGGGGTGATCGGGATGCCGTTGAGGATCGGCCACAGCCACACGAAGTTGGCCACGACCAGGCCCACGTACAGCGACACCGCGAGCAGGCCGGTGCCGCGGCGTTCCTTGCCGTCGGTCCGCCTGCCCAGGACCTCGCCCAGCGCCAGCGCGATGCCCAGCACCAGGAACGGCGCCATCGGCATCGCGTAGAAGTAGTACATCTGCCGGTCGACGTTGAGGAACCACGGCAGGAAGCCCGCGCCGTACCCGACCAGCACCGCCGCGTACCGCCAGTCCAGCTTGGCGATCGACTGCCACATCGCCCACGCCAGCATCGGGAACGCCAGCCACCACAGGGCGGGCGTCCCGATCAGCATGATCGCGCCGACGCAGCTCGGCCCGCCGCAGCCCTGCACCGAGCCCTCGAAGTAGTAGAGCATCGGCCGCAGGCCCATCGGCCACGTCCACGGCTTCGACTCCCACGGGTGCTGGTTCGTCTCCGACGTCACCAGCTTGGTGTGGAACTCCAGCACGTTGCCGCTGTAGTACCAGAGCGCCCGCAGCGGCGCCGGGATCCAGCCGTCCTCGGGGATCTTCGTGCCCGCGATGTGCCGGTCGATGGCCGTCTCCGACGCGAACCACGCCCACCACGTGGCCAGGTACGCCAGCAGCGGGATCACCAGCAGCGCGAACAGCGACGGCAGCAGGTCCTTCGCGAACGCGCCGACCCACGGTCGCGCCACCCCCGCCGAACGACGCGCCAGCGCGCTCCAGAACACCGACAGCACGCCGAAGAACGCGATGTACCACAGGCCGGACCACTTCACGCCGCACGCCAGGCCGAGCGCGACCCCGCCCGCGAACCGCCACCAGCGGAAACCCAGCCACGGGCCGAACGGCGAGTTCGTCACCCAGCCCTCGCGCACCGCCTCGGCCAGCCGCGAGCGCACCTGGTCCCGGTCCACCACCAGGCAGGCGAACGCCACCACCACGAAGAACGTCAGGAACGCGTCCAGCATCCCCATCCGCGACTGCACGTGGCTCATGCCGTCCGCGATCAGCAGCACGCCCGCGATCGCCGCGATCAGGTCCGACCGCGTCATCCGCCGGGCGATCCGCACCACCAGCAGGATCGTCAACGTGCCCACGGCGGCCGACGCGAACCGCCAGCCGACGCCGTCGTAGCCGAACAGCCACTCGCCGATCGCGATGAGCTGCTTGCCCAGCGGCGGGTGCACGATCAGCTCGTAGCCGGGGTTGTCCTCGTACCCGCCGTTGCGCAGCACCTGCGCGCCCTGCGGCACGTAGTGCTTCTCGTCGAAGACCGGGGTGCCCTTGTCGGTCGGGAACCCGAGGTTCCAGAACCGCACCACACCGCCGATCAACGCCACGGTCAGCGTGACGAGCCAGCCCCTGAGGGCGTCGCTCATCGCGCCGGGTTCGAGCTGGCGGGCCCGCTGTTCGCGGTCGTTGCCCGGTGGCGGGCTCGTCGGCGGCGCCCCGCCGGCGTCGACCACGTCGTCTGCGGACTGCGGTGCGATCAGGCTCACGCGCACGATCGTAGGGTGAGACACGTGAGACCTGTATCTGGATCAGGCCGTTTGGTGCTGGCGGCTACTCCGCTCGGCGACGTCCGGGACGCTTCGCCGCGCCTGGTGGAGGCGTTGGGCACGGCCGAGGTGATCGCGGCCGAGGACACCAGACGGCTGCGGTCGCTCGCTTCGGCCCTCGACGTCACGCCGGCCGGGCGGGTGGTCAGCTTCTACGACCAGGTCGAGGCGGCCCGGCTGCCCGGCCTGCTGGAGGCGCTGCGGGACGGTCGGACGGTGCTCCTGGTGACCGACGCGGGGATGCCGAGCGTGTCGGACCCCGGCTACCGCCTCGTGGCCGCGTGCGTCGAGGAGGACATCCGGGTCACGTGCCTGCCCGGCCCGTCCGCGGTGACGACCGCGCTGGCCGTGTCGGGCCTGCCGTCGGACCGCTTCTGCTTCGACGGCTTCCCGCCGCGCAAGCAGGGCGAACGCCGGCGGTGGTTCGCGGGCCTGCTCGACGAGCCCCGGACGTGCGTCTTCTTCGAGTCACCCCATCGGCTGGCGGACACCCTCGCCGACGCCGCCCACGTGCTCGGCCCGGACCGCCGCGCCGCCGTGTGCCGGGAGCTGACCAAGACGTACGAGGAGGTCAAGCGGGGTGGCCTCGGCGAGCTGGCCGAGTGGGCGGCCGAGGGCGTGCGCGGCGAGATCACCGTCGTGCTGGCGCCCGCCGAGGCCCGCGAGGCCCCGCCGATCGAGGCCCTGGTGGCCGAGGTGAAGCAGCGCGTGGCCGACGGCGAGCGGCTGAAGACGGCGGCGGCGGAGGTCGCCGAGGCGGCGGGGGTGAGCAAGAAGGCCCTGTACGACGCCGCGATCAGCAAGAGCTGAGACGGGCGGGCGGTCCGCCGCGCACGGCCCCTCGCGGACTGCCCAACCCGCGGAAACCCGCTGGAAGCGGCTCCGTAGGCTTGGCCCATGAGTGCCTCCGTGCTGACCGCGGTGGCGTGGCCCTACGCCAACGGCCCCCGCCACATCGGTCACGTCTCCGGTTTCGGTGTCCCCTCCGACGTGTTCTCCCGCTACATGCGCATGTCGGGCAACCGGGTGCTGATGGTCTCCGGCTCGGACGAGCACGGCACACCCATCTCGGTGCAGGCCGAGAAGGAGGGCATGTCCACCCGCGACCTCGTGGACAAGTACCACCGCGTGATCGCGAACGACCTGCACGGCCTCGGGCTGTCCTACGACCTGTTCACCCGGACGACCACCGGCAACCACTACAAGGTGGTCCAGGAGCTGTTCCTCGCCCTCTGGCGCAACGGCTACGTCATCCCGAAGACCGAGATGGGCGCGATCAGCCCCTCCACCGGCCGCACGCTGCCCGACCGCTACATCGAGGGCACCTGCCCGATCTGCGGCTACGACGGCGCCCGCGGCGACCAGTGCGACAACTGCGGCAACCAGCTCGACCCCGTCGACCTGAAGAACCCGCGCTCGCGCATCAACGGCGAGACGCCGAAGTTCGTCGAGACCGAGCACCTGTTCCTCGACCTGCCGCAGTTCATCGACGCGCTCGGCGGCTGGCTCCAGACCCGCGCGGAGTGGCGGCCGAACGTGCTCAAGTTCAGCCAGAACCTCATCGGCGACCTGCGCCCGCGCGCCATCACCCGCGACCTGGACTGGGGCATCCCGATCCCGCTCGACGGGTGGCGCGAGCAGCCGATGAAGCGCTTCTACGTGTGGTTCGACGCCGTCATCGGCTACCTCAGCGCGTCCGTCGAGTGGGCCCGCCGCAGCGGGGACGACGACGCCTGGAAGGAGTTCTGGACCGGCGACGCCCAGGGCTACTACTTCATGGGCAAGGACAACATCGTCTTCCACTCGCTGATCTGGCCCTCCCTGCTGCTCGGGCAGAACGGCCAGGGCGCGAAGGGCGGCGAGCCCGGGGCGTTCGGCACGCTGAACCTGCCCACCGAGGTCGTCAGCTCCGAGTTCCTGACCATGAGCGGCTCGAAGTTCTCCACCTCCCGCGGCACGGTGATCTACGTCACGGACTTCCTGGAGCAGTTCGGGCCCGACGCGCTGCGCTACTTCATCTCCGTCGCCGGCCCCGAGAACCAGGACACCGACTTCACGTGGGAGGAGTTCGTCCGCCGGACGAACTTCGAGCTGGCCAACGAGTGGGGCAACCTGGTCAACCGGTCGATCTCGATGGCGCACAAGAACGTGGGCGCGATCCCGAAGCCGACCAGCCCGACCCAGGCCGACCACGAGCTGCTGGAGCTGTCCCGCAAGGCGTTCGACGTGGTGGGCTCGAACCTGCGCCGCTCCCGCTTCAAGCAGGCCTCCTCCGAGGCGATGAAGGTGGTCGGCGCGGCCAACCGCTACCTGTCCGACCAGGAGCCGTGGAAGCTCAAGGACGACCCCGAGCGCCGCGACACCGTGCTGCACACCGCGTTGCAGGTCGTGCAGGACGCCAACGCCCTGCTGACGCCGTTCCTGCCGCACTCGGCGCAGAAGGTGCACGAGGCGCTGGGCGGCACGGGCGTGTGGGCCGCCCAGCCGCAGCTGACCGACGTCCCCGACCTGGACGTGCCCGACCGCGAGTACCCGGTGCTGACCGGCGACTACGCGGCCGAGCAGGCGACGTGGGCGTCCACCCCGATCGAGGTGGGCAGGCTGCTGGCCAAGCCCGCGCCGCTGTTCGCGAAGCTCGACCCCGAACTGGGTGAGACCGGCCCCGAGTGGGCCCCGATCGCGAAGTGACGAAGCGACGAGGCGAACGGCCACCGGTCCCGGAAGCCCTTCCGGCGCCGGTGGTCGACGCCCACACCCACCTCGACGCGTGCGGCGCGGAGACGCCCGAGCAGGTGCGCGAGGTGCTGGACCGGGCCGTGCGGGCGGGCGTGGACCGCGTGATCACGGTGGCCGACGACCTCGACGCCGCGCGCTGGGCCGCCGAAGCCGCCACGTGGGACGACCGGGTGTTCGCCGCCGTCGCCCTGCACCCCACGCGCACGTCGACGTTCGGCGAGGTGGAGCAGGCGGAGCTGGAGCGGCTCGCCGCGCAGCCGAGGGTCGTCGCGATCGGCGAGACCGGGCTGGACTACTACTGGGACTACGCGCCGAAAGCGGCGCAGCACGAGGCCTTCCGGTGGCACATCGACCTGGCCAAACGGGTCGGCAAGCCGTTGATGATCCACGACCGGGACGCGCACGACGACATCCTCGCGGTGCTCGACGCCGAGGGCGCGCCGTCCACTGTGGTCTTCCACTGCTTCTCCGGCGACCTCTCCTTCGCGCGCGCGTGCGTGGAGCGCGGGTTCGTGCTCTCGTTCGCGGGCACCACGACGTTCCGCAACGCCCACGCGTTGCGGGAAGCCGCACTGTGGGTGCCGGAGGACCACGTGCTCGTCGAGACGGACGCGCCGTTCCTCACGCCCCACCCGTACCGAGGTCGCCCGAACGAGCCGTATTGCGCGAACTACACGCTCCGGGACCTGGCGACGCTGCGTGAGACCGACCTCGGTGAGTTGGCCACGAAGATCACCCGAAACGCCGAACGCGTCTTCGGTCTTCGTGACGCGGTGAAGTCGTAGTCCTCCTTACGACGAATGGCGGACAGACTTGCTCCCCTGACGGAGTGACTGAACTCACAAGGGTTGTCGGGGTGTTGGCACAACCCCCGTGAACCCGTTACGGTCCCGTGACCGTGCCCCGAGTCGTGATTCGGGGCGCACCCGCAGTCGGGGCGGGTCACGTTGACACCAGAAGCGAGAAGCCGAACACGCACGGGAGTTGCCGGAGATCACCAGCTGACCACCGACATCGACCGTGCGCGTCGCCGGACTTCGCGCCTTCAGGAGGTATGGCACCCCGTGAACTCGTTCAACGAGGACACCGACTGGTTTACGCCCGTGCAGTCGACACCCGCGACCGGTGTCGACGTCCTGGACAGACCCGGGCCGCCGTCCGAATGGGACACCGCGGTGTTCACCATCACCCCGGACGACGTCCTGGACGTGCTGGGACCGGACGCCGACGCGCTGCTGGAGAGCGCGAACGTCGACGTCGACGAGCTGATCCGGCTGATCAACGCCGAGACCACGCTCCTGCCGCCGATCATCATCCCCGACGAGGTCTCCCAGGACCGGGTCGCGGGCAGCCTGGCCGCAGAGCGGCCGAGCGCCCCGCCCGCCGCGCTGGTCGAAGCCGCGGGGAAGTGGAAGCGGCGCTTCCTGAAGGCCGCGGTGCTCACCGTGCTGGTCACCATCTCCGGCGGCGGCGCCACCGCGATCGCGATGGACAAGTCCGTCACGGTCGACGTCGACGGCGAAGCCACCACCGTCCGCACGTACGAGTCGACCGTGGGCGAGATCCTCGCCGACGAGGGCATCGTGATCGGCGAGCACGACGCGCTGAGCCCGTCACCCCAGGCGAAGGTGAGCGACGGCGGCAAGATCTCGCTGGACCGCGGCCGGCTGGTGAAGATGACGGTCGACGGCGAGCAGCGCGAGGGCTGGGTCCGCTCGGTCACCGTGGACGAGGCCCTGGACCAGTTGCAGGTGAACGACGAGGGCGCTTGGCTCTCCCACGACCGCAACATGGACGTCCCGCTCAACGGCCTCGCGCTCGAGGTCAAGAGCCTCAAGACCATCACGCTCTACGACGGCGGCAACGCGCCGCGGCAGATCCAGACCACGGCCGTGACCGTCGACGAGCTCCTGAAGAACGAGAACCTCTCGCTCGGCCCCGAGGACAAGCTCGAGACGGCGATCGACTTGCGCGTCACCAACGGCGCCGAGGTCCACATCACGCGCACCGGCGTGTCGGTGATCAACGCGACGGAGGCCATCCAGCCTCCCGTCGAGGAGGTCAAGGACGACACGATGATGAAGGGCCAGAAAGAGGTCCTGGACCCGGGCGAGGCCGGCGAGCAGATCGTCACCTACCGCGTCACGGTGAAGAACGGCGCCGAGATCGGCCGCGAGAAGCTGGGCGCGAAGGTCACCAAGGAGCCGAAGGCGAAGAAGGTCAAGGTCGGCACCAAGCTCCCGCCCGACGGCGCGGTCTGGGACGCGCTGGCGCAGTGCGAGGCGACCGGCAACTGGGCCATCAACACCGGCAACGGCTACTACGGCGGCCTGCAGTTCAACAAGGGCACCTGGGACGCCTACGGCGGCAGCCAGTTCGCCGCGTACCCCCACCAGGCGACCCGCGAGCAGCAGATCGCCATCGCCACCAAGCTCCGCGACGCGCGCGGCGGCTACTCGGCGTGGCCCCACTGCCAGCAGAAGCTCGGCTTGCCGTAAGAATGCGCGGGTGACTGAGGATTCGACGACGGCCGGGTCGGGGAGCCAGCTCCTCGGTCCGGCCGACGTCCGTCGGCTGGCCGCCGAGCTGGACATCCGCCCCACGAAGAAGCTGGGGCAGAACTTCGTGCACGACCCGAACACGGTGCGGCGCATCGTGTCGGCGGCCGACCTGCGCCCCGACGACGTGGTGCTCGAAGTGGGGCCCGGCCTCGGCTCGCTGACGTTGGCGTTGCTGCCCTCCTGCCGCGCGCTGGTGGCCGTGGAGATCGACGGGGTCCTGGCGGACCGCCTGCCCGTCACGGTGGCCGAGCGGGCGCCTCAGCTGGCCGACCGGCTGTCCGTCGTGCACGCGGACGCGATGCGCGTCACCCCGGACCAGCTCCCGGTCGAGCCGACCGCCCTGGTGGCGAACCTGCCGTACAACGTGGCCGTGCCCGTGGTGCTGCACCTGCTGGCCGTGCTGCCGTCGTTGCGCACGGGCCTGGTGATGGTGCAGTCGGAGGTGGCCGACCGGATGGCCGCCGGTCCCGGCAGCAAGGTCTACGGCGTGCCCAGCGTGAAGCTCGCCTGGTACGCCGACGCCCGGCGGGCCGGTCCCGTGCCGCGCTCGGTGTTCTGGCCCGTGCCGAACGTGGACTCGGCGCTGGTCGCGTTCGACCGGCACGAGCAGCTGTCCACTGTGGACCCGAAACGGCTGTTCGCCTTGGTGGACGCGGCCTTCGCGCAACGTCGCAAGATGCTCCGGGGCGCGCTGTCGGGCTGGGCGGGCTCAGCGGCCGAGGCGCAGCGGCTGCTCGTCGCGGCGGGCGTCGACCCCTCCGTGCGCGGCGAACAACTGGCCGTCGGCGACTTCATCCGGATAGCCGAGGCCGCGTCCGCTCGGTAGTCGTTGATCTTTCGGCCGAAAGTGTGATTTGCCGGACGATCCTGCTTCAGGCTTGCGTCAGCCGGGCCTGGTCAGGTCTACTCGTGGTGCCATCCCGAGCGGCCGAGAGACCTGGCTCCACGACGCCGCAGCAACCACCCCTCCACGGGGGCAGGTGCTTCCGCCAGGAACGATGGAGGAATCACGTGCCCAGGATGCGAATGCTCACCCGCCGGCGGGTAGTCGACCACGGCCGCCGCACGTCGTCCGCCTGTCGCAGCCGCTGAGCAGCCGCAGGCGCCTCGAACCCCCGCGTCCTTCATCCAGGACACCTTTCTGAGCTGAGCCGTCGGTCACGCGCGCCATGAGCGTGCGCTGCCGCATGCCGTCGTGGAGCGAAACGTGATCACTGTCGAGAACCTCACCAAGACCTTCCCCGGGAGTACCGGGCAGGTTCGCGCGCTGAACGGCGTGAACCTGGACGTCGCCGCGGGCACCGTGCTCGGCGTCGTCGGCCCCAGCGGGGCGGGCAAGTCCACCCTGGCCCGGTGCGTCGCGCTCCTGGAGCGGCCCGACAGCGGCGCGATCCGCGTCGACGGCACCGACCTCGTCTCCCTCGACGGCACCGCGCTGCGCGCCGCCCGCCGGCAGATCGGCGTGGTGCCGCAAGGGGATTCCCTGCTGCGCCAGCGCACCGCCGCGGGCAACGTCGCGCTGCCCCTGGAGGCCGCGGGCGTGGCCGGGCCGCAGCGCCGCACCCGCGTCGCCGAACTGCTCGACCTCGTCGGCCTGACCGACAAGGCGGGCTCGTACCCCGACCAGCTCTCCGGCGGCCAGCGCCAGCGGATCGCGGTCGCGCGGGCGCTCGCCGCGTCGCCGTCCGTGCTGCTGGCCGACGAGCCGACGTCCGCGCTCGACCCCGAGACGACCGGCTCCGTGCTCGCCGTGCTCGACCGGGCGCGCGCCGAGCTCGGTGTGACGGTGCTCGTGGTCACGCACGACATGGGCGTCGTCCGGAAGATCTGCGACGACGTCGCGGTGCTGGAGGACGGCCGCGTGGTGGAGCACGGCAAGGTGCTCGACCTGGTGTCGGACGCCGCGAGCCGCACGGCCGCGTCGCTGCTGCCGGGCGTGGACCAGAACCCGGCGCTGGAGGGCTCGTTCGACCGGGTCGCGGACGTCGTGCTGATCGGCTTCGCCGCCGTGGGCGCGCTGCTGCCCGAGGCCACCAGCCGGTTCGGCGTGGAGCTGAACCTGCTCGGCGGCGGCCTGACCAGGCTCGGCGAGACCCCGGTGGCGCGGTTCCGGGTCGGCCTCAAGGGCGAGCGCGCCGACTCGGCGCTGGAGTGGATCTCGGAAGCGGGCGGCGCGGTGCGACGGACCCTGTCGGGTCCGCAGGGAGTAGCTGCGTGAGGTCTGCGACACCCTGGTCCATCGTGTTCGACGACCTGCTGGTCGCCACCGGCGAGACGTTGTACATGGTGGTCGTCTCCACCCTGATCGCTGTTCTGCTCGGCGCGCCCGTCGGCATCTGGCTTCAGCTCACCGCACCCGGTGGGCTGAAGCCCCGGCCGGTGCTGCACAAGGTGCTCGGGTTCGTCGTCGACCTCGGCCGTTCCATGCCGTTCCTGGTCCTGCTGGTGGTGCTCACCTCGCTGACCAGGCTGCTCCTGGGCAGCACCATCGGGCCGACGGCGGCCATCGTGCCGCTCGCCGTGGGCGCGATCCCGTTCGTCGGCAGGCTGGTCCAGAACGTGCTGGCCGAGGTGCACGTGTCGGTGGTCGAGGCCGCCGTCACCACCGGGTCGTCCACGCTGCGGATCGTGCGCAGCGTGCTGCTCCGCGAGTCGTTGCCCGCGCTGGTCAACGCCATCGGCGTGACCGCGATCGCGCTGCTGGGCTACTCGGCGATGGCCGGCGTGGTCGGCGGCGGCGGGCTCGGCGACCTCGCCGTGCGCATGGGTTACCAGCGGTTCAACGACCGCTACCTGTGGAGCACGGTCGTCGTGCTGGCGGTCATCGCCACCGCGATCCAGTTCACCACCAACCGCGTGGCCCGCGGCGTCGACCGCCGCCGCACCGCGTCCGTCTGATCGTTCTCATCCTCACCTAAGGAATGACATGCGTATTCGTGCTGCCCTGCTGGCCGTGCTGCTGACCGCAGTGGGCTGCGGTAGTGGCGACACCGGCGCCGCGTCGGACCCGAACGCGCCGCTGAAGGTCGGCGTGAGCCCGGTGCCGCACGCCCAGGTGCTGCGGTACGTGGCGGACAACCTGGCCGCGGCGAAGGGCCTGAAGATCGAGGTCGTGGAGTTCACCGACTACGTGCAGCCGAACACGGCCCTGGTGGACGGGTCGCTGGACGCGAACTACTTCCAGACCGTGCCGTACCTGGACACGTTCAAGGCGGAGAGCGGCGCGTCGCTGGAGTGGATCGGGCCGGTCCACCTCGAGCCGCTCGGCGTGTACTCGAAGAAGCACAAGTCGCTGGCCGACCTGCCGTCCGGCGCTCGGGTGGCCGTGGCGAACGACGCGACGAACGAGGCACGCGGCCTGAAGCTGCTGCAGGACAACGGGCTGATCAAGATCACGCCGGGCGCGGAGAAGACGGCGACCATCCGGGACATCGCGGAGAACCCGCGCGGGCTGGAGTTCGTCGAGCTGGAGGCCGCGCAGCTGCCGCGTTCGCTGGACGACACCGACGCGTCCGTGGTGAACGGCAACTACGCCATCGACGCCGGCCTGAAGCCCGCCTCCGACGCGTTGGCGCTGGAGAAGGCCGAGGGCAACCCGAACGCGAACGGCCTGGTCACCCGGACCGACCTGAAGGACGACCCGCGCGTGAAGGACCTGCTGGCCCTGCTCCAGTCGCAGCAGGTCAAGGACTACATCAAGGAAACCTTCTCGGGCTCCGTCCTCTCCGTCTGACCCGAGAGCCCTACCCCCACACCGCGAGAGTCCTACGTTCAGAACGCGCGTGTCCTACGTCCAGGTCGTGCGTGTCCTACGTCCAGGACACCTGAATTCAACGCTCAGGTGTGAGGGCGCGGCAGCCGAAGGGATCAAGAGCGTCCTCGCCGGACGGGCAGGTCAGCGGGGTGACCCTTCGGGGTGGGCAAGCGAGTGCGCGAGCGGGGGTTGAGTGCTTCGCCGCAGGTCAGAGGTCGGTAGGAGCGGGCAACCCGGAAACGCCCGTACGCTTCATGGCGTGCTCGCTGTCGTCCCACCCCCGGTCACCGTCCGCGTCCCGGCCAAAGTCAACCTGCACCTGGCCGTGGGCGACTCCCGCGAGGACGGGTACCACGACCTGGTGACGATCTTCCAGGCCTTGTCGCTGACCGACGAGGTGACCGTCGCCATCGCCGAGGAGCCCGGCGTCGAGGTGCACGGCGAAGGCGCCGACTCGGTGCCCACCGGCGCGTCCAACCTGGCGTGGCGGGCGGTGCGGGTGCTGGCCCAGCACGTCGGCCGCGACCCCGACGACCCGAAGGTCCGCGTGGTCATCCGCAAGTCCATCCCGGTCGCCGGCGGCATGGCGGGCGGCAGCGCGGACGCGGCGGCGACGCTCGTCGGGCTGGCCTCGCTGTGGCGGCTGGAGATCAGCCGGGACGAGCTGGCCGGCCTCGCGGGCAAGATCGGCGCGGACGTCCCGTTCGCCATCTACGGCGGCACGGCCCTCGGCACGGACCGCGGCGACCGGATCGTGCCCGTGCTGTCCCGCCACACGTTCCACTGGGTGCTGGCGTTCGACCGGCGCGGCCTGTCCACGCCCGAGGTGTTCGACGAGCTGGACCGGCTGCGCGCCGACGGCGACCCGCCCCGCGTCGGCGAGGCGGAAGCGGTGCTCGAAGGCCTGTCCTCCGGTGACCCGCGCCAGCTCGCGCTCCTCCTCGGCAACGACCTGCAGGCCGCCGCCGTGTCGCTGCGCCCCAACCTGCGCCGCACGCTGCGCGCGGGCGTGAACGCGGGCGCGTTGGCCGGCATGGTGTCCGGATCGGGCCCGACCTGCGCGTTCCTCTGCACGGACGGCGACTCGGCGGTGCGGGTGGCGGCCGAGCTGGCCGGCGCGGGCGTCTGCCGGACGGTGCGCGTGGCGCAAGGGCCGGTGCACGGCGCGCGCGTCATCGGCACTGAGGAAGCACCCCGGCCGATCCCGCCCGAAGTGCACGCGTGACCTACTCGCCGCCTTGTTCGCCGACACCGTGACCTCGGTGTCGCGGTCGGCCACCTGACCAGCGGCGACGGGCTGCGCGGCGGTGGTCGGGTTGCGATCCACCACCAGCACGCGCCCCTGGCCGGTCGCGTCCTCCCCGCGCAGCCGGTGCAGAAGGGCGAACACGCCGACGACCCCTCTGAGCTGTGACATCGGACTCCCTGACTCGGTTGTGGCCGGTACGCCGAGCCGGGTCGGGCCGCCGTTGCGGGCGCGATAGCTAGGCTGGCGTACTGCGTTGTCACCCCGTTCTCGATGAAGGTGCTGGTACATGGCCAACTTGGTCAACTTGGAGTCCGTCTCCAAGTCGTTCGGCGTGCGTCCGCTGCTCGACGGCGTGTCCCTCGGCGTCGGCGAAGGCGACCGCATCGGGGTCGTCGGCCTCAACGGCGGCGGCAAGACGACGCTGCTGGAGGTGCTGGCCGGGCTCGCCCCGCCGGACGAGGGGCGGGTCAGCCAGAACCGCGGGCTGCGGATGGCCGTGGTCACGCAGCGCACCGAGCTGGCCGAGGGGTCGACGGTGCGCAACGCCGTGATCGACCCGCTCGGGTTCGACTCCGAGCACGAGTGGGCCTCCGACGCGCGGGTGCGGTCGATCCTGGACGGCCTCGGCATCACCGGGTTCGGGCTGGACTCGCCGGTCGGCACGATGTCCGGTGGCGAGCGGCGGCGGGTGGCGCTGGCGGCGGCCCTCGTGCAGGACCTCGACCTGGTCGTGCTGGACGAGCCGACCAACCACCTCGACGTCGAGGGCGTGCGGTGGCTGGCGGAGCACCTGCTGGCCCGTCGCACGGCACTCGTCGTGGTGACGCACGACCGGTGGTTCCTGGACACGGTGTGCAGCCGCACGTGGGAGGTCGTCAACGGGAAGGTCGAGCAGTACGAGGGCGGCTACGCGGACTGGATCTTCGCCCGCGCCGAGCGCGCCCGCCTGGCCGACACCATCGAGGAGAAGCGCCGCAACCTGGCCCGCAAGGAGCTGGCGTGGCTGCGCCGCGGCGCGCCCGCCCGCACGTCCAAGCCCCGCTACCGCATCGACGCCGCCGAGGCGTTGATCTCCGACGTGCCGCCGCCGCGCGACTCGGTGGAGCTGCTCGCGTTCGCCAAGCGGCGGCTCGGGCGCACCGTGCTGGAGCTGGAGGACGCGACGCTGACCGTGCCCGACCGGGTGCTGGTGCGCGACCTGACGTGGCGGATCGGACCGGGCGACCGGGTCGGGATCGTCGGCGTGAACGGGTCGGGCAAGACGACGCTGCTGCGGGCGTTGGCCGGTGAGCGGGAGCTGGAGAGCGGCAAGCGCGTCCAGGGGCAGACGGTGAAGCTCGCGCACCTCAGCCAGGAGCTGCACGACCTGGACGGGTCGATGCGGGTGCTGGAGGCCGTGGAGGAGATCGCGCGGCGGGTCGTGCTGGGCAAGCAGGAGATGTCGGCGTCGCAGCTGGCCGAGCGGTTCGGGTTCTCGTCGCAGAAGCAGTGGACGCCGGTGGGCGACCTGTCCGGCGGTGAGCGGCGGCGGTTGCAGCTGTGCCGGCTGCTGATGGCCGAGCCGAACGTGCTGCTGCTGGACGAGCCGACCAACGACCTGGACATCGACACGTTGCAGCAGCTCGAGGACCTGCTCGACTCGTGGCCGGGCACGCTCGTGGTGATCTCGCACGACCGCTACCTGGTGGAACGGGTGTGCGACAAGGTGGTGGCGCTGTTCGGCGACGGCGGGCTGACCGACTTGCCGGGCGGGATCGAGGAGTACCTGCGGCGGCGGGACAAGCAGAAGGAAGCCGCCGCCGTGCCGAGCGCGAAGCCCGCGTCCGCGCCGTCGTCGGCGGCGGACCAGCGCGCGGCGCGCAAGGAGCTGTCCCGCCTGGAACGCCGGTTGGAGACGTTGCAGAAGAAGGAAGCCCAGCTGCACGCCGCGCTGGCCGAAGCCGCCACCGACCCGGAACGCCTGCTGGCCCTGGACGCCGAGCTGAAGGCCGTCCTGGCCGAGGCCGAGGACGTCGAGGCCCAGTGGCTGGCCGCCGCCGAATCCGCCGAATCCTGACCCACCCGCGTGTCGAACGCTCAGGACCCGCGTGTCGAACCTCCAGGGCCTCCGAATTCAACGCTCAGGACGAACGTGAATGACGAACTCGGGGGTCCTGAGCGTTCGACACGCGGGACCTGGAGGTTCGACACGCGCGGGGGTCAGCGGCCGCGGCGGCGCAGTTCGGCCGCCAGCAACGGCATCAGCTCGTCCACGAACGCGCAGTCGTAGCCCTGCCCCGCGATCAACGCCGTGGCGAACTTCGTCGCCGCCACCTCCGCCGACGACGCGCCGAGCATGCCGTCGAGCGCGATGCCGACCTCCTCCAGCACCCGGTCCACCTGGGACGTCCGGTACCCGCGCTGCGCCGGCCCCGCCACCGGGATCTTGATCGACCGCAGCTGCTTCCACGACGTGATCGGCGGGATCGCGCTCGGCCGCGGCGGTCCGTCGCCCAGCTGCTTCTCCACCCGCGCCAGGAACGCGTCCACCTCGGTCTCGTCGTACCCGCGCCGGCCGAACATGGGCCGGCTGAAGCGGACCTCGCGGACTTCGCGCGCGGTCAGGTCGTCCTGCCCGAGCAGGGTGTTCTCGATCCGGTCGAGGAACTTGTCGACCTGCGACTCCTGGTAACCACGCCGGCCGCGCGGCGGCTTGCCGAAGGCGGCGGTGCGGACGTCACGGGCGGTCAACGGGCGCGTGCCGGGGCCAGGACGAGGCCGCAACGGAGGCGCGACGGGAGGCGCGGGAGGCGAGAGAGGGGAGGGGGGAGCGAGGGGCGCCAGGGCGGCGGAGCGGGAAGAAGGGGAGGACGCGAGAGGAGAAGGGGAGGTGAGGGGAGAAGGGAGAGGTGGTGCGGGCATCCGCTCCAAGGTCACCACGACGAGGTCGAGGAAGGTGTCCACGTCGTCCTCGTCGTACCCCACCTGCCCCGGCGGGGCGGAGCTGAACTCGAAGTCCTGCACTTCGCGGGCGGTCAGGTGGTCACGGCCCGCCAGGGTGTTCTCGATCCGGTCGAGGAACGCGTCGATCTCGCCCTCGTGGTAACCCCGGTTCCCCGGTCTGGGCTTGTGGAACCGCACACCGCGCACGTCCTGCGGCGTCAGCCGGGCCGCCGGGCGCATCCCCGTCGACGTGGCGTGCGCGCCCTGCGCGGGGGCGGTGGCCTGGCGCCGCTGCGGCGTCGAGCCGAGCGTCTCGGCCACCAGGTCCATGAACGCGTCGACCTCGGCCGCGTAGTAGCCGGGCCGCGAGGGTCTGAACCGCACCTCGCGCACGTCCTGCTCGGTCACGTCGTCCCGGCCGAGCAGCGTTGCCTCGATGCGGTCCAGGAAGGCGTCCACCTGACCCTCGTCGTACCCGGGCTGGCCGGGCGGGGGGCGGTGGAAGGCGACCTGCCGCAGATCCTGCGCGCCCAACAGCGGCGCCGGATGTGCCGGCATGTGCTGACGAGCGTCGAACCCGGCCACCCAATTACCTCCTTCGTGTGGTGTACCGGGGAGTATCGCCGGACGACGTGCCCGATGTTTCGCCCTATCGGCTCAATGCGCCGGAAGATCGCTCTACCCTGACGGACATGAGCCGGTTCGTGGACACGATGGTGGCAACCGCTACGGGCGCCGGAGGACAGTCGCGGGGCATGACCACGGGGGAGCCGAACGCTCCGGTCCGCAGGTCGTGGGCGGAGGTGCACCAGCAGGCCACCCGCATGGCGGGCGCCCTCGTGGCGGACGGGGTCGCGCGCGGCGAGTCGATCGCCGTCCTGGCGGGCGACCCGGCCGAGATCGCGCCCGCCGTGCAGGCGGTGTGGCTGGCCGGCGGCAGCACGACCATGCTGCACCAGCCGACGGCGCGCACCGACCTCGCCGAGTGGGCCGGTGACACGTTGCGCGTGCTCACCATGATCGGCGCGAAGCTGGTGCTGCTCGGCGCGCCGTTCGACGCGCTGTCGGGCGTGCTGGACGAGCACGGCGTCTCCTACCGCAGGCTGGCCGAGCTGGACGGCGAGCCGCTGGCGGCGCCCGTCGACGTCGACGAGGACCTGCCCGCGCTGCTGCAGCTCACCAGCGGTTCCACGGCCGACCCGAAGGCCGTCCGCATCACGCACGGCAACCTGTGGTCCAACGCCAAGGCCATGGAGATCGCCGCCGAGCTCGACCCGGAGACCGACCGGATGGTCTCCTGGCTGCCGCTGTTCCACGACATGGGGATGGTCGGCTTCCTGACCGTGCCCATGCTGTTCGGCATCGACCTGGTCAAGGTCACGCCGGTCGACTTCCTCGGCCGGCCCACCCTGTGGCCGGACCTGATCAGCCGCTACGAGGGCACCATCACGGCCGCCCCGAACTTCGCCTACGCCATCGCCGCCCGCCGCATGCAGGGCGTGGACGACGGCGCGTTCGACCTGTCCAAGCTGCGCATCGCGCTCAACGGCGCCGAGCCCATCGACCCGGCCGCGGTGAAGATGTTCACCGACGCGGGCGCGCGGTTCGGGCTGCGCCCGGAGTGCGTGCTGTGCGCGTACGGCATGGCGGAGACGACGCTGGGCGTGGCGTTCGCGCCGGTGTTCACCGGCCTCTCGGTCGACGTGGTCGACCCGGAGGAGCTGGAGGCGGGCCACCGCGCCGTGCCCGTGCCGCCGGACAGCCCCAACGCGCGGGCGTTCCCGCTGCTCGGGCCGCCGTTGCCGGGCCTGGAGGTGCAGGTGGCGGACGACGAGGGCAAGGTGCTCGGCGAGCGCGAGGTCGGTCAGCTGCGGGTGCGCGGCGAGGCCGTGACGCCCGGCTACCTCACCGTGGACGGCCCGAAGGACACCCAGGACGCCGAGGGCTGGCTGGACACCGGCGACGAGGGGTACGTGGTGGACGGCCAGGTCGTCGTCTGCGGGCGGCGCAAGGACGTGATCATCATGGGTGGGCGCAACATCTACCCGACGGACATCGAGCGCGCTGCGACCGCCGTCGAGGGCGTGCGCGCGGGCAACGCGGTGGCCGTGCGGCTGGACGCGGGCACGCGCCGCGAGCGGTTCGCCGTGGTGGTCGAGTCGAAGCTGGCCGGTGAGGACGACGCGGTGCGGGCGTTGAGCAAGGAGATCAGCGCGCGGGTCGTGGACGCGGTCGGGCTGCGGCCGTTCTCCGTGGTCGTGCTCAAGCCGGGCAGCCTGCCCAAGACGCCGTCCGGCAAGCTCCGCCGTTCCGCCGCCGTGGGCCTGGTGCCCACCGTGTGATGTCGCCGGCGGAGCGCGCTCTGAGGCACGTGAGGGCGCGGTCGACCGGCACACCGCTCGACCGCGCCCTCCGCGTCACCCTCAACTTCCACCCCGAACGAGTGGTCGCCGCCCTCGCGGACACGGGGCGTTACGTCTCTCAGTTCGTCACCGGCACCGGCAACGGCGGCCTGACCGCGTTCGCCGGCGGCGACCGGTGGCGGTGGGAGAGCCGGATGTTCGGCGGCGCGTACGACGACGCGTCGCCGCACGAGAGGCCGGTGTACGGCGGGCTGAACTTCCGCCTCAGCCCGTACGGCGCGTCGCCGCGATTCGGGTCGTCACACCTGCGGCTGACCGAGGACGTGGTGGACCGGACCACGTTCTGCTACCCGGACAGCGTGCTGGAGCCGGAGGCGTTCGGGACGGCCGACCGGATGGCGTTGATCGAGATCGCGCGGGCGGACGAGCGCGACCCGCTGGACGACTACGTCGAGGCCCACGTGCACGGTCCCGTGTCGCTGGAGGCCGACGTGGAGGCGCTCGTGCTCGACCCGAGCTACCGGGGCACGGCCGTGGAGGAGGCGGCCCACCGCCTGCCGTGCGCCGTCGAGTGGCACACCGGGTTCCGGCTGCACGTGGACGAACTGCGCCGTCACCCGGACTTCCGGGGCCCCGAGCACGTCGACCTGGGCGTGGAGATCGCGGTGGACGGCGTGCTCACGCCGAAGGTCATCGGCGACGCCCGCGACCGTTACGACCAGCAGGGCCTGAAGAAGGTCTGGCACCTGCTCGCCCGCTTCGGCCGCGCCTGAGGACCCGGCGGACCCGGGCCTCGGGCTCAGTGGAACTTGTTCTGGGCGGCTTCCAGCCCCAGCTCCAGCAACGCCTCCACGGCGTCCGCCGCCCGGTCCAGCTCCAGCGCCAGCTGCTTGCGCTCCACCAGCGAGAAGTCGCGCAGCACGTAGTCGGCGGGGTCCATCCGGCCCGGCGGCCGGTCCACCCCGAACCGCACCCGGTGGTAGTCCTTGGTGCCCAACGACTTCGTGATCGACCGCAGCCCGTTGTGCCCGTTCTCGCCGCCGCCGAGCTTGAGCCGCACCGCGCCGAACGGCAGGTCCAGCTCGTCGTGCACGACGATGATCGACGACGGTGGCGCCTTGTAGAAGTTCGCCGTGCCCGCCACCGGACCGCCGGAGGTGTTCATGTAGCCGCGCGGCTTCGCCAGCACGACCCGGCGGCCGACCAACCGGCCTTCGAGGACCTCGGCGCCGCCCTTGTGGGCCTTGAACTTCCCGCCCACGCGTGCGGCCAACTCGTCCAGCACGAGGAAGCCGACGTTGTGCCGGTTGCCCTCGTACTTGGGGCCGGAGTTGCCCAGCCCGACGACCAGGGCGACGTCATCGACCACGGAACCGCAACTCCTGCTCAAGCTCGTCCAACAGGGCGTCCACCGCGCGCACCTGGTAGCCCCGGCGCAGCCCGGACGTGGTGGTGAACCTGGTGTGGCGCACCTCGCCGGAGGTCATCCGCCCCCGCCCGTCCAGCGCCGCGGCGGCCCGGCCGAGGAACGCGTCGACTTCGCCGCGATCGTAGCCGTTCGGCGAGCGCGGCAGCTTCACCGCCAGCACCGCCTCACCGGTCTGCAACGTGGTCGGCGGCACGTGACCGGACCGCAGCTGGTGCTCCAAGGCGGCCAGGAAGTCGTCCACGGTCCGCTGGTCGTACCCGCCGGCGATCTCGGTGAACGCGATCGTGCGCACCTGGTCGGGGTGCAGCGACGTGCGTCCGGCCAGCGCGTCGGCGATGCGCAGCACGAACGCGTCCACCTGCGCCGGGTCGTAGCCCTTGCCCCTCTTGCGGGGGAACCGGGTGGCGCGCACCTGCGCCGGGCTCAGGAACGGGAACGGCACGCCACCCCAGCCGTGCGGCGGGGGAGGCGTGCCGTTCGAGTTGCCCGACGTGATGGGCTCAGCCTTCTTCGGTGGCCTCGGGCTCGGCGGCCTCACCGGTGTCGCCGTCCAGCTCGGCGGCGGTCGGCGCGGCGTTCACCGCGAGGACCATCGCCTCGCCGTCGGTCACCAGCGTGGTGCCGGCCGGCAGGACCAGGTCGGAGGCGTGCACCTGGGTGCCCGCGGTCAGACCGGCGATCGAGTACTCGACCTGCTCGGGGATGTTCAGCGCGTCGGCCTCCACCTGGACGGTGGTGAGGTCCTGCGTGAGCAGGGTCGCCGCGGCGGCGTCGCCCGTGAGGACGATCGGCACCTCGACGGTGACCTTCTCGCCCCGCTGCACGAGCAGCAGGTCGACGTGCTCGATGTAGTTCTTGATGGGGTGCGTGGTGACGGTCTTGGTCAGCGCCAGCTCGGTGGAGGACTCGATGTCCAGCGTGAGAACTGCGTTCTGACCGTGCTCGCGGACAACACGGGCGAACTCGAGCGCCGGCAGGGCCAGGTGCTTCGGGTCGGAACCGTGGCCGTAGAGCACCGCGGGGATCTTGCCGGCGCGGCGGGTGCGGCGGGCGGCGCCCTTGCCGAACTCGGTGCGCTGCTCTGCGGCGAGACGGACCTCGGACACGGTGGGGCTCTCCTAACGGTCTGGCCTGGTAAACGTCGGCGGGTACGTCGGGCGGGGCGAAGCGGGGGTTGGCCTGCGGCGGCGGGCGGCGCGGAGGGTGAACACGCGCGGCATCACAACCGCCGCGTCGATCACGCCGAGCGTGATGCTCGCCCTCGCCGAGGCAACCTGGCCAGTGTAGGCCGATCCGCTGGGCGGGGCCTAATCGGGGGTTCGTTCCCCGCGACCGCCGCTGAACCGAGCCTCGACGCGGGCGATGGACGCCAGCTCATCGGTGATCGCGTCCAACCCCTCCGGGGTGGTCCGGCGCAGGGTGTCGATCGCGATCGGCCACGCCTTCGCGGCGAGCATCCGCGCGATCAGCCGCTGCCTCGGCCCATCGGGCAGGTCGACCGCGACATGCGCGATCTCGGTCGTCAGCCCGTCCACCGGGATCAGGTCGACCATGCGGCCCGCGTGTTCCCGTTCACCGTGGCCCAGCAGGTCGGACACGATCCGCACCACGGCCGACGCCCGCAGTGGCGTGGACCTGATCGACCGGACCAGCGTCGTTGCGCGGTCGAACTGCCGTGCGATCAAGGCCACGTCGACCAGACCCGACAGCGCCAAGTCCCGCCGGGTGTTCGGGTGCATCGCGAGCGCGGCGGCCTCGGCGCGGGTCGTCAAACGGCGTGCGCGCTCAGTCTCACCAGCGATGATCAGTGCGCGCACCGCGTCAAGGACGATCCGCCCCTCGGTAAGCGGGGCCAGAGCGAGTCTGTCCACCCGGTCCAGGTGACCGGCGGCGGCCAAGGCCCTAACCACTTTGCTCAGGGCCGACTTCCCCAAGTCGACGGCCAACGCCTCGGCCCGGTCCAGATCGCCCTCGGCGAGCGCCAGGTCCACCACGAGCGCCCGCACCCACCGTTCGTCGTGCCTTTCCAGCTCGGCGGCGATCACCTCGCCCGCGTGTGCGACCTCGCCGGTGACGCGCATTGCCGTCACCAACTGGGTGATGGCGTGCTGGCGCCACAACGGGTGCGTGATCCGGGACCCGAGCGGTATCGCCTGATCAAATGACTTTCGCGTCACCAACTCGTCGAGCAGCCACGTCAGAAGCTCGTCGGGTTCGGTGCCCTCAGGTGGCGAGAGGGCGATCAGCTCCGCCCTGTCGAGGTCGCCCTCGGCCACCGCGGTGCGGATCGAGGCGACGACCCGGTCGCGTACCCGCTTCGGCGTCGTCAACGGTGCTGCAGGGGAAGACGGGCGGTTTCCGGTGGCATCGCCCGCGGCCTCGACGTGGCGGCGCAGGGACGACCTCCTCCACACGACGTTGTCGCTCCACAGCGTCGCCATGAGTTCCTCGATCGGGTCGGCCGGATCGAGGGTGAACCCCGCCCGAAGCACCAGTCCGCGGGCGCGCTCGTGGTCTCCGTGTCGCCAGGCGGCCATCGCGACGCTGGTCAAGGCCTCGCTGAGCGCGGCAGGCTGCGTGATGGCGCCGGCCATGGCTTCGGCCCGGTCGAGGTCGCCGTCCAGGGCGATCGACTCGATCACCAGGCCGTGGACCTCCCGCAACCGGGACCCTTCGGCACGCGCGAACGTCACCGCCTCCCGCACCGCCGCCTTCGCCCGGGGCAGGTCACCGGCCGTCGCTGCCCGCACGGCGATATCGCCCAGTGCGATGCTCCGCAACCCGGGATGCCGGATCGATCGGGCGAGCGACAGCGCCGGATCGAGGTCGCCGGCAGCTACAAGCGCCCGTACTACGCGCGCGACGGCCTGGCCGCGGAGGACGGGGTCCGTGATCGAGCCCGTCACGGCTCGGGCGCGCTCCAGGTCACCGAGAGCGATCGCCGCATCGGTCATCGCACGCAGTGCCACACCCTCGTGGTACCCGTCCGGCACGGCGCGTGCGGTCTCGCGCGCCCGGGAGAACATCCGGTCGGCCCTGGCGTGATCCCCCGCCACGACCGCCGCGCGCACCGCGTGCACCAGCGCTTGGCCCTCGCGAACCGGGTACGGGCCGCTGAAGTCGAGCACCACCTCGACCCGGTCGAGCACCCTCCGGGCCTGCGCCACGTCGCCCGCCGCGACGAGGGCGCCGACCACCGCGCCCAACGCCCTGCTCAAGTGCCTGACATCGACCATCCGGTCGACCACGGCTCCTGCGAGATCCAAGCCGCCCGCGGCGATCGCGGTGTCGACCACGGCGGCGAGCACCCGGTCCCGGTCGAGCACGGCGACCCAAGGGCCGGAGCCGAGGGCCTCGGGCTTGGGAGTCGTGGTGGCCGCCGCGTCCACGGCGTCACCGAGGAGCGCCAGCGCGCGGCCAGGGTCGGTGCGAACCAGTGCGCGGGCGATGCGGACCAGCATCTCGCCGCGCACCGCACCGTCGGTGATCAGCCGGCTCAGGGCTTCGGCCCGGTCGAAGTCGTCGCGTCGCAGAACGGCCCAGACCACGTCGTTCAGCGCCCGGCCCTGAGCGGTCGGATCGGCGATCGGTACCGCGAGACCCGCCGCGCGGTCGAGGTCGCCGGACGCGGCCGCCGCCTCGACCGCGATGCGGAGGGCGTCACCCCGACGGCCGACGTCCCCGATGGACCGCGCCACGGCCACCGCCCGGTCGAGGTCCCGGTCCGCGAGGCAGGCCACGACCGCCGGCCACACCTGATCGCGCACCGGAACGCTTTCGATCGCCTCGACCAGCGCTTCGGCCCGGTCGGCCTCACCGGTGCGGACCGCGCACCTGACGAGTGACGCCATGACCTGGTCCCGCTGCCACGGGTCCCTGACCGACCGGAACGAGGTCTCGGCACGGCCGCACAGCTCACGCGCGGCGTCGAGGTCGCCGCGGTCCACGAGCGCCGCGACGACCGCCTCCAACGCTCGTCCGTAGTGCCAGGCGTCCCGGATGGTGGAGGTGAGCTCGATCGCGCGGTCGAGGTCGCCGCCCCCGATCACCGACTGCACGACGCCGAGCAGCGCGTGATCGCGCTGGTGGATGCCGGGGATCGAGTTGGCCAACGCCTCGGCCCGGTCGACCAGGCCGATCCGGGCCGTCAAGGCGGGCAGGTGAAGCGGCAGCGCGTCGTTGCGGCTGGTCAGGCGGTCGTGGTGGACGGCGAGTCGGCTCATCGGGACCAGGTCGGGTTCCGCCGCGGCGAGCACTGCCTCCTGCGTGGCCGTGATCTCGGCCATGGCCGCCGCATCACCGCCGGACACGTCCAGGAGCAGGTCGTGGCGGGCCGCGTCGGTGGCGCACACGACCATGCGCGGCAGGTCACCGGTCGCGGTGAGCATCGAGTAGTAGCCGCGCAGCAGGTACTCGGGGCTCGCGGCGGGCCAGCCTCGGGCGCGGTGCCGGTCGGCCCAGCGGTGCAGGCGGTCGCGGTACTCGGCCAGCCGTGGGCCCAGCATGGCGGTCGCGGTGTGGTGCAACTCCTCGTGGCCGAGCAGGTAGACGTCCGGCGACCGGCCCGGCTCGTAGTGGGCGTTGCGCCTGCGGAAGCTGCGGCCTGTCACGGTGCGCAGGTGGTCGTCGACGTCCCAAACGGACAAGCCCGTCAGCTCCGCCAGGTCGGCCGCGGTGAGGCCGCCACCCGCCGCGGTGAGCAGGCCGAGCAGGTCCTGTTCGGTCGACGAGCCGTGCAGGAGGCGCTTCAGCTCGCGTTCCATGTCGGCGCGTTCCGCCTGCGCGGCCGGGGAGGTGGTCAGCGGCCGGGCGATGGCCGGGTCCCGCAGCGGGTGGTGGTCCGGGACGTCGGCGGGGATCGGCGGGTCCGGGCGGCCTGCGACGATCACCCGCAGGCCCGCCGGCGGGTCGAGGGGGAGCAGCGCGGCGATGCTGTGGGCGTCCAGGCCCGTCGTCACGCCACGGTCTTCGTCCAACCCGTCCACCAGCAGCACGAAGTGCTCGCCGCGGTCCCGGCACGCACCCGCGGCCTCGGCCAGCAGGCCCAGCAAGTGGCCTTCGCGGGTCGCCTCGGTCACCATCGGCGGCAGGTCCTGGCCCAGGATCGTGACCAGTTGCTCCAGGACGTTCTCGATGAACGCGGTCCGGTCGTTCTGCGCGGCCAGGCGGGCCGTGATGAAGAACGACACCACGCGGACGCCTTGGGGCGGGTTCAGCACGAACGTCGACATCAGTGCCGACTTGCCCGACCACGCCGGTGCCCGCCACCACCGGTAGCCGCCCGCCGTCGACGGGGAGGTGCAGAACGAGGACAGGTCAGCCAGCTCCGCCTCGCGGCCGATCAACTCCGGCGGCGCGATCCGCCGCACCTGCTCCCGGTACCGCGTCCGCACCGGTGCGCCGGTCACGAGGTTCACGTCGCCGTGCACGACGCCGATCTGGGCGACCGGGCCGTGCACCGTGCCCGACACCGAGTTGGACGACGAACGGCCCGACGCATCAGGTGCGTCGGGCCGTTCGTGTTCGAGCGCCATCCGGGGATCATCCCGTAGAGCGCGCGAGGTGTCAGGCGTTGCCGTCGAACAGGGAGGTCACCGAGCCGTCCTCGAAGACCTCCTGGATCACGCGCGCCAGCAGCGGCGCGATCGGCAGGACGGTCATGGCGTCGAATCGCTTCTCCGCCGGGATCGGGAGGGTGTCGGTGAACACGACCTCACGGGCGCCGCAGTCGCGCAGCCGCTCGATGGCCGGGCCGGACAGGACCGGGTGGGTGGCGGCGATGACGACGTCCGACGCGCCCTCGGCCAGCAGTTGGTCCACCGCCTTGGTGATCGTGCCGCCGGTGTCGATCATGTCGTCGATGACGACGCACAGCCTGCCCTCGACCTGGCCGACCACCCGGTTGGCCACGACCTCGTTCGGCCGCAGCGGGTCGCGGGTCTTGTGGATGAACGCGATCGGCGTGCCGCCGAGGGTGTCCGCCCACTTCTCGGCCAGCTTGGTGCGGCCGGCGTCGGGGGAGACGACGGTGATCTCGCGGCCCGCGTACTTGGCCTTGATGTGCTCGGCCAGCAACGGCATGGCCCAGAGGTGGTCCACCGGGCCGTCGAAGAAGCCCTGGATCTGCGCGGTGTGCAGGTCCACGGCCACCAAGCGGTCCGCGCCCGCGGTCTTGAACAGGTCCGCGACCAGGCGGGCCGAGATCGGCTCACGGCCGCGGTGCTTCTTGTCCTGCCGCGCGTACGGGTAGAACGGCATGATCACGGTGATGCGCTTCGCGGACGCGCGCTTCAGCGCGTCCACCATGATCAGCTGCTCCATCAGCCACTGGTTGATGGGCGCGCAGTGCGACTGGATCACGAACGCGTCGCAGCCGCGCACGCTCTCCTCGAACCTCACGAAGATCTCGCCGTTGGCGAAGTCGTACGCCGACTGCGGGGTCACCGACACGTTCAGGTGCTTGGCCACCTGCTCGGTCAGCTCGGGGTAGGCCCGCCCGCCGAAGAGCATCAGGTTCTTCTTGGGTGTCCCGGCCATCGTGGGGTTCACGTCAGCGCCCTTCATCGGTTGTGCCTGCATTCTCGGGCGTCAGAGCGCGCTCCGCCGCTTCGGCCGAAGGCGTGCCCGCACGGCGGGACACCACCCATCCGTCCAGGTTGCGCTGGGGGCCGCCGGACACGGCCAGGGCGCCGGGCGGCACGTCGCGCCGCACCACGGTCCCCGCGCCGGTGTACGCGCCGTCGCCGACGGTGACCGGCGCGACGAACATGTTGTCCGAACCGGTGCGGCAGTAGGACCCGATCGTGGTCCGGTGCTTGTGCACGCCGTCGTAGTTCACCGTGACGCTGGCCGCGCCGATGTTGGAGTGCTCGCCGATGGTCGTGTCGCCGATGTAGCTCAGGTGCGGCACCTTGCTGCCGGCGCCGATGTCGGAGTTCTTCGTCTCCACGAACGTGCCGATCTTGCCGCGCTCGCCGAGCCGGGTGCCCGGCCGCAGGTAGGCGAACGGGCCGACCGACGCGCCCGCGCCGATCTCCGCCCCGGAGCCGTGCGTGCGCACCACGGTCGCGCCGTCGCCGATCACGCACGCCGACAGCGTGGTGTCCGGGCCGACGACCGCGCCCTCGCCGACGGTCGTGCCGGCCCGCAGCTGCACGTTCGGCTCGATCAGCACGTCCCGCTCCAGCCGCACGTCGGCGTCCAGCCACGTGGTGGCCGGGTCGATGACGGTCACGCCCGAGCGCATCGCGGCCTCCACCAGCCTGCGGTTCAGCTCGGCGCCCAGCCTGGCCAGCTGCACGCGGTCGTTCACGCCCTCGACCAGCCAGGCGTCCGACGTGACCAGCGCGCCCACGCGCCGACCGTCGCCGCGCGCGATGGTCAGCACGTCGGTCAGGTACAGCTCGCCCTGCGCGTTGTCGGTGGACAGCCGGGACAGCCCGTCGCGCAGCACGGCCGCGTCGAACGCGTACACCCCGGAGTTGATCTCGGTGATCTCCCGCTGCTCGGGCGTGGCGTCCTTCTGCTCCACGATGCCCTCGACCGCGCCGTCCGCGGACCGCACGATCCGCCCGTACCCGGTGGGGTCGGCCGCCACGGCGGTCAGCACGGTGACGGCGTTGCCGCGCGCGCCGTGCTCGGCGAGCAGCCCGCGCAACGTGTCGGAGTCCAGCAGCGGCACGTCGCCGTAGGTCACCACGACCGTGCCGCCGAGGTCGGACGGCAGCTCGGCGAGCCCGCAGCCGACCGCGTGCCCGGTGCCCTTCTGCTGCTCCTGCACGGCCACGGTGACCTTGCGGTCCAGCGCGGTGGACAGGCTGTCGAGGTGGTCGGCGACCGCGGCGCGGCCGTGGCCGACCACGACGGCGAGGTGGTCCGGGTCCGTCCCGGCGGCGGCGCGCACGGCGTGCTCCACCAGGGAACGACCCGCGACGCGGTGCAAGACCTTCGGGGTGGCTGAGCGCATGCGGGTGCCTTCACCCGCTGCGAGGACGATCGTGCTGACTGGGGTGGGGACACCCTCGAGCATCAGCGCTCTCCCTAGCTGAGTGCGTGCCTTCAGCGGGAGGGGCCTGGCTTCCCGCCAGGTGCCGATACTAAGCCTCCGAGGAGGGCTCTACTTCCACGGCCGCAACCTGGCAGCCACCTCGCCGCTTCGCCGCGTACATCGCCGAGTCGGCTCGGGCGAGCGCCGCGTGCGCGGCCTCGCGCGGGCGCACGGAGATCACGCCCACGGACAGCGTGACCCCTCTGGACAGGTCGGAAGGCAAGGCGGCGACCGCATCCACGGCCCGGGCGAGGGCTGCTTGGGCGGCGTGCAGCGGCGCACCGGGCAGCAGCACGACGAACTCGTCGCCGCCGTAGCGGGCCACCAGGTCGTCGCCCCGCAACGCCTGGCGCAGTGTGCTCGCAATCACGCGGAGGACGTCGTCACCCTCGGCGTGCGAGTGCTTGTCGTTGACGACCTTGAACCCGTCGAGGTCGACCAGCGCGATGGCCATCGGGTGGGTCTGCGCGTTGATCAGCGCGGCCAGCCGGTCGTCGAGCGCGCGGCGGTTGGGCAGCCCGGTCAGCGGGTCCTGCAACGCCTGCTGCGCGATGGCGCCGTGCGCGCGGGTCAGCCGTTCGTGGTCGCGCCGGGTGAGCAAGGTGGCGGTGCGCGCCTCCTGCATCAGCCACAGCTCCACCTCCAGCGCGTTGGCGTAGGTCTGCAACGCCGAGATGGTGCGCTCGCCGTGCGGGCCGGACATCCGGGCGTACTCCCGGGTCAGGCACAGCATCAGGGTCGGCTCGGAGGTGTCGTGCTCCAGCCGGTCCTGCGCGTCGTGCAGCACCTGCAACGCCTGCTGCGGCAGCTCCTCCATCTCCAGGCAGCGGGCCAGCGCGATCGACACGATGATCAGCTCGCGGGCGTACATGGACAGCTCGCGCAAGGCCCACAGCCGCGCGATGTGCTCCGCGCCCGGCTTGGCCAGCGCGTGCGCCGCGCCGATCACCGGCACCTGCTCGGCGGCGGTGCGGTCGCGCCGGCCGGGGTGCAGCGACTCGCGGAACGGCCCCTCGACGGCGGTGGCGATGGCCGACGCGGTGGCGAACCGCTCGGCGGCCTCCTCGAAGTTGTCCACCCGCTCCAGCCGCAGGCCCCAGCCGATCAGCAGCCGGGCCCGGTTGACCAGGTGGACGTAGATCTGGTGCGGGTTGGCGCTGTCCCGGATCGCGTTGTGCGCCCGCGCCAGCACCTCGTCGGCCATCTCGTAGACGCCGAGCTGGGTGAGCACGAGCCCGGTCGACTGCAACGCGGAGGCGAGCAGCCGGTCCCAGGTGCGCTTGTCGATCATCGGGTCGGGCGCGAGGTCCTCCTCCAGCATCGCCAGGCCGCCCGCGACCTCGGTCAACGCCTTGTCCTCGAAGCCGCCGAGCAGGTAGCGCCGCCCGCGCAGGGCGTGCGCCTCCGCCTCCAGCACCAGCAGGCCGTGCCGGCGGCAGTGCGCCACCATCTCGTCCAGGACGGAGTCGGACAGGTCGACCAGGCCGGGGGTGACGATCCTGACCACCGCGGCCGCGCGCAGCAGCTGGCCGACGATCCGCGGCTCGCCGCGGCCCTGCGCCTCGGCCAGGATCTCGTCGACCTCGTGCGCCGCGTCGAGCTGGTCGGACAGGTGGCTGCTCTGGGCCACGGCCACGAGCTCACTCGCGCGGCCGACCAGCCACGCGTCGGACATCTCGTGGAGCGTCGGCGCCACGTTGTCCTGCTCGTCGACCGCTTCCTCGTGCAGCGACTCACACCCCCATGCAGACGCAGGGCGGCCGGGGCCTTCGTGGCCCGGCCCCTCGCTCCGCCACCAGGATTCGAACCTGGACCATCGGAACCAAAATCCGAGGTGCTGCCTTTACACCATGGCGGAACGGTCGAGGCTCGCCCCGACCGCGCGAACACATGTTGTCACGAGTCCCGCTCGAAGGTCAGCACCACCACTCAAGTGGCGGCAAGCCCACCGTGACCCGATCATGACACTGTGTGTTTATACAGGTCAGAGTGCTGAAGAACGTGGCCTACATCACGGGTGGGTGAACTCTGCACCGCTGCGGGTCGCAGCTTGAGGGCTGCGTGACGGGGTCTCGTGCCCCCTGTTCGCCATGATTTCGGGCGAAACAATCACCCGCTTAACTACCTTGCGTAGTCGATCGGGCACAAGCAGGTGCGCCGCCGCGCTACCGGATGCCGCCGACCGAGTCGAGGAACTCGGTCAGGGTGCGGTCGTAGGCCTCCGGGTCGACGTTCCACGCCGCCGTGTGCTCGGCCGCGGGCACCTCGACGTACCGCATGGGCCAGTCGAGCCGGTCCGCCGCCGCGGCCAGGTCGCGCGACGCCTGCACCGGCACGGTGCCGTCCGCGCCACCGTGGAACAGCAGCGTCGGCGGCCTGCGCGCGGGCGGGTGGTCGAGCAGGTCGAAGCGGGTGAACTCCAGGTCGATCCGCCAGTCCGAGACCAGCTCCGCGATCGGAGCCAGCTGCACCGGCACGCCCCGGTTGCGCGACTGAAGCTCCAGCGTCTTCGTCCAGCTCACCACGGGCGCGTCGAGCACGACGGCGGCCACGGCGTCCGCCTCCGCCGAGCGGCCGAGGAACTGGCCGACGATCGCGCCGCCCATCGACCACCCGTACAGCACGACGTCGCGCGCGCCGTGCTCGCGGGCGTACCTGACGGCCGCCTCCACGTCACGCCACTCCGTGTCGCCGAGGTGGTAGAGGCCGTCCGGCGAGCGCGGCGCGCCCTCGTCGTTGCGGTAGGTCACGGCGAGAACGGGTAGTCCCAACTGGTGCAGAGCAGGCATCACCCGCAGCGCCTCGGCCCTCGTGCCGCCCCGACCGTGCACCGCGACGACCCACGTGTCCGACGTCGCGGGGACCAGCCATGCGGGCGCGTCACCCAGTTCGGTGGGAATTCGCACGTCCGTGTACTCCAGGTCGAGCGCGGTGGCGGGGTCCGTGCTCCAGACCGACGTCTCCAGCCGCACCTGCGTGCCGTCCGCCGGCGCCTCGCCCTGCAGCTCGCGCACCACGGTGCCCTCGGACCGCTGGGTCACCGGGCCGACCTTCGCGCCGCCGCCCGGCCAGACGAGACCCCACGTGCCGGGAAGCACTGTGACCCTGGACTCCGCCAGCGCGACGGTCCCCGAAGCCGACGACGTGACCGTGTCGCGGTAGCCGGGACGGGCGTTCTCCGGTTCGAGGAGTTGGCCGCTGTAGTACCAGCCGAACCCCAGTAGGCCCCCGGTGACCAGCAGGAACACCACCGCGAACGTGACCAGTGCGATGCGGAGGCGGCGGCGGGAGCGGACGTTCGGTGACCCCATCACCGAATGATGCCCCCGCGGTGATCGACACGCCCGACTTCCTGAGAACACGCCGTGACTTCGGCCTCGGCTCTGGCGGGACAAGGCACGGCTAACTTACGCTTCCGTAAGTTACGGTTCCGTAGGTAGCCCCGAGCACACAACGAGGTACATGTATGACCAGCACCCTTGAGAGCAGGTCCACGCCGCAGGGTCCTGAGGATCGCGGACCCAAGCCGATGATCGAAGGGCGACGGGGACACGTCGAGCAGTTCGGCGTGTACGTGTTCGTCATCGTGCCGTTCCTGGCTCTGGTCGCGGCCGTTCCGCTCGCTTGGGGTTGGGGCCTGGGCTGGGTGGACGTCGCGCTGTTCGTGGCCTTCTACTACCTGGCCGGCCTCGGCGTGACGATCGGGTTCCACCGGTACTTCACGCACGGCTCGTTCAAGGCCAACCGCGCGCTCAAGATCGGCCTGGCGATCGCGGGCATGATGGCGTTGCAGGGCCCGGTGATCGTCTGGGTCGCCGACCACCGCCGCCACCACGCGTTCTCCGACCGCGAGGGCGACCCGCACTCGCCGTGGCTGTTCGGCCGCGGCCCGGTCGCGCTGGCCAAGGGCTTCTGGCACGCCCACATGGGCTGGCTGTTCGACCGCGACAAGACCAACGCGGAGCGCTTCGCGCCCGACCTGCTGGCCGACAAGGACCTGGTCCGGATCGACAAGCTGTTCCCGCTGTGGACCGCGATCAGCCTGCTCGCGCCCGCCGTGCTCGGCGGCCTGATCACGATGTCGTGGTCCGGCGCGCTGTCGGCGTTCTTCTGGGCCGGCCTGGTCCGGGTGGCGTTCCTGCACCACGTGACGTGGTCGGTCAACTCGATCTGCCACATGGTGGGCGACCGCCCGTTCGCCGCGCGGGACCGTTCCGCGAACGTGTGGGCGCTGGCGATCCTGAGCTTCGGCGAGTCGTGGCACAACCTGCACCACGCCGACCCGACGTGCGCGCGGCACGGCGTCAAGCGCGGTCAGATCGACACGTCCGCGCGGCTGATCTGGCTGTTCGAGAAGTTCGGCTGGGCGACCAACGTGCGGTGGCCGAACCAGCAGCGGTTGGCCCGCATCAGCGCCAAGAAGTAGACGTGGCCGAGAAGTAGTCCGGCAAGCGACCGCCTGCCCCTCGCGACCCACGCGGGGGGCAGGTGTTTAGGGTGGTCTGGGTGGCGGGGAGACGGCGCGGCGACGAGACACCGGTGCCGCGCGTGCGGATGACGGGCAAGGAGCGGCGCGAGCAACTGCTCGACGTGGCCCGGGCGCTGTTCGCGGAGAAGGGCTTCGAGGTCACCTCCATCGAGGAGATCGCGCACCGGGCGGGCGTGTCCAAGCCCGTGGTGTACGAGCACTTCGGCGGCAAGGAAGGCATCTACGCGGTCGTGGTGGACCGCGAGATGCAGTACCTGATGGACCACATCGTCAACGCGCTGTCCGGCGGGCACCCGCGTGAGCTGCTGGAACAGGCGGCGTGCGCGTTGCTGGACTACATCGAGGGCTCGACGGACGGCTTCCGGATCCTCGTGCGCGACTCGCCCGTGGCGTCGTCCACCGGCACGTTCTCGTCGTTGCTGAACGACATCGCGTCCCAGGTGGAATCGATCCTGGGCCTGCACTTCTCCCGCCAGGGCTACGACCGCAAACTGGCCGCGCTCTACTCGCAGGCCCTCGTGGGCATGGTGGCGTTGACCGGCCAGTGGTGGCTCGAGGTCCGCAAGCCGAAGAAGGACGAAGTGGCCGCCCACCTGGTCAACCTGGCCTGGAAGGGCCTGTCCCACATGGACCACAAACCCCGCCTCCGCACCCGCTGACCCCGCGTGTCGAACGCTCAGGTCCCGCGTGTCGAACCTTCGGGACCGGCGTGTCGAACCCTCGCGTCCCGCGTGTCGAACGTTCAGGACCCCCGAATTCAACGCTCGGGCCCGGCCGGGGCCGACGTGAACGTAGA